>DASYKG010000073.1:0-38847 GCA_035995645.1 Solirubrobacteraceae bacterium
CCGCTCGCCACGCGCATGCGCCCGGGCACGCTCGACGAATTCGTCGGCCAGGAACACGTCCTGCACGCGGGGAGCGCCCTGCGGACGGCTATCGAGCAGGGCCGGCCGCACTCCATGGTGCTCTTCGGCCCGCCCGGCTCCGGCAAGACGACGCTGGCGCGCATCGTCGCCACGAGCGCCGACGCCGCGTTCGAGGAGCTCAGCGCCGTGCAGGTCGGCAAGGCCGAGGTCACCGCCGTGATCGCACGGGCCCGCGAGCGCCGCCGCGCCGGGCGCGCGACGATCCTGTTCCTCGACGAGATCCATCGCTTCAACAAGGCCCAGCAGGACGCGCTGCTGCCGGCGGTGGAGGAGGGCGTGCTGACGCTGATCGGCGCGACGACGGAGAACCCGGCGTTCGAGGTCAACGGCGCGCTGCTGTCGCGCATGCGCGTGTACGCGCTGCAGGCGCTCACCGCGGAGGAGGTCGGCGAGCTGCTGCGCCGCGCTTGCGAGGCGGACGTCGACGACGCGGCGGTCGATTTCCTGGCGGCGCGCAGCGAAGGCGACGCGCGCACGGCGCTCAACGCGCTGGAGCTCGCCGTCGCGACGGCTCGCGAGGCCGGCGGCGCGGGCGAGCGGGTGACGCTCGCGCGCGTCGAGGACGCGCTTCAGCGGCGCGCGGTGCTGTACGACAAAAAGGGCGATCGTCACTACGACTACGCCTCTGCGTGGATCAAGGCCACGCGCGGCTCCGATCCGGACGCGTCGCTGTACTACCTCGCGGTGATGCTCGAGGGCGGCGAGGACCCGCGCTTCATCGTGCGGCGCATGGTGATCCTCGCCTCCGAGGACATCGGCAACGCCGACCCGGCGGCTCTGTCGGTCGCCACGGCCGCGGCGGCGGCCGTCGAGCACGTCGGCCTGCCGGAGGCGCGCTACGCGCTCGCGCAGGCGGCGATCTACCTGGCGCTCGCGCCGAAGTCAAACGCCGCCGGGCGCGCGCTCGGCGCGGCGCAGCGTCACGTACGCGAGCACGGCGCGCAGCCCGCGCCGCCGTGGCTTCGCTCGGGTCCGCGCCCCGGCCAGGACAAGGCCGACTACGACAACCCGCACGGCCATCGCGGGCACGTGTCACCGCAGGGCCTGCTGCCGGAGGAGGTCGCCGGCGCGCGCTTCTACGAGCCCGACGAGGCCGAGGCGCAGCTCGAGAAGCGCCTGCGCGAGATTCGCCGGGAACGCGGGATCGGCGAGCGATAATCGCTGCGACATGGACGCGATCTCCAGCGAGCCGGTGCTATGAGCGCAACCGCCGCCCACAGCGCTTCGCCACAGGAGCTGCACGTGCGCGATCCGGCGACGGGCGAGCCGCTGGGCAGCGTTCAGGCGACCGCGCCGCTGCAGATCGCGCAGGTGGTGGCGGACGTCGCGAAGGTGCAGCCGCTGTGGGCGCTGCTGCGCGTGCAGGACCGCGCGCGCTACATGCGGCGCATGGCGCAGGCAGTGATCGACGACTTCGACGAGCTCGCTGGCGAGCTCGCGCGCGAGCAGGGGCGCCCGGCGGCGGAGATCGCGGCGCTGGAGCTGCTGCCGGCGATCGACGCGCTGATCTGGATCGCCGACGACGGCGCCGACCTGCTGGGCGGCCGGCGCGTGGGCATCAGCCGCGGCATGTCGCTGGCCAAGCGCGCGCGCGTCGCGTTCGAGCCGTACGGCGTCGTCGGCGTGATCGGCGCCGGCTCAGCACCGTTCGCGCAGCCGCTCGGGCAGATCGCCGGCGCGCTGCTGGCGGGCAACGGCGTCGCCTTCAAGCCGGCCGCACGCGCGGCGCTCGCCGGCGAGCGGATCGGTCGCGTGCTCGCGCGCGCCGGCCTGCCGGAGGGGCTAGTGCGGATCGCGCACGGCGGCGCCGACGTGGGCATCGCGCTGGCGAAATCGCCGGTCGACAAGATCCTCTTCACCGGCTCGCCGGCCGTCGGTCGCGTGGTCGCCGGCGAGGGCGTGTCGCGCGAGAAGGAGGTGACGGTCGAGCTGGGCGGCAAGGACGCGATGCTCGTGCTCGCCGACGCGCGCCTGCCACGCGCGATCGAAGGCGCGCTGTGGGCCGGCTGCGTCGGCGCCGGCCAGGCGCGCGGGTCGGTCGAGCGCATCTACGTCGCACGCGACGTGCACGAGCGCTTCGTCGACGGCCTCGTCGCGGCGGCGTCTGCGCTGCGCGTCGGCGACCCGTCCGATGCGCGCGTCGACGTCGGCCCGCTGGCCTCACCGCGGCGCCTGGCGCACGTGTGCGCGCTCGTCGACGACGCTGTCGCACACGGCGCGACATTGCGCTGCGGCGGTCCCGTCAGCCCGGCGGGCGGCGAGGCGGGCTCCTTCTACGCGCCCGCCGTCATCACCGGCGTGACGCACGAGATGCGCCTGATGCGCGAGCCGCTGGAGGGCCCGGTGCTGGCGGTGATGGCCGTCGACTCCGTCGGCGAGGCGATCGAGCTGGCCAACGACTCCGACTACGCACTCGGCGCGTCAGTGTGGACGGCAGACCGCTACCAGGCGCTGCGCATCGCGCGCGAGCTGCACGCGGGAATGGTCTGGTGCAACGACCACCTGCCCTGCCCGACGGTCTCGCGCGGCCCGTGGGGCGCGGCCGCCGGCGGCGGGCTCGGGCGAACGCTCGGCGCGGCCGGCCTGCGCGCGTGCGCACAGGAGAAGCTGATCACATGGGATCCATCGTCCGCGCGCGGGCTGTGGTGGGGCCCGTACGACGAGCTGACCACACGCGCCGCACGCGCCGTCGCAAAGATGCGCTCCAGCCGCGAGATCGACCGCGAGCATGCCTGGCGCAACGGCGCGATCGCGTTGACGCGCATCGGCGCAAGAGCCTTCGGGCGCGGCCTGCCCAGATAGGGATGCTGTTCCGGACGGCACATGTGCCGTCCGGCGGGAGCGCACATGTGCGCTCCCGTGCGAGGCTGCACATGTGCGGCCTCGGGCAGGGCCGCATGCGGCCCTGCCGCAGAAGATGAGATGCGGATGAGCTGCGGATGTGTGGTTTGTCTTTGCTTTTACGTGCAGCGGTAGCAAAGGTATATACGCGACCTCGCTGCATCGGCCCGTCTGCATATACCATGGCTACCGCAGTCTGTTCGGAGAGACACTCAGCACGCCCTCTCGGAGCAGATGCATGCGCGAGCGCTGCACTACCCTTGAATGCATGCCCGCTCAGGCTTATGCAGGTAAGGAGTGCGTGTGCCAGCTGCGCAGGGGAATCTGCGATCAGAGCTGCGTGCAGGGGATGCTCGACACCCCCTTCTACATCGCCTGCGTGAAGCTCACAGGGCGGCGCTGCGTGGTCGTCGGCGGGGGGTCGATCGGCCTGGAGAAGGTCGAGGGGCTGCTCGCGTGCGACGGTCACGTGACGCTGATCGCGCCTGACGCGGAGCCGGCGCTGCGCGAGTACGCCGACGAGGGATCGATCGAGTGGCAACAGCGCGAGTACGCCGGCCCCGCCGACCTCGAGCGCGCCTTCATGGCGATCGCCGCGACCGACGACACGGACGTGAACATCGCCGTGTTCGACGACGCCGAGCGACGGGCGATGCTCGTGAACGTCGTCGACGTGCCGCCGCTGTGCAACTTCATCCTGCCGGCGATCGTGCGCACAGGTCCGCTGGCGATCGCGATCTCCACCGCCGGCGCCTCACCGGCGCTGGCCAAGCGCATGAAGCGCGAGATCGAAGGCCAGTTCGGCGAGCCGTACGCGCGCCTCGCGGTGCTGCTCAACGAGGTGCGCGGCTGGGCCAAGGGCACGCTGCCCACTTATCAGGACCGCAAGGAGTTCTTCGAGGGCATCGTCAACGGCGACCCCGACCCGATCGAGCTGCTGCGCGGCGACGGCATCGCGGACGGGGCGGGTGGCGCGCACGGCGACGGTCTTGCGGGCGGCGCGGGCGGCGATGGCGAGCACGCCGTGCGCGAGCTGATCGCGCGGGCGCAGGCGCAGCGGACGCCGCAGGTGTCGAGAGCCTGAGCGTGACAGCCGTTCACGTCGAGGGCCTCTCTCGGCGCTACGGTGAACGCGAGGCGCTCGACGGCGTCTCGCTGTCATTGCTCGCAGGCCAGACGCTCGTCGTGTTCGGGCCCAATGGCGCCGGCAAGACGACGCTGCTGCGCGTGCTCGCGACGCTGCTGCGCCCGCACGCCGGCGACGTGCGCGTGCTCGGCTCGCGGCTGCCGCAGCAGGCGTGGGAGGTGCGCGGGCGCGTCGGCCTGCTGGGGCACGAGCCGCTGCTGTATCGCGAGCTGACCGCACGCGAGAACCTGCGCTTCCACGCGCGCCTGCACGACGTCGCGCCGGGGCGCGTGGAGGAGCTGCTGGCGCGCGTCGCGCTGCAGCACCGCGCCGACGAGCCGCTGCGCTCGCTCTCGCGCGGCATGGTCCAGCGCGTGGCGGTCGCGCGCGCGGTGCTGCACGACCCCGAGCTGCTGCTGCTCGACGAGCCGCGCTCGAACCTCGACCCGGCGGCCGTCGAGCTCGTCGATCCGCTGATCGGCGCCGCGTCGGGACGCACGCGCGTGATCTGCAGCCACGACCCCGGTGGCGGGCTGGCGGAGGCGGACGTCGTGCTCGGTCTGCGCGACGGCAGACCGGCGTTGCTGCGCGGCGCCGGCGAGGTCGGCGCGGACGAGATCGCCGAGCTGTACCGATGAGGCGCACCGTCGGCGCGCTGCTGCGCAAGGAGCTGCTCGTCGAGCTGCGCACGCTGGAGTCGGTTCCCGGCATGTCGCTGTTCGCCGTGACGACGTTCGTCGTGTTCCACTTCGCGCTGCAGCGCAGCAGCGTCGACGGCGACCTCGCCGCGGGAATCCTGTGGGTGACGCTGCTGTTCGCCGCGATCCTCGGCATCAACCGCCTGTTCGTCGCCGATGCCGACCAGGGCGGCTTCGACGGCTTCCTGCTCGCTCCCGTCGAGCGCACGGCGATGCTCGTGGCCAAGGCGCTCGCGCTGCTCGCGTACCTGCTCGTGCTCGAGCTCGTCGCCGTGCCCGCCTTCGCGCTGCTGCTGCTCGGCCCGTCGCTCGGCCAGGCGATGCCCGATCTGCTCGGCGTGCTGGCGCTCGGCGACCTCGGCATCGCGGCGATCGGCACGCTCGTGGCCGCGCTCGCCGTACGCACGCGCGCGCGCGACCTGCTCGGGCCGCTGCTTGCGCTGCCGCTGCTCGTGCCGATCGTCATCGGCGGCGCGCGAGCGACGTCTCCGCTGCTCGCGCTCGGCCATGCAGGCGAGCCGCCGGGACGCTGGCTGCTGACGCTGGGGCTCTATGATCTGGTGTTCGGGCTGATCGCCTACGCCCTGTTCGATTTCCTCCTGGAGGACTAAAAAACCCGTGTATGGAAAGGGTCTGCGCGCGCTGAGCATCTCGACGGTCGCCTTGATGGCGCTCGCACTGGCGCTCGTGTTCTTCTACGCGCCGCTGGAAGCCGAACAGGGCTTCCTGCAGAAGATCTTCTACGTGCACGTGCCGCTGGCGATCGTCGCGCTGTGCGGCTTCGTCGCCGGCGGGCTGTTCGCGATCCAGCACCTGCGCACGCGCGACCCCCGCTGGGACATGCGCTCCTACGTCGCCATCCACATGAGCCTGATCTTCGGCGTGGCCACGCTGATCACCGGCTCGATCTGGGCGAAGGGCTCGTGGGGGCACTGGTGGGTGTGGGACGAGCCGACGCTCGTGTCGTTCCTGATCGTGTTCCTGCTGTACGCGACCTACCAGCCGCTGCGCTTCGCCATCGAGGATCCCGAGCGCCAGGCACGCTACGCGTCCGTGTTCGCGATCACCGCCGGCGCGTTCGTGCCCCTGAACTTCATCGCCGTGCGCGCGTCCACCGCGTACGTGCATCCGCGCGTGCTCGGCGCGACCTCCAACCTGCCGTCGCAGATGGCGCTCACGTTCGTCGTCTCGCTGGTCGCCATCGCCGTGCTGTTCACGACGCTTTGCAAATACGAGCTGACGGCCAAGCACGCGCGCGCGCAGCTGCGCGCGCTGCGCCGCCTGGCCGACAGGCGTGCGGGCGTCGTCGAGCCGGCACGCCGGCCGCGCAGCGCCGCGCCGAGCGTGCACCCCGCGCCGACGCTCGGCGCCCCTGCGACGGGCGGGCGGTGATCGCATGGGCGCGCTGATCGGTGTGCTGCCGGCGCTGCCGCTGCACGAGGCCGGCAAGTACGTGGCCGGCGCCTACATCGTGCTGTTCGCGCTCGTGCTCGTCTACGTGGCGATCATGGCCATCCGCCTGAGCCGCATCGAGCGAAGCCTCGGCGAGCTGCTCGAGCAGGAGCAGGCGCAGGCCGGCGCAGGCGGCCCGACCGAGCCGCAGGCGCCACCGGCGGGGCAGCAGGCGCAGCAGGAGTCGACGCTGGCATGAGCGAGCTGCTGGCGCTGGGCATCTCGCACAAGACCGCGCCTGTGGCGCTGCGCGAGCGCGTGGCCTTCACGGAGGTCGAGGCGACGGAGTTCGCCGCGCAGGCGACCGCCACGCCGGAGGTGCGCGAGGCGGTCGTCATCTCCACGTGCAACCGCACCGAGATCTACCTCGTCGTCGGCGACCCCGTGCGCGCCGAGTCAGACGTGCTCGGCCTGCTCGCCCGCCGCGCCGGCATCCGCCCGACGGAGCTGGCCGACGCGATCTACTCGCCGCGCAACTGCGACGCCGCGCGCCAGCTGTACCGCGTCACCGCGGGCCTGGAGTCGATGATCGTCGGCGAGGCGGAGATCCAGGGCCAGGTCAAGCGCGCGCACGAGGCGGCGATGCGCGCCGGCTGCACCGGTCCGCTGTCCAACCGCCTGTTCGCCGCCGCGCTGACGACCGGCAAGCGCGTGCGCACGGAGACGGGGATCGGCTCCAGCCGCGTGAGCATTCCGTCGGTCGCCGTCGACCTCGCGCTGAGCGTGCTCGGCGGGCTGCAGGAGCGCCACGTGGTCGTGCTGGGCGCCGGCGAGACGAGCGAACTGACCGCGCGTGCGCTCGCCGAGCAGGGCGCCGGCACGATCTTCGTCGCCAACCGCCACGCCGACCGCGCGCTCAGCCTCGCGCAGCGCTTCGGCGGCACCGTCGTCGGCCTCGACGACCTGCCCGAGCAGCTGCTGCGCGCCGACATCGTGCTCTCCTCCACCTCCTCACCGCACCCGATCGTCGGGCGCGACGAGCTCGAGCAGGTGATGCGCGAGCGCGCCGAGCGTCCGCTGCTGCTGATCGACATCGCCGTGCCGCGCGACGTCGAGGCGGCGTGCGGCGAGCTGCAGGGGGTGAGCCTGTACGACATCGACGACCTGCAGGCGGTCGTCGCGCGCAACCTCTCGACGCGCGCCGGCGAGGCGCCGCGCGCGCAGGAGATCGTCGAGGAGGAGATCCACCGCTTCGCCCGCTGGCTCGGCCAGCTGGAGACGCTGCCGACGGTGAGCGCGCTGCGCGAGCACGGCAACGAGCTCGTCGAGCAGGTGCTCGCCGAGAACGCCGGACGCTGGGAGTCCGCCTCGCCACGCGACCTCGCGCGCATCGAGGCGGTCGCGCGCGCGGTCATGAGCCGCCTGCTGCACGAGCCGACGATCCGCCTGCGCAGCCTGTCCGACGAGCGCGGCCACGCGAGCCTGGAGCTCGTGCGCGAGCTGTTCGGCCTGCGCGAGGACGCCCCCTCGCACGAGCAGCCGGCGGCGGAACTGGCGGAGGTCCACGACCTGCCTGCCCGTGCCTCCGAGCGTATGCCATCGATCGTGCGCCGCCGTCGCGAGCGCTGATGCGCCTTCGCTGATGCGTCTCGGCACCCGCGCGAGCGCGCTGGCGCTCGCGCAGGCGGAGCTCGTCGCCGAGCTCTTGCAGGCCGGCGGTGACGGCGGCAGCGAGCGTGGCGGAGCTGCCGTGGAGATCGTCCCGATCGTCACGCGCGGCGATCGCGAGTCGGCTGGCGTGGACGACACAGCCGGCGCCCTCGCCGGCGACGGCGCTCCCGGTGAGCCGCCGCCAGGAGAGGACAAGTCGCGCTGGGTCTCAGAGCTCGAGCACGCGCTGAGCGACGGCGTGATCGACGTCGCCGTGCACTCGGCCAAGGACGTCCCCGGCGACCCCGTCGACGGGTTGACGATCGTCGCTGCGCCACCGCGCGCGGGCGCCGAGGACGCGCTGTGCGGCGCGAGCGGCCTGAGCGCGCTGAAGCCGGGGGCGCGCGTCGGCACGAGCAGCGTTCGGCGCGTCGCCCAGCTGCTCGCCGCACGCGAGGACCTCGTGCCGGTTGGCATTCGCGGCAATGTCGACACGCGCCTGGCAAAGCTCGCGCGCGGTGAGCTCGACGCGATCGTGATCGCCCGCGCGGGGCTGCAGCGGCTCGGCCGCGAGGACGCCGTCGGCGCGGTGCTCGACCCGGCGCGCTTCGTGCCCGCGCCCGGCCAGGGGACGCTCGCGCTACAAGCGCGCAGCGACGATGCGGGCGCCCGCGACGCGCTTGCGGCGATCGGCAGCGCGCACGCGCTCTCCTGCCTGCTGGCTGAGCGCGCCGTTGCCCGGGCGCTCGGTGCCAGTTGCGACACACCGCTGGGGGCGCACGCCGTGGCAAGCGACCGCACGCTGCGCCTGCGCGCGTGGGTCGGCCTGCCCGACGGCTCGGCATGGCTCGTCGACGAGCTTCACGGCACGCCCGCCGAGCCCGAGGAGCTCGGATCCGAGCTCGCAAAGCGGCTGGACGCGGTCGGCGCGGGCGAGATGCTCGAGCGCGCGGCGCAGATGGCTGTAGCGAAGTAGCTGCCGAGAGCGCGATGTACGTGTGTGTTACTCTGTGGCCATGCGTTTGCACATAAGCCTCGAGGACGACCTCGTGCGACAGCTCGATCGTCGCGTCGGTCGGCGGCGTCGCAGTGCGTTCATCGGCGAGACGATACGCCGCGCGCTGGAGGACGAACGTCGCTGGGACGACATCGAGGCGAGCTTGGGTGTGCTCGCCGGGCGCAAGCACGATTGGGACGACGATCCCGCTGGCTGGGTGACAGCGCAGCGCTCGGGCGACCCGGCGCGCGTCGGTTAGTCGTTGGCGCTGCTGCTCGATACGACCGTCTTGATCGACGCGCTGCGAGGCCGCTCCGCGGCCGAGCGTCTGCGCGACCTGCGCAGCGCAGAGCACGCGCCATGGATCTGCGCCGTCAACGTCGAGGAGGTCATGCGTGGGACGCACGCCGAGGAGCAGGCGCTCGTCGACCGCTTCCTGAGCGGTCTCCAACTCGCTCCCCTCGGTCGCGTCGAGGGCGAGCGTGCGGGGCGCTGGCGTAGGGACTACGCACGTAAGGGGATCACGCTGGCGCAGGCGGACTGCCTAATCGCGGCAGCGGCCGTCGGCGTCGACGCGCGCCTGGCGACAGGCAACCCGAAGCACTTCCCGATGTCCGATCTCGACGTCGAGCACTGGCCGGTCGGCGCGTGAGCGGGCGCGTGTATCTCATCGGCGCCGGCCCCGGCGACCCCGGGCTCCTCACGGCGCGCGCGCTGGAGCTGATCGCGGATGCCGACGTGATCCTCTATGACCGCCTGATCCCCGACTCGGCGCTGGAGGGCGCGCGCGCGGATGCCGAGCTGCTGTTCGCCGGCAAGCAGGGCGGTGGCGACTCGGTGCCGCAGGAGCAGACCGAAGCGCTGATGGTCGCGCGTGCGCGCGAGGGCAAGTCGGTCGTGCGCTTGAAGGGCGGCGACCCCTTCGTGTTCGGCCGCGGCGGCGAGGAGGCGCTGGCGCTGCGCGCCGCCGGCATCGCCTTCGAGGTCGTCTCGGGGGTCACGGCCGGCGTGGCGGCGCTCGCCTACGCGGGCATCCCGGTGACGCACCGCGGCCTGGCGACGGCGGTGGCGTTCATAACCGGGCGCACCGGCGACGACAGCGAGCTCGACTGGCGCGCGCTGGCGGCATTTCCGGGCACGCTCGTCTTCTACATGGGCGTGGGCCGCCTCGCGCAGATCGCCAGCTCGCTGATCGCCGCCGGGCGCGATCCGTCCGAGCCGGCGGCGGTGATCGAGGCGGGGACGCTGCCGACCCAGCGGACGGTCGGCGCGACGCTGCAGACGATCGCCGAGCGCGTGCAGCAGGAGGGTGTCGGCTCGCCGTCGATCACCGTCGTCGGCGCCGTCGCCGGCCTCGCAGGGCAGCTGGCATGGAGGACGCGTGGGCCGCTCGCCGGTCGCACGGTGGCCGTCACGCGAGCGCGCGCGCAGGCCAGCGGCTTGGCGCGCAGCCTGCGCGAGCTGGGCGCGCGCGTCGTGCAGGCGCCCGTCGTGCGCGCACGCCAGCTCCCGGGGCCCGCGCTGGACCCAGCCCCGTACGACCTGATCTGCGTGACTAGCCCCAACGCCGCCAACGAGCTGTTCGCCCGCCTCGCCGCTGGCGGCCGCGACGCTCGCGCGCTGGCGGGCGCGCGCATCGCATCGATCGGCCCGGGGACGAGCGATGCGCTCGCCGCGCACGGGATCGTGGCGGACGTCGTGCCGCAACGCTTCGTCGCCGAGGGCCTCGTCGAGGCGCTCGCGCACGTCACCGTGACTCGCGCGCTCGTCGCGCGCGCGCGCGGAGGACGCAAGCTGCTGCCCGAGGCGCTGCGCGCGGCGGGTGCCGACGTGGACGTGCTCGACCTTTATGAGACCGTCGTCGAGCCGCTGTCGGCGCAGACGCTCGCGCAGGCGCTGGCGGCCGACTACGTCACGTTCACATCGGCATCGACCGTGCGCAACTTCCTCGAAGCTGCCGGCGAGCAGGCCGGCGGCGGCGTGCTCTCAGGAGAGACGCGGACCGTTTCGATCGGCCCGGTGACCAGCGAGGCGCTGCGCGAGCGAGGCGTGAAAGTCGACGTGGAAGCCTCCCAGCACGACATCGGCGGCCTGCTGCAGGCGCTGCTCGCCGATGCCGCCGCACGGTGAGGACGGCGCCGCTGTGAGCGTGGCGGGACCCGAGCCGGCGAGCCTGGGGGTTCCGCGCCTGCACCTGCGGCGCACCGACTCGACGAGCGACCGCGCGCGCGAGCTGGCGCTGTTGGGCGCTCCGCACGGAACGCTCGTGACGGCTTCCGAGCAGACGGCCGGACGCGGTCGTCAAGGTCGCCGATGGTCGGCCCCGGCCGGGAGCGCCCTGCTGATGTCGCTCGTGCTGCGCACCCCGCCGCCACTGCTTCCGCTGATCGCCGCGCTGGCGGTGTGCGATGTCGTCGGCGAGCAGGCGCAGATCAAGTGGCCCAACGACATCGTGCTCGCACGTGGCAGCGACCTGGCCAAGCTCGCGGGGATCCTCGCCGAGGGACGCCCGCAGGAGGGCTGGGCGGTGCTCGGCATCGGCGTCAACGTCGCCGTCCGCCTTGAGGACCTGCCGGCGGAGCTGCACGACACCGCGGCGACACTCGGCCTGGCGCCCGCGGACATCGAGTCAGTGCTGGAACGCCTGATCGACGCGCTGGCGCTGAGGCTTGCGCAGGGCAGCGACGCGACGCTGGCGGCGTGGCGCACACGCGACGCGCTGCTCGGGCGCGACGTTGCATGGAGCGCCGGGCATGGACGCGCCGAGGGAATCGACGGCGCGGGACGGTTGGTCGTCTCGCTCGGCGACGGCGAGCGCGCCACGCTGGACGCCGGCGAGGTTCACCTGCTGCGCGGCGGCTAGGTCGCGGACTCGCTGGCGCCGGTGCTCGCGCGCGACTCGCCTGGCGCGCGACGCGACGACTTGCGCCCGTTCTCGCCTGAGCTCGCGGCGCCCGCCTCGGCGACCGCCCCGTTGGCGACGCCATTGGAGTGAGCAGGCGCTGTGCGGCGACCGCCGCCGCCGGAGGCGCCCTTGCGCCGCCGGCGGGAGTTGCGCGCGCGGCGCTTGGGAAAGTTGCGCAGCAGCTCGCGCGCAAGCGCCGGGGGCTTGCGCGCCATGCGCGTGCGCGCGCCGCGCAGCGCCTCCTCGGCCTCCGGCGAGTGTGCGAGCGCCGCTGCGAGCAGCGCCGCCGCGAGGCGGCGGTCCTGCTTGCGTGCGGCGTGGATCAGCCGGCGGGCGTTGCGCGCGTGCGCGCCGCCGGCGGAGTTGACGAGCAGCCCGAGCAGTCGCTTGGTCTCAGGCCACCGCTGCACGGCGTACTCCTCGTGCACGTCGCGCG
This sequence comes from Solirubrobacteraceae bacterium, assembly GCA_035995645.1. Taxonomy (GTDB): domain Bacteria; phylum Actinomycetota; class Thermoleophilia; order Solirubrobacterales; family Solirubrobacteraceae; genus Palsa-744. The sequence continues at coordinate 12,127 of DASYKG010000073.1, forward strand.
TGTACTCGGCCAGGCGCCAGATCCACGCGTTGGCCTGGTCGCGGCGACCGATGCGCCGCTCGACGAGCGCACGCAGCATGATCTTCGTCGCCTCGCGGCGCTCGTCGCGCGGCCAGCCGCCGATGATGTCGATCGCCGTGTCGAAGGCGTCGGCGTCGCGCAGCGCGGGGATGTCGCCGAGCGCGCGCAGGCGCAGCTGGGGGTTCTTGTTGCGCTGCACGGCGGTGATCAGAAAACGGCTCTTCAGCTCGCCCGTGCGGTCGAAGTGCAGCATCGCGCGCGCCCTGCGCCAGCCGCTGGGCGCGACGCGCGCGCCCGCCAGCGCCGCCCACACGTGCTGCTCGCCGTAGTCGAGGTGCTCGACGGCGATCCGCCACAGCTCGCGCTCGAACACCGCGAAGCGGCGCTCCTCCTCCGCGCACACCGGCAGCACGCGGCGCTCGACGCGCATCCGCCGCCCGCGCCCGCGCCTGACGGGCCCGACGACGATCGCGCCGCCGCGGTAGACGTCGCGGTCGAGCAGCGAGTGCAGCGTGACGACAGGGTCGTCGTGCTTGGTGGCCGGATGCACGAAGTCAACGACCAGGCCAGCCTCCTTGCCGGGGTGGCGGCGCGTGACGCGTCCGACGCGCTGCTGGTAGATGCGCTTGGAAGCCGTCGGCGCGAGGTGCACGCAGACGGTCGCGCGCGGGCTGTTCCAGCCCTCGGCCAGCAGCTGTGCGTTGATCAGCACGTCGATGTCGCCGCGCTCGTAGCGCGCGAGGATCTCCGCGAGCTCGCGCTTGGGCGTCTCGCCGGAGACGCCCTGCGCCTTGATCCCCTCGGCGCGAAACGCTTCGGCCAGGTTGTAGGCGTGGCGCACGCCGGCGGCGTACACGACGCCGGGAACGCCGTTGAAGCGGGTCTTGTAGAGGTTTGCGACGGCCAGGTTGAACGGCTGCTGGTCGAGCAGTTTCGCCAGCTCGTCCTGGTCGAACTCGGTATCGATCTCGCCGCGGCGCAGCGGCACCTTGGCGATCGTGCGCACGCCCACGCCGGGTGAGATGCGCACGCAGCGAAGCGGTGCGATCACGCCGCGGCGCGCCGCCTGCGCCAAGTCAAAGCGCGAGGTCTGCGTGGGGAACAGGTCGGTGACGTGGCGTGCGATCAGCGCGCCGGTGGCCGTCATGCCGATGAAGATCGGCCCGGTCCACTCGCGAATCGCAGCGCTCGTCTTCTCGCCCAGCGCCGTGTGCGCCTCGTCGCAGATGACGATCGTGTAGGCGCTTGAGATCTTGCCCGCGTTGCGCACGAACCACTGATAGGTCTCCACCGTCACCGGGCCCTTGGGAGAGTCCTCGCCCTTCAGCAGCGGTTTGCTGATGCGTTTGGAGTAGCCGCGCTGGCGCAGCTCGCCGTTGAACTGGTCGACGAGGTTGCGCCGGTGGGTGAGGATCAGCACGCCGCCCGTCTGCGAGGCCTCGACGAAGCCGAGCGCGGCGACGGTCTTGCCGGCGCCGGTCGCGTGCTCGAACCAGAAGCGCTTGGCCGCGTTGGGATCCTCGGGCTGGTCGGCGAGCGACTCCTCCTCGTCCTCCTCCTCCTCCTCGACCCAGTCGCGTGGCTCCTCGTCGACATCGGCCTCCGGCTCCTCCTCCGCGTCCTCCTCGTCATCGTCGGCCTCGAGGTCGTCCTCGTCATCCAGGTCGTCGTCATCGTCCTCGTCCGGCGCGGCGCGCTGGACCGGACCGAGATCCTCGTCGTCGTCATCCTCGAGATCGTCGTCCTCGTCGCTCTCGTCCTCTTCCTCGTCGTCGTCGGCGGAGTCGCCGCCGGACGACGCGTCCTCGACGGCGGCCGTGCCGGCGCCGTTGGCCGTCGGCGGGCTGTCGTCGGGACCGAAGATCTCCGCGGAGGCAAGCAGCTCCGGCGAAGCGGAGGCGGCCGTGCGGCCGTTGCCGTTGCTCGCGGCGACCTGCGCCGCCGTCAGCAGCGCCGCGAGCGTGCCCGACAGCGCGTCGACCTGGTGCGCCGAGAGCACGGTGCCGTCGGCGAGCTTCGGCTCGTCCTCCGACAGCACGCGCTCGAGCCCGAGCAGCAGCGAGAACTCCCGCCGCCACGCAGTCGACGGATATTTGGCCTTCGGATCGGCCTGCAGCTCGGCCAGCGCCTCATCCAGCGCCAGCCGGCGCGGAGAGCCGGGGGCGAGCGCGACGGCGGGGTCCTCGCCGTCGTGCAGGAAGCGCTCGCGGACGAGCTTCTCCGCACGCGAGATTTCCGCGGAACTTGGAATGGTCGCGGCCGCGAGGGCCACTGAGGTGGGCTCGGCCATAGAGGCTGGACTTCGAGACGGAGCCGCCGCAGAAAGTGGCTTCGGCGTGGCTCGGAAAGGCTGGCGTCCTGCTGACGCCGTTCGCCGGATGCTCGAGGCGAACCGGCTTTACGTGTCCAGAAGATATAGCACGTCGCGTGGCGGTCGAGGCCGGCCTCGGCGCCGGCCGACACGGCGAGCTCGATCGGCGGCCGGTTCGCGCCGGACACGATCTGCCACGCTTACGCGCGATGACGGCGAAGCGGCTGACGATCGGTGCGGGCGGGGTCGTGATCGTCGCCCTGCTGGTCGTCGGGCTGGTCGAACTCTCGAGCTCCTCGACGTCTCCGACCCGCCCGTCGAAGCTGACGCTCGCGCAGATGCGTGCGCGGCTCGCCGGCTCGCCGGCGCCGCTGGCTTCCCTGCACTCGCAAGCGGGCGAGCTTCTGCCGGGAGGGCTGACGGCCGTCAGAGCGCGCATTGCCTCGCTGCACGGGCAACCCCTCGTGATCAACAAGTGGGCTTCCTGGTGCGTGCCATGTCGCGCAGAGTTCGGCGCCTTTCAGCGTGCCTCGCTGGCGCTCGGGCGCCAGGTGGCGTTCATCGGCATCGATTCGGGCGACACCAGCCGCACCGCCGGCGCGTCCTTCTTGCGCAGCTTCCCGGTGAGCTATCCGAGCTACTACGACCACAGCGGCGCGGCCGGCACGGCCGTCACCGACTCGACGTTCACGCCCGTCACGGTCTTCTACGACCGCTCGGGCGCCCAGTACATCCGCCAGGGGCCCTACCCGAGCCAGGCGCGCCTGGAAGAGGACGTCAGGCGCTACGCGCTCGCCGCCAAGCATGCCTGAGGTCCGCATCGACCCGCTGAGCGGGCACCGCACGATCGTCGCCGGCGAGCGCTCGCGCCGCCCCGGCGGCGCGCCGACGCTGTCCGACAGCGAGCGCGCGCCCGAACCGATCGACCCCGAGCGCGACCCTTTCGCCGAGGGAAACGAGGACCGCACGCCGCCGGAGCTCTACGCGGTGCGCCCGGGCAGCGACGTCGCGAACTCGCCGGGCTGGCGCGTGCGCGTGGTGCCGAACCTGTATCCGGCGCTCGCGCCGGATACCGCCGGCGCCGAGAGCACGGCCGAGGGCGAAGCGGAGGGCGACGGCGCCGGCGAGCTGCTGCGCGCGCTGCCGGCGACCGGCGTGCACGAGGTGATCGTCAACGGCCCGCAGCCGGTGCTGTCGCTCTCGGAACTGCCCTTGGAGCAGGTTGCGGTCGCGATGGACGTGTGGCGCGAGCGCATGCGCACGCACGAGCAGTGCGCGTACGTGCAACTGATCGTCAACGAGCGCCGCCACGCGGGGGCCTCACTGCCGCACACGCATTCGCAGCTGTATGGCCTGCAGTTCGTCCCCGCGGCGGTCGCGCGCGAGCGCGAGCGGGCCGCCGAGTACGCGACACGCACGATGGGCCAGAACCTGCTCGGGGACCTGGTGGCCGAGGAGGTGCGCCTGGGCGAGCGAATCGTCGCGATCGACGACGAGGCCGTGCTGATGGCTCCGTATGCGTCTCGCCTGCCCTTCCAGCTGATGCTCGCACCGCGCCGCCCGCTCCCCCGCTTCGAGCAGGACGGTCCCTCGGGCGCGTCGCTGTTGCATGACGGGCTGCGCCGCCTGGCGCGTCACCTTGGGGCGAGCCCGCCGCTGAATCTGTGGGTGCGCACAGCCCCGCGCGGAGCCGAGCACTTCTGCTGGCGCATCGACGTGGTGCCACGACTGACGCACCTGGCCGGCCTGGAGCTGTCGACCGACGTCAACCTGAACATCGTCGCGCCCGAGCACGCGGCGGCGCTGCTGCGCGAGGCGTGAGGCGCCCCTCCGCTCGCGCGGACGGCTAGGCTGGCGCGCGATGGCGCCCGAGCACCGCTTCCTACCGCGCTTCGCCGCCGAGCCGCCGCAGGAGGACCTTCCCTACGGCCGCTGGCAGGAGCGCCTCGACGAGGAGTTCCTCGCCGGCGCCGCGCGGCTGGACGTCGCCGCGGAGGAGCTCGGCGAGCCCGGTGAGATCCTGTGGTACCCGGATCGCACGTGGCACGGGCGCACATACGTGCCGGGAACGTCGCTGACGGCAAACGGCTATGAACTGTTCGGATACGTGCGCTTCGTCCCCGCGCCGCAGGACGGCGAGCCGAGCGACTTCTCGGCGTTCGTTGACTTCACCGAGGAGACGGCCGCGCGCAATCCCGACTGGCAGCTGGACCTGTGCGACGAGGTGATCGGCGCGTGGCGCGGCGAGTCCGGCGCGATCGCCGCGATGACGCTCGTGTGGGGCCACCCGCTGGTCTCCGGAGGGCGCATCGCGACGGCCGAGCTGGCCAACCTCGCGGTCGACCAATGCGAGCTCGTCAGTGAGCGCTTCACGCTGATCGCGCCCGACGACTACCGCCACGACCTGTTGGAGATCAAGCTGTTCGGCGTCAAAGGACAGGAGCTCGCGCGCGAGTCGCTGTACGACGGCGAGGACGGGCTCGACGGTCCGGAGGAGGACGAGCAGTACCGCCCGGCGCCGGGCGCGAGCTGACCGCGCGCAGGCCAGCCGGCCGAGGTCGGCGCGGCGCGGTTATTTCTTTGTGGCCTTCTTTGCGGCCGATTTGCAACCGGCCAGCGCGCGGTCCCTCGCCGCACCGGGTGGCAGCGGCGAGGCCCTGACGATTTCTTCGCATCCTTCGCGCGCCGCCGCACGGGTCGCAGCCACGTTGCCGCTGGCGGCCTTGTCGCAGATCGCTTCGAGCTTGCGCTTGGTCTTCTGCGGCAGCGTGGGCAGCACGTTGACGCCGCTCTTGCACCGCTGCACAGCCGCCGGCGAGAGCTTCCCGCCGCCGGTCGTCGTCGTGGGGCTCGGGGTCGTCGCGGCGCCGGTCGCGGTCGAGGATGTCGAGCTGGTCGAGGCGCCGGTCGCGGCCGTGCTGCTCGAGCTGCTGCTGGAGCTGCCGCAGCCCACGAACAGCGCCGCGCAGGCGAGCGCGACGAGCGGCGCGGAAGAGAGCTTGCGGATCATCGACATGCCTCCTGGCTTGAAAGGGATCTCGCCGCTCGCGCTTTGAAGCACGACACACGGCATTGGACTCTGACGCTACTTGCACGAGCGGACCAAGCGCAAGCGCTGTCCCCGCGTGTGCCGCCCGCCCGTCGCAGGACAACTGGCTGCCCGAGGGCTACCTTTCGCCTTCCTGCTTGCCGCGGCGCTTGAAGGCCGCGATTTCCTGCGCTTCTTCGGCGGCGAACTTCTGGCGCGCGGCTTTTTCCGCTGCACTTTCGGTCGAGCCCTTGCTCTTCTTGGGGCTCTTCTTCTTTTCCCTGGCGGCAGTGGATCGCTTGGTCGACGAGCGCCTGTGCGAGCTGTGCGTGCGTTTTTTGTTGGTCTGGCTGTTCGACTGCGCCTGTGCGGCGATAGCGGCTTCCTGTTTCTTGCGCCTCGCCGCCAGCGCGGCTTCTTCCAGGGCGACGGCCCGGGCTTCGGTCGCCCGTTCCTTTGCCCGCTTGGCCTTTTCCGCCGCTTCTTCGCCTTCCAGGCCGGCTTCGTCGTGCGCTTCGGCGGCTGAGGACTGGGCGCCTTCGCCGGACCCGCCCGAGCTTTCACCGCATCCCGCCAGCAGCGCGAGCGCGAGCAGCAACAGGCCGAGCGACAGGGCTCGCAAGAGCCGCGAGGAGGTCACGGACCGATCGGTACGAGCCTCGATCACTGCCCCGCTTCCCCAGCCGGCGGCGGCGTCGTCGTCGTCGTGGTCACGCGTTGCTTGGCGGCGCGTTCAGCTTCCTGCTTTTTCACTTCCGCTTCCTTTTTCTTGGCCGCTTCCCGTTGCTTGGCCGCGGCAGCCTTCAGTTCTTCTTCTTGCTTCTTGACCTTCGCCGCGGCGGCGGCTTCTCGCTTCTTGACTTCCTTTTCAGCTGTCTGTTCGCGCTTCTTCGCCCTGGCGGCGGCGGCGCGTTCGGTCTGCTTTGCCTGGGCTTCGGCCGCTTCTTCTCGCTTCTTGGCTTCGATCAGCGAGAGCATTTCGCGGTTTTTGGCGGCTTCCGTCGCTTCTTCCTGTTTTTCGGCCGCGGCCCCTTCGTTGCTTTCTTCCGCCTGACCACTGGCTTCCGCCGGAGGGCTCTTGCTCGAGCTTTCACCGCACCCGGCGAGCGGACCGGCGACACCCGCGGCGAGCAAACATGGCACGGCGGCGCGCAGGACGAATCCGCGCCTCACCGGCTTTCCGCGAGACCCCGCGGCGTCCGCCCTCCACTCGCTCGAAACATGCCGTTTCAAGCTACCAGCCGCGAACTTGATGCTCAACTGTCACCCCGCTTCGGCGCTCGCGCTAGATTCGCAGCAATGTCCGTGCGCTTGGCAACCCTTGCGATCTGCGCAGCCGCGCTGGCGGTGCTCGCCGGCTCGCCCGCGGAGGCTGCGAAGCCTCGCTACTACCTGTCGCTCGGCGATTCGTTGGCACAGGGCATGCAGCCCAACGCCGCCGGCCTGACCGTCAACACCGACCAAGGCTACGCCGACCAGCTGTATGCGATCGAGAAGGCGAGGATCCCGAGCCTGCGACTGGTCAAGCTGGGCTGCGGAGGCGAGACGACGACGAGCTTTCTCACCGGGCGCGGCAACTCGGGCGACGCGCTGCTGCTCGGCTGCAACCCGGCGGGCGGCTCGCAGATCGTGGCTGCCGAGCGCTTCTTGCGAAAGCACCGCCGCCACGGGGAAGTCGCGCTGCTGACCCTGGACATCGGCGCCAACGACATCGACGGATGCGTCGCCCGCGAAGCGATCGACACGAGTTGCGTGATCGCAGGCGCCGAACACGTCAGCGCCCACCTGCCGGTGATCATGCGCCGGCTGCGCCGCGCTGCTGCGCCAGGCACGCCGATGGCCGCGATGACGTTGTACGACCCGTTCCTGCAGCTGTACCTGACCCCCGGCGGCCAGGCCGAAGCGCTTGCGAGCGTGCGATACGCGCGGAACGTCAACGACGGCCTGATGCGCCTGTATCGCGCCGGCGGCTTTCGCGTCGCACGCGTGGATGCCAGCTTTCGCACCTACGACACATCCAGGAAGACGAGCCTGGCCGGACAGGCGCGGCCGGTGCCCGTCGCGGTGGCCGAAGTCTGCAGGCTCACTTGGATGTGCGCACCCGCTCCGATCGGGCCCAACATCCATGCCAATCCGGCAGGCTACAGCGTCATCGCGCAAGCGTTTGCGAAGACGCTCGTGCCGACGCTGTGAGAACGTCTCTGCGGCGCCTTACGGAGTCGCTTTGATCTGCAGCCGTTCTTCAGTCGTCAGGCTGACCTGAGCCGTCAGCCCGGCCCGTTCCATCGACCCGCCTGCGAATGATGCGCGCAGTGCCGCCAGCGGTCCGCCTTCGAATCCTTCCGGGCGCTGTCGGCTGTGTGCGGACTTGTATGTGAGCGTCGCCGTCGTCGTTGCGGCGTCGAGCGGCGTGATCGTGGCGATCACCGCTCCCTGCACCAGCACTTGCTGTGGAGGGGCTTCGCCGCATTCAAACGCCGCGAATGCAGGTTCCGAACCGGCGCCTTTGAGTTCCAAGCCCGCCGAGACCGCCGATTTCGGGCCGTTCACCGGGTTCTTGACGAAGCCCAATTCGCCACGCAGCACGCTTGTCGTGATTTCTCCGCCAGCCGCGCCTTTGCTCTTGCACGCCGACCCACCTTCGCCCTTGCATCCGCTGAAGGCGATCTGCAACTGCGCTACTTTCGCATTGACGAGTTCGCCTGCACCGGCCTGCGCCACACAGGTGATCGGTGAATGCGCCGGGGTTTCGATAGTCGCGCTCGCACCGGCACTTCGAAGGTGGCCGTTTGCCGCGCCGGGGCTCCATTCGTATTCGCCCGTGGCGGTCGCGCTCTTGACCGTGCATTCCGCGCCGGCGTACCGGCCGTGGCGCACTTTGTCAGCGCCTTCTGGGACCTTGGCGCACCTTCCCAGTTCCGGGAGCTGTTCGTCGGTCACGACCGTGAGGTCGCCTCCATAGCTCGTGGCACTCGCATTCGTCGCCACGATCCGAAAGTGGTAGATCGTGTTGGCGATGAGACCCGTCAACGCAGATGAGACCGCCACAGGGTTAGATCCGGAGCCGGGCGACGACGCGCAGGGAGCGCTCGAGCCGTAGGTCGTCGCGGTGCCGTATTCGAAACGGCATTCACTGACGTTCTCACCGTTCGGGTTCACCGTGGCGTTCACCGTGGCCGAGCCTGTGCCGACGGCGGTGGCGGCGCCGGTTTCGACAACCGGGCTATGACCTCCGGGGGCTTCGGAGGCGGGGCCGGGTTCGGGATGAGCGGACAGCAGCAAGGGGGGCCGCGGCAGTTGGTTGAAGTCGAAGGCGGCGGCGATGTTGCCGAGTCCGGACGCTTCTTCGCGCACGTCTGGGCGTCCGTCGGGACGCCCGTCGGTCGCCGGGTTCAGGCGCTGGCCGTTGAGGAAGTCGTCCTCGATGAACTTCAGGTAGGCGTCATGGCTGAGCTGCTGATGGTCGATATAGCCCGTCTTTGCGTACGGGCTGATGACCAGGCCGGGAACACGCATCCCGTACCCGTTCTGATCGACCTGCGGGGGGACCACGTGATCGTAGAAGCCACCCCAATCGTCCCAGAAGAGAAAGATCGCGGTGCTGGCCCAGCAGGGGCTGCGCATGATCGCGTTGATCTGCGTCGTCACGTAGGCCTGTCCGCGTGAGATCGACGACGGCGGGTGTTCGGACGCCCGCAGGTTCGGCACCACCCAGGAGACGTTCGGCAGGCCGCAGGAGCCTTCCTGATGGACGGCGTCGTCGAACTTCGTCAACGACTTGATGTTTTCGAGCTGGCCGTCCTTTTTCACGGTGGTGAAGGCGGGCAGCGGGTTCCAGATGCCAGGCGTCTTCGGCGTCTGGCGAACCGGCCGGCAGGTGACAGCTTCGTCGGACGCGCAATCGGGCTCGGAGCCTTCGAAGACGTAATAGCCCCAGCTGACACCCATCTTCGCCATCAGGTACGTCAGGTCTGTCCACGCGTAGGTGACCTTGTCGGGAACGACCGGCCCGAGCCACCCGTTGGTCGGTTTCAGCGGTTCCAGTGAGTTGGCGCAGTCAAACGGATTTTCGTCGCCGTGGGGACAGACCGCCGACCATCCGGAGACGAGGAACAGGTGCTCGGGCAGGCTCCACGAGACAACCGACTGGAAGAGGTTGTCCTGCAGCGCGAATGCCTGCGCGTATTTCCAGTAGTTGGGGATCTCTCGCGCGTCGTGATAGCCCATCACGTCGACGCAGTGCTTTCCTTCGCACGGGGTGCAGCTGGGATCGGTCGATGTGCAGCCCTGCTTCTTCTGCGCCTGTTCGACAAACCCGTCCATGCGCCCGCCGTTGATGTCGGCTTTCGCCGCCACCACTCCATGCGGGCCGCCGGAATTGGCGTCGCTGGAGTCGTGGTAGGGCGCCACGCAACCTCCATTGATCGGGCCCCGCACGCACACGCCGGCGGGGATCCCCCTGGCACCCGGGTAGGTGCCGAAGTACGAATCGAAGGAGCGATTCTCCTGCATGATCATCACGACGTGCTGGATCTTGTGGATCCCTTCGGGCGCCGCCGCGAGCGCCTGGCTCACCGAGCCGACCGCCGCGAGCAGGAGCGCCAAAAACACTGCGCGACGTGTCGTCCATCCCCCTCTCGCCCGCGCGGGCCCAATGCGCATCGCGCGAGACTATCGCTCAACCCCGTGGTACGCGCCGCACCGCAGCGCAAGCTGTCAAGCCGACCGACCGGCGACCATCGTCCTAAAATGCGAGGTATGTCGAGCTCCCCGGCCGCACCCTCGAAGGACGCTCCGCTCGAGGGCGGTTGCCTCTGCGGAAGCGTTCGCTATGAGATCACAAGCCCGCTGTTGGCCGCGCGCTACTGCCACTGCACGCATTGTCAGCGACGGACGGGCACAGCGTCGTCGGCAAACGGGGTCGTGCAGCGCGAGGGCTTTCGTCTGCTGAGTGGCCGCGAGAGCATCCGCTCCTACAAGCCGCCCACGGGGGTGCCGAAGCACTTCTGCTCGATCTGCGGATCGGCCCTGTTCAGCGCAGATCCCTTCACCGACGAGCAGGTCGTGCTGCGGCTCGGGACGCTCGACGGCGACCCGGGCATTCGTCCGTCCTACCGCCAGTTCGTCGACTCAGCGGCGTCCTGGGAGCCGATTCCCGATGACGGGTTGACGCGCTATCCCGGATCTGCCAGCAGCTGAATTCAGCTGTCGGCAACTTAAACGGACAACGGTTTTAGGAGCCCGCGGTCGTGGTATCAGATCAACGACGGCGTGGGGGTGCGGCCGTCACCAACCGCTATTCAGGACGCCGCGGGTCTGACCGCTTCGCGGCGGACTGACAGCTCGATACGACGCAGTTACTTCACCGGCGAGGTTCGCGTCAGCGCGGGCCTCACGGGACGGGCACCGCGCCTTGCGCTGCCATTTTCTGCCTAAGAAAGGACAACCGATGAGAATACGAATCGTATGGGCCGTGTGCGCGATCTTGGCGCTCGGCCTCACGTTGAGTTCCAACGCGCTCGCGCGCTCCCACAGGCATCACCATCGCTCGCACGGGCGCACGACCGAGAACGGTCGTGGTCACGAGAGCGGTGGTCAAGGCGATCGCACTGGAGAATCCGCCTGCGAACGAGGCAAGGCGTATTCAGCCTGGGACGAGGAGTGGCTGAAGATGTCCATCGAAGGCGACCGGTTCGAGATCGCCGGCGGCAACCTGGCCCAGCAGAAGGCGAGCGCCCAGATCGTCAAGGCGCTCGGCCAGCGCTTGGTCACCGACCACGGTAAATCGCTGAAAGACGCCGAAGATGTCGCCAAGAAGCTCGGGATCGAAGTGCCCTCGTCGCCATCGCCAAGCCAGCAATGGGAGTTGCGCGTCGTCGCAACCTTCTCCGGGCGCAGCTTCGACTTCTGGTACTCAGACCTCGAGGAGGAAGACCACATCCAGGACATCGAAGAGACGAAGTCCGAGATCGAAAAAGGCTGCAACGCGGAAATCAAAAAGCTCGCGCTGGAAGACCTGCCGATGCTCGAAGAACACCTCCGCCTGTCCAAAGAAGCCGAGGTTGCCTCCGAACACTGAAGCTCGATCGGCTGATTGGCCTGTCGCGCGGGACCACCACCCTGGTTCCGCGCGGCGCGCCAGGGCCTTACGCCGCGCGACCGCCGCCGACCGGACTCGGTCCGCGCGAGCTGAATCTCAGTGTCCTTGACCTCCTGCGCGACATTTACTCCATTCCCGGCGGCCTCCCAATAAGAGTGCCGTCTCACGTTTACCGCCGTCGGCGCCGGGAAGAACGAATGCATGGCGACCACCCAGCAACGAGTAGTGAAACACCCGCCGGTCACTCGTCGTGGAGGAGACGACTCGACGCCTTCGCCATCGGCCGGCTGGACCGGTACGGCCGTACGTCTTCTGTTCGGCGCGATCTGGGCTGTGGATGCAACGCTGAAGTGGCTGCCTGCCTATCGCCACTCCTACATCAAGCAATTGAAGGAAGCCGCCGAAGGACAGCCATCCTGGCTTCACGGCTGGTTTCACTTCTGGATCACCCTGCAGGCAAAAGCACCCAGCTTGTTCGCAACGCTGACCGGCATCGCCGAGACGGGGCTGGCCATCGTTCTGATCTTTGGCGTGGCGCGGCGGCTCGGCTACACCCTCGGCGTGATCTATTCGCTTCTCATCTGGGCGGTGGGCGAGGGCTTCGGCGGTCCCTACGAAGCGGGCGCGACCGACGTGGGCGCCGGCATCGTCTATGCGCTGCTGTTTGGAGTGCTGCTGGTCTTCGCGCCGCCGGCGAGACGCGAGCGTCTCGGCCTCGACCACTTGCTGGTCGCTCGCTGGAGGTGGTGGCGAAAGATTGCCGAGCCGCACGCCGTCGACCGGGTCCCGGGCGCTCCGGTCATCGAGCCGGTCGTCGTCGGGCGACACGAGTAGTCGTCCCCATGCCCCCGCCAGGAGTCGAACCTGGATCTACCGCTTAGGAGGCGGTCGTCTTATCCATTGGACTACGAGGGCGCGCACGCGGGCGATCAACAAGGCTACCCGCGCCGACGTCGGCAGCGTCATCGCGGTGGGGCTGCGTGTGCGTGCTCACACGCCGACGAGCTCGCCGTCGCGCGCCGGCTCGCCGTCCTGGTCGTCGAGCTCGTCGGCCACCTTTCTTGCGCTCGTCTGTGCCCGCGCCGTCGTACTTGCCAGCCCCAGCGCGAACACGGCCGCGCCGCAGCCGCTGACAAGCCACCAGCCGGTGTGGCTGGCCGCTACGAACCCCGCGCCGACGGAGACGGCTCCGCCGGCTGCGATCGCACCGACGACGGCGACTCCGAGCGTCTGGCCGAGCTGGCGCGAGGTCGACGCGACGGCCGCCGCGACTCCCGCCTGCGCCGGCGGCATCCCCAGCACGGCCGTGTTGGTGATCGGCGGGTTTACCATGCCAAAGCCAATGCCGAAGATCAGATAGGCGGGGACGAGCGAGGGGATCGAGGTGTGCGCGCCCAGCCCCGTCAGCAGGGCGGAGCCGAGCGCGATCCCGCCGCCGCCGACCAGCAGGCCGATGCGCGGGCCGCGGCTGCCGACCAGCCGCCCGGAGATCGGCGCGAACACGAGCGTCATCACGGCGATCGGAAGCGTGCAAAGGCCGGCCTTCAGCGCCGACAGCCCGCGGACCTCCTGCAGATAGAGCGTGTTCAAGAAGAGAAAGCCGCCGAGCGCGGCGAACGCGCAGATCGCGATCACGCTCGCGCTCGAGAAGGGGACGCTGCGAAAGAAGCGCAGTTCGAGCAGCGGTTCGCGCCGGCGCGACTCGTACGGGAGAAGCACAGCCAGTGCGGCGAGGGCGATGGCGAACAGCGCGAGGCTCTGCGCGGAGAGCCAGCCGGCGGTGGGGGCCTCGATGATCGCGTAGGTCAACGAGCCGAACAGCGCGATCACCAGGCCCTGACCAAGCGCATCCAGCCGCCGTGCGTGCGGCGCGCGCGACTCGGGCACGAAGCGCAGCGTCAGCGCGAGAGCCGCCACGCCGACGGGGATGTTGATCCAGAAGATCGAACGCCAGCCCACCGACTCCACCAGCGCGCCGCCGACGACGGGTCCGAGCGCGAGGCTAAGGCCGACCGTCGCTCCCCACACACCGATCGCCTGAGCGCGTTCGCGCGCGTCGGTGAAGACGTTGCGGATGATCGACATCGCCACTGGGTTGAGCATCGAGCCGCCGATCGCCTGCAACATACGAAAGGCGATCAACGTGCCGAGGCTTGGCGCGACGCTGCACAGCAGCGAGCCGAGCGTGAAGAGCACGAGTCCCAGCGAGAAGACTCGCTTTCGTCCGAGCCTGTCGCCCATCGACCCGGCGAGCATCAGCAGGCTCGCGAGCACGAGCGTGTAGGCGTCTACCGTCCACTGCAGGCCGGACACCGTCGTGTGCAGCTCGCGCCCGATCGAAGGCAGCGCGACGTTGACGATCGTGTTGTCCAGGCCGACGAGCAGCAGGCTCATGCAGCAGATCGCCAGGATCAGCCGCCGGCGCGAGCGCGACGGGGTGGCGCCAGCGGCGATCAGCCGGCCACGCGGTCGGGGCGGTCTGGGTAGAGGTCGTCGATCGTCGTCAGCGCGACGTATGGCGCGCCGGCCTCGCGTTCGATCGCCGCGCCTCCGCCGGCGAGCCTGTCGAGCACGCTGATCACGCCGCAGATCTGCTGACCGGCCTCGTGCAGCGCCTCGATCGCCGTCAACGTCGAGCCGCCCGTCGTGACGACGTCCTCGACGACGACGCAACGGTCCTCTGGAGTGAGCGAAGGACCCTCGATGCGCCGCTGCAGGCCGTGGTGCTTGGCCTCCTTGCGGATGAAGAAGCCCTTCGCCCGCGCGCCGCCCGCGAGCGCGGCGCAGGCCACCGCGTCGGCTCCCATCGTCAGACCGCCGACGGCCGTGCCCTGCCAGTCAGAGACCTGCGCGGCGAGCAGCCAGGCAAGCGCGGCGAATCCGGGCGGGCGCAGGATCGCGCGCTTGGCATCGACGTAGTACCGAGCCGTGGCGCCGCTCGTGAGAGTCACCTCGCCGATCACAAGTGCGTGCTCGCGAAGCTCCTCGATAAGCCGCTCGCGGGCCGTGGAGCCTTCGCTGGAACATTCGGCCAGAGCGTCCATGTGGAGATCTAATCTAGCGATGTGCTCTCGCCGCTCGCCAGCGTTCTGCGCTTGGCGTCTTTCGTGCTCTGTCTGATCGTCGCTGCGTCGTTCGTCCTGTTCGCTGTCGACCAGACGAGCAACGCCTCGGCCCATCAGCAGGCAAAGCTCAACAGCGAAACGACCTCCAGTGGCGTGGGTCCGTCGCCCGCGAAAGACGCCGGCAAGAGCTCCGTTCGCAAGACGATCGACGAAGCCGCCGAAGCGATCACCTCACCGTTCTCCTTCGCCACCGAAGCGACCACCAGCGAATGGCTCAGTCGCTCGATCGGGCTGGTCCTCACACTGTTCGTCTACGGATTCGCGCTGAGTTTCGTCGCGCGCGCCATCCGCGTCCGCGTGTAGTCACAGCCGCTCTCATAGCCGGAGACGGCTACGCCCTCGGTCAATTGAAAAGCCTTACGCGCGGTCGCGCGTCGAACTGCAGCCGCCGCCGAGAGGTCTCAGGGACCGGCGTTGTTTTTCACGCTGCGGCTGCCGCCGCCGCTCTCGTTGTACACGTCCACCGGCATGCCTTGCTGCACCCAGCCGTAGATCGAGGCGGCGTTGGGAATCGGCACGCGCAGGCATCCGTGGCTGGCGGCGTACGTCGGCACTTCGGCGTAGCCGTGGATCGCGTAGCCGCGGATGAAGTAGTTGGAGTCGACCATGCCGTGGGAGTTGGTGCCCGACGTCTTCGAGTAGACGCGAAAGCGTCCGATCACCGTCGGCGTGGAGGGCTTGCCAGAGCTCATCGTGTACAGCGCGCGCACGCGCCCTCCCGGTTCGATCTCCGCGAGAACCTGTTTGGTGAGATCCGCCTCGACATGCCTGCCATCGCCCGTGTAGCGAACGTGGAACACGCCGCCACCCTCCTGCAGTCGCCTGAAGACGCTCGGGTTCGTGTACGAAACCCGGGGCAGCCCGGTCATCTTGCGAAAGGCCACGACCGCACGCGCGGTCGCTTCGTCGAACACTCCGTTGAGCGGGACCACGAAGTGCAGCGCGTTCAGCTCGGATTGCAGCAGGCGTACCGATGGTCCGCTGGCACCCTGTGACAGGTTCGGCGAGGCGACGTGCACCTGTTCTGACTTGCCGGCGAAGGCTGCCTGTTCGGGCGTCGCGTAGTGCACGGCGCGCACCTGCACGGTGCCCGCGCTGCCGCTGGGATAGCCGATGTGAAACTGGCCGGCGCCGTTGCCGATCGCGAGCACGCTGACCGTCTTTACTTCGACCTTGCGCCCTTCCCGGTAGAAGCTGACCTTCACCTTCTGCCCGCCGACGTACGGGACGACGATTCCGCGCACGACCAACCTGCTGCCGGCGATCACAAACGGCGGCTTGCCGAAGGCGCGCTGCACGACAAGTTTGATCTGTCCCGGGGCAGACGAAGGCGCAGGCGGCGGAGCGGCGGCGGGCGCCGTGGCAGTGGGAACCGGGGCGGCGGGCGCGCTGGCCGCCGCCGCCGACGCCGCACAGGCAGGCGCCACGGACGCGGCCGACATACACGCGAGAAGACGCAGCTTGTTCATCGATGTGATCTTATCTGTCAGCAACGACGGCGCATGAGCTCAGGTTGTCAACGGTCGCTCGCGGGAAATCACTCCCACGCGCGTGAGCACTGCGGCGAACAGCGCGATGACGGCGAGTGAGGCGGCCGTCAGCAGCGGGATCTGCCATTCCCAGTTCCACTTCGCCAGGCTGCCGAAGGCGATCGAGTTGTTCAGCGAGTGCAGCGCGATGCACGGGTACAGCGATCCCGTCTGGCGGTAGAGCACGCAGAGGGCGGCCCCGAGCACGGCCAGCGGCACGAGGTCGAGCAGTGGCGCCGAGCCGACGTGGACCAAGCCGAACAGCAGCCCGGTGATCACCGCAGAGGTCCACGGTCCGCGCCAATTTCGCAGCGCGGTGAAGATGTACCCGCGAAACAGGAACTCCTCGCCGATCGGCGCCACCACACACGTCAGCGCCGCGCTCAGCACGCCGGTGCCGATCTGTTCGAGCACCTTCTCTTCCGGCGGGCGCACGATCGCTTTCCAGGCCAGCGAGAAGAGCACGAAGCCGACGCCCACCAGGACGATCCAGCGGACCGCGCGCCAGAACGGCGTCGGACGCAGGCCGAACTGCCAAGCCATCACCGTTCGGCCGCCGAGCTGCGCGAAGAACACGGCGACGAGCACGAAGCCGACGTCCTGTACGGCGGTGTCGGCTATCTGCAGTCCCTCGGGCAGATGCTGGGCAGTCACGTTGACCCCCAACGCGAGCGCCGGGACGTCCACCAGCAGCGCGCCCACAACCGCGACCACCAGCCCCGCGATCAGGGCAAGCGGCGCGGTCCAAGCCGGCCACGACGTGCGCGGCGAGTCCAGTGGGGCGGATGTGGCCAGGGCGTTGGGCGGGTACGCCGGCCGATCCGATGCAGGCGCCGGGGTCAGGTCGTCCACGGCGCTAGGCGACCCAGTGCCAGGTGGCGAACTGGGCGAGGAAGAACGCCATCAGCAGGCCCGAGCCGAGCAGAGCCGGTCGCTGCGCGCGTGGATGCGCCGCCAGCCACGCCGCAAACCAGATGCTCAGCGGGAACAGCACGACGAGAAAGCGAGGCAGCGACATCAAGGGTTGCGCGGTGACGGGATAGGAGAGCGGCAGGGCAAGCGCTGCGATCACGTATGCGCCATACGCCAGCGGCAGCCTGCGCAGCACACCGGCGATCGCGACGACCGCGGCCAACAGAAACGCCAGCAGCAGCAGGTTGTGCTCGGAGTTGACGAACGCGCTGTGGCCGGTGATCGGGTAGTACAGATGACCCTGCTGCCCCGACAGCAACTGGCGGGCACCCTCGAAGGCCGCGCGGATTCCATCCCAGATGCCGATATAGGGACCGCCGAAGTCACGCCGCCACACGTCCTGGGCGTGAAACGGTGACAGCGGATCGCCGCCGGCCAGACCCAGGTAGGTCATGTACAGGGCGAGGCCGAGGGGTACGAGCGCGAGCCACAGAAGATCCTTGCGCAAGCGATAGCGCGGCGCCAAGCCACGCGCAGCGGGGAAGTCGGGCGGGCGGTCCTCGCGCGGCCCGTACAGATACAGGATCAGCGCCGGCACCAGCAGGACCAGACCGGCGCTGCGCGTCGCGCCGGCGAGCGCGCCGAGCACTCCCACAACGGCGAAGCGACCGTTCCGCGCGGCGTAGAAGAGCCCGACCGACAGCGCCAGGTACAGCGCCTCGGAGTACACGGCCGAGAAGTAGAAGGCCATCGGGGCGAAGGCCGTGACCATCACCGCCAGGCGAGCGACGTCCGCGCGCATGACTCCATTGCCGTCGCCGGCTGCGCCGTCGCGGCCCGCGCCGAGCAGCGACTTGCCGCCGACGCGCACGACGCGAGCGAGCTCGAGCGTCGTCAGGCGGTGGATCCCGTACAGGGCAAACGCAAACGCGAGCAGCGAGATGAGCACGCCGCCGAGCACAAGCGGCACGCCCACCCAGCCCAAGCTCCGCAGGCCGAGCGGATACAGCGGGAAGAAGGCATCGCGCGGCGCGGTGAAGGAGCCGAGGTCGGGACGGTAGCCGTAGTGGGCGATCACGAGGTACCAGGACGCATCCCAACGCACCGCCGGCGCGGCCAGCGCATCGCCCAGCCAGCCGAACCCCCTCGTCAGCCCGGGCGGATTGAAGGCGTGGCGCATCGGCCCGAAGCCATAGGTCAGCAGCGTCCCCGCGCCGGCGACCCAGACGAGCAGGCGCGAGCGCCACAGCGCGCTCCAGCAGTCGCGCAGCGCCATCGCACGAGCGGGATCGAGTGCGCGCAGGTCCGGCGCGCTCACCCGGCGCAGCCACCGCAGCCGGCGGCGTGCGGCATCCGCGAATGCAGTGCCGGGGTCGGACTCAGGCGCGCAGGCGCCCGGGAGCTCGCCTGCGGGGTCGACGATCGCGAGCTCGGTGTCGGAGGTCATGGTCGGGGAAGCACGGCGTGCAGGGCGAGATCGCCCAAGTGGCAGGAAATCACAATCGGAACGGTAATCTCGGAGGTTCGGAGATGTCTCGACAGGCACGACAGCGCCGGCGCAGGCACAACCGCGCAGGTCCCACACGGTTTTTGCTGATCGGCGGCGGCATCGTCGTGGCGGCGCTGATCGTCGGTGCGATCGCTGCCGTCGGCTACGTGCTCAACACCGCCGAATCGGCCCCGGCGATCACCAGCCTGCGACCGATCATCGGCGGCGGCTCCTCTCAGGTGTACGCCGCCGACGGCACGCGCCTCGGCTTCATCAAGTCCGACCAGCTGCGCACCCCGGTCACCTGGAGCCAGATTCCCGCCAACCTGAAGAACGCGACGGTGGCGATCGAGGACCAGCGCTTCTACAAAAACAACGGCGTCGACCTGACCGGCATATTCCGCGCCGCCGTCAAGGACATCACGCACGGCAAGGCGCTGCAGGGAGGGTCGACGATCACGATGCAGCTCGTGCGAAACGTCTACCTCGGCGGTGATCAGCACACGCTCAAACAGAAGATCGTCGAGGCCAAGCTGGCGATCGACTACGAGAAGCGCCACGACAAGCACTCGATCCTCACCAGCTATCTCAACAGCGTTCCCTACGGGACGCTCGGCGGACAGACGGCGATCGGCGTGCAGGCGGCCTCGCGGGTCTTCTTCGACAAACCGGCGTCGCAGCTGAACCTGCAGCAGTCGGCGCTGCTGGCCGGCCTGCCGCAGGCGCCCTCGCAGTACAACCCGTTCCGCGACGCGGCCGTGGCCAAGCGCAGACGCAACGAGGTGCTGGCGAAGATGGCCGAACTGCACTACGTCTCCTCCTCGCAGGCCGCCGCCGCCGAGTCGGCGCCGTTGGAAGTCAAGCGAGGCTACTTCTACTCACAGCGCAAGGAGGACTTCTTCTTCGAATACGTGCGCGAGCAGCTGGTCAAACGCTACGGCGCGGCGACGGTCGCACAGGGCGGCCTGAAGGTGAACACGACGATCGACCTGAACATGCAAAGCCAGGCGCGCAAAGCGATCGCAAGCGTGCTCAACCAGCCCGAAGACCCGGCCGCGGCGATCGTCACGATCAACCCCGCCAACGGCAACATCGAGGCGATGGCCGAGTCCCAGAGCTACGAGGAATCCCAGTACAACCTCGCGTCACAGGGACATCGCCAGCCGGGATCGACGTTCAAGGCGATCGTGCTCGCCGATGCGCTCTCGCGCGGCATCGACCCCAACAGCACCTCCTACGACTCACACACGCTCTCCCCCGGCTGGCTCACGGGCTATCCGACCTACGAAGTCAAAACTTTCGGAGGCGAGCAGAACGGCACGATCAACCTCGTGCAGGCGACGCTCAAATCGGACAACACCGTGTACGCGCAGCTGGCCGCCGACCTGGGCGAGTCGACGGTCACCGAAATGGCGCACAAGATGGGAGTGGTGAGCCCGCTGCACAGCTACGCCGCCGAGGCGCTCGGTGGGTTGACGCTCGGCGTCACGCCGCTGGAGATGGCCAACGTATACGCGACGCTCGCCGACGGCGGCTGGCGCAACAGCCCGATCGCGATCACCAAAGTCGTCTTCCCGGACGGTCACGTGGACAACAACTGGGGCCAGCCGCATCGCGTGAAGGTGCTCTCAGAAGCGGTCACCGCCGAGGAGACGAGCATCCTCAAACAGAATGTCGAAAGCGGCACCGCCGTGCGCTCGGCGATCAACTGCCCGTCGGCAGCCAAGACAGGGACGACCAGCGAACTCGTCGACGCGTGGCTCGACGGCTACACCCCCAACTACTCCACCGCCGTGTGGATGGGATACCCCACCAAACGCGTCTCCATGACCAGCGTCCACGGCCAACCCCAGCAGGGCGGCTACCTGCCAGCGGAAATCTGGCACGCGTACATGTCCTCGGTGGTCGAAGGCAAGACGTGCGTGCCGTTCTCCTCATCCAGTGAATCGCTCTCCTACCAGCCCTTCTACGGCAAATTCGCGACCACCGGCCAGTCGCGCTCGTCGTCGGGCGAATCCGAAAGAGAAGAACCGGCGAAGAAACCGAAATCGACGCGCACGAACGCTCCCGGCGGCGCGGGAACGGGCAGCCCGAACGCTCCGGCCGAACCGCGGCCGAGCGCTCCGCCGGCGCCCAACAACGGGCCGTCGACGCGCGAAACGGGCGGGGCGTCGCCGCCCTGAGTCGGCTCCACGACGGCCTTCGCAGCCGCACGCTGGTAGTTTGGACCGCAGTTACTTTCCGATAACGCCGGGCGATCAGCCTGCGTACGAGATGGGGGATGCACACAGGTGGCAAAGGAGGACAAGGTTGAATTCGAGGGCGAGGTGATCGAGGCGCTGCCCAACGCGATGTTTCGCGTCAAGCTCGACAACGACCACGTGGTGCTCGGACACGTCGCAGGCAAGATGCGCCGCTTTCGCATCCGCATCCTTCCCGGCGATCGCGTGCGTTGCGAGCTGTCTCCATACGACCTCGATCGCGCGCGAATCGTCTACCGGCACCGCTGACCTGGCGCACGGCGCGCACGCACCATCGCCGAGCGCTCTCTGATCGAATCCATCGAGGCCGAGCTGGCGAGCGCGCCCAGCTCGACGCGGATCGTCCGCGGACCGGGCGACGACGCGGCGGTGGTGCGCTCGCTTCCCGTATGCGCGGTGTCCGTCGACACGATCGTCGACGGGGTGCACTTCCGCCTGCAGGACGGCTGGGCGAGCGCCGCCGAGGTGGGCCACCGCGCGCTCGCCTCGGCATTGTCGGATCTCGCTGCGATGGGCGCGCAGTCCGGCGAGGCGTACCTAGCACTCGGCCTGCCGCGCGGCGTGGACGAGGCCGATGCCCTTGCGCTCGTGCGCGGCGCGAACGCCCTCGCGACGGCTACGGGCACCGCGATCGCGGGCGGGGACGTGGTAAGCGCCCCCGCGCTGACGGTGTCGGTGACCGTCGTCGGCTGGGCCGATCGGGAGGATGAACTGGTGGGGCGCGACGGCGCGCTGCGCGGAGACCTGATCGGGGTGACCGGCACGCTCGGCGCAGCCGCGGCCGCGCTGGCGGTGCTCGAAGGGCGTGCCGCGAACTCGCCCGACAGCGCGCGCCTGCTCGATCGCATGCGCGCACCCGTGCCACGCCTGTCACAGGGGAGGGCGTTGGCGAAGGCGGGCGTGCACGCGATGGTCGACCTATCCGACGGCATCGCCACAGACGCCGCGCACATCGCCCGCGCGAGCGCCGCCGCCCTGCGCATCGAGCTGGCGCGTCTGCCACTGGAAGACGGCGTGGAGCAGGTCTGCGCCGAGCTCGGACTGCCTGCGTGGCAGCTCGCCGCGACCGGCGGAGAAGACTACGAGCTCTGTTTCTGCGTCGCGCGCGAGCGTCGCGCGCACGTGGAGCAGGCCGTGGCCGCGTGCGGTGGCGTCGGCGTCACGTGGATCGGCGACGTCGCCGACGGAGCGCCCGGCCTGTCACTACTGGGAGAGCGGGGGAATGAGGCGCGGCTTGGCGGATTCGAGCACCGTTGGTAGGGCTGGGCGAGCCGTCCTGCTGGCCGCCGCCGGCTGTTCGAGCTGGTCGCCGACAAGCGCTTCCTGCGTGCCGGGCGGGCGCAGGGCGACCGGTGCTCGCGCGGCCCCCACGGGCATCGTGCGCGTCAATCGCGCGTACACGAGCAGGCGTTTGGCGGCACTGAAAAGCGGCGTGCAGGCCGACAGCACGAGCCTGGAGTAACCGACGTTCGCAACGGCGGCGCCGACGTCCGTGGGCGCGACGACGCGTTTGCCGATCACCGTGTAGGTGAAGTGCGCGTAGGGCATGTCGAGCACGATGCTGCTGCCGCTGCGCAGCAGATCGACGTGGCGAAACGGCGCCAGGTAGGTCGTCCTGTGACCGGCGATCGCCGTGGTGCCGGCCATGCCCGGGAAGACGGTTTCGCCGTATATCCCCGGTCCGCTCTGCAGGTCGGAGGTGCTCGTCCCCTTCACGACGACGAAGCTCGCACCGATGCTCGGGATGTGGATGCGCCCGACCGCGCTGCCGTCCCTTGCCCGTCCCTCCAGCCCTCCGGCGAGGAACGCCACGCGACGACGGACATCGGCGAGGTTCACAAGCGTGCGCTCTTCGCCGGCCGTCGGAGCGGCGTGTTCGACCTTCGCCAGCGCGCCGCTGAGGTGATCCTGGCGCAGTTTCGCGTACAGCGCCGAGAACGGCTCCTCCCAGACGAGCGTGATCCCCGCATCCGCCAGCGCGACGGCGCCGGCGAGGATCAGCAAGACCGCGAGAGCGCGAACGGCCCGCCGCGACCACGCAGAGCGTCTGCGCGGGGCAAAGCTGGGGCCCTTGCGCGAGACCTGGGTTAGGTGGATCTCAGTCATCGTCTTGCCTGGCTTGTGCAGGCCTATCGTCGCAGAGCCGACTGCGTACCCCCAAGCGAGCCCGGGCCGGCGTAGGACAACGGCCCGCGAATCGTGATCTGATCTTCATCCTCGTCACCGCTCCAGAGCGCTGGCGAGGAGGGCGTCAGCGAGAGGATGACGGCAGCGGCGGCGCAGCCCAGCGACAGCGTCCACAGCAGCGCCGCCGAAAAGCTCACGTGGCCGCCGGCGACGAGCAGGACGGCCATCCATGCCATGCGGCCGGGGCCCAAGCCGAGCTGCACGGCGTAGAAGGCGAGGAGCAGCGCGAGCGGCAGAAAGCCGGCGACGACGAGCGCGATCGCCGCGAGTGGCCGCGGACGCAGCTCGGGCGAAGCGATCAGCAGCCACAGGTGCACGCCGGGCAGCACCAGGAGGGCCGCCACGGGGTTGGCGAGCCACACGACGACCGCGAGCGCCAGCAGAACCAGCAGCATCCCCACCCCGGCGGCATCCGACGAAGGCCGGGCACTCAGGCCGACGCGGCGCACGAGCATCGGCCAGACGAGCCATGCCAGCGCGAGTGCCAGCGCCACAGCCACAACGGTCGTCGCCGCCGATGCGCCGAAGGACAGCGCGTCGGGCGGGATCGCCTCGCCGGGGGCCGCCCCGATGATCCCGACCGCGCCGAGCAGCAGCGCGAACAGTGCGGCGACCAGGAACGGCGCCGCACACAGCAGCGTCCACAGTGACCAGCGCGCCACCGCGAGCCGACGCCGGCGCGCTCGCGCGAGTCCGTCGGCGACGACGAGCAACGGTGGCAGCAGGAGCGTGCCGACGAGCAGGCGCAGGGCCCATGCGGGGATCGTCTTGGGCGTCACGAGCAGGCCGGTCTGCATCGACGACGCGACGTCGGGTCCGCTGTCCAGCGCGTCCACGGCGCTGAGCACCGAGCGGCCGAGGCCTTCCAGGCGCGTGGCGCTCACGCGGTCGGAGGAGCTCGGCCCGCGTTCGCCGGATACCTGCACGAGCACGGCGGGTATTCCCGCGGCGTTCAGCGGCCCCTGTTCGCCGACGGTCAACGGAAACGCCAGGTGAGCCAGCTGGCCGATCGCGCTCGGCGCGCCGGGGTCGGATCCGCCCTCCTGCGCGATCGCATCGTCGACGGTCCGCTGCAGCTGCGCGGGGGCCGTGCCGTAGCCGTCGGAGAAAGGCACGACGAAGGGCTTGCGCTGGCGAGCGCCGGCGAGGTCGCCGAGCACGATCGCCGCGTCGAATGGACCGCGCTGTTCGGCGGCGAATTGCGCTGCCCCGGCGTCGCCGCCGGTGCCCCCGCTGGTGGAGACGAGCACGATCGTGCGCTGGGTCTCGCGCGCCGCGAACACCCGCGCCAACTCCAGCAGCGCGGCGGTCGCCGACAGCTCCGCCCGCGCGCCCGCGCTCGGCGCGTCGCGGTGGGCGAGGATCACGATCGGCGTCGCTCCCGTCGAGCCGGGGCGCGTCGCGATCACCGTCGTCAGCGCGCGCTCGCCGCGGATCGTCTGGGCGGTGAAGTGACGCGTGCGGACGGTGAAGCCACCGCCCGCCGTGCCACCGAGCCCGCGCAGGGTGCGTGCCACGTAGGAGGCGAGCGCCTCATCGCCGGCGCCGCCGGGGCGCCGGTCGGGGAACTGGCCGGCCAGGCTCGTCAATTCGGCGAAGGCGGGGCGGCCTTCGAAGGCATCTGGCGCGAGGCTCGAGTGCAGTGCGCTTGGACGGCCCGTCAGCGAGAACGCGGCGATTGCGAGCGCGAAGACGAATGGCAGAAATGCCGCTCGATACAGGCGCCCGTTGAGCATCCTCTAGACGATAGTTCGGTGGGCGGGCGCGCGTTCGCAGCAAAGACGCGCTCACCGTTAGGTATCGTGCGGCCGCGTGCTCCAGCCCGTAGCCGTTGGCAACAAGACGCTCGCCGATTACACGCACATCTGCGGCCGCGAGCTGATCGCGGAAATCCGCGAGCTGGCCGAGCCTCTGCAGGGCGACCGCATCGTGCACATCTCGGCCACCGCCTTCGGCGGCGGCGTCTCGGAGATCCTCTACACGCTGGTCCCGCTGATGCGCGACGTCGGCCTGGACTGCGAGTGGCAGGTGATCTATGGGCGCGAGGAGTTCTTCAACGCGACCAAGCTGATGCACAACGCGCTGCAGGGTGCGCCGCAGGATCTGGACGCCGAGCAGTGGGACACGTGGCGCAAGTACAACGAGATGAACGCGCGCGAGCTTTCGGGCGGCTGGGACGTCTGCCTCGTCCACGACCCGCAGCCGGCCGCGCTGTTCGGGCTCGTGCCGGAGAAGGCCAAGGGCTGGGTGTGGCGCTGTCACATCGACCTGTCCACGCCCAACGAGCAGACGATCGCGCAGCTGCTGCCCTACATCAAGGACTATCCGCAGTCGCTGTTTCACATGCGCGAGTACGTGCCCAGGGGCATGGGCGGCCACGTCAACGTCGTGCCGCCGGCGATCGACCCTTTGACGCCGAAGAACATGGCCTTGTCGCCGGAGGACGGCGCGTTCGTGTGCGGGCAGTTCGGCATCGACGTCGACCGGCCGCTGATGTGCCAGGTCTCGCGCTTCGATCCGTGGAAGGACCCGCTCGGCGTGATCGACGCCTACCGCATCGTGCGCGAGTCGCTGCCCGACCTGCAACTTGCGCTCGTCGGCTCGATGGCCAGCGACGACCCCGAGGGATGGGACTTCTTCAACGCGACGATCGCGCACGCCGACGGCGACCCCGACATACACATCCTCAACAACTTCAACAACGTCGGCGCGATCGAGGTCAACGCGTTCCAGTCGCACGCCGACGTGCTGATCCAGAAGTCGACCAGGGAGGGCTTCGGCCTGACGGTCTCCGAGGCGATCTGGAAGGGCCGTCCGTTCGTCGGCGGCGACGTCGGCGGCATTCCGCTGCAGATCGAGGACGGCGTGACGGGCTTCCTCGTCTCGAGCGCCGAGCAGTGCGCAGAGCGAACGCTGGAGATCCTCCAGGACCCGGGCCTCGGCAAGTCGCTCGGGCGTCGCGGCAAGGAGCACGTGCGCGAGCACTTCCTCACGCCGCGCTACCTGCGCGACTACCTGCGCATATTCAACGAGCTGCGAGAAGCATGACCGAGCCGCCGGCACAGCGGGCTCCGCTGGTGCTGGTGAGCAACCGCGGACCGGTCACGTTCGGCGCGGGGGGCGAGGTGCAGCGGGGGTCTGGCGGACTGGTCACGGCGCTGATCGGCCTGGCGTCGCACCGCGAAGCGATATGGATCGCCTCGGCGATGAACGAGCACGACGCGGAGGTCTCGCGCGAGCACGGCGGCGGCGCCTTCCCGGTGAGCTCGCCGGGCGGCGGCGAGTACGAGGTGCGCCTCGTGGTCAGCGACCCCGACGCCTACGACCGCTTCTACAACGTGTTCGCGAACCCGATGCTGTGGTTCATCCAGCACTACCTGTGGGATCTGTCCAACGCGCCGGACATCCGCCGCGAGGAGATCGAGGCGTTCGAGTTCGGCTACAACGTCGTCAACGAAGACCTCGCGCGCGCCGTCGTGGAGCAGCTCGAGGGCGTCGAGGAACCTGTCGTGATGGTGCACGACTACCACCTCTACACGCTGCCGGACCTCGTGCGCAGGGCGCGCCCCGACGCGTTCCTGCACCACTTCATCCACATCCCGTGGACGCAGCCGGACGCGTGGCGCGTGCTGCCGACGCGCATCCGCGAGGAGATCTATGCGGGCCTCTTGGCGAACGACATCATCGGCTTCCACACGCGCTCCTACCGGCACAACTTCCTGCAGTGCTGTCGCGACCTGATGGATCTCGAGGTGGAC
>DASYKG010000074.1:0-6295 GCA_035995645.1 Solirubrobacteraceae bacterium
CACGCGAACGTCGATCTGCGCATCCTCGCCTCCGTGCATCAGCGCCTGCGTCTGCACCGACGAGGCGTCCTGCTGCCACGCCGGCGGATACACGCCGCCGAACGTGAAGCGCTGCTGGTTCTTCAGCGCCGACTTGCGATACGGCCACAGCATGTAGCCCTCGTAGAGCACCGCGTCGGCGATCCGCCGCACCGCGTCGGCGCGCCCCTCGGCCGCGCCCGACTGGGGGTCGGGCGTACCGGTTGGCACGCCGAACGCGCGAGGGCTCACCGCTGCTCTCCGAGCAGGCGATCGACGGCGTCCTCGAGTGTGCGCAGCCCGTGCTCGGCCTTGTATGCACGCAGGCCGTCGAACGCCGGGCGGTCAAGGCGCACCCATGCCGCCCCGGGGAAATGGCGGTCCATCGCCTCGCGCCACACGCTCACGGGCAGGCGGTACTCGGCCTCGCGGTCCCAGGAGATTCGCGCCGTCTGCAGCATGCCGCCCTGGCCCGTGTAGAACACCGAGCCGGAGAACAGGAACTCCAGCGGCACCTCGCCGTCCTGCAGCCCGGACAGGTAGTTCGACGCGCTGGCCTCCAGGTCATAGGAGCAGGCGACGGGTACGTCGATCTCGGTCGCGTCTGTGAACGGCGGGACGACGAGCGTCGTGCGCGTCCACAGCAGCGTGCGCAGCGTCGTGCCCCAGCGCTCAGGCGTGCCGAACAGCTCCACCAGGGCAGCCTGCTCGGATTCGCCGTAGGGGCGCCGGCGCGCGGCCATCTGGATCTGCGTGTCGAGCAGGATCGAGCGCACGGGACCGCCGCGGTCGCGCTCGATGCGCAGCGCGAAGTTGAGCGTCGGCGCGGCCGAATGACGCTCGGGGACGGCGTCGGCGACGGCGAAGGACAGCTGCGGGACGACGGCGGCGAGCGGGCCGATCGACTGGGGCTGGGCGGGCATCGGCGCCTACGCCGGGGACAGGTTGGGCATGCTCGGGTCGATCGGTTCCTCGCCCTCGGGATGCACGCCGGTCGACCTGAGCGCGGTCGACGTCCCATCCGGGTTGTGGCCGGGCATCTTCTCGTAGTTTCCGCGCGCGTTGCCCTCGTTGATGCCCTTGACGTGCGTCGGCGTGTCCGTGCCTGTGAACGGGCGGCCGCTGTTGATCTCACCCATGGTCATGCTCCCTTCTGTCGCGCCGTGCGCGACGATCGTGTCGCGCTACGCGCGCGACGGTCGAGCTCGGCGAAGAAGCGTTCGATCTCCTGCCACACCTGCTTGCCGCCGGAAAGGCCCTTCCAGTGCATGCGGATCACGCCGACGAGGCGGTAGCACTCGTCCAGCGGCATCAGCCAATGGCCGTGGTCGTCGCCGACGCGGTTGACGAGCAGCGCCTCGACGTCGGGCTCGAGCCCGGCCAGCAGCGGATTGCTCCGCTCGATCTCCCGCCATGCGCTCAACTGCAGCTGGGACTCCGTCGGGCCCATCGGGCCGGGGTAGTAGGCGAGCACGCGCTCAGCGGCGCTCGAGTGAAAGAAGAAGGCCATGTCGACGGGAATGCGCAGCTGCTCCCACGCGGCGTCGTCGATCGCGAAGTCGTCCAGGCGCAGGCGCCGCTCGGGCACGAGCTTGTAGTGACCGCCACCGGCGCCGTCGCGGTCGAACAGCACCGAACATGGCCGGCAGGCGCACACGAGCTCGCGCGAGGACAGCTCGAGCATGTGCCGGTGCACGGCTGGGATCGGCGCGTTGCACAGCTCGCAGTGCTCCTGCGCGTCGGCCGGCGCGAGCGGCGAGGACGTCGCCCCGCCCCTCGTCTGCGTGTCCGAGGCCCCGGCGCGCGCCTCGGGCTGGCGCTGCGCAAGCCTGCGCAGCCGCGGCGCTGCCAACGTGCCCGGCGTGGACGCGGCGCTCACGCCGCCGCCCCGAGCGCGACCTTGACCAGGCCGTCGTCGTCGACGAGCAGCGGCACCGGCTCGAGGTGCAGCTGCGGCGCGTCCAGGCAGCGCCCGGCGCGCAGCACGTCGTAGCGGTTGGCGCAGCCCGGGCAGGTCAGCTCGTTCGCGCGCAGGCTGGCCTGCGCCAGCGACCCGCCGCAGCCTGGGCATCCCGGGCGGTAGGCGTACACGCGCTCGCTCGGGCGCAGGAACAGCACGGGCTCGCCGGAGACGTCCTTGAGCAGCACACCGCCGCCGGAGAGCTGGGGCATGCCGCCGGCCATCGCCCAGGCGCCGGGAGAGACCGACGGCGCCGGTTTGACCGTTTGAATCTGCAGCAACCCCGGACCCGCTGCCACCGCGGGCTCGACGGCGCCCTCGGCACGAACCTCCTCTACGTCGGGGGCGGCCTTGAAGATCGCGTCCTCGATCGCCAGCTTGAGCGTCATCGAGGACGACGGGCACCCCGAGCAGCTGCCCTGCAGGCGCAGATGCACGATGCCCTGCTCCACGCCGACCAACTGCATGTCGCCGCCGTGCGATTCCAGATACGGCAGCACGCCTTGCAGCGCCTCTGCGACGCGCTGCTGCACGGGCACCGGGTGCAGGCCGTGCAGCAGCAGCAGGTGCGACACGAGCTCGTCGTCGCCGAGCTCGCCTGCCAGCGTGCCGTCGTCGTGCGCGGCGAGCACGCCGACGATCCTGTCCAGTCCCTCGCCGTACATGTCCAGCAGCGCCTGCGCGGCGTCCATGGCGGTCCGCTGGGCGGTCTCGTCGGAGAGGCGCTCGAGCTCCTCGAGCAGCCCCTCGACGCGCGCGACGAGCTCGCGCGCCGTGTCGTCGGCGCGCGCGTGCGGCTGTGCCTTCTCGCTGACGACGCTCACGACGCGGCCCTAACCGTGCTGCTCGCCGAACATCGGCGAGTGCACCTGCTTGAGCGTGCGACCTTTGCCGAGGTACATGTGCACGCCGCACGGCAGGCACGGATCGAAGGAGCGCACGGCGCGCATGATGTCGATCCCGCGGAAGTTCTCTTGTGAGTTCTCCTCGAAGATCGGCTGGCCCATGACCGCGTCCTCGTAGGGCCCGGGAGTGCCGAAGGAGTCGGTCGGCGAGCCGTTCCACGGCGTCGGCGGATACGGGTGGTAGTTGGCGATCTTGCCCTCGCGGATGACCATGTGGTGGGACAGCACGCCGCGCACCGCCTCGTGGAAGCCGCAGCCGATCGCCTCGTCGGGCACGTCGAAGTCCTCGAAGACCTTCGTGCGCCCGGAGCGCAGCTCGGTCATCGCGCGGTCGATGAAGTGCATCGCCATCGCAGCGGAGTAGGCGACGAAGTAGATGCGCGCGCGATCGCGCTCGATCGCGTTGGACCACTGCGGGATCTTCCACTCGAGCGTCTGCTCGGGCGTGTTGGGGGTCTGCGGCAGGTTGATCAGCACGCTCTTGCCGGTGGCTTTGACGTACGGCGTGTCGACCTTGTTGGCGAGCGCCGTCGCCCACAGTCGCGCGAGCGCGCCGCCGCCGGTGTCCAGCGCGAGGTGCTCGCCGGTGCGCTTGTCGAACCAGCGCGGGCTCATCACCCACGAGTACTTGCCGCCGTCGAGTTCGCGTTTCTGCGGCTTGGGGATCGTCGTCTGGTTCCACGGGTGGTGCTTGTCGACGGGGTTGCCGAGCGGGTCGCGCGCCACGAACGTCTCCTCGTCGGTCCAGTCCTCGTAGTAGGAGGAGCCGAGCAGGATGCGGATGCCGAGGTTGATGTCGACGAGGTTGGTCGTGACGAGCTCGCCGTCGACGACGACGCCGGGGGTGACGAACATCTCGTTGCCCCAGTCGTCCATGTGGCGGTAGTCGTAGTCGACGAAGTCGGGGTTGTTCCACGCGCCCCAGCAGCCGAGCAGGATGCGCCGGCGCCCGACCTCCTCATAGCCGGGCATCGCGTCGTAGAAGAAGTCGAACACGTCGTCGTTCATCGCCACCGCCGACTTGATGAAATCGAAGCAGCGCAGCAATCGAGATAGATAATCGGTGAACAGGGTCGGCGTGGCGACGGTGCCGACGCCCCCCGGGTAGACCGTCGAAGGGTGCACGTGGCGCCCCTCCATCAGGCAGATCATCTCGCGCCCGATGCGGCTCATGTGCAGCGCCTCCTTGTACGTCTCACCCGTGAACGGGTTGTAGGAGCGCATGATGTCGGCGATCGTGCGGTAGCCGTGGACGTTGGCCCCGGGCGCCGCGGTGTTCTCGGCCTTCTCGAACACCTTCGGGTTGGTCGCACGGACCATCTGCTCGCAGAAGTCCACGAACACGAGGTTGTCCTGGAAGATGATGTGATCGAAGATGTACTCGGCCGCCTCGCCGAGATTGACGATCCACTCGCCCAGCGGCGGCGGCTTGACGCCGTAGGCCATCTGCTGCGCGTAGCATGAGCAGACCGCGTGGTTGTCGCCGCAGATGCCGCAGATGCGGCTGGTGATGAAGTGCGCGTCGCGCGGGTCCTTGCCCTTCATGAACACCGAGTAGCCGCGGAACATCGAGGACGTCGATTTGCACGTCGCCACCTGCTGGTTCTCGAAGTCGATCTTCGTGTAGATCCCGAGGTTCCCGACGATGCGCGTGATCGGGTCCCAGGACATGTCGACGAGCTTGCCCGCCTCCGGCTTGATGCTCTCTCTCGTGGCGGCCATCGGGGTCTCCTCTCTCTAGTTGCCCCAGCGGGGCTCGTAGCCGGTGGTCAGCTCAGGCTTGTTGTGCCGCCACTTGGTCTCTTTGTTGAGCGTGTGGTTGGTGATGCCGCGCAGCTTGCGCATGACCGGCCCATACACGCTGCCGATCCCAGCCGACACCGAGCCGCCCGGCGGGGCGTCCATGAAAGGCATGAACTTGTCGGGGAAGCCGGGCATCGTGCAGCCGATGCAGATGCCGCCGACGTTCGGACAGCCGCCGATGCCGGCCATCCAGCCGCGCTTGGGCACGTTGCAGTTGACAACGGGGCCCCAGCAGCCGACCTTGACCAGGCACTTGGGCGAGTTGTAGTCCTTGGCGAAGTCACCCTGCTCGTAGTAGCCGGCGCGATCGCAGCCCTCGTGCACGGTCTTGCCGAAGATCCACTGCGGTCGCAGGGCCTCGTCGAGCGGGATCGTCGGCGCCAGTCCGGCGGCCTGGTAGAGCAGCCAGACGAGCGTCTCCATGAAGTTCTCCGGCTGGACCGGACAGCCGGGCACGTTGACGATCGGCAGCCCGGCGGCCGAGCGAAAGTCCCAGCCGAGGTAGTCGGCCAGGCCCATGCATCCGGTCGGGTTGCCGGCCATCGCGTGGATGCCGCCATACGTGGCGCACGTGCCAATCGCGACCACGCCCCAGGCTTTCGGAGCGAGGCGATCGAGCCAGTAGTTGAGGTTGAGCGGTTCGCCGGTCAGCTCGTCGTTGCCGAAGGAGGTCCAGTAGCCGTCGCCGTTGATGTTCTCGTTGGGGATCGACCCCTCGATCACGAGCACGTAAGGAGCGTCGAGCTCGTCGCGCACGGCCGCGCGGAAGGGCGCCAGGAACTCCTCGCCGCCGAGCGTCGGCGAGAGGACTTTGTTGTGCAGGTGCACCTTCGGCAGGCCGGGAATGGCACCGAGCAGCACGTCCTCGATCCCCGGCTGCCCGGCCGCGGTGATCGACACGGAGTCTCCGTCGCAGCTCATGCCCTCGGAGATCCACAGGATGTGCACCTCCTCGACGCCCGACGGTTTGGGTTCAAACGTGGCTGCCATGTCCCACCCTTTCGTTGCTCATCGGTTCGTGTTCGAGTTCGAGCGCGTCGACCAGCAGCTCCTCGCCGGCGATCACTTCCAAGTCCAGTCCCTCACAGCGCATGCAGCGCAGCGGGAAGTCCTGCAGCACGCTGCGCGCGCCGCATTGACGACAGCGTCCGGCGGCGGGCACGTGCGAGATCTCAAGCTCACAGCCGTCCAGCGCTGTGCCGGGCGTGAGCAGCGCGAAGGCGAATTCCAGCGAGTCGGGGACGACCTGGCGCAGGTGCCCGACGCGCACCTCCACCTTCACCACCCGCCGGCCCTTGGCGTGGCGCGTGGCGACGTCGAGGACGGCTTGGGCGATCGACAGCTCGTGCATCAGCAGATCCTCGGCAGCGGGTCGCCGACGAGCTGGTCCATCACGCGCCGGCCGCCGAACGCGGTCTCGACGAGCACCATCGCGGGCGGCTCGGTGCGGACCTCGCCGATCTCGGCCGCCTGCTCGCAGCCCGGGGCCGCACGCAGGGCGGCCAGCGCGGCATCGGCCGCCTCGGGGGCGACGACGGCGACGAGCGTGCCCTCGTTGGCGATGTGCAGCGGATCGATGCCGAGCAGCTCGGCCGCGCCCGCCACCGCC
>DASYKG010000075.1:0-8776 GCA_035995645.1 Solirubrobacteraceae bacterium
GCGCGCCCCTCGCGTCGCGGCCGGTGAGCGCTTGCTGTAGCGTCCGGGTTCGTGAACGAAGACGACGATCAGCGAGCGGACGACCTCGAGCGCGTGCTCGACGAGGGCGATCTGGCGCGCGCGACGAAGATGGCGAAGAAGTGGTCAACCGCCAACGCGCAGGTTGCCCTGGCTGAGGTGCAGCGGCGAAGCGACGCCCACCGCCGCGACGTCACGGCCAATGCCTCCGCCACGGCCGACTCATCGCTTGACCTCACGCCCTTCTCGCGGCGCGAGGAGGAGCTCGGGTCGCTGCGCGCGGCTCTCGGCGACTGAGCGCACAGCCGCCCGCGCCGCGGCGTAGCGCGAGCGGACGCGGTGGCCTTCGCGAGCGTGACGTCGTAGGGTCCGGGCATGCCCAAGCGCATCCTCGTCCTCGGCTCGACCGGCTCCATCGGCACGCAGGCGCTCGACGTGTGCGCGCGCTCGCACGAGCTCCAGGTGATCGGCCTGTCGGCCGAGCGCTCGTGGGAGGAGCTCGTGGCCCAGGCGCGGGCCACGGGCGTGAGCAAGATCGCGCTGGCCGACGAGGTTGCGGCGGCGCGTGCGGCGGAGGCGTGGACGGACGGCCAGGTGCTCGGCGGCGCCGAGGGCCTGGCGCGCCTGGTCGTCGAGTCGGGCGCCGACCTCGTGCTCAACTCGCTCGTCGGCTCGGCCGGCCTCGGTCCGACGGTGGCGACGCTCGGCGAGGGCATCGACCTGGCGCTGGCGAACAAGGAGTCGCTGGTCGTCGGCGGCGAGCTGGTGGTCGCGCTGGCCGAGGCGACGGGCGCGCAGATCGTGCCGGTGGACTCCGAGCACACGGCGCTTCACCAGCTGATCGCCGGCCAGCCGCCGGGGGCCGTCGAGCGCATGACGATCACGGCCAGCGGCGGCCCGTTTCGCGGACGCTCGCGCGAGCAGCTGGCCGACGTGACCGTCGAGCAGGCGCTCGCGCACCCGACGTGGGCGATGGGCGGCAAGATCACGATCGACTCGGCCACGCTGATGAACAAGGGCCTGGAGGTGATGGAGGCGCATCACCTGTTCGGCACGCCGTACGACAAGATCGACGTGGTCGTGCACCCGCAGTCGCTCGTGCACGGGCTGATCGGCCTGGCCGACGGGGCGATGCTCGCGCATCTCGGGCCGCCGGACATGCGCATCGCGATCTCCTACGCCCTGCACGGCGGGGAGAGCGCCGAGCTTCCGATCGCGCCGCTGGATCTCGCGGCGATCGGCGAGCTGACGTTCGAGCCGGTCGACCTCGACGCCTTCCCCTGCCTGCGGCTGGCCGGCGAGGCGGCGCGCGCGGGCGGCACGGCGCCGTGCGTGCTAAACGCCGCCAACGAGATCGCCGTGCACGCGTTCCTCGCCGGTCGCCTGCGCTTCCTGGGCATCTGCGAGGTGATCGAGCAGACGCTGTCGCAGCTGGGCGCCGAGCCGGTGCGCGCGTTCGAGTCGCTGTACGAGGCCGATCGCCGCGCGCGCGAGGTCGCCGCGGGCCTCGTCGCAACTTTGGCCTGAACTTCCTTTGATTGCTTCGCATGCGTGGTAGCGCTCTGGCCAGGCCCGGCCAACCGCCGGACGGTGCGTGGCTGCCTGCGAAGATGGGCGCATGAGCTGGGTCCTGACGATCCTTGGAATCATGGCGCTGATCGTGCTGCACGAGCTCGGCCACTTCGCCGTGGCGAAGGCCGTGGGCATGCGCGTGGAGCGCTTCTCGCTGTTCTTTCCGCCGACGATCGCGCGCTTTCGACGGGGGGAGACGGAGTACGCGCTCGGCGCGCTGCCGCTCGGCGGCTACGTGAAGATCACCGGCATGAACCCCGAGGAGATCGACGGGCTCGACCCCGACGTCTCGCGCCGCGCGTACTACAGCCAGGCACCGTGGAGGCGGGTCGCGGTGATCGTCGCGGGGCCGGGCGTGAACATCGTGATTGCGTTCGTGCTGTTCTGGGCGCTGCTCATCTCCGGCAGCGTCGACGGCGCCGCGTCGCTCAGCAAACTCGACCCCTCGCTGCACGCTTTTCACGAAAACACCTCGGTGCTGGAAGTCGGAAAGGGTACGCCTGCGGCACGTCGGTTGCGGGCGGGGGACAAGATTACGGCGATGGACGGCGGTCCGGTGACGATCGAATCAGCGCGCGCACGGATCGGCGCTCACATCTGCTTCGCGCCCATTGCGAAGGGCTGCCAGGCCGCCGTGCCCGTGGCGCTGACCGTCCAGCGCGGCAAGCGCACGGTCGCGGTCGCGGTCTATCCGCGCTTCAGCGAAAAGGAAGGGCGCATGCTGCTCGGGGTGGCATTCGGCTCGGTCAAGCATTTCGGCGTGCTCGCGGCGGCCGGCGGCGCGGTGGGCGCGATGTGGCATGCGACCACCGAAACGCTCACGGGATTCGTTCGCGCGTTGACGAACGCGAAGACGCGCAGCGAAGTCAGCAGCATCGTGGGGATCACGCAGGTGGCCCACACGACGGTCCAGGCCGGCGCGGGCTTTGGCCTGGTGTTCCTCGGCTACATCTCCCTGGTGCTCGCGGTGATCAACATGTTCCCCTTCCTGCCGCTCGACGGCGGCCACGTGCTGTGGTCGGTGGGTGAGAAGCTGCGCGGCAAGCGCATCTCGCTGATGGCGATGTACCGCTTCAGCTCTGTCGGCATCGTGCTGCTGCTGTTCTTGGTGATCAACGGCTTCAGTAACGACATCGGTCGCCTCGGCGGTTGAGCGAACCGCAGGCGCCTCTGGCGGCGAAGTGCTAGCGGGCGTCGTCGGGCGCACGCACGCACAGCCAGCTCTTGACCAGCGGCCCCGCGCGCTCGGCCAGCGCCGGCCCGAACAGCCGCTGCATCTCCGTGCGGCGCAGCAGCGCGATCTCCTCCCAGTCGCCGGCGGCGCCCAGGCGCCAGTAGCGCTTGCGCAGCCCGATCGGCAGCCAGTGCGCGAAGGGCAGCAGCGCGTGCGGCTCGACGGGGAAGGAGAAGGCGGGCGTCTGCACGAACCAGCCGCGCCCAACGCGTCGCAGCTCCGCCGCGAACGCCTCTCGACGCGACGGCGCGACGTGCTCGATCACGCTGGAGCAGTAAACGAGGTCGAACTCGTCGTCGGAGAACGGCAGCCCGGCGGCGGCGTCCGCGCGCACGAACGGACCGGGATAGTCCGGGCGCTCGCGAAGGTCCACGCCCGTGATGTCCAGGCCCGGCTCGAGCGCGCGCAGGCCGATTCGCCCGCAGCCGAGGTCGAGCACGCGAGCACCCGGCGCCAGGCGTGTGAGCGCGAAGAATCGGGCATGGCGACGGCGCCGCGCGCGCGCGGCGAGGGGGGAGGCCAGGCGCGCCAGCGGGCCATGCGCGGTGGCGTAGACGTCGGGCATCGTAGAATCACCCTATGGCCTCCAAGAAGCAGATACACGTGGGCCCCGTGCCGATCGGCGGCGGGGCGCCGGTTGCGGTGCAGACGATGACCAAGACGGAGACGGCCAACCTGGCGGCGACGATGGAGCAGATCCGCACGGTGGCGGACGCCGGCGCGGACATAGTGCGCGTGGCGGTGCCGCGCGAGCAGGACGCGGAGGCGCTGAAGACGATGGTCGCGCAGTCGCCGATCCCGATCATCGCCGACATCCACTTCAACCACACGCTCGCGCTGAAGGCGATCGAGGCTGGCGCGCACTGCGTGCGGCTGAACCCCGGCAACATCGGCGGACCGGAGAAGGTCGCCGAGGTGATCGAGCTGGCCAAGCTGCGCGGGACGCCGCTGCGCGTCGGCGTGAACTCCGGGTCGCTGCCCAAGCACCTGCGCGAGCTCGAGTACGCCAACCCGATCGAGGCGCTCGTGACGGCGGCGATCGAGACGGTGCAGCTGATGGAGCGCCTGGACTTCGACAACTTCAAGGTCTCGATGAAGTCGACGTCGGTGCCCAACACGATCGCCTCCAATCGCATGCTCTCCGAGCGCATCCCCTATCCGCTGCACCTGGGCGTCACGGAGGCCGGCACGAAGTGGTCGGGCTCGCTGAAGTCGGCCGTCGGCCTGGGCACGCTGCTGGCCGACGGAATCGGCGACACGATCCGCATCTCGCTCTCCACGTTTCACGCCGAGGAGGAGGTGAAGGTCGCGTGGGAGATCCTCAAGGCGCTGAAGCTGCGCCAGCGCGGCCCCGACCTGATCGCCTGCCCGACGTGCGGGCGCCTGCAGTTCGACATGGACAAGGTCGTCGTGGAAGTCGAGCGCCGCCTGGAAGCCTACGAGGACCCGATCGAGGTCTCGGTGCTCGGCTGCGCGGTGAACGGCATCGGCGAGGCGCGCCACGCCGACTTCGGCATCACCGGCGCGAAAGACATGGGCATGATCTACTCCAAGGGCGAGCCGCTGAAGAAGGTGCCCACCGAGCAGCTCGTCGACGAGCTGTTCAAGGAGATCGACCGCTACTACGCCGCGGGCAAGACCGTCCAGCGCGACGAGACGGCCGCCGCCGAGGCGCGCCGCTGGTTGGAGGAGAACGAGGACGCCACGGCGATGACGCCCGAGCGCATCGCCGCGCTGGAAGCCGCCGCGGCGGAGAACGACGCGACGGCCGACGCGGTGCTCGAGTCGATGCTCGACCAGACCGCGCCCGAACCCGCCGTCACGGTGCTCGACGAGGCCGTCTCGCCGGTCGCGGGGCGCCGCTTCAGCCGCAGCTAGCGCCCCGCCGGATGAGCTGATGCGCGCTCAGCCCGCGGCTGAGAAGCGCTCGGCGACCTTGTCCCAGTTGACGACGTTCCACCACGCGTCGATGTAGTCCGGGCGCTTGTTCTGGTACTTCAGGTAGTAGGCGTGCTCCCACACGTCGACGCCGAGCAGCGGCGTCTTGCCGTCGGAGATCGGGCTGTCCTGGTTGGCGCTGCCGACGATCTGAAGGCTGGAGCCGTCGTGCACGAGCCACGACCAGCCGGAGCCGAACTGGTTGACGCCTGTTTCCTTCAGCTTGGCCTGGAAGCCGGCGAAGGAGCCGAACGTCGAGTCGATCGCCGCCGCGAGCTCGCCGCCCGGCTCACCGCCGCCGTCGGGGCTCATGTTCTCCCAGAACAGCGTGTGGTTGTAGTGGCCGCCGCCGTTGTTTTTCACCGGGCCCTTCTTGTCGCCGAGGCTGTCGAGGTTCTGCAGGACCTGCTCGACGGGCTTGTCGGCCCACTCGGTGCCCTCCAGCGCGGCGTTCGCCTTGTCGACGTAGGCCTGGTGGTGCTTGTCGTGATGGAATTCCATCGTCGCCTTGTCGATGTGCGGCTCGAGCGCGTCGTACGCGTAGGGAAGCGGCGGAACGGAGTAGGCCATGTCGCAGGCTCCTTGTCGATCGTTCGTCGAAATCGGGGTCGTTCGCTGTTCTATCAAAGGCCGACAGCTCGCCTCGACGGCGTCATGTCGTGTGCGCGGCGCCGGCCGTGCTCGACGGCCACCGGATGCGCGCGCGGCGGCCGGGCGGCTAGTCTCCCGGCATGACGCGGGGCGCTCCCGGCCGTCCCGGCCGTCCAGCCGCAGCAACACGCGAGGCCGCGCTTGCGCTTGCCACCGAGCGCTTCCTCGCGGGCGAGCGCATCGACATCCAGGCGATCGCGCGCGAGCTTGGCCTCGCTCGCGCGACGATGCACCGCTGGTTTCAGACGCGCGAGACGCTGCTCGGCGAGTTGCTGGCAACGCTCGCAGAGCGGCGTCTGGCGGCGATCCGCGCGGAGCTGCCCGACGGCGGCGCGCGCGCGCTGCTGGAGACGGCCGACCGCTTCAACCGCGAGCTCGCCGCGACGCGCGGGATGCGCGTGTTCCTCGCCCAGGAGCAGGAGCGCGCCCTGCGCATCCTCACCTCCAGCGGCGGCATCGTGCAGCCGCGCGTCGTCGCGACGATCGAACGAATGATCCTCGAGGAGGAGCGGGCCGGGCGCTACACGCCTACCGTCGCACCGAACGCGCTCGCGTACGCGATCGTGCGTCTCGGCGAGGCATTTCTCTACAACGACGCGATCGTCGGCATCCGCGGCGACACCGAGCGGCTGCGCGAGATCGAGGCTGCGCTGCTCGGCGCCGACTGAGCCCTCGCACGCTGCGCTGTGGTGCGGCCCACAGGCTCTGGCGCGTCCGGCGAGCGCCTGTCGGGGCGTCGCCGGACGCGGCCGTATACGCTCGACGCTCGCGCGGGCGCCGCACCGTCGCGACACAGCGATGACGCGTCTCTCCGAATACCTCCTGCCCACCGAGAAGCAGCCGCCGGCCGACGCGGAGGCGATCTCGCACAAGCTGATGGTGCGCGCCGGGCTGATCCGCCAGCTGGGCGCGGGCATGTGGAGCTGGCTGCCGGCCGGCTGGCGCGTGCACGAGCGCGCCGTGTCGATCGTCCGCGAGGAGATGGAGGCGATCGGCGGCCAGGAGATGCTGATGCCGGTGCTGCAGCCGGCCGAGCCGTGGCGCAAGACCGGACGCCTGGGGATCGACGAGCTGTTCAAGCTCACCGATCGCAAGGGCTCCGAGCTCGTGCTGGCGATGACCCACGAGGAGGCGGTGACCTCTCACGTCGCGCAGGTCGTGCGCTCCTACCGCGATCTGCCGCTGATCCTCTACCACTTCCAGGTCAAGGAGCGCGACGAGCCGCGTCCTCGCGCGGGCGTGCTGCGCACGCGCGAGTTCATCATGAAGGACTCCTACAGCTTCGACCGCGACCAGGCCGGTATGGAGCAGCGCTACGAGCTGCACGTCGGCGCGTATGACCGCATCATGGCGCGCACCGGCCTGCGCTTCTATCGCGTCGAGTCCGACGTGGGGATGATGGGTGGCCTCGGCGCGCACGAGTACATGGCGCCGTGCCCCGCCGGCGAGGATCAGGTGGCGCTCGCCGATGGCTACGCGGCAAACGTCGAGGTCGCGCTGAAGGACCCCGACGTGCAGCAGGCGGGCGATGGCTACACGCTGCACGGGCAGCAGCTGAGGATCGAGCCGGCGATCGAGGTCGGCAACATCTTCAAGCTCGGCACGCGCTACTCCGAGCCGCTCGGCGCCTCCTATCTGGACGAGCACGGCGTCGAGCGTCCCGTGTGGATGGGCTGCTACGGGATCGGCCCCGCGCGTATCGTCGCCGCGGCCGTCGAGCAGTTCGCCGACGAGCACGGCATCTCCTGGCCGCGCACGCTCGCGCCGTTCGCCGTCCATCTGGTCGCGCTGGGCAAGCCGGGCACGCCCGAGCGCGATGCCGCCGACGGCGTGTACGCGACGCTGCGCGACGGCGGCGTGGACGTGCTCTACGACGACCGTGACCTCGGGCCGGGAGAGAAGTTCGCCGACGCGGAGCTGCTCGGCTGTCCGCTGCGCCTGACCGTCGGGCGCCGCTCGCTGCAGTCGGGCGAGATCGAGGTGCAGAAGCGCCGCGGGCGCGAGGACGCTGCGCCGTTGATGCTCGGCGGCGATCCGCAGGCGCTGCTGGCGGCGGTGGACGAGCTGTGGCAGAGCCTCCCGTAGGCGAGCCTTCGCCGCGTCGCACGCCAGACGGGCCGACGGGCCCCGGCGCTCCGCGGGCGCGGCGGCGGCTGAGCTTCGCTCGCCTGTCGGGTCTCGATCGCTCCGGTCCGCCGCCGGCGGAGACGCAGAGCGGCAGCCCGCTGCGACCGTGGACGATCCCCAACGCGATCGGCTTCGCGCGGCTGGCGCTGATCCCCGTCTTCCTGGTGGTCGCGCTGTCCAGCCACGGCGGCAACAGCGCGCTGGCGGCGACGCTGTTCGCGGTGATCGGCTGGGGCGACTACGCCGACGGCATCGCCGCGCGCGTGACGCGCCAGTACAGCCGCCTGGGGGCGCTGATGGACCCGGTGACCGACCGCCTGCTGATCGTCTCCGGCGCCGTCGTCTGCTGGCGCTTCGCGCTCCTGCCGCGCTGGGCGCTGGCGATCCTCGCCGTCCGGGAGCTCTCGATGCTCGTGCTCGGGCGCTACGGCCAGCGGCGCGGGGTGGAGCTGCGCATCAACTGGCCGGGCCGGCTGGCGGTGGCGCCGGTGATGGGCTCGTTCTTCTTTGCCATGGCCGGCCTGGAAGGCGCCGGCGAAGTGATGCTGTACGTCGGTCTCGCGCTCGCGCTCGTCGCGACCGCGCTGTACGTGCGCGACGGCCTGCGCGAGATCCGCGCCGCGCCGCCCACAGCCTCAAGCTCAGCCTGACCTTTTGGTCTATACTCGGCCTTCCTGCTGGCCGCACGGAAGCTCACGTGCAGGGCCGGCGCAAGCCCGCACGAGGAGATGAGCCCACGATGGACGAGACGTTCCCCGATCTCGGCTCGTTGACGGACGTCGAACTGAAAGACGTGATCCGTCAGCTGACCGAGGAAGAGACCGAGATCTCCTACAAGCGGCGCATCTTGCACGGCAAGATCGACATCCTGCGCGCCGAGCTGGTCAACCGCCTGCGCAACAAACACGACGGCGGCGAAGTCACGATCACGGGTGAGGACGTCCAGCGTCTCACCGACATCCTCGCCCACCGCCCTTCCGAGGGCTCCGAGTGAGGGACGGTCCGTGCGCGCTTCAATCGCGATAGCCGCACGCCGCTCCACGGCGAGCTCCTCCGGGCCCCGCCGCGTGGCGGGCACGACGCATCTTCGAGGGGCCTAGGGCCCGATGGCCGTCCACTGCACGGAGTGCGGGTTCCTCAACAGCGAGGGCGCCAACTACTGCCAGCGCTGCGGCGCGCTGATCGAGCGTGCCGAGACCGCGGGCGGCGAGGGCGATCCGATCACGGCCACGTATC
>DASYKG010000076.1:0-24164 GCA_035995645.1 Solirubrobacteraceae bacterium
GCGCCGTCGGCGGAGACCTTGAACAGCGCGAGCTCGCGAGCGACCGTGTCGGCCGGCTCGAGGTCGCGGATCTTCAGCACGTTGATCAGCTTGTGCAGCTGCTTGGTCACTTGGTCGATCGGGTGCAGCGCGCCGTCGACCGTCAACGTCACGCGCGATACCTGATCGTCGTCGGTCGGACCGACCGTCAGCGTGTCGATGTTGAAGCCGCGCCGCGCGAACAGCCCGGCGATGCGCGTGAGCACGCCCGACTTGTTTTCCACGAGGATCGACAGCACGTGCTTGCGCCCCGTGCGCATGTTCGTCGACGCTTCCAGCTCCTCCAGGCTCAGCGGCTCCTTTGTTCCCGGCTCTCCCATGGCGGCGCTCACCCCACCATCTCGCGCGCGGCCTGCCCGGCCGGGATCATCGGGTAGGTATTCTCCTCGCGCGTCACGCGCACGTCGACGAGCACCGGGCCCGGCGTCTGGATCGCCCGCTTCATGTCCTCGACCAGTGTCGTCTTGTCCTCGAAGCGCATGCCCGTCGCGCCGTAGGCCTCGGCGAGCTTGACGAAGTCGGGGAACTCGCCCGTCTCGACGTGGCTGTATTTGCCGTCCCAGAACAGCTCCTGCCACTGGCGGACCATGCCCAGGTAGCCGTTGTTCATGATGAACACCTTGATCGGGATCTGCTCCTGCGCACATGTCGCCAGCTCCTGCGCGTTCATCTGCACCGAGCCGTCGCCCGCGATGCAGCAGACCAGCCGGTCCGGGCACGCCACCGCCGCACCCATCGCCGCCGGCAGGCCGAAGCCCATCGTGCCGAGGCCGCCCGAGTTGATCCAGCGGCGCGGCCTGGGGAAGTCGTAGTACTGCGCCGCCCACATCTGGTGCTGGCCGACGTCGCTCGTGACGATCGCCTCGCCGCCCGTCGCCTCGTGCAGCGCCTGCACCATGAACTGCGGCTTGATCTCGTTGTCGGCGCTGTCCTCGTAGGCCAGCGGATACTTCTCTTTCCAGCCCTCGATCCGTGTCCACCACGCCGACAGGCGCTCGCGGTCGGGGCCGATCGCGCGGTACTCGATCAGCAGCTTCGCCAGCACGTGCTTGGCGTCGCCGACGATCGGGATGTGCGCCGGAACGTTCTTGGAGATCTCCGCCGGGTCGACGTCGATGTGGATGAACTTCGCGCGCGGCGCGAACTCCGAAAGCTTGCCCGTGATGCGGTCGTCAAAGCGCGCGCCAACCGCGCAGATCAGGTCGGCCTCGTCCATCGCGTAGTTGGCCGCACGCGTTCCGTGCATGCCGAGCATGCCCAGCCACTGATCGTGCGGCGCCGGGAAGGCGCCCAGGCCCATCAGCGTGCACGTCACCGGGAAGCGGTCGGAGGTGGCGAACTCGACGAGCTCGTCCGACGCTTCGGCGTTGACCACGCCGCCGCCCGCGTAGATCACCGGGCGCTGCGCAGCGGCCAGCGCCTTCGCCGCCTGGCGGATCTGCTTCTGGTTGCCCTCCACGCGCGGCTGGTAGCCGGGCAGGCGCAGGTCGGTGACCGGCTCGTAGTCGATCTCCGCGCGGGAGAGGTCCTGCGGGATGTCGACGAGAACCGGGCCGGGGCGCCCGGAGCGGGCGATGTGAAACGCCTCGTGGATCGCCCGCGGGATCTCCTGCGGGCGCGTGATCATGAACGAGTGCTTGACCACCGGCATCGTGATGCCGATCGTGTCGGCCTCCTGAAAGCCGTCCGTGCCGAGCAGTTCCGTGCGCACCTGCCCGGTGATGAAGACCACCGGCACCGAGTCCATCATCGCGTCGCAGATCGGCGTGATCAGGTTCGTCGCGCCGGGGCCGCTCGTCGCGAACGCCACGCCGACCTTGCCCGTCGCCTTGGCGTAGCCCTCCGCCGCGTGGCCGCCGCCGGCCTCGTGGCGCACGAGGATGTGGCGCAGGCCGCCCGTCACGAACGCGTCGTAAGTCGGCAGGTTCGCGCCGCCGGGCAGGCCGAAGACGACCTCCACGCCCTCCGCCTTCAGACATTCCATCACGGCATCGACCGCACGCATCTCATCGACCTCCTTCCATCGACTCGAACTCGCAAAAAAGCCAGTGTACCAGGGGGTTTTTCGCGCCCAGCGCGCGGACCTGCGCCCCGGCGCAGGCACTGCGCGACCCGACTATCCGGCCGGAAGGCCGGCCATCAAGACTAAGACGAGCCGATGCCCACGCCGATCGCCAGCACGATCACCCCGCCGACGGTCACGACCAGCAACGACGAGCGCATCGAGACCTCCAGGAAGCGGTTGCGCACCCACGCGATCGCGAACAGCTCGACAGCGACCAC
This sequence comes from Solirubrobacteraceae bacterium, assembly GCA_035995645.1. GTDB lineage: Bacteria > Actinomycetota > Thermoleophilia > Solirubrobacterales > Solirubrobacteraceae > Palsa-744. The sequence continues at coordinate 2,323 of DASYKG010000076.1, forward strand.
GATCCCCGCGACGATCAGCGCCTTGTTCACGTCGGAGATCAAGAACGGCAGCGTGTGAAACAGGCCGCCCAGCGCCGTCATCCCGCCGGTGATCGAGCCGCGCACGAGCGCCGAGCCGCGACCGGTCTGCTCGCCCGTGTCCGACAGCGCCTCCGACCAGCCCATGCTGACGCCCGCCCCGAGCGCCGTCGAGAAGCCGACCAGCAGCGCCGTGTGCGAGCTCGACGCGAGCGCCGCCGCAAAGATCGGCGCCAGCGAAGAGACGGTGCCGTCGATCATCCCGACGAGCGCCGGCTGCACGACGCGCAGGACGAACTCGTGCTCGTCGGCGAACCCCCAGCGGTGGACCAGCCGAGCGACGGGAGAGTCGTCCACGGGCTCGGCTGTCTTGGCCTGCGTGCTCATCGCAGCCTGCACACTAGGCCAAAATTTGGCTTAGGGATGCCGAATCGGGGTTAGGCGACCCTTAGCCGAGTCGGGCGCGATCGCAGTCTCGGGAAAGTCCAGCTCGGTCCCGCAACGCGTGCACAGCGCGTCGTAGATCTTCGTCATGCGCCCGCAGCTCGGGCACTGGCGGCGCAGCTCGTCGCGCTCGAAGCGATACGCCAGCGCCGCCAGCAGGCCGAAGAAAGGGACCGCGCCGGAGATCAGAAACCACAGCACGAACGAGCTGCCCTTGATCTTGCCGACGCACCCCCCGGCCAAGCCGAAGCACACCGCGATGATCACGTAGGCCATCGCCGAGCGGCCCCGCTACAGAATGATGCGCAAAGCCCAGACGACGGCGACGACCGCCACCACCAGGATCAGGATGCTGAAAAGAAACGAGATGACGTGGATGATCACGCCAAACAGCAACCAGACAGCGACCAACAACACCAGCGCCGCCACGACTGTGCGCCCGAATGATCTTTTCGAGGTTTCGTTCATGTCTCCAGGGTACTCGCAAAAGGGACGTTGCGAGGCGGGCGGCACAGGCCCAGGCCCAGGCCCAGGCCTGGGTGCAGGCCAGGCGCGTGAGCTTCGGTGATGCGGCCGGACAGGGAACCGCGGCCCTGTCCGGCCGCACCGCTCGCACCGGCCAGAGGGGGACCGGGGCGAGGTCGATATGGACAGCCGGGCTACATCCGGCCACGACGGTCGTGCCCACCGGCGATCCGTGCCGTTGCGCCATCGACCCCGTTTGCACAGGGACGCTGACCGACGCTCGTGAGTTGATAGCGACGGATCCGCGGCCGCTGACCGTGTCCATTCACCGACTCCTCCGGCAGCAGGATGAACCGCCGGGAAGCATGGGAGATCGTGTTGGGGTTTGCCGAGTTCATGCGAGCATGTTGGCGCAGCGGAGCGCCGCTGCCTTTGGCCGAGCGTCCAAAATGTCCTAGCGCTTGCCTTGCGAAGTGTCAGATGCCGAGCTGCTCGTGCACCAGGCGCGTGACCTCCGTGCCGTCCGCGCGGCCCTTCGTCTCGCGCATCACCGCGCCGACGATCGGGCCGATCGCCTTCTCGTTGCCGCCGCGCACGCGCTCGGCCGCGTCGGCGTTCGCCGCCAGCGCCGCCGCCACGATCTTCGCCAGCTCGTCGTCGCCGCCGCCGATCGCCCCCAAGCCTTCGGCCTCGACGATCGCCGCCGGGTCCTCGCCGCCCTCGGCCACGAGCTTGTCGAGCACCTGGCGCCCGGCGCCGACGCTCACGCGCTTGGCCGCCACCAGGCCGACGAGCGCCGCCAGCGCGGACGCCCGCACGCGCGAGCCCGACGGGTCCTCGCCCTCGCCCAGCCGCGACACGAGATCGCCGGCGATCCAGTTGGCCAGCGCCTGCGCCGGAGGCGGCGGGTCGGCGTGCGCGGCGAGCGCCGCCTCGAAGTAGTCGGCGAGCTCGCTGCGAAACGCCAGCAGCTGGGCGCTGTCGGCGCTCAGCTTCAGCTCGCGCTCGTAGCGCTCGGCGCGCTGCGCCGGCAGCTCGGACATCGCCTCGCGCGCCGCCGCCAGCATCGCCTCGTCGATCGCCACAGGCAGCAGGTCCGGCTCGGGGAAGTAGCGGTAGTCGTGCGCCTCCTCCTTGGAGCGCAGCGACGTGATCGCGCCCGACGCCGGGTCGTAGTGAAGCGTCTCCTGCACGACCGTCTCGCCTTGCTCGATGATCTTGCGCTGGCGCTCGATCTCGGCGCGGATGCCGCGCTCGATGAAGCGAAAGGAGTTCATGTTCTTCAGCTCTGTCTTCACTCCCAGCTCGTCGGCGCCCGCTGGCCGATCTCTGATCGGTCGCAGCGAGATGTTCGCGTCACAGCGCAGCGACCCCTCCTCCATGTTCACGTCGCTGACGCCCAGCTGGCGCAACGTCGCGCGCAGCAGGCGCAGCCACTCGCCGGCCTGCTCGGCCGAGCGCAGGTCGGGCTCGGTGACTATCTCCGCCAGCGGCGTGCCGCCACGATTGAAGTCGACCACGCTCGCGTCCGAGCCGTGGATGCGCCCGCTCTCGCCGACGTGGATCAGCTTCGCCGCGTCCTCCTCCAGGTGCACGCGGTGGATGCGCACGTCGCCGAGCCGGCCACCCAGGCAAAGGGGCTCGTCGTACTGGGAGATCTGGTAGCCCTTCGGCAGGTCCGGATAGAAGTAGTTCTTGCGGTGAAAGATCGAGCGCGGCGCCAGCCGCGAGCCGAGCGCGTTGCCGATCATCAGGCCGAAGTGCACCGCCCGCCCGTTGGCCACCGGCAGGCTTCCCGGCAGGCCCAGGCAGATCGGGCACGTGTGCGTGTTCGGCGGGTCGCCGAACGACAGCGCGCAGCCACAGAACATCTTCGTCGCCGTCGCCAGCTGCACGTGTATCTCCAGGCCGATCACCGCCTCCAGGGTCGGCGCGTCCGCGCCGTCGCCCGTCACGCCCTGCGTCACGCCGTCAGACACGCGCGCTGCCCTCTGCAAAGCCGATTGCCTGCTCCAGCGCGTGCGCGGCGTCCAGCAGCCTGTTCTCGCTGAATGCCGGGCCGGCGATCTGCAGGCCGACGGGCAGGCCGCCTGCCTGCGTGCGTGTCTCGTCCTCGTGTGCGCCACCATCGGCCGCGGCCAGGCCACACGGGATGGAGATCGCCGGTATGCCGGCAAGCGACATCGGCACCGTGAAGAAGTCGCTCACGTACATCGACCACGGGTCGGTCGTCTTCTCGCCGAGCGCGAACGCGACGTTCGCCGAGGTCGGCGTGACGATCAGGTCGACGTCGGCGAAGGCTGCCGTGAAGTCCTGCGCGATCAACGTGCGCACGCGCTGCGCGCGCCCGTAGAAGGCGTCGTAGTAGCCCGCCGAAAGCGCGTACGTGCCAAGCATGATGCGCCGCTTGACCTCCGCGCCGAAACCGTCGTGGCGGGTGCGCGTGTACATGTCCAGCAGATCCGTCGCATCCGCTGCGCGCATTCCATAGCGCACGCCGTCGAAGCGCGCCAGGTTGGAGCTGGCCTCCGAGGAGGCGAGGATGTAGTACGCCGAAAGCGCGTGTGCGGCGTGCGGCAGGTGAACCTCCTGCACGCTCGCGCCGAGCTCCTGCGCGAGCTCCAGCGCGCGCTCGAACGCCGCGCGCACGCCCGGCTGCAGCTCGGCGCCGGCGAAGTCGGCGCCTGGGTTCTGCAGCTCCGCCGGCACGCCAAGGCGCACGCCGTCCAGCCGCTCCGCGCGGGGACGCGCGATCTCCTGCGGAAACTCCAGCGACGTCGCGTCGCAAGGATCGCGGCCGATCATCTGCTCGAGCAGCAGCGCCGCATCGGTGACGTTGCGTGTCAGCGGTCCCGCCTGGTCCAGCGAGGAAGCGAACGCGATCATCCCGTAGCGCGAGACCGATCCGTACGTCGGTTTCAAGCCGACGATCCCACACAGCGCCGCCGGCTGGCGGATCGAGCCGCCCGTGTCCGTACCCAGAGCCCACGGCGCCAGCCCCGCGGCGACGGCCGCCGCACTGCCCCCCGACGACCCGCCGGGCACGCGTCCGCGGTCCCACGGGTTCAGCACCGGGCCAAAGGCCGAGCTCTCGTTCGACGACCCCATCGCGAACTCGTCCTGGTTGGCCTTCGCCAGCAGCGTCGCCCCCGCCGTCTGCAGGCGCTGCACCGACGTCGCCGTGTACGGCGGGCGGTAGCCCTGCAGGATTCGCGAGCCCGACTGACTCGGCACTCCCTCCGTGCAGAACAGGTCCTTGACAGCCAGCGGCACGCCCGCGAGCGGGCCCTCCCCAGCCTCTGGCACATCCTCGGCGACCCACGTGAAGCAGTTCAAGCCGCCGGCATCGATGTCGCCCCCGTGCTCGGTCGCGCGCCGGCGATAGAACGCGAACAGCTCCCGCGCGCTCAGATTCCCCGCCTCGATCTCCGCGATCGCCGCGCCGGCGGACAGCTCGAGCATGTCCGTGCTCATCGTGAGCTGGTCGGCATCATGCCGCTGGGCTGGGGACGAGGAAGCCCTCGTCGCCCACCTCCGGCGCCTGCTCGAGGGCGACCTCGCGCGGCAGCGACGGCCGCGGCTCATCCGATCGCAGCGCTCCGGTGACCTCGACTACGTGCGACGTCGGCGCCACGTCGTCGAGCGACAGCTCGGCGACCTTCGCGACGTGGTCGAGCACGGCCGACAGCTCGCGCGCCATCGGCTCGATCTCCTCGTCGCTCAGCGCCAGGCGCGCGAGGCGCGCCACGTGCAGTACCTCGTCACGGTCGATCACGGCCGTGGATTCTATGCGGCGCCGCCTGACCCACCAGTGTCCGCCATGTCCTGCTCGCGCAGCTGCAGGTAGCCGCCGGCGGCGATCGCCAGCGTCGCGATCAGGCCAAGCCAGATCCCCAGCTTGATGCCGTAGGAGGCGTGAAAGCCGCCGAAGCTCGCGCTGGCCACCGGGTGATGGACGATGCGATAGAGGATCAACAGGGCTGACAGAGATCCCAGCAGCATCACGATCGCACCCGGCTGCAGCGCCGTGTCGACGCGCCTTCCGCGGGCGCTCGTCACGACGAAGCCCAGCGCGACGACGATCGTCAGCAGCCAGACCCAACGACTGTCGGTAAACGTGTCCCAGCCGCTCGTGCTGCTGCTGGCGGCGCTGAAGTTGCTGGCCGGGAGCGTGCCGCTGATGCTCTCGCCGAACCAGGCGAAGAAGAACATGACCACGAACAGCGCGATCGCCCCGCCGGCGACCAGCCGGTCGCCGGCGCTAAGGCGGTTGAGCTGGACGCGCATTCGCTAAGGCCGCGGGCGTGGCTCGGGCGTCGCCGGGGCATACAGCGAACGACGTTCGTCGCGGACGGCCGTCCACGCGCCCGCGAAGATCGTCACGGCGCCCGCCAGCGCCAGCCACGCGCCGGCGCATAGCCCGGTGGCGTGGTCGGGACGCTCCAATGCGCGCACGATCGCCGAGATCACAGCGGCGATTCCCAGCGGGACGTTCCACACGGCCACCGCCACGGGCAGCGCCGTGCTGCGCTCGGTCAGCGCGCTGACGAACAGCCAAAACGCGCCGGCGGCCGCGGCGAGCAGCAGGACGACGCCCGTGCCGAACGTGTCCCACGCGTCCAGCGTGCCAGCCGCGGAGCCTTCGTACCAGGGCAGCAGCAGCGAGACGACCACGAGCACCGCGCCCGCCAGCGCAACCAGCTCACCAGCCCGAGCCTTGCCGAGGCTCATCCGCCTGCCCTCGCTTGGCGCTCGGCGGCGAGCAGCGTGTTGCGCAGCAGAAAGGCGATCGTCATCGGCCCGACGCCGCCCGGCACCGGCGTGATCGCAGAGGCGATCTGCGACACGGGCGCGAAGTCGACGTCGCCGACGAGGCCGCTCTTGTTCTGCGCCTCCTCCGGCGTCAGCCGGCTGAGGCCGACGTCGATCACCACGGCCCCCGGCTTGACGAACTGCGCGCCGATCAGCCGCGGGCTGCCGACGGCGGCGACCAGCACGTCCGCGCGTGCGCAGACGCTCGCCAGGTCGCGCGTGCGCGAGTGGCAGATCGTCACCGTCGCGCTCTCGCCCAGCAGCAGCTGAGCCATCGGCTTGCCGAACAGGTTCGAACGCCCGACGACGACTGCCTCGGCTCCCTGCAGCTCGACGCCGGTCTGCGCGAGCAGCTCCATCACGCCCAGCGGCGTGCACGAGCGCAATCCGGGACGTCCGAGCGCGAGCAGCCCGGCATTGACCGGCGTCAAACCGTCGACGTCCTTCGCCGGGTCGACCAAGCCGGTCAGCGCCGATCCGTCGAGGTGGTCGGGAACCGGCAGCTGCAGCAGGATCCCGCTGACGGCGTCGTCGGCGTTGAGCACTGCCAGCTCCTCGGCGACCTGGTCGAAGGAGGCCCCCGCCGGCAGGCGCCGGTCGAAGCCCTTCATGCCGACCTCCGCGCACGCGCGCTGCTTGCCGCCGACGTAAACCGCGGACGCCGGGTCATCGCCGACGAGCACCGTCGCCAGCCCGGGAACCCGTCCGGTGCGCCGTGTGAACGCCGCCACGTCCTCGCCGACCTGCGCGCGCACGCGCGCGGCGATCGTCTTGCCGTCGATGATGCTCGCGCTCACGGCGCGGATGCTACGCGCTGGGCTGGCGGCCCGGCACCGCGGCGCTGCCAGACGAGATCAGCGGCGGCTGACCGGCGCGTACTCGGCCATCAGCTTACGTTCCGAGCCGTCGCCGGCGAAGCGCACGACGATCACCCCGCCCGGCTCGACCCCCGTCACCACACCGTCGCCGAACGCCGCGTGCACGACGTCCTCGCCGAGCGCAAACGCGTTCGCGACCGCCGTCTGCGAGCCGCCGGAGCTTGCCCACTCGCCTCCCGAGGAGCCGCTCGCGCCGCCCGAAGCGCCGGTGACAAGCGCGCGCGCGCCGCGGCCAAGGCCCGCCGTGATCGGACCGCCGAGCCGCCCGGCGCGCAGGCGGTCGCTCGGCTGCACCTCGTCGAGCAGATCCGCGGGAACCTCGCTCAGAAAGCGGCTGCGCAGGCCCGGCGTCTGCGCGCCGAAGACCGCGCGGCGCATCGCGTAGGAGAGGTACAGCTCGCGCATCGCCCGCGTGACACCCACGTAGAACAGCCGCCGCTCCTCCTCCAAGCCTCCCTCGTCGAGTGCGCGCGAGTGCGGGAAAACGCCCTCCTCCATGCCGGCGATGAACACGATCGGGTACTCCAGCCCCTTCGCGTTGTGCAGCGTCATCAGCGTCACCAGGCCCTCGTCGTCCGAGCGCGAGTCGGCGTCGGCGACCAGCGAGACTTCCTGCAGGAACACGTCCAGCGTGTCGTTGTCCGGCTCCGCCGCGGCGTCGAACTCGCGACCGACCTCGACAAGCTGCTCGAGGTTCTCGATGCGCCCCTGCGCCTCGATCGAGCGCTCGGCCTCCAGCGCTTCGATGTAGCCCGTCTGCGCGAGCACCGCCTCCAGCAGATCGCCGACCGGCACCGCATCCGTCGTCGTCGAGGCCTCGTCCTCCCCCTCCGCGGTCCCGTCATCGGCCGCCGTGCCCGCCAGCACGCGCAGCTCGGCCATCGTGTCCATGAAGCGACTCAGCGCCTTGATCGCCGCCGTGCCCAACCCCGGCACCTCCTGCGGCGCGGACGCCGCCTGCCAAACCGAGATGTCGGAGGAGTCGGCGTAGGCGAGCACGCGCGCGAGCGACGTCTGGCCGAGGCCGCGCCGTGGCGAGTTGGCGATACGCCCGAAGCTCACCACGTCGAACGGGTTGGCCAGGAACTGCAGGTAGGCGATCGCGTCCTTGATCTCCGCACGCTCGTAGAACTTCGTCCCGCCGATCACCTGATAGGCGATCTCGCGGCGCACGAGCGTGTCCTCGATCACGCGCGACATCGCATTCGTCCGATACAGCACCGCGATCTCCGAGCGCGAGGCGCCCTCGTCGACCAGCCGCTCGATCTCGCCGACGACCATGCGCGCCTCCGCGTGCTCGTCGCCGAGCGCGCGCAGGTGGATCTGCTCCCCCTGACCCAGCTCGCTCCACAGGCGCTTGGCGATGCCGCCGCGATTGTTCGCGATCACCGCGTTGGCCGCGCGCAGGATCGTCTCCGTCGAGCGGTAGTTCTGCTCGAGCTTGACCACGCGGGCGTCGCGGAAGTCGTCTTGGAAGTCGAGGATGTTCCGGACCTCCGCTCCACGGAAGCTATAGATCGACTGGCTGTCGTCGCCGACAACGGCCAGGTTGCGGTGTCCGGGAATGCTCGTGCGGTGTCCTTGCTTGGGCTCCTCACGCCCGCCGCCGACGAGCAGTTGCAGCATGCGGTACTGCGCGTAGTTGGTGTCCTGGTACTCGTCGACGAGCACATGGCGGAAGGCCAGCGAGTAGCGCTCGCGCACGTCCTCGAACAACTCCAGCAGGTTCACCGTGCGAAACAGCAGGTCGTCGAAGTCCATCGCGTTGGCGCGATGCAGGTCGCGCTCGTAGAGCTCGTAGACATCCGCGAGCATCTCGTCGAACTGCGAGCCGACGGCGTCACGCAGGTCCGATGCGGCGCGCAGCCGATTCTTCGCCGCGGAGATCTGGTTGTGGATCGCAGCCGGCGTGTAGCGCTTGGGATCGACGCCGACAGCGTCGGCGCAGCGCTTGGTCAGCCGCCGCGCGTCGGCTTGGTCGTAGATCGTGAACTGGCGCGTGTAGCCCAGACGCTCGGCCTCTGATCGCAGGATGCGAGCACAGGCCGCGTGGAAGGTCATCAGCCACATGCCGCGCGTGCCGCGCCCGAGCAGCTGCCCGACGCGTCCGCTCATCTCTTTGGCGGCCTTGTTCGTGAACGTGATCGCGAGGATCTCGTTCGGCTGCGCCTGATCGGTGTAGATCAGATACGCGATGCGGTGAGTCAGCACGCGCGTCTTGCCGCTGCCCGCCCCCGCGAGGATCAAAAGCGGTCCCTCGCCGTGCGTGACAGCCTCGCGCTGGGGCTCGTTCAGGCCTTCCAGCAGCTCCTGCAGGTGCTCGGCGTGGGGGTTTGCGGACATCACCTCAGCATAGGCGCGCGTTCGGCCGACGGCGCGCCGGGACGGCATCGATTGGTTCGACTACCAGACGGCCCGTGAACGAGGGTGAGCATGTCCGCGAATCGCACGGTCCTTCGTCACAAGCGGCAGATCGTTCTCGACAGCCGTCGCGTAGATCAGCCGGTCCGCCGGGTCGCGCGGAAACGACGAGGGCAGCGCGACGGCAGTATCGGCGATCGCCGGAGTGACGCCAATCGTCCGCAGCTGAGAAGCCAGCCCTCCAAGCCACGAGCGGATCGGGACATTGAGCAGGATCCGCTCGTTGCGCGCCAGCCATGCGAGCTCGAACCACGAAATCGCAGCTATCGCGAGCTCATCCGCGCGATCGAGCGTGTCGCGCGCAGGTCCGCTGACCCGCTGCGGTTCAGCCGACCACCAATGCACCACGTGCGTGTCGAGCAGGACTGCGCCCACGCCTCAGCCGGCGTTCCAGGGTGCACCGGTCGAGAATAGATCGTCCTCGTCAGTCGCCGTCGTCGCGACTCCTTCCAGCGAGCCTTTCAGTGTCCGTGCGCCGTGCGCCGGCACAAGCCTGGCCACCGTGCGGCCGTGCTTGGTGATCTCAATCTCCTCGCCCGATGCAACTTCGTCGAGCAGCTTCAGGATCGTCGCCTTCGCGTCCGTGGCGGTCACTTGCCTGTTCATATGACCATTATAGCGGTCAGCCATTCTCAGCCCCCCGCCGGATTGGGGCCCTTGACCGTGCGCAGCGGACGCACCTCGGCGACCGGCTGAGGGCTGTCCTCGGAGAGCTCGGCGACCGTTCGTTCCAGCGCGCCGATGCGGCTCGCCAGGCCCTGGATCGCCTCGGCGATCGGGTCCGGTAGGTGTATCCAGTCGGCGTCGGGCCCCTCCGCCCGGCGGCCTTCCACGCGCACCGGGTGGCCCGGGTTGCCGACGACTGTGGAGTTCGGCGGCACATCGGTGATGACCACGCTGTTGGCACCGATCTTCGCGCCATGGCCGATCGTGATCGGGCCGAGCAGCTTCGCGCCTGAGCCGATCGTCACGTTGTCCTGCACGGTCGGGTGGCGCTTGCCCGTGGCGAAGCCCGTGCCGCCCAACGTGACGCCCTGGTACAGCGTCACGTCGTCGCCGATGTCCGCCGTCTCGCCGATCACCACGCCGGCGCCATGGTCGATGAACAGTCCGCCGCCGATCCGCGCGGCCGGGTGGATCTCGATCCCGGTCAGCGTGCGCGTGAGCATGGAGATCAGGCGCGGCAGCAATACCACCCCCGCGGCGTCCAGCGCGTGCGCGACGCGATGGGCGAGCAGCGCGTGGATGCCCGGCCACGTCGTGAGGATCTCCAGCTGCCCGACGTCGCGCGCGGCCGGGTCACGGGTGCGCGCGGCTTGGACGTCGCGACGCAGCTCCTTGACGACCCGCGCGAGCTCGAAGCCGGCCATCTGCAAAGCGTAGCGCCGAAAACCGGAGATAGTTGACTGTGCAGCGACTTTTTCTAGGGTGCGAAGAAAGCTTGTGAGACATAGCGCTCGCCGGAGTCGGGCATGATCACGACGATCCGCTTGCCAGCGGACTCCGCACGCGCCGCGACCTGCATGGCGCCCCACAGCGCCGCCCCGCAGGAGATCCCCGCGAGCAGGCCCATGCGTTTCGCACATGTCCACGCCGTGTGGATCGCGTCGTCGTCGGACACGGCGATCACCTCGTCGAGCAACTCGCGGTTGAGCACCGGCGGGACGAAGCCCGCGCCGATTCCCTGGATGCGATGCGGCCCCGGCGCTTGACCGGACAGCACCGCCGAGCCGCGCGGCTCAACCGCCACCACGCGCAGGCCGGGATTGCGATCGCGCAGATACTCGCCGACCCCTGTGATCGTTCCGCCCGTGCCGACGCCGGCGACGAGCACGTCCACGCGGCCGTCCAGCGCGCGCTCGATCTCCGGTCCGGTGTGCTTTCGGTGCGTCTCGGGGTTCGCCGGGTTGGTGAACTGGTCGGGCAGGAATACGTCGTCGTCGCTGGCCAGGGCGCGTGCCGCCTCGACCGCCTCTGACATCCCGCCCAGGGACTCCGTCACCTCCACGCGCGCCCCGTACAGTCGCAGCAGGCTCTCGCGCTCGCGGCTCATCCCCTGCGGCAGCGTCAGCACGAGGTCATAGCCCTTCGCCGCGCACACGAACGCCAGCGCGATCCCCGTGTTGCCGCTCGTCGCCTCGACGATCGTCGTGCGTCCCGGCTCGATCAGCCCTTCGGCCTCCGCCGCCTCGATCATCGCGACGCCGATGCGATCCTTGACGCTTCCGCCGGGGTTGAACGACTCCAGCTTCGCGAACAGCCGAACCCCGTTGTCGCCCGCCGGCGTCCCCTGCAACAGGCGAGCGAGCTCGACCAGAGGGGTCTCCCCGACAAGCTCTGCAATGTTGATCGGGATTCGAGCCATAGGCCACGACAATAGTGCAGCGCGATTTATCGGACTCGCTTGCCCGCCACGACCCCTTGACCGCTCTGCCCGTCTTGCGCTTGCGATGTCGCTAATGCGCGACGGTCAGTGCCTTGCGCGCTTTCTTGACGCTCAGGCGAACGCTTGCCGCTTTCGCGAGCTTCGGCGCAGGGCTGGTGCGCAGAACCATCAGGCTCGCGTTCAATTTGCCGTGGCCGGCGAGGAACAGCGCGTGGCCGAGCTTGTTCAGCCTGATCTTCACCACCTGGCTCTTGCCGGGTGCGATCGAGAACTGCGCGCTGCCGATGCTCTTCAGCTTGAACCGCTTGCCTTTGCCTTTTTGCTTGAAGCGCAGCGTCACGGTCCCGCGGCATTGACCCGTCCCGGTCCGCAGGAGCCGGATCGCCGCGCTCGTGCGCAGCGACACGACCATGTTCTTGCTGCGCAACGAGACGCGGCACGCGGCCGTCGCCGACTGCGTCGAGCCGAGCACGCCGACCGCGCCCGACGTTCCATTGGCCTGCGATTTGGGAGCGACCGATTCCGCTTGAGACGATTCGTACCTGAACGTATCGGCCGGCGAGATATCGCTCAAGCCGGAGGAGGTGCCAACCCTGACGTGGACCAGGCCAGCCGGCTCCGCGGGCGCGACCGCGTGGATCTCCGCGGCGGAAACCAATTCGACATTCGCCGCGGCGATCGAGCCGAACATGACGACGAGCTTGCCCGCTTCGTCGGTGAAGTTGCCACCCGTGATCGTCACGCGCGTTCCGCCTACACCGCGCCCGGGCCTGACGTCGTCGACCACCGGAGGGGGAAATGCCGGCTGATTGGAGAACGCCCACGCCGCCCCTGCTCGTTTCTGGTCACGCGGCGCCCCGATCGCGGCGGTTTCACCGTCACCCGACAGCGCGACGCTGGCGCCCGCCCATCCCTTGCCGGCCGCCTCGCTGCCGCCCAACGCGGGCTGTTCGTCCCATTGCGAGCCCGAGCGCTGGAGCACCGTGACCAATCCCACTCCCGCCACCCCGCGCGGGGCGCCGACCAGCGCGAAGGTCCCGTCGCCGGACACTGCAAGACTGCTGCCGAAGCGACCTTCGCCGAGGGACGCCGGCGGTTCGAGCTTGGCGCCCGGCTGGCTGAACGGGACGCCGCTGCGCGCGAACGTCCATACGGCGCCGCGCTCGCCGTTGTCATCCTGGCCGCCGACCAGTGCTGTGCCTGCGTCTGCCGAGAGAGCGACAGCCTTGCCGAAGTGCGCAGAACCAACCTCACCAGCGCCGGTGAGCTTGCGCAACTGCTGCGTCCAGGTCGTGCCGCTGCGCGTGAACGTCCAAGCGGCCCCGACGAAGCCCGCATCGCCGGGGCCACCCACGAGCGCGGTGTTGCCGTCGCCGGACAGCGCGACGCTGCGGCCGAAGTGCGCGAGCCGACTGGCTTCGCCATCGGAGAGCGCCGCCTGCATCGTCCAAGCGCCGCCGGAGAGGACGAACACCCAAGCGCCCCCGCGCTGAAACACCGCCGATGGATCTCCGATCAGCGCCGTCGTCCCGTCGGCCGACAGCGCGACGCTCTTGCCGAAGCGGCCTTCGCCTGCTTCGTTGCCGCCGGTCAGCGCCTGACGCCTGGTCCAAGCCGACCCTTCTCGCGTGAACACGACCGCGGCTCCCGGCGTCGGTCCAGCCGAGGGGTCGCCCACCAGCAGCGTGTTGCCGTCGGCTGAAAGCGCGACGCTGTTGCCGAAGGCGCATTCGCCTTCTTCTTCCAGGGATTCTTCGGCGCATTCTTCGACGGTCGGGCTGCCCGTCGTTTCGCCCGCCGTCAGCTTTGGGCCCTGCCGAATCCATTGCGCGCCCGAGCGCGTGAAGATCCAGACCGCGCCCTGCGAGCCGCCGTCCATCGGTCCGCCGATCGCCAGCGTGCTCCCGTCGGCCGAAAGCGCCGAGCTCGTACCAAAGCGCGCTTCGTCTTCGACCTCGCCCGAGGTCAGCTTCGCGCCTTGCTGAACCAGTGGGTCGATCGTCAGCGGAAAGCGCGCGCGCGCCGCGTCGACCTGCAGCGTCAACTTCCCGCGCGCGAGTCCCAGCCGGCCGTGCAGGCTGCGCCCGCGGGCATCGCTCGCGACAAGCGCGCCGTAGGTGAGCGACGTTGCGCCGCGCCGCAACGTGACACTCTGACCGTCACGCGCGAGCGTCGCGTGCCCATTCCCGGTGAGCGCCACCGTCAACGTCAACGAACCGCGGCGCACACCGAGCGCAGGACGCGCGATCGTAAAGCCCTGCTCGATCCCCAGCGGTCCGTTGCGATACCACTCGCTCAGTCCTGCGCGCGCGTAGCTGACACGGTTTCGGTGCGCGGCCGGCGAGGACTCGCCGACGGGAAACGAGGAGGAGCCGGACCCGATCGCCCGCAGGCTCATGCCGACGCTCAGAGCCCCGGCGGCTATCGCCACGCCGGAGCGATCGAACGCGGCGGTCAAGCCCCGCGCGCCGTTGGCCATCCGGTAGCCATCGCCAGAGCGGATCGCCTGGTATGCAATCGTGCCCGCCGCAAGCTCTCCCGAGACCTGCGCCTGCGCGGCCAGCGGCAGGCTGCTCGGCCCAGCGCGATGGGCCAGCGCCTGCGCGTGACCGAACGAGTGCGGCCCAGGCTGCGATGCAGGCGGGCGACGAGCTGGCGCAAGGATCAGCGCCGACGCGATCAGCGCCAACGTCAGGGCAGCGAGCAGCAGCGCACGCCGCGAAACCGCGGCGCCCATCAAGCCGGGTCGCGCCAATGCGCCAGCCATCGAGCGATCCGTCGCCTGAACCGGACTGATCGGTCCGAAATCCATTGCCCTCCGTAGTCGTTGCGCCTTACATGCCCGCAGCGCCGCCACACGTTCCCATCTCCTCGGCGACGACCTGCGAAACGCTGTCTCGAAGGCAAAATAAACGCAATATGACGTGAAGTCAATGGATGTGCGGAATCTTGGCCGGCGGTCCCACGCGGTCAATGCGACTGGGTCATATGTGGTACATGCTCGCGCCGGCCTCACGGGCCTCGCGCTCGATCACGTCGGCGATCGTCGTCTCGGCGAGCACCTGGCGCGCCGCGGCGGCGGCATCGGCGAAGGCTCCCTGCGCGTCGCGGCCGAGCGGGCCGTCGAGCAGCTCGACGATCTCCAGCACGCTCACGCTCGCCGGCTCGCGCGCGAAGCGGTAGCCCCCCTTCACCCCGCGCTGCGAGCTGATCACGCCGGCGCGGCGAAGGATGGCGAACAGCTGCTCGAGAAACTGCACCGGCACATCGCGCTTGCGCGCCAGCTCGCCGATCGGGACCGGTCCCGAGCCGCCGCTGCGCCCGAGCTCGGCCAGCGCCAGCACCGCGTATGGAGACTTGCTGGTGATCGAGATCATCGGGCGCTCACACGGGCGATGCTACGCAAAGCGCCTAAGCGACGGGGCCCGGCGGCCAACAGAGCAGGCTAGAGCCAGCCGCGCTCGGTGGCGATCAGCACGGCCTGTGCGCGATCGACCGCGCCGAGCTTGCCGTAGATGTTGTGCAGGTGCGTGCGCACCGTGCTCGTGGAGAGGGTCAGCTCGTGGGCGATCTGCTTGTAGACCTTGCCCTCGGCCAGGCGCTGCAGCACACCGAGCTCGCGTCCGGAGAGCGGGCAGGGGTCGACGTGGCGCCGGCGCTGGGTCGACGCGCTGGGAAGTTCGTACATCACGCGTCGCAGTTCGTCCGGGCCAAGCCCGACAGCGCGTGCCGTGCGCAGCATTTCCGCCGGGGAGACGGGTGCGCCCTGCTCGTAGTGGGCGAGCATGTCCGCCAGGCGAACGCAGGCGGCTTCGCCGTCGACGTCGGGGTTGTGGTGGCGCTCGATCGTCGAGGCGATCGATGCGGGCAGCCCCCAGCGCCGCGCGAGCACGCCGCCGACGAGCGCGTGGTCGACGCCCAGCTCGCGCCGCTCCTGATGGATGCGATCCTCGGGCGTGCGCGCGCCGCGATGGACCTGCGCGGGATAGCCGGGATAGGCGTGCAGCAGCACCAGCTTGCCGATGTCGTGCAGCAGGCTCGTCGCCGTCAGGCGATCGCGGTGCTCGAAGCCGACCTCGGCGGCGATGCGGTCCGCCGCGTGTTGCGTGGCCAGTGCGTGCAGGCGAAAGCGCTCAGGCGCCGCCTCCCACACGCTCGAGCGCTCGAAGAAGTCGAATGTGCGCAAGCGCGTGGCCAGCGCGTGGACGGTCTGCGGGGTCAGCAGCTCGACGGCGGCGACGACCGTGTCGACGCGTCCGCGCTTTCCCTGAACCTGGTTTGCCAGGCGCAGCACGGCCGTCAGCAGCGCGACGTCGGACTCGACCGCCGTCACGACGTCCGCGGTGGCGACGTGGTCTTTGGTGACCACCGTCAGCAGCCGGTCGCGCGACTCCGCGAGCGCCGGAAATGCCTCCAGCGCCTCGAAGGCGATCGTCAGGCGACGCCCGTGGCCCTCGTTCTGGTGTCGCTCGGCGGACGGCGCAGCCGTAGCCGGCTGGGCCGGGCGCGCCTTGCCGGAGGCGCTTGCCTTCCTGGCGGGGCTGGCCTTCCTGGCTTGCGACTTCGGCTTTGCGGCGGGTTTGGTCTTTGTCTTGGCAGCGGTTGCTTGCATACGTGCGAGTGGGGCTGGAAGATCGGCCATCCGTGGCGGCCTCTCGGTAGAACCCCTATCGGCAGCGCACAGCCAACGGTTGAGCCCCGGTGCGTGGAAATGCCCCAGAGCGAACCGCAGGCGGTCAGTCGCGCGAGAGCGCGGCGTCGATGCGCCGCAGCGTCTCCTCGCGGCCCAGCAGCGCGACGCTCTCGAAGATGCCCGGGGAGACCGTCGTGCCGGTGATGGCCACGCGCAGCGGCTGATAGACCTCGCGCGGCTTGACCGAGCGGCTGCTCACGAGCTCTTCCAGCGCCTGGGCGACGGCCGCTTGCTCGAAGCTCGCGACCCCTGCCAGCGCCGTACGCACGGCGGCGAGCATCGCGCGCCCGTCCGCGCCGAGCCAGCGTTCGCGCGCCTTCGCGTCGTCGGTCGGGCCCGCGAGCAACGAGCCGCTGAGCTCCCAGAAGTCGGCGAGCGTGTGGAGCTTCTCCTGGCTGATCTGCACCGCTCGTGCAAAGCGCTCGTCACCGCGCAATCCCGCATGCCCGCTGGCATCGAGGAACTCGCCCACGCGCTCGACGAGCTGCTGCAACGGCAGCGCACGGATGTGCACGCCGTTGAGCCATTTCAGCTTGACCTCGTCAAAGCGCGCCGGGTTGCGGCTGACGCTCTCCAGCGTGAAGCGCTCGATCAATTCGGGCGTCGACAGCACGGTCTGGTCGTCCCCGGCCCCCCAGCCGAGCAGCGCGAGGTAGTTGCGCACCGCCGCCGGCAGGTAGCCGGCCTCGCGCAGCTCGCCCACCGACGCAGCGCCGTGGCGCTTTGACAGCTTCTTGCCGTCCGGGCCGTGCAGCAGCGCCAGGTGCGCGTACTGCGGCAGCGGTGCGCCGTCGCCGAAGCCAACCGCTTTGGCCGCCTCCAGCACGAGCAGCTGCTTGGGCGTGTTCGACAGGTGATCCTCGCCGCGCACGACGTGCGTGATCTGCGCGTCGAGGTCGTCGATCGCGACGGCGAAGTTGTACAGCACCGAGCCGTCCGCGCGGGCGATCACCGGGTCGTCCATGTGCACGTGCTCGAAGCGCGTGTCGCCGCGAACGGCGTCGTGCACGATGGTCGCCCCCTCCGGAACGCGCAGGCGCACCGCGCCATCCGCTTCGGGCTCGCCGCGAAAGCCGCGCTCGGCGCCGTAGAGCTGCTTGAAGGCCTTGACGTCGTCGGCGGTGGCGTTCGAGCGGTAGGCCAGGTCGGCGTCGAGCAGCGCCTGCAGGGCCTCGCCGTGGCGCTCGGCGCGATCGCTCTGCATGATCGGCCCCTCGTCCCAGTCGAGCTCCAGCCAGCACAGCGAGTCGAGGATCTGCTCAACGTTCTCCGGCGTCGAGCGTTCGCGGTCGGTGTCCTCGATGCGCAGCACCATCGTGCCGTCGAAGTGGCGCGCGAGAAGCCAGTTGAACAGCGCCGTACGCGCGCCGCCGATGTGCAGCGCCCCGGTGGGCGATGGTGCGAAGCGAACCCTCATAATCCGCCCGCATGCTAATCGGAGCTCACGTGTCACCGGCCGGCGGCCTGCCAAAGGCGATCGAACGCGGCGTGCAGCGTGGCTGTCAGGCGATCCAGATCTTCAACCAGTCGCCGCGCCAGTGGAAACCGACGGCCTACCGCGACGAGGACGTCGCGGCGTTTCGCCAGGCGATGGCCGACAGTCCGGTGGCCGCCGTGCTGATCCACGCCGTCTACCTGCTCAACTGCGCCTCAGAGGACAAGGACATCCGTGCCAAATCGCTGGCCTCGCTGACGCACTCGCTGCGCGTCGGACGGGCGATCGGCGCGGCCGGCGTGGTGTTGCACCCAGGCTCTGCCAAGCAAGGACATGTCGGCGAGGCGATCGCGCGGGCCGGAGAGACGATCGCTGAGGCGCTCGCCGACAGCGACGGATGCGAGCTTCACCTGGAGAACACTGCAGGCACCGGCGGCACGCTGGGCCGCTCCTTCGACGAGCTCGCGGCGCTGATCGACGCGGCCGGCGCCGACAAGCGCCTCGGCGTGTGCCTGGACTCCTGCCACCTGCTCGCCTCCGGATATGACATCCGTACGCCCGACGGCATGTCCTCGGTGCTGCGCGAATGCTCGCGCAAGCTCGGGCGCGGGACCGTTCGCTCGCTGCATCTCAACGACTCACAGACGCCTCTCGGCTCAAACCGCGACCGCCACGCCAACGTCGGCGACGGCGAGCTCGGTCGCAAGGGCTGCGGCGCCTTCCTCTCGGCCCGCTCGCTGCAGAAGCTGCCGTGCATCCTGGAGACCCCCGGGGAGAACCGCGAAGGCCCGTCACGCAAGGAAGTCGCGCTGGCCATGCGCCTGCGCGACCAGGGCATCGCCGCGCGCGGCTGACAGCCGCTTCTAGGCCGTGGCCGCGGAAGCCAGCGGCGCCAGCGCGTGTTCCAGCTCGGCGCGCAGCGTCGGCGTGTGCTGCACGCGATAGGCCTCGCCGAGTTTGAGCCTGTGCGTGCCCGTGCTCGTCTGCAGATGGAGCATCACGTCGGCCGGCCCCGGGAAGCTCTCGATCGCGTGCTTGAGATCGTCGATTGCGCTCGCCCCCAGCGCGCGGACGTCCGCGCGCAGGTGCAGCGGCTCGGCGATCGCCGTTGCCGCCCTGCCCTTCGCGCGCGCCTGCTCGATCTCCTCCTGCGAGGGCGAGAAGCGCTGGACGCTCTGCACGATCAGGCACGTCTTGCCGGCTTCCTTGTGGTCGACGCGGCCCTTGACCAGCACGACCTCGTCCACGCCCAGCGCCGACTCGTATTCGGCCAGCGCCTTGCCGAAGACGAGCATCTCCACGCTGCCGGCGAGATCGTCGAGCGTCGCGAACATCATCGGGTCGCCGTTGCGCGTGCGGATGCGCTTTGCCTCGACGATGATCCCGCCGACGGTCACCCAGTCCTTGTCGCGGCGGTCGTCCAGCGCCGCCAGCGGGCAGTCGGCCTTCGCGCGCAGCGCCTCGCGCAGCGGCTTGAGCGGGTGCGCGGAGATGAACAGGCCGATCGCCTCCTTCTCCACCGCCAGCAGCTCGGACTGCTCGAACTCCTCGGAGGAGATCGGCGGGTGCACAGGTCGCGCCAGCCCCGCGCCGGGCGCCGTGGCCGTGCCGGGCGCCGGCGCGGCCACCGGTTCGCCGAGATCGAAGATCGAGCCCTGACCGATCTGTGCGTCCTGCTGGATCTTCTGGCCCGCCCCCTGCGCCTGCTCGAGCACCGCGAGCATGCCCTTGCGGCTCGCGCCCGTCGAGCCCAGCGCTCCGCACTTGATCAGCGCCTCGATCGCCTTCTTGTTGACGGTGCGGTTGTCGACGCGCTCGCAGAAGTCCCACAGCGACTTGAACTCGCCGCCCTCGTCGCGCGCGCGTTTGATCGCCTCTACCGCCTGGAAGCCGACGCCCTTGACCGCGTCCAGGCCGAAGCGGATGTTGCCGACCGAGCTCTTCGCGCTCGGCGCCTCCACCGTGAACTCGTGATCGGACAGGTTCACGTCGGGCGGCAGGATCTCGATGCCCATCTCCTCGCAGCGCGCTACGAAGAAGGGCACCTTGTCCTTCGTCGACATGACGGAGGAGATCAGCGCCGCCATGTACTCGGCGGGGAAGTTCGCCTTCAGCCACGCCGTGCGGTAGGCGATCAGCCCGTAGCAGGCGGCGTGGCTCTTGTTGAACGAGTAGTCAGCCGACTTTTCGTTGGTCTGCCAGAGGAACTCGGTCGTCTCCGAGCTCGTGCCCGAGGCGCGACAGCCCTCGACGAACTCTGGCTTCAGCGCGGCCATCGCCGCGCGGTTCTTCTTGCCGATCGCCTTGCGCAGGTCGTCGGCCTTGGCGCCCGAGAAGCCGGCGAGCTCCTTGGAGATCTGCATGGCCTGCTCCTGATAGAGGATCACCCCCTTGGACGAGGCGAGGATCGGACGCAGTCGCTCGTCCGCGTAAGCGATCTCCTGCGGGCGATGCTTGCCGCGCGCGTACACCGGGATCTGATCCATCGCACCGGGCCGATACAGCGCGTTGAGCGCGACCAGGTCGTCGAATTCGTCGGGGCGCACCTTCTTCAGCGCCTCGCGCATGCCCTCGGACTCGAACTGGAACACGCCCGTGGAGTCGCCGCGGGCGAGCATCTCATACGTGCGCGGGTCGTCGAGCGGCAGCGTCGTCATGTCCGGGCGCTGCCCGGTGGAGCGCTCGATGATGTCCAGCGCATCCTCGATCACGTCGAGGTTGCGCAGCCCGAGGAAGTCCATCTTCAGCAGGCCGATCGTCTCGATCGGCTTCATCGAGAACTGCGTGACGGTGCGGAACACCTTCTCGCCGTTCTCGTCGGTGCCCGCGTCGGCGAGCTGCAGTGGGACGATGTCCGTCAGCGGACGGTCGGCGATCACCACCGCCGCAGCGTGGATCGAGGAGTTGCGCACGATCCCCTCAAGCCCCTGCGCCACGTCGACGATCTGCTTGGCGTTGGCGTCCTCGTCGCAGGCCTTGCGCAGCGGCTGTCCCTGCTTCAGGCAATCCTCGAAGGACGGCGAGCGACCCATGATCGGATCGGGGATCAACTTCGCCAGGCGGTCGCCCATGCCGTAGTCGAAGCCGAGCACGCGCGCCGCGTCGCGCGTCGCCGCGCGCGGGAACATCTTGCCGAACGTGACGATCTGCGCGACCGACTCGCGCCCGTACTTCTCGGTCACGTAACGCATCACGCGCTCGCGGCCGCGCACGGAGAAGTCGATGTCGATGTCCGGCATCGACACGCGCTCGGGGTTGAGGAAACGCTCGAAGAGCAGGTCGTAGCGCAGCGGGTCGACGTCGGTGATCCGCAGCGAGAACGCGACGATCGACCCCGCGGCGCTGCCTCGGCCGGGGCCCACGGCGATCCCGTTGTCCTTGGCCCACTTCACGAAGTCCCAGACGATCAGGAAGTAGGCGTTGAAGCCCATGCGGTCGATGACCTCGAGCTCCATCTCGGCGCGCTCGAGGGCGGCCGCCGGGACCGGGTCGCCGTAGCGGAACCGCAGCCCCTCGTCGACACGCGCACGGAGGTAGGCGCGCTCGTCCTCGCCCTCGGGCAGGTACCTCGGGATGAGCTGGCGGCCGAGCTCGATGGAGACGTCGCAGCGGTCGGCGATCTCGAGCGTCGTGGCGAGCGCGTCGGGCCACTCGGCGAACGACTCGCTCATCTCCTCGGCCGTCTTCAAATAGAACTCGTTCGTGTCGAAGCTCATCTTCGGGTGCTCGAGCGTCGATTTCGTCTGCACGCAGAGCAGCGCGGTGTGGTGGTGGTAGTCCTCCTTGCGGAGGTAGTGCACGTCGCCCGCGGCGACGAGCGGGCGCCCGACCTCCTGCGCGATCTGCACGATGCCGGCGTTCGCCTTGTCCTGGTCGGCGATGCCGTTCTTCTGGACCTCGAAGAACACGCTGTCGCGCCCGAAGGCGTTGAGCAGGTCGTCGGCGTGGGCGCGCGCCTCGGCCGGGTTGTCCTGCACGAGGCGGCTGGCGAAGCGCGAGGCCAGGCAGCCGGTGAGGGCGATGATGCCCTCGGAGTGCTTGGCGAGCTGCTCGAGGTCGACCGTCGGCTTGCCGCGGTTGAGCCCCTCGAGGAAGCCGGCGCTGGAGAGCTTGACGAGGTTGCGGTAGCCCGCGTCGGTCTCGGCCAGGAGCGTGAGGTGGTTGTGCTCGTGACGGCCGCGCGCCGTCTGGTCGTCGACGAGGTAGATCTCACAGCCGAGAATCGGCTTGATGCCATGCTTGCGCGCCGCCTGGAAGTGCTCGATCGCCCCGTTCATCACGCCGTGGTCG
>DASYKG010000077.1:0-77631 GCA_035995645.1 Solirubrobacteraceae bacterium
CCTCGTTGGCGGCCGCCGGGAACGCGAGCTCGACGAGCTTCATCTTGGGCACCGGGTTGAAGACGTGCAGGCCGACGAAGCGCTCCGGCGCGCCGGCCGCGGCCGCGAGCTCGTGGACCGACAGCGACGACGTGGTGGAGCCGAGCAGCGCGTCGCCGGCGACGACGTCACGCAGGTCGCCCCACAGCGCCGCCTTGGCGCCCGCGTCCTCCACCACGGCCTCGATCACCGCGGTCACTCCGGCGAGCGATCCGAGGTCGGTCTCGACCTTCACGTGTCCGGCGTTGACCGTCCCGGTGAGGCGGCCGCAGACCTTGTCGACCGTCTCGCGGGCCCGCTCGGCCGACCCGTCGGAGCGGGCCCACAGCACGACCTGGCCGTGGCGCGCCGCGGCGGCGGCCAGGCCGCACCCGATCGCGCCGGTGCCGGCGATCCCCAAGCGCTCGATCATCGGTTTCGACTATGCCCCCCGAGGGCGCCGCACCGGTCACGCGACCGGCGAGACGGTCCCTGCGTCGCTCTCGCTCTTGGCTGACTGGACAGTCAGCCCGGTACCCTATCCGGACCCTTATCGCGACGGAGGAAGCGCACATGGCACAGCAGGGTCGAGAGGTCGTCATCGTCGAGGCGGTCCGCACGCCGATCGGTCGTGGGCACCTCGAGAAGGGCTACTACAAGGATGTCCATCCCGCGGACCTGCTTGGCAAGACCTACACCGAGCTGATCGCCCGGGCGGGCATCGATCCGCTGATCGTCGAGGATGTCATGACCGGCTGCGTCCAGCAGTTCGGCGAGCAGGGCTTCAACGTCGGCCGCAACGCCTGGCTGCAGGAGGGACTGCCGATCGAGACGCCGGCGACGACCATCGACCGCCAGTGCGGATCGGCCCAGCAGGCGGTCAACTTCGCCGCTGCGCTGATCGCCGCCGGCGTGCACGACTGCATGATCGGCTCGGGCGTCGAGCACATGGGCCACCTCCCGTTCTCGGCCGGCTTGGAGACCCAGCAGAAGTACGGCGCCGCCTTCACGCAGAAGCTCATGGAGAAGCACAACATCGTCGGCCAGGGCCTGGGCGCCGAGATGATCGCCGACGAGTACGAGATCCCGCGCTCCGAGCTCGACGAGCTCGCCGTGCGCTCCCACCGCCTGGCGGCCAAGGCCACCGACGAGGGCCTGTTCGAGCGCGAGATCGTGCCGTTCCAGGTCAACGGCGACACATACGTCGCCGACCAGGGCATCCGCCCCGACACGAACCTCGAGAAGCTCTCGCAACTCAAGCCGGCGTTCAAGCCCGACGGCAAGATCACTGCCGGCAACTCATCGCAGATCTCCGACGGCGCGGCCGCCGTGCTGCTCATGACCCCGGAGAAGGCCAAGGAGCTCGGCCTCACCCCGCGGGCCAAGATCGTCGACCAGACCACGGTCGGCGTCGACCCGGTGATCATGCTGACGGGCCCGATCCCGGCCACGCGGAAGCTGCTCGACCGCAACAAGATCAAGATCGACGACATCGACCTGATCGAGATCAACGAGGCGTTCGCGCCCGTGATCGCCGCCTGGCGGCGCGAGCTTGCGCCCGACATGGACCGCGTGAACGTCAACGGCGGCGCGATGGCCCTCGGCCACCCGCTCGGGTCCACGGGCGCCAGGCTGATCACCACGCTGCTGCACGAGCTCGAGCGCTCCGACAAGGAGATCGGCTTCGTGACGATGTGCTGCGGCGGCGGTCTCGGCACGGGCACGCTGATCCAGAGGGTTTGATCCTCTGATGCTGTTCCGGGCGGCGCATGCGCCGCCCGGCGGGGGCGCGCATGCGCGCCCCCGGGCCAGGCCGCATGCGGCCTGGCCTTCCGTTCGATCGAGTTCAGCGAAGCCCGGCCGACATGCAGCCATCGAGCTAGACGCCTGATCTCAGCCGCTCGGCCCGCCGCCGGTCCAGTTGACGGCGACGGCAGGCAGCGCCAGCAGCGCCGCCCACGTCGGCGCGGTGGCCGTGCCGTTGGGCGCGATGCCGTGCGCCGTCTGGAAGGCCTGCAGGTTGCTCGTCGTCTGCGAGCCGAAGCTGCCGGTGACTTCCTGCGAGGGGATCGCGCTGGCGAGGTGCTCCTGCAGCCACAGCACCTGATCGCCCTTGGCGCCTTTGCCCAGTTCGGGGTAGGAGCCGTTGGGCGTGACGCTGGCAAGCGGCGCAAGCGGCGCCGCGAGCGTGCTCCAGCCGCTCGCGGGGGTCTCCTGCCAGTCCCAGAAGGAGTAGCCGGTCGCGCCGTACAGGCTCGCCTCCTGGCGGAAGCGCAGCACGTCGGAAGAGTTGACGCCGCCGTAGGTCTGCCCGAGCGGGAAGATCGGCCGGGCGTAGATGCGGTTGCCGATGTACGTGTTCGCGTACACGGTGTCGACGGACACGCCGATGTCCTTCCAGTACATCTGCGGGGCGTTGTACTGCGCGCCGTTGGGGCCGAGGAACACCGAGTAGGGAAGCGACGGGTGATAGGAGACGTACGGGAAGGACGCGAGCGCGAGCGGGAAGGCCGGGCCGATCTTCGCGCGCAGGTTGTTGATGTACGTCTGGGCGGCCGCGTAGTGGCCCTCGTACTCCGCCTCCGCGTCGATCACCAGGCAGTCGGCGCCGCTGACGACCGCCTGCGCGCCCAGGTTGGCCTCGCCGGCTGGGTTGGTGCCGTACACGTACTGCCAGGCGCACGCTTTCAGCCCGTTGGCGTGCAGTTCTGCGACCAGCTGCGAGGAGAACTGGCTCCAGTAGTTGCTCGATCCGTCCGAGCTCTTGATGAACAGCGTGGACACTCCCGCCGCGTGCGCCTGCGCGACGATCGACGCGACGTTGCCGCCATTTGATTTGCTCACGTACCAGATCCACATTCCCTGCCCGTCGAAGGCCGAGCTGCTGACGGCGCCGACGGCGGCGGGCGTCGGGGGCGCAGGCGCCTTGACCACCGGCGGGTGCAGCGCGTGGCGGTAGACGTAGATCGGGCCGTAGGAGCTCGAGTAGCGCGCGTGGCTGAGCAGCACCATGATGCGCCCGGAGTGCGCGTTGCCGGGGACGGTGAGGATCAGTCCGGCGTTGGTCATGTGCAGGTGCGAGATCGGCGAGCGCGCGTTGATGCGCGCGCCGGGAACGCGCGGGAAGGCCACCGTCGTGCCGCTTGTCAGCCCTTTGCCGGCCAGCAGCAGCGTGCCGTGTGTGGAGACCTGATGCGGGTTGGCGCTGCAGTGCGCGCGCGGCATGCAGCTGACGCTCGTGATGCGCACGCTCGTCACGTGCGGGCTGGCGGCGACGCCGGTGCGCTTGGGCGCCGGCGCTTTCGCCGCGGGGGTGGCGCCGCCGGCGACGGTGGTGGTGGTCCCCGACGCAGTCCCGGAGGCCGTGCCGCCAGGGCTCGTGGCCAGCGCGCCGCCGGGGGCGGCGGCGACTGCGCCGAGGCAGGCGAGCAGGACCGTGCTGAAAGCTGCTGTGAGATTCCTCGGTCGGAATCCCCTGTTACGAATGTGGGCGGTGCTGGTCGCCATGGCGCTTGCCTTTCCGACGGGCGACTTGAGGTTCGGAGTTGTGCGGCGTCCGACGTTAGTCACTATGCACTGCGAAACCGAGCAGCGCCACGGAAGTTGCGTCAGCCCCAGCGGAAGCCGGCCGGCGAGGGGCTCGGCGCGAGCGGGCTGGACGGCAGGTCGGCGGCGGTGTCGGGCAGGTTGTAGCCGGTCGGCGCGACGTCGTTGGGGGCGTCCGCGTGAAACAGCGACGCGAGGTACTGGATCTGCTCGCGCCCGACGCCCAGCTCGAACTGGCCGCCGCCGTAGCCGCCGATGCCGTTGGCCGCGCAGTAGTCATAGGCGTCGAGCAGGCTGCGCAGCCCGCCCAGGCGCGACGGCTTGATGTTGACCATGCGCGGCGGGTACGGCAGCGCCTGGATGTCGGCGATCGAATGGATCGGCGCGTCCCAGGAGAAGCGCGCGCGATGCGCGGCCAGCAGCGCGTCGATCTCAGGCGTGAGCTTCGGGTCCTCGATCCACGCCTGCGGAAAGGCCTCGACGACGCGCCGGTAGAGCACGGGGTCGGCGGGCTGATCGACGATCGTGCCCGTGTACAGGCCCTTGAAGTCGACCGAGTCCACCGCTCCGGTTGCCTGCAGCTCGGCGATCAGCGCCTCGTCCCACGAGCTCGTCGGGTCGAGCTTGAAGCGCAGCCCCGGATACAGCGCCAGGCGACGGCTCACCGGCTCGAGCGTCGGCGGCTCGCCGAGACGCAGCGAGACGACGAAGCGCACGGGCTGCGGCTCGCGGCCGAGCGCCGCGTGCAGCGTCGTGCCAGCCTGGCGCAGCGCGAGGTCCAGCGCAGCCGACTCATACGCCCACGTGCGATAGCGCTGGGAGACCTCGCGCTGGGGAGGCTCGGCGAACAGCGACAGGCCGGCGAGGTGCTCGCAGAAGGACGCCAGCGTGAAACGGCCCGCCAGCGGCAGCACCGCTCCGGTGGCCTGCATCACCTCGTGGTCGACGGCGTCGTACGTGACGTCCTCGCCGACGCCCTCCTGCCCGGAGCCGCGCATGTGGATGACCGTCGTCTTGCGCTCGAAGTCGCTGGACACGTCCGCGCGCAGGCCCTGCAGCGCGTAGTCCTCGATCTCGACCGGCAGCTCGGCGAGCAGCTCCCACGTGCTCACCCGCCGGCCTCGCTCTCCAGCCGTGCTACCAGCTCGTCCAGGCGCAGCTCCTCCAGCGCGTCCCCGACCGCGCCGAGCTCGCTCGCGCACAGCTCGATCAGCCCCTTGCCCTCTCTCACCAGCTGCAGCGTCTCGTTGAGGCTGGCCTCGCCGGAGTCCAGCCGGCGGATGATCTCCTCCACACGCGCCGACGCCGCCTCGTAGGTCAGCGGGTCCTGCGCCGTCTGCGGCGCCTGGGAGATGTCCGACGCCGGTGGTGTGTGGTCCTCGGCGGCGCTCATCGCACGCGCCCGCTCATCGCTCGTTCACGCGCGCGGGGACGGTTGCGTCGGCGAAGCGGACGCGCAGCTCCTGCGCCTCGCGGGCGCCGGCGGCGGTCGTCAGCGGCTGGCCGTCGGGCGACTGCACGAGCGCGTAGCCGCGCTCGAGCGTGCGCTGCGGATCGTGCGCGGCGAGCGCGAGCGCCAGGCGTTGAAGCTCGCGCGGCTGGCGCTGGCGGCAGTCCAGCAGCGCCGCCTCGGCCTTTCGCTTGACCACCAGCGCCCGTCGCTCGCTGACGTCCCGCTCGGCCTGCAGGCGCCTGCGCGAGCCGGCGCGGATCTCGCGCAGCTGCTGGTGCAGGCGCGCGCGCTCACGGTCCAGGTGCGCGCCGGGCGCGCGCGACAGGCTCGCCAGCAGCCGCGCTCGCGTGAGCACCGCCCGGCGTCCGTGATCGCGCAGGCGCACGGCGGCGCCCGGCAGGCCTGCTTGCGCGAGGACCGCGCGGCGGGCGTGCGTTCGCAGGCGCGCGGCCGACTGCGCCTGCGCGGTGCGCGCCTCGCGACAGTCGATGCCGACGGCCGCCTGCGCCGCGTGCGTGGGCGTCGAGCAGCTGACCGCGGCGACGTCGTCGAGCAGCGTGCGGTCGGTGTGATGCCCGACGGACGCGATCACCGGCACGCTCAGCAGCGCCACCGTGCGGCAGAGCGTCTCGTCGCAGAAGCACAGCAGGTCGGCGAGCGAGCCGCCGCCGCGCGCGACGATCACCACGTCCACGTCGGCCAGCGCCGCGAGGTCGCCGAGCGCGCGTACGATCGCCGGCGCGGCGTGGCGGTCCTGCACGGGCGCAAAGCCCCATACCAGGCGCCCGGCCCAGCCGCGGCGGGCGAGCGCCGCGCGCACGTCATCGCGCGCCTTGCCCTGCTCGGCGGTGATCACGCCGATCGTGCGCGGCACCGATGCGAGCGCCAGGCGCTTCTGCGGCTCGAGCAGTCCCTCGGCGTCGAGCTGCTTGCGCAGGCGGTCGATGCGCACGAGCAGGTCGCCCTCGCCGGCCACGCGCAGGTCGGCCACGGCGAAGGTGAAGCCGGGGGAGGAGGTGGCGCTGCCGGGGTAGTAGTCACAGCCCCCGGCGACGACGACCTGCATGCCCTCACTCGGCGCCGCGCCCGCGCGCGCGACCATGCGGTCCCAGTCGTCGCGCCACGCCGCGCAGGAGATCGCGCCGCCGGCGTCGCGCAGCTCGAAGTACACGCGCGCCCGCGAGGGCCTCAGGTTGACCAGCTCGCCGACGAGCTGCACGCGCGCGAACGAACGCAGCCTGTCGCGCAGCGCCGCCGCGTACTCGCCGACGGCGAACGGCCCGGCGAGCGCGCTGTCGGGGATTCCGGCGCGATTGAGCGAGCTCGTCCTAGCCATGAAAGCCCAGCATAGGCGGTACGATCGACGTCAAATGCGCGCCAGCGGACACCGGCCCGACGGCAAGTAGCGGCGGGCGCCGTGGCAAATCGCAACAAGGGACGCCGCGGGCGCCCGCGCAAACGCAGCCGCCCGCGCGCAGCGGCCGTCGCGCAGCGTCCAGCCGAGACGGGCTCGCGCGCCGAGACGGGCTCGCGCGGCTTCAAAGACCCGCAGTCGCTCGGCGAGCGCCCGCAGGCGCCGTGGCATCCGGTGCCCGTGTCGGAGCTGCTGATCCTCATCGGAGGGGTGGCCACGGCGATCGGGGCGAGCAAATTGAGCCACCAGGACACGGCCGGCGCGGCGACGCTCGTCGCCGGCGTCGCCGCGGTGCTCGTCGGCACGGTCGAGTTCTCGCTGCGCGAGCACCGCAGCGGCTACCGCTCGCACACGATCCTGCTCGCGCTGCTGCCGACGGTCGTTCTGTACACGGGCTCGCTGCTCGTGCTGTCGGCGTTCGTCACGCCGCTTCCCGTGGGCCTGAAGATCGCCCCGCTCGCGCTCGCCGTGCCGCTGTTCGCGCTGCTTTACAAACTGCTGCGCGCACGCTTTGCCGACGCCCGCCGCCAGCGGGTGTTCGCCGGCCAGCGCTAGAGGCTTGATGTGGTTTGGAGGCGCACGGTGTCTACGCCTGTTCGGCAAGCAGATGTCAGATGCGAGGGAGGCGTGTCGCTCTCTTTATAGACTGGGATAGCAATCGTATATACAGTGCAAATACTATAGCTATCGGTGGCGTTGTTTGCACACATCGAGCTCCCCGAGCGTAACTACTATGGCTATCGGTAGCCGTGATCCTGCTGCGAGCCATCGACATCGAGCCTCTAGCTGCTTGCCCCGGAAATAGTTGACGCTCCGTCCAACCGGCTTAAGAGAATGCCGCCCTGCAAATGGGCCCTTTCTGATCGAGGAGGTTGCTGATGCTGTGACTGTCGGGTGGGCAGGTCGAGTCACCATGGGACGAGGGGGCTCCCGGGCGAGGTGCGGAAACTGCCCGAGGACTTGACGGCCTTGGATGCGCTTGTTGCGCGATCCGGCGTTTGTGGCGCCGATCGCGGCGAATTGGCGCGCGCAGGCCGTCTCTCAGGGTCGCCCGAGCATCGCGATGGAGGTCTATGTGCGTTTGATGGTGATCAATCAGCCTCGGGGTGACGTGAGCTCGCGGCTCATGGGATCGACCGTCATGACTAGGAGCCCGAGGACGGACGCCGCGACCCGGAGAACGTCAAAAGGCCGTGGCGTCCCCTAGCGCGCTGAGGCAAGACGCGCCACGGGGACTCCTCGAGCGCGCCGTTAGAGGGATTGAGCCACGAACCGCTCGAGCAACCCTCGAGTAAACGTCGGACGGTTGCTCAAAGTCACAAACGATGTTTATTTTCGTCCAGCGCGCAGAGGAGGGTTTCCGAGCCGCTATCGCATAGCCGCTGGCTCCCTGTTGCATTGTTGTTGCGCTGCTACCAGGAATACAGTACCCTGCGTGCGAACGTTTATTTTGCGGCGCTCGCCTTCTTCCCTGGGGCGCGGGCCACACCGCCTCAGAGCCGCGCTTGCGGCAAGGAAATGAGAAGGGGGTTCTACTATGCAAACGGCTTCTTTTGGGGAAGCGCCGGGCTCGGTGTTTGCGGACGAGTTCTCGTCACCAACTCGTGACCTCGTGCTGCTCGCCTTCGAGGGGTTTCTGCTCGTCGCGCTACTTCTCGGCGCGCCCGTGGCCGCGGCCACGTACGGAGGCGCTATAGACGCTGTTCTTGTCGTGCTGTTGCTGATCGCAGTTGTCGTCGCGGTCGGCTGGCGACTCGGCCTGGAGTTTGAACGCGGCTGGCGCCTAAGCGAATACGGTCCCCTGATCGGCGAGTCCGACCCGGTCGCTGGATTCACGGCGCCTGGCTCCGCCCGGCTCGCCGCTCGGTACCCGCGAGCTCCTGACATCGCCCCCCGGGGGCGCTCACGCGCTCCGACGTCTGTCCGCTAGTCCCCCATGACAACCAAGGCGAACATTCTCGGTTGTGAGATTGATCGGCTCGACATGGCCGCGACCGTTGCGCGATGCGGGCAGCTGATCGAGGCTGGTGGGGTCGCTCAGCACATGGCCATCAACGCCGCAAAGCTAGTCGCGATGGCCGATGACCCGCAATTGCGCGAGATCGTCAGCCGCTGCAGCCTCGTGAATGCCGACGGCCAGGCGGTGATCTGGGCCTCACAAATCCTTGGAGATCCTCTTCCGGGTCGCGTCGCCGGCATCGATCTCATGGAAGAGCTCCTCGGTCTCGCAAACCGGCATGGCTACCGGGTCTACATCCTTGGCGCGCGACAGGATGTCTTGGAGAAAGCAGTCGAGCGGATCAGCGAGAGACATCCCGGCCTGACGCTCGCCGGTTTCCGGGATGGGTACTTCTCGCCTGATGAAGATGCGGACGTTGCGGCTGAAATCGCTCGCTGTAAGCCCGACCTTCTGTTTGTCGCGATCTCGTCGCCCCGTAAGGAGTATTTCCTCGGGACCTACGGGTCCAAGATCGGGGCGGCGCTCCTGATGGGCGTCGGTGGATCCATTGATGTGATGGCCGGGATCACCAAACGCGCTCCAAAGCGAGTCCAGACGGTCGGCTTCGAGTGGCTTTTCCGGCTCTTGCAGGAGCCGCGGCGCATGTTCCCCCGCTACGCGCGCACGAACAGCCGCTTCATCTGGCTCGTCGCGCGAGCATGGTTTCGCGGTCGCAGGGATAGGATCCGCGAGACCGCGCTGAACTAGCTCCGGATGGTTGGGCGCGGCCCGATTGCTATTCTCGCCGCGCATGTGGACCAGGGTCCGGCCGCCCGCCTTGCCTCTCGTTGTGGTCGCGCTTGTGCTCAACCTCGCCGCTTGTTCCAATACGAGGCCCGGTCGTCTTGATCCGGCGAACTTTACGAGGAAGCCGTCACATGGTTCCTCAGCGGAGACCATCTTTACGTCCTCGAGTGTCTTTAATCAGCGGCTAGCTCCAGAAGCTCCACTCGATCCGTCGTCCCCGGCCCTTATCGCCCGGCTCGTAGAACAGATCAACGAAGAGCAGCAGCTGCGCGTCGGGCCCTGGATTGAGACGAGCTCATACAGCACGCCCGTGTACACGGTCGCCCCTAGTCAGCCGACGACACGGGTGAGGCTAGAAAATCCCAGGCCGTGGGCCCGGACGCTAAGAGCGGCATTTGCCGCGGTGCCGATACCGCCAACCGCGCGCCCGGCTAAGGGCACCGACGCACAGATCACGATCTGGCAACCCTCCAAGGACCGGCTCTGGGAGCTCTGGAAGGCGAGCAAGCGCGTCGACGGGTGGCACGCTCTATGGGGAGGCGCGATCGATCACGTCTCCCGGTCGCCCGGCTATTACACGACCAGCAGCTGGCCTGGGGCACGTAGCTACTGGGGCGCGACCGCGACGAGCCTGCCCGTAGCCGCTGGGATGATGACTCTCCGTGAGCTCAAACGCGGTCAAATCAATCATGCGCTCGCGATTGACCTACCCACGGCTCGTGAAGGCGTATATGCGTGGCCTGCGCAACGAACCGACGGCGAAGATCCGAGCCCCAACGCGCTACCCGAGGGCGCGCGACTGCGCCTCGATCCGCGACTAGACGTCGCGAGCCTCCATCTGCCGCCAATGGCCGAAGAGATGGCGCTTGCAGCCCAGCAGTACGGGATGATCGTGCGGGATCAGACTCATCACGCCGTCGGCTTCTACGCTGAAGACCCGACACCTACCGGTACTAATCCGTATCACGCGCTCATGGGGTACGAAAGCCCCAATGAACTGCTTGCCGGGTTTCCGTGGCAGAACGTTCAGGTTCTACAGATGAGCCTCAAGAGCGGTACGGGTCGGCCCTCGCACTGAAGCGCGTTTGTCGTGACTCCCTAGTCGTGACGCTCGGCGAAGTCCGACAAGCGTCCACGCAATGGTGCGTGCACTCCTCAAGGATGCGCTTGTGA
The DNA here is from genome assembly GCA_035995645.1 of Solirubrobacteraceae bacterium. Taxonomy (GTDB): domain Bacteria; phylum Actinomycetota; class Thermoleophilia; order Solirubrobacterales; family Solirubrobacteraceae; genus Palsa-744. The sequence continues at coordinate 10,351 of DASYKG010000077.1, forward strand.
CCGATGTTCGGGCAGCGAAAGTGATGTCTCCCCGCGGCCAGCCGTGGTTCGCGCCCCCGTCCCATGTTTGCTCCTCGTACCCTGACATACAGGTCGACCACGCTCGCCCTGGTGGGCGTTCTCGTCTTGTCGCTGGCCTTCGCTGCTGGTGCAACTGCCCAAGTGATCGCGGTGAGCTCCGCGAAAGCCGCGCGTCCCACCCGTGGAAGCCAGGAGAGATCAGCCCGCTGTAGCGCTCGGGCACGCCGGTCAACACGCCGCACGAAAGCATGTAGGACGAGTCGGGTGCGTTCCCTTCGGAAGCCCGTGCGCAAGACGGCGCGCTCGCCTTCGGGCAGCGCCGGCGCGATCGATCCAGGGTTCGTGAACGAGTCCGGTGTGCATGAACAAAACGAAAGCCGTCCGGGAACACCGGCATCGCCGAACGTGCCTGCCAAACCGTCTCCCCCGACGCCCCCGGCGGAACGGCCGGGCCTTCCAGAGCCTCCCACACCTCCAAGCGGGCCGATTGAACTGCCGCCTGAGCCGCCTCAGTCGTTCTACGCAGCGCATCCCGGCACGGCGTTCTCAGGACCGAGCAGCGTCTGGAATGCTTCGCAGTTGCAGGATCACGAACTCGACCCTACATCGGAAAGCCTCGTTGCGACGATCGCCTCGTGGGGCGCCCACAACATGAACGGCATCAACACGACGTCGTACAGCAGCCCGATCTACACGGTTCCTGCCGGTCAGCCCACTGTAAAGGTTGTCCTAGACTGGGGCACCCCCCCTCTGAACGCCGCTCTTCAATCGGTGCCCGTGCCTCCGCACGCGATTGTCTCCCCAGGCTCGGACGAGCATATGGTGATCTATCAGCCGTCTTCGGATCAGATGTGGGAGTTCTGGCACATGAGGGAAAGCCTGCTGCCCCCCACGGTTGCATCCTTCAGCGCCGCTGTCACGCCAGGTGGCGGGAGCCTTGCCGCTGGCAGCTACTACTACCGGGTCACTGCGCTATCCGAAGACGGCGAGACCACTCCTTCGGAAGCCTTCCGTGTCGTCGTTCCAGAATCAGGAAGCTCTGTCACTCTCTCCTTCAAGGGCGTCATCTATGGCCACGCCTACAGCGTCTACAGGGGCGCCGACTCGTCAACGGGCGGATCTCTTGGGACGCTCCATCAATCAACAAATACCTATGGTGCCGTCGTGAGCTACACAGATACCGGAGCTGTGAGCCCGGGCGCGAACCCTCCGACAACGAATACAGCCGCGACGCCCGGACAGTGGCACGCGGGGTGGGGTGGCCGTATCGCGAACACCTCCTCCGACCCCGGGTACTACCGCCTCGTGCATCCGAGCGGAGGGGTGCTTGAGGAACCGAACTGGGGATCAACAGCGTCGAGCCTCCCTATCGCGGACGGGATGATCACGATCGGGGACCTAGAACAGGGTCATATCGATCACGCGATGCAGCTCCTCGTGCCGACCGCGAGAGCTGGCGTGCACGCGTATCCCGCGCAAAGGACTGATGGTGGCGAAACCACGCCGACGTCCATCCCTGAGGGCGCGCACTTCGTGCTGAACAAGAGCTTCGACTGCGGTAGGGAGGTGACGCCGCTCATGAGAATGGTCTGCGTCGCGGCGCAAAACTATGGCTTCATCGTCAACGATCAAACCGGGGGTGGCCTTGCGCTCCGAGGTGAGGACCCGGCGCCGCTCACTCAAGCCAGCCAGCCTGATCCGTATCCAGCCTTTTACACGGACAGCGCCGGCAAACAGTGGCGTCCGTATCAGATGATGGCCGCGTTTCCATGGGCGCAACTTCAGCTGCTGTCGATGAGGCTAGAAGCTCAAAACCAGTATCACTCCTAGCGCAGAGCCGTGAAGTCCGAATTTCGCGACGGCGATCGCCGCAAGATCGCACGTCCCCCGACAGTCGCCACCTGATAGAAACCGATCTGCAGCATTCCCCAACGGATTGAGGAATAAGTGTCTACCCACCAGAAGCTACCGGCGAAGGAAAGGCCGCGCAACCGTTGCCGAATGCTCCAACGGGCAGGTCACCGCATGGGCACGGCTGATGCCGCAGGTGTCGCTGCTTTTAGCTTGGCGATTCTCTTCGCTGTGATGACGGTCGATATTTCCGCGCAAGCAGCAGAACCTGCTATCCGCCCCTCGAATCGCGTGAGCCCCCAACTCAGCACTCAAACGCCACGGCAGGGAATCTCTCTTAGCGTTAGCAACGGCTCATGGGTGAACAGTCCCGTCTCCTATCACTACGCGTGGAAGGGATGTGATAGACAGGGGGCGGAATGCGCCACGATCAGCGGCGCTACGACCTCAAGCTACACCCCAAGCGACACTGACGTGGGAACGGCCTTGCGGGCGGTCGTGACCGCGCGAAACTTTGCGGGCGAAGAATATGCAACATCCGAACTGAGCGCCCCGGTAGCCGCGGCTTCACCGATCAACAACGGCCCTCCGACGATTTCGCCAGCCGCGCCGACGGATGGGGTTGTCGAGAGCGCGAGCCCGGGCGAATGGACTTTTGGCTCTGGGACTTACGCCTACCAGTGGCAAGACTGTAACTCTGGTGGGGAAGAATGCGCACCCATCGCGGGAGCGACCGAACGGTCATACACACCTCGATCGGCTGATGTCGGAGCGATGCTTGAGGTTGTCGTGACGGCATCGAACCACGGCCTCACGAGCACGGCGACGAGCGGTACTTCGGGACGCGTCGTGCTCCCGGTGTCGCCACGATCCTTCTATACGGCTCATCTTGGCACTGTTCTGTCCGGTCCGAGTAGCGTCTGGAATACGACGATCGTGGAACGGGGTGAAGTTGACCCCAACTCTACGAGTCTTGTGGAAACCATCGCGACGTGGGGCAGTCAAAGGATGAACGGCATCAACACAACCGCGTTCAGCGCTCCAATCTACACCGTGGCGGCAAACCAGCCGACGGTCAAGGTCGTGCTTGATTGGGCGAGCCCGCCGCTTAACACAGCCCTCCAGGCGGTTCCCATGCCTCCCACGGCAGTGTCGGCGAACGGTACCGATAAACAGCTCGTTGTGTATCAGCCCTCGTCGAACCAACTATGGGAGTTTTGGCATCTGCGCGAAGCGTTGCCAGCACCCACAGCCTCTTCCTTCAGCGCGACGGTCGCGGCGGGCGGCCATCTCGCAGCGGGTACCTATTACTATCGCGTGACGGCCCTCTCGGCGCTGGGCGAGACGTCGCCGTCAGAACCATTTGCGCTGGTCACCCCTAAACCGACCAGCTCCGTGAGTCTTTCCTTTAAGGGCGTCATCTACGGGCAGAGCTACAAGATTTATCGCGGCAGCAGTCCCGCGACAACGGGATATATCGGAACGCTTCATCAGTCAACGAACGTGTATGGGACGACCGTCACCTACGCTGACACGGGGGCGGTCTCGCCCACAACCGCTCCACCCGTCACCAACTTGGCCATCACGCCGGGCCAGTGGCACGCCGGATGGGCCGGCAACATCAAGACCGTCTCCAGCGATCCGGGTTACTACAGACTCGTACGACCGATCACCGGGCCTCCTACAGAGGAACCCAACTGGGGCGCGACCGCCTCGAGTCTTCCCATCGCCGACGGCGTCATCACTATCGGCGACCTTGAACACGGCGAGATAGACCACGCGATGCAGCTGCTAGTGCCGACCGCGCGAGCGGGCGCCCACTCTTATCCGGCCCAGCGCACCGATGGCGGGGAAGCGACGTCTTCCTCTATTCCTGAGGGCGCTCATTTCTCCCTTAGCTCCAGCGTTGAATGTAGCCGACAGAGCACGCGCTTCATGCGGCTCGTCTGTGTCGCCGCGCAGCGGTACGGCTTCATCGTCAGCGACCAGACGGGGGGCGGTCTCGCCCTTCGCGCTGAGGATCCCACCCCGCTGATGCAAGCCGGTGGCGTGAACCCCTATCCGTCATACTTCACCGACAGCTCTGGGAAACTGTGGCAGCCGCATCAGATGATGCAGAGCTTTCCGTGGTCGGCTCTGCATCTGCTCCCGATGAAGCTTGAAGCGCAGAACACGTACCATCCCTGAGCGTGAGCCACGAGTAACCCGGCTACTAGCCTGCGGCTCCTCCATGCTCCTTGAGGGAGTCACCAGACTCTTGCAGATGCTCTTGAAAGATCGCAGACAATTCCCGTGCGGAGCGCTCGATTGTGAACTCCGCGATAACCTTCTTTCGGGCGTTGCGTCCCAGCGAGTCCCTGAGCATAGGCGCTCTCGCGAGGTGCGCCAGGGCGGCCGCGATCTCATCGGCGCGCGCCGGCCTCGTCAACAGGCCGCTCACGCCGTTCTCGACGAGCTCTGGGATACCCATGATCGCCGGCGCGACGACGGGGATCTCCTGCGCCATCGCCTCCATCAACACCACTGGTACGCCCTCAGCAAAGCTGGACATGCAAAAGACGTTGGCGGCGCGGTAGTAGTCCAAAATCTCGTCCTGGCCGACCGCCCCGACAAGCCTGGCGCGCTCCGAGAGACCGCGGGTGGCGATGAGTTGCTCGAGTTCGGCACGCGTTGGGCCCTCCCCGACGAGAGTCAGGTCGACGTCAACGCCATGCTGGGTCAACAGGTCAACGGCCTCGATGAGGACGGCTTGGCCCTTGACTGACACCAGCCGGCCAACGTTGAGAACGCGTAGCTTTCGCTCGCCGCTCTTGGGTGCCGGATCGAAGACGGCCGGATCTACGCCGCAATGAACTACGCGCAGCTTGCCCCAGTGCGGCTGCTCGACTAGACCCATGAGCTGGCTTCGCGCGAAGTCGCTGATACAGATCACGAAGGTCGCGGCTCGTACCTTCGCGGAGAGCTGCTCACCCAGCGTGTCGTAGAACTCGCTCGGGCCGTGCACGGTCATGCTCCACGTCCATGCGTCGGGGCCCGATGCTTCGTCGTCGGCGAAACTCGCGAGCAGCAGGGCGACCGTCGGAGCCGTGCCGTTCAGGTGGACGTGGACATGTCGGATCTCTCGGCGGCGACACTGATCCCACAACACCATCGTCTCAAGTACCCACACCAGCGCCAACGCCCATCCACGGGCGTGGGGTCGTCGAAGCGTGATCGCGCGGCGAATCGTCTTGCCGTAGTGCCGCGGCCTTGTAAAGACCGCACACAGATGCGCACGGAGGGCATCGGCGACGCGTATCGGTAGGAGCGTGTAAGTCGTTCGGTGCTCTTGCTCATCGTGCGGCGTGAGCAGTAGCTCGCGATCGGTCGGCCAGATACTGAACGTCTCCACCTCAACGCCGAGCTCTCGGAGGGCTTTGACCTCCCGCGTGATGAAGGTATGGGAGATACCCGGGTATCTCCCAGTGAGGTATGCGACTCTCAACTTGCGCTCTTGAACGGACGGAAGACTTAAGTAAGATGAAGCGCTGTGTCGGGGCAACCGAAAGGCAGCCGCTCGGGACCGCGCATCGCATTCCTCACGGACATCGTGACACCTTACATGGTCGCGGTCTTTGAGGCGTTGGCTGAGAAGTCGGATCTGACCGTGTTCTTTTGTTCGGTTTCGGGCACGAGAGCGATGCCTTGGGAGCGACAGAGGCTCGATTTTGAGCACCGGTTTGTCGTGGGACACGCAATTCGGCGATCAACTCCAGACGCAACGGATTTCTACCCAAGTCCTCAAGTTTTCGCCAGGCTGATCGCGAATCACAGCGACCTGGTCATCAGCAGCGGCTTCTCGTTCCCCTCGTTATATGCCGCGGCCTACTGCCGCTTGTGGGGCCGGCGCCTCTTGATTCATAGCGACGGCACGGCAAGCTCCGAGGCTGGAATCGGGCGCGGACAGCGCTTCACGCGCCGCGCGCTGTCCAGCCTCGCTGATGGCGCTATCGGCAACTCCAAACAGGCGGTCCGCCGCTTCGAGGAACTCGGCTTTGCCCCCGTTTTCGAAGCTCCACACAGCACCGCTATGGAGCCGTTTACCGCCGTCGGGCTGGCTCGCGCCTATGACCCCGCGGCCGTTCTCCACGTGATCACGGCGGGACGTCTGATTCCGCGCAAGGGTGTCGATCGTCTCCTTCGCGCTGTGGCGGAGGCGAGAACGAGGGATGTGGTCGTCAACCTCACGATCGTCGGGAGCGGGGAGGAGGAAGCACATCTCAGGTCTCTCGCTGGCGAGCTTGGCCTTAATGACGTCGCGTGGATCGGCTTCGTGCAGCAGCGCGAGCTCCCCATGCTCTTCGCTCAAGCCAATGTGTTCGCCTTTCCGACGCTAGATGACCCCTTCGGCATCGTGCTCCTAGAGGCGGCGGCTTCAGGGTTGCCGCTGATCGCATCTCCTCGCGGTGGAGCGACTGAGGATCTCGTCAGCGACCAGGGAAGCGGTGTCGTCGTGGATCCCGATGACACGGAGGCGTTCGCTATCGCACTTACGACGCTCGCTCGCGATCCAGCGCTACGGGAGCGTATGGGCCGTACGGCACACGAGATCGCGAAGGTCCGGACGCCGACGAATACAGCGGACGCGTACTTGCGTGCCGCGGCTGCAACACTCCGCCCAGACGAATTCACAGCGGTCGTTTATAGTGGAGCGACCGAGTCAGCCCGCACTCTGGATTATCAACGCACGGAGGCACACCCAGACGTGTCAGTTATAGAGGCACCACAATCACTTCCGAACGGGGCGGTGCCGCCTTCTAACCCTCGTGTATCGCTGGGCGAAGCCGTACGCCGTTATCCGCTCCTCGTGATCGTCTCAACGTTGATTCTCGCCGGGGCCGGCGTGGCGCTTGGGCTGCACCGGGAATCAATCTATACCGCGACCTCAGAGGCCGTGGTCGAACCATTGGCACCTACGGTCGTCCAGCTCTCTGGCGCAGTTCAGGCTGCGGAGGACCTCGCAACCAATGAGAGTCGCCTGATCAAGTCGGACGGCATAACTAACCCGTTGGCGCAGCAGTTCCGCACAACTCACTTGAGCGTCGCAAATCACCTGTCGGCGACTCCCGTGCCGAATAGCACGGTGATCAAGGTCAGCGCTGAATCTAGCTCTGAAAGTGGCGCAGTTGCCCTCGCGAACGCCGCTACCGAAAAGTTCGCCACTTACACCACAGCGGCGCTCCAAACCAACACCATCGCTAAAAGATTGCTCAAGGCGTACACGGCAGCTGCGCTGAACTACCGGCGCGCTCTCGGCGCTCAGGAACGGCTCGGAACAAAGGCATCTAAACAGCTGCAGCTTGAAGCGGGCGCCGCAGTTGACGCCGCGAAGATTAGTCAACAAGCCTTGTCTCAACAGTACGAGAACCTCGTACAGAGTCACAGCACCGCGCCGACGATCACACCGTTCGTGCTCGCCACGGCCGCGACCAACGATCGGACGTCGAAGCTCGAGACCTATGTTTTCGCCGGAATCTTGGCGGGCTTGTTGATCGGCTGCGCGCTCGCGACATTTCTCGCCAGTCGCCGGCTCAGACGCGGCCTCGAGTCCTGACCTAGTTAGGAGGCTCGTCGGCGTGCCTCACGTGTACAACAACCGGCGGGCTGCTGCTCTAGCGGCACTTCTCGGTCTACTCGGCCTCGGCGCGGTCGGCGCTCTCGCGGCGCACCTTGGGCTGACCGAAACGGCCAAATACGGCTTCGTCTTCATGGGCGCCCTTGCAGTGGGAGCGGGCGCCTATCTGATCTGGCATACAGAGCCCCACTACACGTTCACGTTCGCGGTTCTTCTAGCTCCGTTTGCTGGCAATTGGCAGCAGCTAGGGGTCTCGGGAGAACTCGCGCCTGAGCGTCTGATCCTCCTGGCGGGACTCGCCACTGTGTTGCTGCGCGGCCCGGGTATTCGTAATCGGCCCCCATTGAGACTCGAAGGCGTGCATTGGCTTCTCGCTCTCGTGGCCGTCTACGCCGTGATCTCGGCGCTCTTTGCCGGCACGCTTTTCGAAAAGGCGCCCGGGATCGAGCTCATCGAGACATTCGGAATATTTCCGTTCCTCGTGTTCACGGTCGCTCCGGTCGTCTTTCCCACGGCGCGTGAGCGCGCGACTCTCGTTGTTGGCTTGGTGGGGCTTGCGACCTACCTCTCGCTCACGACAATCTTCGAGATCACGGGGCCGTCAAGTCTCGTGTTCCCTAGCTACATCTCAGACCCCAGCTACGGCATCCACTTCGGCTATGGTCGTGGCCCATTTGTGGAGGCCGTATCGAATGGCTTCGGCCTCTACGTGGGCGCTCTCGCCTGCTTTATCGCCGTAAAAATCTGGCATGGTCCTTGGGCGCGCCGATACGCCGCGGTGGTCGGAGTCCTCTGTCTCGTAGGTAGCCTATTGACCTTCGAGCGATCTGTGTGGATCAGCACGGTCGTAGCGTCGCTCGTGCTCCTCTTGACGGCTCGCTCTACACGGCGAATCGTGATCCCAGCGTTGGTGGCCGGCGCCGTTCTCGTTGCTGTCGCGCTCGTCCTGATTCCAGGTTTGTCGTCGAAAGTCAGCACGCGCGCTGGTGATCGCCAGACGGTCTGGGACCGGCAGAACCTGGATAACACCGCTCTCAACATGATCAATGCCCATCCGCTCTTTGGGTTCGGCTGGTCGCGTTACCTCGCGGAGAGTGGTCCTTATGTTCAATTGAGCCCGAACATTCCGCTCACTGCCTCAAACAAGGACGTTCATAGCATTGTACTGACGTACGCCGTCGAACTTGGACTGGTCGGCGTCACACTCTGGATCATCGCGGTTCTCCTCGGTGTTGCAGGTGCTCTACTGACGCGCGCGCCTCCCGATCTCGAGCCATGGCGGGCCACGCTCCTCGCGCTGTTCGTGTTCTTCGCGATACAGGAGAACTTCGTACCGCCTGCCGTGTTCCAAAACCTCTGCCTATGGCTATGGGTGGGCGTCGTCTGGGCGGCTCGCTACCCACAGCGCAAGCGGTGTCCGCATGAATGATGCGGCGCTTGTTGAGAAATTGCGGCGCTCTGGGCGTGAACTAATCCACGCGGCTGCAGCTGTGGGGTGGAAGGGACCGGATCCGTACGATGGTCTCCTATTTCCGTGGCCGGAGATTGTGCGTGGTGGCGCTCGGCGGCGCCAGGCAATCGTTCAGCTACACGCGCGGTCGCCGGTCGATATGCGCCGTCTCTACCGGCGACATCAGCACGCGCGTATCCCGAAGGCGCTCGGCCTGTTCGGGGAAGCGGCTATCAAGCTCAGCACTATTGATCCTGATGGTGACCTTCGTGAGGAGGCGCACGAGCCTCTCACCCTTCTTGCGGCCGACCACTCCGCAGGAGACGCTTGGGGTTACCCATTCGATGTGCAGACTCGCTGGAGTTTCTATTCAGCCTACTCCCCTAACGTCGTTGTCACAGCGTTCGCGGGCGGCGCGCTGGCAAAGGGTGCGGAAGCGTTTGGGGTCCACCATTTTGCAGTGAGATCTACGCAGGCGGCTCAGTGGGTGCTTTCAAAGTGCTTCAACAGCAGTCTCGGCGCGTTCTCGTACCACGAACACAGCGACACCGTTATTCACAACGCGAATCTGCTGGGTGCTAGGCTCGTCTGGAATCAGCTTGGCTCCGACCCTTGTGCGCGTGACGCGGTCAAGCGCTCCGTGGAGCGTACGCTGGCCGCCCAAGCGAGTGATGGCACCTGGGCGTACGGTGAGGGGCCAGGGCTGGAGTGGAACGACTCCTTTCACACCGGTTTCGTCCTGAGCGCGCTTGTTGAGCTCTCTGACGTTGATGCCGCGGTTAGCGACGCGGTAGCGCGGGGCGCCACGGCCTACGCTGACGCCTTCTTTGGTGCTCGTGGCGAGGCACAGCTGTGGCCCAACAAGCAATTCCCGGAGGACGCGCACGCTGCCGGAACGGGCCTAAGTACGCTCGCGAAGCTGAACAACCTGACGCTCGTTGATCCCGAGTTGCTAGCGCGCGTCGCAAACCGTGTGGTTACGAGCACGGTTACGGATGCGCACGCCATTTGGCGTCGCAACCGGTGGACGAAAAGCCACATTCCATATATCCGATGGTGCGACGCGCACGTCGCCTGTGGTATCGCAGACGCGGCGGTAGCTCTGGCCAGTTCCGGGGCGGACTGATATGCCGACCGGTGGCCGGCTGCGAATCTTGTCGGTCGTTGGAACACGACCCAATTTCATGAAGGTCGCGCCGATTGCAGCCGCGCTCACACGACGGTCCGATGAGTTCGAGCATTTCCTTGTGCATACCGGGCAGCACTACGACGATGCGATGTCGGAGATCTTCTTCGACGAGCTCGGGGTGGGGGAGCCGGACTTCCGCCTCGAGGTGGGCGCGGGGAGCCACGCACAGACCACCGCGCGCGTCATGGAGCGGCTCGAGCCGCTGCTGTCTGAGCTCCAGCCTGAAGTAGTCCTCGTGCCCGGCGACGTGGACTCTACGATGGCCGCCGCACTTGTCGCCACGAAGCTCGGCCTGGTCGTCGCTCACGTTGAGGCCGGTTTGAGATCCTTCGATCGCACGATGCCGGAGGAGATCAATCGCGTTGTCACGGACTCCATCTCCGATATCCTATTTATTCACTCGCCCGAGGCCCGTGATCATCTACTCACGGAGGGTCGGCCCGAGGAGCTGATCCATTACGTCGGCAATACCATGATCGACACCCTCGTCGCGATGAAGGATCGGATCGCAAGTTGCGACGTCCTTCGTCGTTTGGAGCTATACGCTGGCGACTATCTGATTGTCACGCTACACCGTCCGGCGCTGGTAGATGGTCCGCTTCTTGCGGAGGTTATGAAGGGGTTGGAGGTCATCGCCTCTGATCTACCTGTTGTTTTCCCGGTGCATCCCCGAACACGCGCGCGGATTCGTGCTGAGGGCCTGGAGCCGGGAGATAAATCCCAGCTTCGCCTGCTTGAGCCCATGGGTTACCTCGACTTCCTCGCGCTCGTCGCGGGAGCGGCGGGTGTCTTGACTGACTCTGGCGGTCTACAGGAGGAGACAACCTTCCTTCGGGTCCCTTGTCTGACGCTGCGAGACAACACCGAGCGACCGATCACCGTCGAGATGGGAACCAACGTCCTATTGGGCCTCGAACCGTCTCGAATCTATGACGTACCTGAGCTGCTATCAGGGGCCAGTGCCCGCACCGCCGCCCAAATCCCGCCTATGTGGGATGGACACGCTGCGGAGCGGATCGCTGATGCTCTTGCCGCCCGACCGCGCGCAATCGCGTAGGGACGCTACGCTCACGCGACTGACGCGGACGATTAGTTTCCCGCTGCTGGGCACGGAGTCAGCTTGGAATGGCAGAGCGTCAGCTTCATCACCTGAACATGGCTCCACGGAAAGTTCTTGAAGAGCGACCAAGTTGGGTTGCCGGCGAGAAGGCCGCTCGGACTCGGGCTTGAGCCAGCGTTGGTCCAGGCCTGGCTCGTATATGGATTCAGCGGCACGCCCTCTTGTCGGAGCGAGACTGGATCCTCGGCAAAGAACGAGACGCCGCCGGCGTCGCGATCGCGCACGATCATCCCGTATTTCTGTGCCGCAACGGCGAACATTCTCGCCACCTTGGGCAGTTGAATGGAGTTCAAATTGAACGTCGGGTCGATCCGGAGACGAGCTCCCTGAGGAATGCAATCGGGTCCAAAGTAGGTGCCATCGCTGCGTTGTGCGGGGTAGGCGATCGGCGTCGTGCCCATGTTGTTCGGGAGGCGCCAGTTGTAGTACGCACACGCTGCGCCGGGTAGACCATACCCGGGGATGTCGAGCGCGAGGGCGTGCTTGATTTCTCCGGCTTGAAGTTCGGCCATCGTGACCATCCCGGCCGCAACCGGAAGGCTAGTCGCCGTCGATCCCCAAAAATATCCGGAGAATCCGGGATCCGAGTTGGCGTCGAAGTAGCCGAGGCTTTGTGAAACGTTACGCATCACGCCCCCGTACTGCACGGTCCACGTCGAGGCCGGCGTGCTTGGGCACGTCTGTGCGGCGACCCACGACTCTTGGTTGTTCGGCCCTTCCGGTGAACATGCCCGCCATAGATCCCAGAGCGTTTCCGTTGAGGGCTGGTAGATCGACATATGCCCGTCTGTGCCAGCGGCCGATTGTGCGTTCGGTGGTATCGGCACGCCTTGCGAGAGCTCCTGTTCAAGTGTCACGTGGTTGACGACAGTCGGTTCGAGCACGTGCACCGGCACCAGCGGCTGATTCGCCGGAACGATGTAGGTGGGGCTGCTGTAGCCGCTGTACGCGGCGAGAGAGGTTCCCGTTTTATTTATCGATGCCATCAGGCCGCCCTGCGCTCCGGGCGCTGGCTGCCCTGTTGATGGTTCTATCCCGGTCAGCATCAATTGAGACCCTGGGTCGACTTCGGCGCCGCTTTCGAGCGGTTCGTTCCACGGACTTGAGGCCGCGAAGAACTGGCCGGGATCCGGAATGGCGATATGACCCGGGCGCCCCCTTGTCGCCGGTGATGCTGCGGAGCCTAGACCAGCGTGGTTGATCGCGGTCACGCGATATTCGTAGCCGCTTCCATTCGTCAATCCACGATCGGTCCACCAGTTGTGAGTCGTTTCAGCGAGGGGGGTGCTCGGCCAGCTTCCGTCGGCTTCCGTGCGGTAGAGCGCGTAACGGCTGATGTTATATTCAGCGTTTAGTGGCCAGCTGATGCCGAGCTGTCTTTCTCCCGGCGTGATCACAGGCCCGGCTGGGGCTGCCGGGGCCGCCGTTTCTGTCGGCAACGCGGACGCTGTAGCTGAGGTCGTTGATTCGTTGCCGTTATGATCGAAGGCTGTGAGCCGGTACGTGTATTCGGCGCCGCCGAGCACGCGGTTGTCGGAATAACTCGTTGATCGTGTCGTTGCGAGAGGCTTCGTCGGCCACGAGCCGTCAGGATTTTGTCGGTAAATGGTGTAGTGGTCTATGTCACGCTCTGGGTTTGCCATCCAAGCAAGGACAACGAGTTCGTTGCCCCCGGTCGCCGTCAGTTCTGCTGGGGCCGCGGGCGGGGTTAGATCCTTAGGGGTCGCAGTTGCGGTGGTAGACGGCACCGACTCGAGGTGTTCGCTCCCGGCCACGTCTACAGCCGTGATGCGGTAGGCGTAAGTTGTGCCATCGGTCAGGCCAGTGTCCGTAAAGACCGACGAGCTTGTTTCGGCGATCGGAGCGGTTGGCCATTCGCCTTGCGGGTCTTGTCGGTATACCGCGTAGTGGTCGAGGCGCGGGTCCGCGCTCGCAGTCCAGGAGAGGTAGATCTTGCTCTCCTCACCGCTCTGGGCAGTCAGACCTTCCGGCGCCGCTGGCGGGGTGGCTTTGGGAGTGGCGGTCGCCACGGTGGATGGGACCGACGGGATGTATTCGATTCCGGCGTGGTCGACCGCAGTCACGCGATACGAGTAAGCGGATCCGTCCGAGAGGCCCGTGTCCGTGAACGCCGGCGTGGACGATGCGCCGGTGGGAGTAGACGGCCAGGAACCGTCGTTGTTTTGCCGATAAATCTCATAGTGATCTAGGCTCGGCTCGGTGTTAGCCGTCCAAGTGATGTTTACCTTGCCGTCCTCGCCGCTCTGCGCCACGAGCCCCTCAGGTGCTGGCGGGGCGCTAGCCTTCGGTGTCGCGAAGGCCACGGTAGATGGTCGCGATTCTACGGCTTCAATACCGGCCTGGTCGACAACAGCCACTCGATAAGCGTAAGTCGCGCCATCAAGGAGATCGCCATCGGCGAATTTGGACGCCGTGGATTCAGCAGTTGGGCTCGACGGCCAAGTGCCGTCTCCATTCTGTCGATAGATGACATAGTGATCGAAGCGCGCGTCGGTAGTTGGCATCCATACGAGAGAGACACGGCCGTCTTCGCCTTGGGCAACTAGCCCTTCAGGAGTTGTTGGCTGCGTCGTATTCCTTGGCGTCGCGGTAGTGACGGGGGACGGTGCGGACTCCGCGTATTCCGCGCCAGCCAGATCGACGTCCGTGACCCGATAGGAATAGGTGAGGCCATCGATGAGGCCATTGTCGATATAGGCGGCTTGACCGGGCGCCGAGCTCGTTCCGGGAGCTACGGTAGCTAGTGGGGAGGACGGCCAAGAGCCGTCGGGGTTCTCGCGGTAGATCGCGTAGTGATCCAGGCGTAGGTCGGTGCCGCTCCTCCATGCGACCGTGACCTGACTATCTTCCGCTTTGGATGTCAGCGCGGCCGGCGCGCTTGGCGTCGTTGCATTCTTTGGCCTGGCGCTTACCGAGACTGACGGCGATGACGCGGGGTATTCGCTGCCTGCGTGATCCACAGTGATGACGTGATAGGTATACGAGACCCCATCCACCGCTTCGGTGTCGATATACGCCGTCGTCGTCGTCGCAGCGATTGGGGATGCAGGCCATGTGCCATCCGGATTCTGCCTGTAGACCACGTAGTGATCCAGTCGCAAATCGCTAACCGCGCTCCAGGACAGGCGAACCTGGCTTTCTTCACCGCTTTCAGCGGCTACGTCTTCTGGCGTTTGTGGCGGCGTGACGTCGCGTGGGGTCGCGGTGATCGCGGTCGTCGGCCATGACTCTATATATTCGCTACCGGCGTGATCCACAGTTGTGACGCGATAGAAATAGAGAATGCCATCGGAAAGACCCCCATCGATCAGGCTTGCTGCCGACGTTTCGGCGATTGGTGTGGTAGGCCAGACGCCTTCCGGGCTCTCGCGATAGATCGCATAGTGATCAAATCGGGGATCACTGCTCGGTATCCACGTGAGTGTAACGTGGCTGTCTTCCGCGCTCATTGCGCTCGCGCCTTCTGGCGCTGCTGGACGAGTGGTATCGCGTGGCGTTCCCGTAAGTATTGCTGTCGGAGCGGATTCGAGGTATTCGCTCCCGGCACGATCCACGGCGGAGATGCGGTATGCGTACGCGGTGCCGTCACTGAGACCGGTGTCGGAGTATGTAACCCATCCCGGCGACAGGCCCCACGTGGCGGGGACGGTGGCGGTGGGTGTGCTCGGCCAGGTTTCGTCAACGCCCTGGCGGTAAATAGCGTAATGGTCTATCCGAGGATCGAGACTCGCCGACCATGAGAGCGTGACGCGGCTATCTTCACCGCTGATCTCACTTGCGCCTTCGGGGGGGCTGGGTGGGGTGGTATCTCGAGGCATCGCCGCAACCGTCGACGAGAGTGCTGATTCGTTGCCTGCGTGGTCAACCGCTGTGACTCGGTAGTGGTAGGTTGTCCCGTCGCTCAGGCCGGGATCTATTGACGCTGGCGATGTCGTCGTTGCGCTTGCGCTTGTAGGCCATGAGCCGTTCGCGTTCTGACGGTAGACGAGGTAGTGATCAAGGTCGGGCGCGGTGGAATTGGCCCAAGTCAGACGTATCTGGCTATCTTCGCCGGTCGCAGCCACGGCCGACGGTCCCGGCGGCGGGATTGTGTCACGCGGCGTAAAGCTCACCGCTTCTGACGGTCCTGATTGCTTCCCTTCGCTGTTGATCGCGGCGATGCGGTAGGCGCAGGGGACTCCACTTGGGAGATTGCTCACGAGATAGATAGCGCCCGAGGCAACGCCGGAAGAGGCCCAAGTCCCGTTTGAGCGCTGCTTAGACATCTGATAGCCGGTGATGCCGGTTTCAGTGTTCTTCTGCCACCGGAGATAAACCGAGGTCTGTACAACTTGAGCGGTCAGACCAGTAGGTGTTGCCGGTGTGATGGCCGACGCGGCCGAGGCGGCCGCCATGAGAAGCAGCACAGGAAGAAGAACGCACGAAAGGCGAACTGACAAGGCGCGCGGAATGGCGCGTCCCAGGCGAGGAAGCCTAACCGCGTCAGGGTGTCTCATGGTGCCGTTACTCATGGACGTGCCCGCGTCGCCAGTGCGTGAAGTTGTCGCGGCGGCAAGGCTATCTGGTGTTTGCTCGTAGTAATATGTCGACGCTGATGGCTCCGAACACCGTTGTACCGGTTATCACGCTGTCGCGTCGCGAGCGTTTGCTCGCTCGCCTTCGCGGCGAACTGACTCTTGCGCAACTTCGTCGTAACGGCCTGAAAGCGCCTGGACCGATCCTTCTCGCATCGCGGGTTCACATCGATCCCGCGTTCGCATGGGCGATTACAATCGGCTCGAACGTCAGAATCGCGCATGACGTCCGGATCATCGCCCACGATGCCGCCATCAAGCATCTGACCGGTTATACGGAGGTGCGTCCTGTGGTTATCGGTGACAGCTGCTACATCGGCGCCGGAGCGATCGTGTTGCCTGGCACGACGATCGGAGATGGCGCGGTGATTGGAGCGGGAGCGGTCGTTCGTGGGGAGATAACCGAGGGGGTCATTGCAGCTGGGAACCCAGCTCGGGCGCTCGGCTTGGCGAGCCAACTGCGGCAGCGGCACGAGGAGATGCAGACTTCGGCTAGTTGCTTCGAATGGCGCGCGGGCCAACAAAAAGCCTCGGAGAGTACGACGGCCATGCAGGACGCTATAGCCCGCGACGGGCGCATCTACGTCCTCTAGGGCAGCGCGGCGGAATAGCGTGTTGGCGGTGACGATGAGTCGGTTACCCCCTCACAGTGCAGGATCTAGAGACCTCGTCTACACAGCACATGCGGGATCGTGCGGAGCAGAATCTTGATATCGCTCCACAGCGACCAATTTGCAACGTAGAGGTAGTCGATCCCAACCATCTCGCGCAGTGGCACGCGTGCGGGGCCGAGGATCTGCCACGGACCCGTCATCCCGGGCATCAGCTCAAGCCGTCGACGGTGCCAGCCTACGACGCGCTCATCCTCCTCGACAACCAGGGGACGAGGGCCAACAAGACTCATCTCGCCTTTGAGCACGTTGAAGAGCTGGGGGAGCTCGTCCAGAGAGCTCTTTCGTAGAAGGCGCCCCACGCGCGTCACCCTCGGATCATGGGCGATCTTAAAGAGGCCCTCCATCGCCTCATTGCGATGCCGAAGTGAGTCCTTCATGGCATCAGCGCCATCAACCATGGTTCGGAACTTGAGAATCTGCAAGCGTCGACCATGGCGCCCCACGCGCGCTTGGCGGAAGAACACGGGTCCGCGGCTATCGAGCTTGATCGCGATCGCGATCGCGATCAATAGGGGCGACGCCGCGACCAAGCCCACGGCGATGCCTATGAGATCGAAGGCCCGCTTGATCGCGCCAGATGAGCGCGTCAGCTCGAATCGACGCACGCCCATCAGCGTGACGCCGTGAACATCGTCGAACTCAACAGAGGAGCCGACCACCTCCAGTAGTCGCGGCAGCACGCTCACGCGGACGCCAACAGCCTTGAGCGTCCTGATCAGATTCAACATCTCGCCGGCATCAGCGCTTCGCGGCGCGATGATCGCGCGGTGCACGTCATTGGCGCGCGCAAGTCCTCGGATCTCGGCGAGCCTCGAACTCGAGTATGTATCCATCGACCACGGAGTGGCGTGATCTAGATCAACTTCGGCGACAACCTCGGCTCGGATCCCGCCGTGTCCACCAAGCTTCGCCTTTATCGCTTCGGCCGAGACCGCGTCGCCGATAAAGAGGCATCTCTCGATAGGGGCGACCCGTAGCGAGATCGCGCGCGAGGTCGCGCGAGCGACGAAAAGGAGCAAGATGAACGTCAGCCAGAGGAATGCGGCCTCGTGCCGATCAAGCGTGCCGTTCACGACCATTCCGCCAGATAGCCAGGCGACGAGGGCGCTCAGTGTTGCGAGTTGAAAGAGCTGCGGCGCCTCCTCGAGGGTGGTCTTCCGAAGCAGTGTTTCGTCACGGTCGTACAAGCCAGTGACCTTCGCGCAGATGACCAGCGTCGGAATGCTCACGACGGCCGCCAGGGTGAGATGCATTGACCGTTGAGACAACACGCCGGTTAGCAGGAACGCTCCGACCAGAGCGAACACGTCGGCCACCAGCAACATCCTCCGGAACAGCGCGTCTCGTCTGCGACTGGCCTCCGGCCCCCGGACCTCCCAAATGCCTTGCGCCGCCCCAAAACGGCGACCCGCAAACCTCAACCCCCCCGGGGAACCAGCTAGTGCCCGGCCCAACGGAAGATCCGTCTCCACGTGACTTCCAGCGTCGATACTCACGGCGTCTCCTGCCTCCTTGCTCGCTCGTGGCGTCGTTCGATTCGACGCGCCCCCAACATCTGTCGAGAATCTAAGTCTCGACTAAAGCCCTGGCATCATAACCAGGTGCAGGCCTTTGATGCAACCCCAACGTCAATGTTTAGAGCGTGAGCACGCGGGCTGCTGGACGCTGCAGACGTCGCGTAGAAGCCGCGGCTGCGGGTATTTGCGGCAGGTGGATCATCTTGCTGCGGTCGTCATCTATGCGTGAGTTCGTTTATTTCGCCCCTCTCGGTGCTTGCATTTCTGTCTGATATCCGCTCTCATTACGAGTCCGAGGCGCTCAGGAGGAGCGCCGTCTGAGGCGAAGGGGAGTGATATGACCACGGTTGGTGTTGTTGGATTGGGATACGTCGGACTGCCGCTGGCCGTGGCGTTCGCAACGGAGGGTTGCGACGTAATCGCTCTGGACGTGGACTCTCGCAAGATCGAGGCGATCCATTCTGGTGACTCGTACATAAAGGACGTCTCGGACGCCGACCTAGTCAAGGTCATGGACCAGATCCACGCGACCAGCCGCTACGCCTGTCTAGCTAAGGCCGACGCCATCATCCTCTGCGTGCCAACGCCGCTTACCCGCAATCGCGAGCCCGACCTGACGCCGCTCATCTCAGCCGCCCAAGCCCTCGGTGAGGTTCTGCAGGCCGGCCAGCTCGTCGTGTTGGAGTCGACAACGTACCCAGGGACGACCCGTGACCGTGTGGCTCCACTCCTTGAGGAGTCCGGTCTCACAGCGGGCGAGGATTTCCATCTCGCCTTCTCTCCGGAGCGCGTCGACCCGGGCCGCACCGACTTCACGCTGCGTACGACGCCAAAGGTTCTCGGCGGGCTGACGTCGACGTGCAGCGAGCGGGCCGAGGGCCTTTACGGGATCGTCTGTGATCAGGTCGTACTCGTCTCCACGCCTGAGGCCGCAGAGCTCACGAAGCTACTCGAGAACATCTTCCGCTCAGTCAACATCGCGCTCGTCAACGAACTCGCGATGCTCACCGATCGTATGGGGATCGACATCTGGGAGGTCGTGGACGCGGCATCCACGAAGCCGTACGGATTCATGCGCTTCGAGCCGGGACCCGGGATGGGCGGTCACTGCCTGCCCGTGGACCCCTTCTACCTGAGCTGGCGAGCACGCGAGTTCGACATGGCTACAGAGTTCATTGAGCTCGCGGGCAAGGTCAACCAGCAGATGCCGTACCACTGCGTAGCGAAGGCTCAACGCGCGCTCAACGGCGCGGGCATGTCGGTTCAGGGAGCTCGCGTCGCCATTGTTGGCGTTAGCTACAAGCCTGGCGTTGGAGATATACGCGAGTCGCCCGCGATACGGATCATCTCGCTCCTCCGCGACCTGGGCGCGAACATCCGCTACCACGATCCATATGTTTCAGGTCTCCCCGAATTTGGGCTCTCGAACACGTCACTCGAGGAGACCCTTTCGGGCGCCGACCTTGCGCTGATCGTGACCGCGCATCCCGACGTTGATCACGCACTCGTCGCCGAGCGAGCCCAGGTCGTCGTAGATCTGCGTGGCGTGTTGCGTAGGACACGAGCCTCGAGCGTGGTCTCGCTCTGATGGGTCCGCGATGAGGACTGGCTTCCGCGCGCTCATTGGACCGCTCGTCGCGACGCTCGCGCTCGTGTCCACGGCGGTTGCGTCGGCCGACTCCCCGTTTGTCTGGTCATCGCCGACGGCGATTTCATCGCCGACAGAATATCTCGCCGGGGTTTCGTGTGTCTCTGGATCCCTGTGTGTCGCAGCTGATCACAAAGGTGGCTTCTTTCAGTCCCTCGGACCCTTGGCCGGAATGTCTTGGTCCTCCCAGACGATCGTCGGCGTCGAACCAGGGGCCGTGTCCTGCGTCGACACTAAATTCTGCGTCGTCGTGAGCCGAGACGACAGCGTGCTCTACACCGAAGATGCGTCTTCGTTTCCGATCGCGCCGACTTGGGTCGTGGAGGAACACGCCGATCACGGTGGCTCGGCACTGACCTCGATCTCCTGCGTCTCAAAGACGTTCTGTGTAGCGGCTGACGAAGCCGGGAACATCCTGACTTCCACCAATCCCGCGGGTGGCGCTGGAACCTGGGTAGCCGCATCGGTTGATAGGGCCGGGAAAACGAACAAGGCTATCCCGATATATGGGGTTGCGTGCCCAAGCGAAAGCCTTTGTGTCGCAAGTGATGGTGCGGGAAGGATCCTCACGTCCACAAATCCCACAGGCGGTGAATCAGCTTGGCAGGTTAGAAGTGCCGAGGGCAACGTGACGATCTTCGGCATCTCCTGCGCCTCTCGGACGCTCTGTGTGGCCGTGGACGCCGGAGGCAATGTTCTTGTCTCGACGGATCCAAGCGCCGAAAGCTGGTCGGTTGATTTCCGGGTGGACGCCCATCCCCTGGATGGCATCTCGTGCATCTTGCCCGCAAGTTGTGTTGCGGTAGACGAAGCTGGGAACGTCGTCTCCTCCAGCGCCGCGGCGGGTGGTCCTGCGGCGTGGACCGTCGTCAACATCGACGGGGGCGCACGCGCTCTCACGGGCGTCTCCTGTACGTCAGCCCAGCGATGCGTAGCTACCGATAATCATGGAAGCGTGCTCATCGGCACCGCGGCGCCCACGAGAACACTGTCCGTGTCCGTATTCGGCACGGGCTCGGGCTCAGTGACTGGTGGCGGTCTCAATTGTCCGCGAGTCTGCTCAAGTACAGAGCTCAACGGCTCTACGGTCACGCTCACCCCAACTCCAGGTTCAGCGTCAGTGTTCGTGGGCTGGGGCGGCGCATGTAGCGGCGCGGGATCGTGTACGCTGGAGATGAACTCGGACGCCTCGGTAAGCGCCGAATTCGCGCCAAAAGCCCCAAGTCCGACGAAACCGCCGGACGGGAGCGGCAGTGCGCTTGGGGCTATACCAAGTCCGACAGTCGCCGGGGCGCTCGTCACTCTTCCTACTGGCGTGGCAATCCCCCTCCATTGCTGGGCGAAAAGCGGAAGTTGTACGCCGGTTACGCTGGCGCTCACTGTTGTTGAGACTCTCCACGGTAAGCGTGTGATCGCTGTGGCGGCTAGTCGCCGAAAGGGCTTGAAGCGAAAGAAGGTGGTCGTCGCTCAGACGGGGGTCACACTTCAAGCGGGACAAACAATCACGGTGCGCGTACTGCTAAACCGCAACGGCCGTAGTCTGCTTCACGCTCGTCATCGCTTCTCGGCTAGCCTAACAATCACTGCGAATCCCGGCAAACTTGTCTGGCAGCAGACTGTCGGAATCTTCCAGCGGCCGAAGCCGAAGCATATGTAGCTCGCAATGAGGATGCGCCTTCTCTAATGTCCGACGCCATGGAGGGCTCCCCGAAGAACGATTCGCCGCAGCAGAACGCGAGCTACCGATCAGGCTTCGCCTTCGGGATACTTAGCTTTTTGGCGCTGGCAGTCCTCGGGCTTGCATCCACGATCGTCACCGCACGCATCTACGGCGTGACGATCATCGGAGAGTTCGCGCTCACGATGGCTCCGGTGACCTTGCTCTGGGTCTTGTCTACCGCGAAAGAGCAAGCCGCCCTCATCAAGGAGATCACTGGACTTCCCCGGAGACACCCGCGAGTCACGGAACTATTCGGTGCGGTCTTTACCTTCTCGTCGGCCCTGACGGTGTTTGCGTCGCTCCTGGCTGCCGGCGGCGTCTGGTTGCTGTTTAGGGGACCCCTCGAAGTCCCACAACTTGTCACGCCGGCATTCGTGAGTCTCGCCGGTTATGCGATTGTCACGAATACGGCGTGGAACTTTGACGCAATCTTCTCAGCCTTCGTCGCTGGGCGCCAGCTTTTCTGGGTACGACTACATGAAGCTCTCAGCTTCCTGCTTATCGCCATTGTGGTGGGCCTGAAGTGGCAGTCAGTCTGGGGCCTAGTCGTCGCGACCATCGGGGGTTCGCTCACGTCGCTCCTACACCGAGTCATAATCGTCCGTCACTTCGCACGGCTCCGGCTCGGGCTCAGTGAATACAGGCAGGGGTTGCAAGCGTTGCCTGGTCTACTGCATTTTGGGTTGAGGATCGCCCCAGGCTCGATCGCTCAGGGGATCAGCCAACAGGCAGGAATTTGGGCAATCCGCGTCTTTGGTGGCTCTGTTGGACTCGTTGGCGCTTACAGCCGCGCGCAGACCGTACCCGAACGCGTACAGCAAGTAAATCTACGTATCGTGGAGGTCCTTTATCCGACGCTCGTCGGAAGGCGTGGTCGGGGGGATCACGAGGGGTTTGATCGTGCCTTGACCGACACTATCCGCTACACCCTTACGGGCCTCCTCCTGATGGCCGCCGTCATTGGCGGAGCGGCAGAGCCTATCCTGAGACTCTTTGGGCCAGGATTTAGTCGTGCGACTGGCGTTCTGATGCTGCTTATGCTCTACCCAGCCGCGAACTCGGTCGCGATCGCGCAGACCCAGGCTCTGTTGGCCGTCAACCTCCCCGGTCGCACGAGCATCGTCGCAATAGCTCGGATGGTCTTCACGGTCGCGATCACAGTCGTATTGACACCCACTATCGGGATCACCGGCCCAGCAATAGCGCTGCTCGCCGGGGCGCTACTCGACGTGATCTGGAAGACCATCGTGCTGCGCTCCTATCTCTCTACAGCTCTCGCCACAATTTGGCCGCAGCGTCAGAGGCTCGCGCTTGTAGGCGGCTATCTCGGTGGCTTCGCGACGGCGTACAGCGTTACCCACGCCCTGCCGTCTACGGGGGGCTTGCTCGTAGGTCTCGTACTCGCAACCTTCACCTGTCTTGGCCTCTTTATTTTGCTCGGCGCCATTAATCACCGGGACCGCGACAGGGTCTCAGAGCTGTTTGCGAGCGTGAAGGCGAGGGGGGAACGCCGGCAGGCTGCGGCAGCTGCGCCAGTTGGCTCGTAGGATCCCTGCGACGCAGACTAGTCGTTCAGGCTGCGATCCACCGGTCGTGCCACGTGCACGCGTTGTAGACATTCCACAGGTGGTAGCTCCAGTCCGCGCGACCGCTAATGTGTTCCTCGAACAGGCGATTCAGGGGGTCGGCGTTGAGAAAACCCCTCTCGATGAGACCAGATCTCGCAACAGCAGCTTGTGCCTGCCGTCCGAATGGTCCCCGCAACCACTCCACCATCGGGGTGCCGAACCCCTGCTTCGGTCGATTCAAGATCTCGGGCGGGAGAAGATCGCGGACGGCTCTACGGAGGATGTACTTTCCGGTTCGGTCTCGGTACTTCATGTGCGGTGGGAGCGCCATCACAAACTCGACCAGCTCGTGGTCGAGGAATGGCTCCCGTCCCTCGACCGAGCTCATCATCGCGACCCTGTCTAGGCGCTGAAGGAGCAACTCCGACAGCCGTTGCTTCATCTCGACATACGTCATTCTCTGAAAGAGGTCCGCGTCTAGTTCTCGCCCATCGGCGTCGCGCCACAGCTGCTCGATCAGCATCAACGAGTCCCGTCGCTGAGGCATCGCCGGTCCAAGGATTTCGGCCTTGAGATCTCCCCGAAAACAGATCGAGCCCCCCCAATAAGGGAGTGGACTATGGGCGGCATCCGAGAGAGCCTCGGCATGACGCATGCCACGTCCCAGGCGCCGAGTGGCCGCGACCAGTCCTCTCGCGACAATGCGGCGCCCAACCGGCGGCAGATAACGCTGAAATGGCACGAAGTAGCGTCGATGGTCGGCGTAGCCGTTGTAGCCGTGAAACAGCTCGTCCGCGCCCTCACCTACCTGCACAACAGGTGTTCCGTTATCTCGAGCTAGTTTGGATACAAGGTGCTGTGGGATGCAGGTCCAGTCGGCCAGTGGCTCGTCCTGTTTCTCGATGAGTTCAGGAAGAAATGCCTCGAGATCGCTCTCATCCAACATCACCTCATGATGCTCCGTGCCAAAGTGCTGGGCGACTACTCGCGCCGGCGCCAGCTCGTCGTACCTCGGATGCCCGCGGGGAGCAGTTGAGAAAGTGCGGACGGGCTCGTCCATGAGCTCGGACATCAGCGCCACGTTGGTCGATGAGTCGATTCCGCCTGACAAGAACACACCGAAAGGAACATCCGACATCATGCGCTTTGAGATCGAAGTGCGGAGCATCGACAACAGGTGCTCCTCCAACTCCTCTTCGCTCGTGTCGGCGATTTGCAGCGCGACCTCATCGCAAAGGGGATGCCAATAGATATCGCTTGTGATCCTGCCGTCCGCTGTGATCGTCATCCGTTCTGCCGGGGCGAGCTTGCGTACCCCGCGAAACATCGTGCTCGGGGTGGGCGCGAATGCGAAGGTTAGATAGTCGACCAACGCCTCCTCGTTCAGTTCGGTGGTAAATGACGGATGTGCGACGATAGCCTTGGTCTCCGAGCCGAAGAGGATTCCGTTCGAGAGCGGAGCGTAATAGAGTGGCTTGACGCCGATCCGGTCCCGAGCGAGGAAGAGCTCGCGCCGGCGTTTGTCCCAGATCGCGAACGCGAACATGCCCTGAAGTCGCTCTACACAACGCGGCCCTTCCTCCTCGTAGAGGTGCACGATCGTCTCAGTGTCTGTACTCGACCGGTACCGATGTCCCTTCGCCTCGAGCTCCGCGCGCAGGGCCGCGTGGTTATAGACCTCGCCGTTGTACGTGATCCACACCGAACCGTCCTCATTGCTCATCGGTTGGTGGCCGGCCGACGACAAGTCGACGATCGAGAGACGCCGGTGGCCAAAGGCGACGCGCTCCCGCGGCTCGTGCCAAGTGCCCGCATCATCGGGCCCGCGATGTATGAGCGTGTCGGCCATACGGCGAACGATCGTCGCGTCGACTCTGAAGTCGTCTGAGAGCGCGAGGATGCCAGTAATTCCGCACATGGTCTGGGAAATTGGGGCTACTGCGCTTGTGGATCGGCGACCGTGAGGGGCAAGGTCGACCACAATAGCGGGCAGAGATAGCTCGCGGCTCGGTGCCTACCGTGGACGTTTATCGTCATGGGCACAATTCGAGATGCAAAGCCGGGTTGCCTATAACGGGCCGCCGTCGGGACGAGCGACCGCCAGCAGGGAGAGCAACGAGGATGTTTATCGCGGCGCTGGCGAGAGCCGAATATCGGCGTCGCAGGACCCGCCACCGGGTGCCAGCAGATCGGGGCCGACGCGACGTTGCGCACCTGACACCGCTGAGCCATCTCCCGCAAGAGCGGTCTCAAGCTCCCAGGAGCGCCCGGATGATGTTTGGGCCGCCGAGTCCGGACTGTTGCGCGCGGACCCTGAGTGGCTCCTTCGCGAGATCGACGACCATCCGCCCAAAATCGCCACCCAGAGACATGGTATCGCTGGGCTGAGCGTCCAGATCGGCGATCAGACCATCAAGTGAGTAACCCATCACGGCCAGACGGTCTTGGCCGAGGAATCGGAGGTATCTACGACACCACGCCTTTCGTATCGGGTTGTTGAGTGTCCTCCGCCACTTTTGGGCGGGATCCGCACTGAGTCTTGTGTAGTGCTT
Source organism: Solirubrobacteraceae bacterium (assembly GCA_035995645.1). Classification (GTDB taxonomy): domain Bacteria; phylum Actinomycetota; class Thermoleophilia; order Solirubrobacterales; family Solirubrobacteraceae; genus Palsa-744. Next base: position 35,870 of record DASYKG010000077.1, read on the forward strand.
GGTACCCGTCGGATCGCCCATACGACCCCTGAGCTCGACGGACGAAAAAGTCTCCAAAGTACGCGGATCAAATTCGATCCCGAGGTACCTTGTCAGTTGCTTCCACTGGTCATCGTCGTCGGCGACGAGGTTCTCAAAGCAAACGGAGTGTGCGCGCGAGGGATTTGCATCGTAGGCTGCGATGAGACGGGGGAGGCCGCTGAAGAGATCACTTCTGTACATGGTCGGATGCCAGTGGCCGCCAAGCCAAGTCTCAATCATTGACGAGATGATGCTGAGAGGATTCCTCCAAAGAAAAACGAACTTCCCCTCCGGAAATAGCTGCATGATGTCCTCGGCGATCAGGCAATAGGGTGGCGACTTATCGAGGAAGTACCGGGAGTTTGGTTCGGTCGCTTTGTCGTAGAGGCGCATCGCGAAGTTATGCGCCTCTTCGCGATATTCGGCTGGTCCCCCGGGCATCTCTGCGCAGAAGTCAGTTATCGCGTCAACCATCAAAGGGTGCACATACTCGGCTAGCACTCCTTCTGGGCGCGTCGCGTAGATCAACGGCAGAAGTATCCATGGCTCCGAAACCGTCGAGACGCCTTCATGAGCGGCCAAGATCCGCTGGACCAACGTCGAGCCGCTTCGAGATACGGAGAACAAAAAGATCGGGGTCGCTCCCATATGACGACTCTCCTCAGCTGTCTCGGAGTAGGTAGTTGCCCGCGGTCACTAGACACCGAACAGTAGCTAACGCTCGCTGTCCCCGCCACCGGGTAGCGCTTGTCTAGGATGCCCCCCGTAAACGATCTCAATGGTCGCCGAACTGGATCGATGTCGGCATTAGACGCGGCGGCGCGCACGACTCTATCGACTCTTAGGGGAGGACTGCATGGGCCCCCCAAGCAGCACGTAGGGACGCGCGTACGCGCTACGATTTCAAGAAGGCGGCGGCGCAGGGAGGAGCCGTTCGGACGGTAGAGGTTCGGCGGGCAGACCAATTAGCGCTATCCTCGGTAGGCGCTTCGCTGTCAAGGGGCAAACGACGACGTTGGAGTTCTGATGAGAGGGAGATCAGGGGCGAACGAGCCGCGCAGGCTCGACGTGGGCCATGAGCCGATGGGCGACCAAAGCGACGCGTGGCCCGACGATTCAGATGCGAACAGCTCGAAAGAGGACTGTAGGGAAGGTAGCTCGGGTGGCGAAGGTGTGGTAAAGGAGGACGCGCCTCGCGAGGCGACGCGGATCATTGATCTCAGCGCTGGACCTCGCGAAGCACTGGGCGTGGGCGAGCGCAATCTGGGCCGGGTGATCGATAAACGCGAGAGGTCCCTTGGCGGCGGTTCAGCCCTCCCTAGCGGCTTGACTTGGGGGACACTGGTCATCACGTCGGCGGGGCGGGACAAGTGCCTAAGAAGCCCTACCTGCGGGGAAGGACGGGGTTGACAGCTAGGGTCTTGCCCTACATGTCGTCCGTGCCGACAAGAAAAACGCAGACCGACACTTTGCTGCAGAGTCGCCGCCGAGCGACCCAGCTGGCGCGGCTACGCGGCGGGATGATCGCCGCAGCGAACAGGAAGGGGTACTCCAACGCGAGCGTCTCAGCGGTCATTGAGGAGGCTGGCGTCTCTCGTCCCACCTTCTACGACTACTTCGAGCATCGTGAGGCCTGCTTCGTCGACACAGTCAAATACGTTCAGGGCGAGCTGATGAATGTCGCATCGACCGCGCTCGATGAGGCTCCAGGCGAGATGGCGCTTGAGGCTGCAGTCACGGCGATCGTTGCGTTCGCGACCGAGCGACCAGCCGATGCAAGATTCCTAACGAAGGAGGCGCTTGCCGGTGGGCCGGCCGCGCTCGACGCGCGAGACGCGGGCATCGGCGAGTTCGCGCGAACGATTGACAAGAGGCTGAGCAGCGCCCCCCATGGCGTCGAGATCCCAGACGTGCCGCTAGCTGCTGCTCTTGGCGCCACGTACCGGATGCTCGCGCTTCGTCTTCGTCGCGGAGAACAATCCTTGGCAGGTCTCGACGAGCGGCTCTGCGAGTGGCTGCGGAGCTATCGCACTTCCGCGACGAAGCAGCTTTGGCGCGTCGTCAAGCCTTTGCCCCTACCAGAACAGTCGCCGTATTTAATGCCGCCGGCGATGCGTCCACCGACGCCGCTCGGGCCTGGGCGACAGAAGCTCTCGAAACACGAGATCACGGAAAATCACCGCGAACGAATCATGTTCGCGACGGCGCGAGCAGTCCAAGAAGACGGCTACAACGCAGTCACGGTGGCCCGAATCATGAAGCTCGCTGGTCTAGACGGGCGAGCGTTCTACCGTCTCTTTAGCGACAAGCAGGACGCCTTCACCGCGATCCATGAACTCGGCTTCCAATATCTGATGTCGGGAACAGCCGGTGCCTTCTTTGCTGGCGATAGCTGGCCAGAGCGGATGTGGGAGGGCCTGCGCGCCGCCACGCAAAGCATCGACGACACACCTAGCTTCGCTCACCTGGGATTCGTCGAGGCGTACGCGGTTGGTCCCGTCGCCATCCAGAGGGTGGAGGACAGCCGCGTCGCGTTCGAGATCTTCCTCCAAGAGGGGTATCGCGATCCCGACGTCCTTAATCCACCTCCGACGCGAATCGCGCTCGAGGCGACCGTGTCGGCGATCTTCGAGATCGTCTATCGCGCGGCTAGGAGCAGCTCGACTCCGGAAACAGCTTCGCTGCTTGGGCACCTCTTGCATATCGCGCTCACGCCGTTCATTGGTCCGTCGGCGAGCAACGCATTCCTGGCTAGCAAGTCAGCGGTGCCGGGAGGCGCCCCAAAGCCCCGACGTCGTGCGGCCTTGCCTAGGTCGCGCTGAGCGCAATCCGTAGGACCACCGATCCGACGTCGGGGGTGGGCGCTAGGAGAAGTCGCCATGCTGAGAGCCGGTGCCGCGGCCGAAGGAGGGCTCAAGCCGCGACGCCAGTCTCTACCGTCCCGCGCTACCGAGTCGCCGCCGCAGGAGCACTTGAAGGCTGTAGCGCAAGTTCTGTGGCTGCTGCGCCTCCTATAAACGGAGCTGTGCAGAGAAAGACGACTCTCGCGAATAGGTCTGTAAGGGGAGCCTCGGGGTCTGCTTCGATCTGCTCAACCGCGAGCTCGGCGATCCCCGCGATGACGGCATCCAATAGTCCGTCTGGCACGGTTGTATATCCAGCCCGACGCGCTTGATCGCCCTCTCGCAAGAACATCGCAAAGGCGGCTGTCACGTCCTGAGCTAGACCGTTCCCATCCTCACCGGACGCGCATGACTCCAGGAGGGAGACCTGCGTCAGCATCGCATTCTGCTCGGCGCATTGGGTGAGGGCTCGGACAGCCTCCCAGAGGCGCGTCGCCCAACTGTCGCCGGTGGCGAATGCGCCGGCGGAGGCAGCCGTGAGATGCCTAAACAGCATTCCTTGGGCGGCAAGGAAAGCATCTCGTTTGTCTGGAAACGTTGCCTCGAACGTTCGCCGGTCTACCTTCGACCGGTGCAAAATTTCCTCGGTTGTCGCCGCCTCGTATCCGACCCGGTGGATCAGCTCGGCGGTCGCAAAGACCATACGCAACCACTCATCGTCGGTAGTCGTGCTTGATGGCGTCTTCGATGAAGCGCTCGCCGTCGATGGAACCCCCAGACGACCGCGCGGCAAAAATGGCGACGGCTTTGGAATGCGGGGGGCGATGAGGCTGCTCCAGCGGTGGTCTGCGGTAGGAGCCTCATAGAGGCGCAGCCACGCGATGATCTCGGCCGAAGGCTCGTCCAGTGGTTGCCGTCGCCGAAGTCGGCGCCCTAGAAGACGGGCGGTATTGCTGCAGATAAGGCGGGATGGAAGATCTGGCCCGATGCTCCAATAGGGCGCCTCCCGGCGAGCGTGATCCAGCGTCACGGCAAGCTCATCAAGGAGCAGCCGCCGCTCCCGCCTAATCTGGGCGCCGCCTCTTAGCGACTCCCAGAAGATCAGACGCGCATCGGGCTGTCTACATGCCGAAAACTTTGCCATCGCGCTCGCGATCGCCTCGCACGCTCCCTTTGTGGCGCTTATCTGCATGGCCTCGCGTACATCCTCAAGCAGCCTCGTGGCGGCCGTCGACATGGCGGCAAGGAAGCACTCTTCCTTGTTGGCGAAGAGCTGGTCGTAGTCATCCCGCGCGACGCCTGCACGCGCGACCAGCTGATCGACATCGATGTTTCGATAGCCCGTTTTGGCGCATAGCGAGGTCATCGCATCAAGAACTTGCGTCCTTGGGGCGCGCGTCACGGGCGTGCGGCTGACAAGGGATTCTGCCGGCACAGCCTTATTATGACCATCCCGGGTGGTTGTGTAAGTCAAGACTTAGAACCTAGACCGTTCGGTTTCATTGCTAGCCTCGCCACGCCCATCCGTCGTTCGCGACGCTTGCCTCTTCGGCCGCGAAAGATGACATCCTCCGGGCACGATCATTGCGCCTCTTCACCCAGGGCGCTTAGTCTCCAAACGTGACCGATTCCCCTCCAAGCAACACCGATGGTGAGCTCACTATCCGGCTCAGTGGCTTCGCCGCCGATGCGCTATGAGAGGAATCAGTGGTCTTCCCAGTGCCGCGTTCGATGATGGGACCTGTCAGCTCCGCGCGGTTAGTGATGCCCGCCTGCCAGACGCTGGGTCCGCCAGCTAGCAGGGGGGTTCGTGCTGCGCTGGAAGCGCTAATCGTGTCTCTTGAGGAAGACCGAGAGTTGGCCACCCTCATATTTTTGGAGGCGGCAAGGCGGGCGAAGTGATGGAGGCGCGACGGACGCGCATTAACGAGTTCCTGAGACTCGTGATCAACGGGGGCGCTCGAGCGAGGCTTCGGCAACTCGTCTCACACTGACTGACGAGCTTATGGCTGAGGGCGCCATCTCTGTTATCCCTGCCCGGTTTGCTGCGTCGACGAAGGCGCCACTCACCGGACTCGTGATGAACTAATGGGTGTTCTCTCGTACTCCCATCTCGGCCCCGATGCCGCTGCAGAGGAGCTTCAACGTCCACAAACGGCTACGACGCCCTCGCGGTGCAAGCGATGCGGGCGGAGGTGTGTGGTCGCAGCACATAGTGGACTGATGTCTCCGGACATGCTGGACGCCTACGAAAGGCGGCTGCCATGGCGTTGGCGCGGTATGTGGTGGATGCGGTGTTGTTGGAGGGCCGCAGCGCGCGTGAGGTCGCGGCTGCTCACGGGATCTCAAAGAGCTGGATCTATGTGCTGATCTTTCGCGCCGGCCGCTATGAGGCGCTGCAGGAGGGACTCGAAAGGCAAGCCCAAGAGTTCGGCTACGTGCTTCAGATCTGCGAGGTCACGCAGAACACCAAGCGCGGCGCGAGGGGATTCATCCTGCGGCCTCGACAGCTCCGGGCAACCCGCCCGAGAGCAGGCTGCTGCCCGACACGACAACCGAGCTGCAGCGGCTCGGTCTGAGACCCAAAGAGGTCGCGCTCGACGGCGGCTTCGAGCAGCGCCCGACCGCCGAGGCTCTGCAGGAGCTCTCGCCCGAGCGGGTGTTCGTCGCCGGTCGCCAGCAGCCCGGCTCACGCCTCGCCTACAACCTTGACACACTCGCCGTCCGGACCGGCTGAGAGCATCAACACCGCTCGATCTGAGCAGAAACCATCCATTTGCCCGGAACGGCCCGCGTCGAGCACCGACACGGGCCGTTTGGTTCAGTCGTTTATCCCGGGCATGTAGCTAGGCGCGCTCGCTCTAGCTGACGGCCGTGTCGTCGAGCGAAGGCAGCGCGTGCTCGCCCGGCGGACCGGTCTCGCCGCGAATCTCACCGGCGAAGCCGAGGCGCTCCAAACGCGCCATCTCGCGCTCACCCTCGATCCGAGCCGGGTGCTCGGCGGGCAGGCCGGCGATCAGTTTGGCGATGCGTTCGCGCAGCTGCAGCGCGAAGTGCGGCGTGGAGGCGCCCATCAGCCGCCGCACGTCCTCGACGGTGACCTCGCCGGTGCGCTCCTTGCGCAGTGTTCGCGGATCCTCGGCTTGGCTCAACTCGTGCTCCGGTGCTGGCTGGTCATTCGGCGTGGGCGACGGACTGTTCTGCGGCTGACGGCTGTCGCGGAGCGATCTCCAGGACGCTGTCCAGTTCCGCCTGCGCGAGCGCCGAGATCGACCGTTCGTCGCCGATCAGCCAGCCGTGATTGTAGACCTCGCGCACGGGCGGGGCGGCCGCCGTGTAGCCGGGCTCGATGTCGCTGAGGTACTGCGTCAGCGGGCCGGGAACCGAGGCGCTGTCCGCCAGCAGCAGCAGCGGTCCGTAGTCGCCGTGCGCCGAGAGCGCAGCGGCCGCGGGCGCGTCGAGCGGCCGCGAGACGTTCGCGAACACGAGCCCGTGGCCGGCTTCGTGGATGCCCCAGCCAAACGTCCCGTGCGAGAAGCGCGACACGGAGATCGCGTTCTCCACGGCGTCGGCGCTCTCTCTCGCGCTCGGAGATTCGCCGGCGCCTCCGGCGACGTGCACGACGGTTCCCAGCGGGGCCAGTTCGGCGTACGCGCGGCTGTCCAGCGTCGTCGGCGCGACGACGTAGATCGCCGGGTTGTGCAGCGCTTTCAGCGCCGTGCGCGCCGCAGCTGGAACGCTCGTCCGCTCGATCAGCACGATCGGCGAGCCGCTCTCGGCCGACAGCGCCGCCGCCGGCATCTGCAACTGGCGCGGCGCGTCGGCGGCGACGACGATCGCCTGACGCGGATTGCCGCCGTGGGCGACGCCGAACAGTTCCTGCACGGCCGCCGCCATGGCCGCCGCTTCGCCGGCGCCGGCCGTGGGGATCGTGCGTGTACGGAGGCCGTCGGGCACTGCGGCAGAGGTGCCGATGCGGATGACCTGCGCGCCGCCGAGGCTGGCGGCGCCGATCGGGCGCATCGCGCGCAGCGCCTGCACGGTGGCGTCGGGAAGCGAGTCGCCTTCGGCGTACAGCAGCGGCGCGCCGAGCGGCGCGCTCGCCAGCGCCGATGCCGCCAGCGCGGCGGGCCAGTTGCGCTCGTCGACGAGCACGACGGCCTGCGGACGCGTGGCCGGCGTGAGGCCCAGGTAGACGGCCTGCGCGACGGCCGCCGCGTCCGCGGCGGGATCGGCGCCGCCGAGGCGTGTCGTGTTCTTCGTGGCGACGCCCACCACGCCGTGTGCCGCCGGCGCCGCGCCGAGCGTCCCCGAGCCCGCGCCGGAGCGCGGGGAAGCGCCTCCCTTGCCGCACCCGCTGAGGGTCGCGCCCAACAGCGCTCCGGCGAGCGCAAGCGCGGCGATCGGCCGGAGCGGGGGCGCGCGCATGGCGGGCACACTAGCGGGCGTGGCGGAGCACGCGGGTCGCGGCTATTTGCGCTCGTTTGCAGGCAACAATGCACATCGGCGCCCAGATGGTGCAAGCGTCATTGCAGTCTGTTAGTCTGCCGCGCCAAGAACGCCGAGTCCCTGACCCGATGTCAGAGACCGGGGGACCCAAGTTGTGTTGGGGCTAATCCCACGGTGCATCCGTGAGAAGCGCAGGCTCTTTCAGCGCTAGCCCGTCAGCTAACCCCGGAGGCCGACGAAAGAGGTTGTTGCTTTGCGGGTGCGAACCCTCAGTACGCTCCTAAGCTGCTTGACATGCCTGGCCGTCGCGGCCACCCCCGCGCTGGCCACCTCGACGGGCGGGGCCGCCGTTGGCAGTCCCACCGCGCCGACCACCGCGCCGATCGCCACCGCGCCGGCGATCCACCTCTCGCCGATCACGGCGAAGTCCCGTCGCCTGTCCTACAAAGGTCCGATCTACCAGAGGACGGCCACCGGCGAAGTCGTCCCCTACGCGCCGGCCGCCCCTGGCGCACAGCTGACCAACGCGACCGGCGGCAGCGCCGTCAGCGGCGCAGCCGCGAGTGCGCCGGCCGCGGCGACCAAGCCGCAGCTGCTCGTCCCCGGCGCGCTGGCCCGCTATGTCAACGGTCTCGCCGCCGCGCCGATGTCGGCGCCCGAACCGGTCCAGAAGGTGATCTGGGCGGGAAACGAAATCATCGGCCTGCCGTACATCTTCGGCGGCGGCCACGCGTCGTTCACCTCGCCGGGCTATGACTGCTCGGGCACGGTGTCCTTCGCGCTGCACGGCGCGAGCCTGCTGACGACGCCGGAGGACTCCTCGGAATTCATGGCATGGGGCTCGCACGGCGCCGGCCGCTGGATCGCCGTGTTCGGCAACTCCGGCCACGCCTACATGGACGTGGCGGGACTGCGCCTGGACACGAGCGCCGCCGATGACCCGACCGCGCAGCAGGGTCCGCGCTGGCGCCCGTTGCGCACGGAAAACGGCGGCTACACGGTCCGCCACCCGCTCGGTCTCTGAGCGGCCCTCGGATCGTTCCCGGTCGGCTACGCTTGAGAGAGCCGGCCGATCCGGGATCGGCCGCCCCCAGAAAGCAATAGGAGGATCAGATGGCCGGTCTGACCGGGCGCATGTCAACCGTCGTGAAGGCGAAGGTCTCGAAACTTCTAGACCGTGCCGAAGACCCTGCCGAGACGCTGGACTACAGCTACTCCAAGCAGGTCGAACAGCTGCAGAACGTCAAGAAGGGCATCGCCGACGTCGTGACGGCCAAGAAGCGCCTGCAGATGCAGGAAAAGTCGCTGCAGCAGAGCGTCGTCAAGCTCGACACGCAGGCCCGCCAGGCTCTGTCGGCCGGCAACGAGGAGCTCGCGCGCACGGCGCTCGAGCGCAAGAACGTCGCGCAGACCGAGCTTCAGGGGCTCGACACGCAGGTCACAGAACTCGAAGACCAGCAGCAGAAGCTGACCGACTCCGAGCAGAAGCTGCGCGCGAAGATCGAGGCCTTCCGCACGAAGAAGGAGGTCATCAAGGCGCAGTACTCCGCCGCGGAGGCGCAGGTGCGCATCTCCGAGGCGGCGACCGGCGTGGGCGAGCAGATGGCCGACGTCGGCCTGGCGATGCAGCGCGCGGTCGACAAGACCGAAAACATGAAAGCGCGCGCCGACGCGGTCTCAGAGCTCGAAGCCGCGGGCACGTTCGAAGACATCACGCAGCTGGGCTCCGGCGAAGACGACATCGACCGCCAGCTCAAGCAGCTCTCCAGCCAGCCGCAGGTCGATGATGACCTGGCGAAGATGAAGAGCGAACTCGGCCAGGGCGGGGGCGACAAGGCCCCGCAGATCGCATCCGGCGGCGGCGCCGGCAAGGGCGAGCAGCCGAGCGAGAGCGGTCAGGCATGATCGTGCGCATCTCCGGCGAGGACCAGTACCGCCTCCCCGACGACCAGACCGCGCGACTGAACGAGCTCGACAACGCCGTCGTCGCAGCGTGCGAGGGCGGCGACGAGAACGGCTTCGCAGAGACGTTCGCCGCGCTGCTGGACTACGTGCGCTCCAACGGCGAGCGCATCGCCGACGACGAGCTCGCCGGCTCCGACCTGATCCTGCCCCCACCCGACCTCAGCTTCGCCGAGGCCGGCAGGGAGTTCACGGGCGAGGGGCTGATCCCCGACTGACACCGCGCCGTGGCACGCAGCGGCTTTCAGATCGGGATGCCCCACAGGGGAAACCAGCGCTCGAGCTCGGGCTCTATCGGCATTTCGTCGCCGATCTGGGCCTTGAGCTGAAGCTCGCGCTCGGTGGAGCGCTCCTGGGCGTCGCCGGGGGCGGGGACGAACGGGTACCAGTAGCCGCGCTTGTAGTTGTAGATGAAGTAGACGCGTCGCTTCTGGGCGTCGACGAAGGCGAACACGGCGCACAGCAGCCGCTCGCCGTAGCCGGCGGTCTCGATGGAGCTCGATACGGCGTTGATGCCGACGGCGAGGTCTTCGACGCTGGGTGCCCCGGGCGGGTTGCGCAGGATCATCCAGCGATATCCGTAGCTGTCGTCCTCGGTGGACACGGTCGTGCCGGTGTCACCGCCGGTCGCGGTGACGACTTCTTCCATGTCTTTGAGCGTCGATTCGAAGTCGCTGGTGGCGAGCGACTGAAAGACGATGGCGGCGCTGCCGGCGGGGTCGATCTGATGCTCGGACTGCAGGCCGACGTAGGCCGTGGTGATCGCGAAGAGGCGCTCCGGCGCAGGCCCCTTGACCTGATGGCGGCCGGTGAGGATGTCGCGCAGACCCACGGTCAGGCGACGCCCTGCAGCTGGGACTCCAGGCGCTGCAGTGCGGCGAGGCGCTGCTCGAGCGGTGGGTGGTCGGCGAAGATGTTCATCAGCGACTTCTTGGCGCGCGCGGGGATGATGAAGAAGGCGCTCATGGTTTCGGCTTTGCGCAGATCCTGGCTGGGCACGCGCTCCATCGTGCCGCTGATCTTCAGCAACGCGGAGGCGAGCGCGCTGGGGCGCCCGGTGAGCACGGCCGAGCCGCGGTCGGCGGCGAACTCGCGATAACGCGACAGCGTGCGCAGCAGCACGAAGGAGACGGCGTAGACGACGACGGACACGAGGATCACGAGCATGATGTCGCGCTCGCCTTCTTCGTCTGAGCCGTAGCCGCCGCCGAAGAACAGCGCGAACTGGGCGATCATTGAGGCGAGCGTGGCGAAGAAGCTGGCGAGCGTCATCACCATCACGTCGCGGTTGATCACGTGGCTGAGCTCGTGCGCCATCACGCCTTCGAGCTCGGCGGGGGAGAGCATGTCGAGGATGCCGCGCGTGGCGCAGACGGTCGCGGACTTCTGCGAGCGGCCCATCGCGCAGGCGTTGGGCATCGAGGTTTCCATCACGCACACGCGGGGTTTGGGCAGGTCGGCCTGCACGCAAAGGCGGTCGATGATCCCGTGCAGCTCTGGCTCCTGCTCGGGGGAGACCTCTTTGAGCCCCAGCGAGGCCATCGCGAGTTTGTCCGAGCCGAACAGCTGCACGAGCAGCAGCACGACGGCGACGACGACGATCAGCCCGGCGCCGGCGCCGGCGGCGAACAGCACGCCGACGAACACCGCGTAGAGCAGGCCGAGCAGGAACAACGTCAGCAGCATGCGTGCCTGCAGGCCGGTGTCTTTGCCGAAGCTCTGGCGTCTGGCAGCCATGGGGAGGATTGTCGCAGAAGCAGATAGGTCTGCCCTAAAGTGGCGCAAGCATCCCGATGACCGCCGATTTGCAGCCATGAAGCCCGAGATCCACATCCTGGGCATATCGATCAAGACCTTCGGGGTGACGTTTGCGCTCGGCTTCGTCGCGTGCGGTGCGGTCGTCGCGCGCAGGCTGCGCGAGCTGGGCAGGCCTGTCGACTGGGCGTATGAGATCACCTTCGCGGCGCTCGTCGGCGGTGTCGTCGGCGCGCGCGTGTACTACCTGGTCGAAAAATACGACTCGGTCAAGCACGACCTGCTCGGCAGCGTGTTCTCGGGATCGGGCCTGGTGTGGTACGGCGGCGCGATCGGTGGCGCGATCGGCGTGGTCGCGTGGATGCGCTGGCGCCACGTGCTGGAACTGCGCATGTTCGACATGTGCGCGACGGCGCTGGCGCTCGGCTATGCGATCGGGCGGATCGGCTGCCAGGTCTCCGGCGACGGCGACTACGGGATCCACTCGACGCTGCCGTGGGCGATGGGCTACCCGCACGGCACTCTGCCGACGACGCCGGGGGTGACCGTGCAGCCGACGCCGATCTACGAGACGGTCGCGATGTGCCTGCTGGCGTATGGCCTGTGGCAGCTGCGCGATCGCGTGCGCCCGGGCGTGGTGTTCGCGCTGTACCTGCTGCTGAGCGGGTTCGAGCGCTTCCTGGTGGAGTTCGTCAGGCGCAACACGGAGGTGTTCGCGGGCCTGACGCCGCCACAGCTGGAGAGCGTCGGGCTGATGCTGATCGGCTCGCTGTGGCTGGTGCTGATGGCGCGCCGCGGCGGCGCGGCGGCGCTGCGCGCCGCACCGGCCTGAGCGGCGCCGGCGAGCGCACCCGCGCGGTCGTACGACGGCGTGTGCAGGTGGCGCGCGATAATCCGCGCATGGCGACGCAGACGAGCATCTCGGACGTGTTCCCGCTGGGCAGCCGCGTGGACGAGCGCGGGCGCCTGCAGGTCGGCGGCTGCGACGCGATCGAGCTGGCGCGCGAGTTCGGCACCCCGGCGTACGTCATCGCCGAGGACGATCTGCGCGCGCGGGCGCGTGCGTTCGTGGCGGCGGGACGCAACGAGGGCCACGAGGACTTCCACGTGGTGTTCGCGTCCAAGGCCTTCCCGTGCACGGCGGTGCTGGCGCTGTTCGCGCAGGAGGGGCTGTGGTGCGACGTGGCGTCTGGCGGCGAGCTGCACCTGGCGCTGAACGCGGGCTTCGAGCCGGAGCGGATCGTCCTGCACGGCAACGCCAAGTCGCAGGAGGAGCTGCGGATGGCGCTGAAGCGCGGCGTCGGGCTGATCGTGCTCGACAACTTCGACGAGATCGAGCGATTGCAGCGCCTGCTGGCAGAGGGTGCGCGCGCTGGCGCGGGCGAGCAGCAGGTGCTCGTGCGCGTGACGCCGGACGTGCGCGGGGAGACACACGAGAAGATCTCCACGGGTCAGGCGGACTCGAAGTTCGGCTTCTCGATCGCGCAGGCGGGCGAGGCGTTCGCGCGCGTGCAGGACGCCGACGGCCTGTCGCTGCAGGGCGTGCACGCGCACATCGGATCGCAGCTTCTCGGCCTGGACCCGTTTCGCGCGGAGATCGCCGAGCTGGCCAAGCTCGGCGACTTCCCCGTATGGGACCTCGGCGGCGGCCTGGGCGTGCGCTACACCGCCGATCAGCCGCCTGCGCCGGCGATCGAGGATTACGTCGCCGCGCTCGTGCAGGCGGCGCATGCGCACGCGGGCGGCGCCCGGCGGCGCCTGCTGATCGAGCCCGGGCGCGCGCTGAGCGCCAACGCGGGGGTGACGCTGTACACGGTGCAGAGCGTCAAGCAGAACGTCACGCGCTGGGTGGCGGTCGACGGCGGCATGTCTGACAACCTGCGCCCGATGCTCTACGGGGCGTCATACGAAGCGCACGTCGCCGATCGCTTCGACGGGATGACCAAGTGCCGCCTGGCGGGCAAGCACTGCGAGTCCGGCGACGTGATCGTGCGAGATGCGCTGCTGGACGATCCGCGACCGGGCGACGTGATCGTGACGCCGGCGACGGGCGCGTACGGCTTTGCGATGGCGAACAACTACAACGGCGTGCCGCGGGCGCCGGTGGTCTTCTGCCGTGACGGCGACGCCCGCGTTGTCGTCAGACGCGAGACCGTGCAAGACCTGACCGCGCGCGATGTCAGCTAGCGCGCACGGCGCCGCGAGCGGCGCCGTGGCGCCGTTCAAGGTGGGGCTGCTCGGCCACGGCACGGTCGGCTCGGCGTTCGCCGAGCTGCTCGACGAGCGCGCGGATGAGATCGAGCGCTTCAACGGGCGCCGGCCGGTGATCACGGGCGTGCTGACGCGCACACGCGGCGACTTCGAGGAGATCCTCGCCGGCTCGGACCTGCTGGTGGAGGTGATGGGCGGCATCGAACCGGCGCGCGAGTACCTGCTTGCGGCGATGCGCGACGGCAAGCACATCGTCAGCGCGAACAAGCAACTGCTCTCACAGCACGGCGAGGAGCTGTTCGAGACGGCGCGCGCACACGACGTGCGGCTGCGCTTCGAGGCGGCGGTGGCGGGCGCGGTGCCGGTCGTGCGCGTGCTCGAGGAATCGCTGTCGGCGACGCCGATCGAGCGCATCCACGGGATCGTCAACGGCACGACGAACTTCATCCTCACGGAGATGACGCGCGGCTCGACATACGCGCAGGCGCTCGCGGAGGCCCAGCGCGTCGGCTACGCGGAGGCCGATCCGTCAGACGACGTCTCAGGCCGCGACGCGGCGGCGAAGATGGCGATCCTCGCGCGCCTGGCGTTCGGCTCGCCGGTGCACCTCGACGACGTGCCGTACGAGGGCATCGAGCATCTGCACGGCGACGACCTGGAGTACGCGCGCGAGCTCGGGCTGGGGCTGAAGCTGGTGGGCACGGCCGAGCGCCGCGAGGGCGGCCTGTCGGTGCACGTGCACCCGACGTTCCTCTACTCGGGACACCCGCTCGCGTCGATCTCGGGGCCGTTCAACGCGGTCACTGTGGAGTCTGAGACGATCACCGAGCTGACGCTGTCGGGCCCGGGCGCGGGGGGCAGGCAGACGGCGAGCGCGGTGCTCGGCGACGTGGTCAGCGTGATGACGGGCGGCGCGCGTCCGCCGGCGCCGCCGCTGCCGTTGCGCCTGGTCACCGACGTTCAAAGCGCGTACTACCTGCACCTGGACGTCGCCGACGAGCCGGGCGTGCTGGCGGCGGTGACGAAGGTGCTGGGCGAGCACGACGTGTCGATCAAGTCGGTCGTGCAGCGCGGCATGGCCGAGCACGCGCGCCTGGTGATGGTCACGCACCCGGTGCTCGAGTCGGGCCTGCGGGCGGCGATCGCGGAGGTCGACGAGTTCGACTTCGTACGCTCGGCCACACGTTCGATACGAGTCATAGAAGAGGAGTTCGTATGAGACAGGCGCCGCCGCCGGTGCCGCTGCCGAAGGTCGAAGGGGCGGCGTTCTCGGGCACGCACGTGCCGCTGATCGAGCGCTACCACGAGCGCCTGCCGTTCGAGGCGGGCGACAAGCTGGTCAGCCTGCAGGAGGGCTCGACGCCGCTGCTGCGCGCGCCGGTGCTGTCGGAGATGGTCGGAACGACGGTGCGCCTGAAGCTGGAGGGCGCCAACCCGACGGGCTCGTTCAAGGACCGCGGCATGACGTGCGCGGTGTCGGCGGCGATTCGCGAGGGCGCCAAGGCGGTGATCTGCGCGTCGACGGGCAACACGGCCGCGAGCGCGGCGGCGTATGCGGCGCGCGCGGGGATCACGTGCGCGGTGATCGTGCCGGAGGGCAAGATCGCGCAGGGCAAGATGGCGCAGACGCTGGTGCACGGTGCGCGCGTGATAACGCTTCAGGGCAACTTCGACCAGGCGCTGACGCTCGTGCGCGAGCTGACGGCGACGCACCCGATCGCGCTGGTGAACTCGGTCAACGAGTTTCGCATCGAAGGGCAGAAGACGGCGGCGTTCGAGATCGACGAGGCGCTGGAAGGGCGTTTGGAAGCGCTGTGCATCCCGGTGGGCAACGCCGGCAACATCACCTCCTACTGGCGCGGCTTTCGCGAGGTGGGCGCGGCGCCGAAGATGTTCGGCTTCCAGGCCGAGGGAGCGGCGCCGCTGGTCGAGGGAAAGATCATCGAGCACCCGGAAACGGTCGCCAGCGCGATCCGCATCGGCAACCCGGTGCGCTGGGAGGACGCGATGGCCGCGGCGACGGATTCGCGCGGCGCGATTCGCGTGGTCTCAGACGAGGAGATCCTGCACGCCTACCGGCTGCTGGCCTCGCGCGAAGGCATGTTCTGCGAGCCCGCCTCGGCGGCGTCGGTGGCGGGGCTTTTGAAGTACGGCGCCGACGGCGCCGAGCAGGTCGTGTGCGTGCTGACCGGTCGCGGGCTGAAGGATCCGGAGACGGCGCTGGCGAACAACGACGGCAGGATCATCACGTGCGTCGCCGAGACGGCGGCGATCGAGGAAGCGGTGCTGGGTGATCCGTAGGCGCTTGGTGCGCGTGCCGGGGTCCTCGGCGAACCTCGGCCCGGGCTTCGATTGCATGGCCGCGGCGGTATCGCTGAAGCTGGAGCTGGAGGTGGTGGAGACGGGGCGGTTCGCGGTGGAGTCCGAGCTGCCGATCGCCAAGGGCCGCGAGAACCTGTGCGTGCGCGCGTTCGAGCGCCTGCACCCGGCCGACGCGTTCACGTTCAGGATCCGCTCGGAGATCCCGCTGGCCGGCGGCCTAGGGTCCAGCGCCGCGGCGATCGTGGCGGGCATGATGGCGGCCGACCACCTTTTTGAGATGGATGTAGATCTGCTCGCGCAGAGCAGCGACATGGAGGGGCATCCGGACAATGTCGCCGCGTCGCTGCTGGGGGGCTTCGTGATCTGCGCGGACGGCCAGGCCACGCGCTTTGAGCCGCCGACGGGCCTGGAGGCCCTGGCGGTCGTCCCCGAGGAGGCGGTGCGCACGAGCGCCGCGCGCACGGCGCTGGCAGAGCGGGTGCCGCTGGCGGACGCCGCGTTCAACGTCGCGCACGCGGCGCTGCTGACGCTCGGCCTGGCACGCGGCGACTGGGACCTGCTGGCGCGCGGCCTGCAGGACCGCCTGCACCAGCAGCAGCGCTCGCAGCTGTTCCCGCGCTCGTATGACCTGGCCGTGCGCGCGCGAGAGCTCGGTGCGCTGGGGGCGACGATCTCGGGCGCCGGGCCGACGGTGCTCGTGTGGTGCTTCTACGAGCAGACGGGCGCGGTGGCAGAGGCGCTGGCGAGCGAGATCGACGGCTGGGCGACGCTGTTGCGCACGCCGTTCGAGGCGCAGGGCGCTTACGTGGTCGAGCTGTAGCGGTCCGCTGCCACGAGCGCCGACGGCGGTGGCGGGCGAGCGGCTTCAGCGCAGCTTGGCGAGACGTTGGCCGGCGGCCGCGTGTGCGGGCAGGCGCGCGAGCACTTCGCTTGCCAGGTCGAGATAGTCGGCGCCGAGGTCGGGGCGGTGGTCGAGGATCGAGCGCGCGCGCTCGGCGGACTCGGCGTAGGCGATGGACGAGCGTATGACGGTGTCGAAGACCTGCTCGCCGAAGCGTTCCTTCAGCGACGCGAGCGCCTCGCGCGAATGGATGGTGCGCATGTCGGCGAGGTTGAGCAGCACGCCGAGCAGCGACAGCTCGGCGTTGAGCCCGTCGCGCGCCAGTTCGACCACCTCCATCGCCTGCTCGACGCCCTGCAGCGCGAAGTACTGCGCCTCGGCGGTGACGAGCGCGTGGTCGGCCGCGACGAGCGCGTTGACCGTCAGCAGGCCGAGCGACGGCGGGCAATCGATGAGGATCAGGTCGTACTCCTGCGGCGCCTTGGCCAGCGCGCGGCGCAGCGTCATCTCACGCCCCATCTTGCCGCCAAGCATCAGCTCGGCTTCGGCGAGCGTCAGGTTGGCGGGGACGAGGTCTTCGTGGATCGACTCCGCCACCTGCGCGCGTCCGGCGAGCACGTCGGAGATCGTCGGCTCGGCATCCGGTGGGATGTCGAAGTAGTCCGAGAGATTGCCCTGGGGGTCGAGGTCGACCGCAAGCGTGCGCAGCCCGCTGCGGCGAAACGCGTCGGTCAGGGTTCGTACGGTCGTCGTCTTGCCCGTCCCGCCCTTCTGCGAGAGCACGGCGATCGTGTCAGCCATCAGGCGATATTACGCGGCGCGACGGGCGGGCGCTGCGCCGGATCAGCCGGCGCCGTGAAGGGAGACCGAGCCGGCGTCGCCGGCGGCGAACGCTCGGTCGGTCGTGACGACGAGGAAGCTCAGGCGATAGCGCCCGACGATGATTTCGTCGCCGTCGCTCAGCAGCTTGCCTTCGATGCGCTCGCCGTTGACGAACACGCCGTTGAGGCTGCGGTCGTCGAGCACCCGCGCGCCGTCCGGCTGGCGCACGATCAGGGCATGGCGGCGCGACACGGTCGGGTCGTCGAAGCGCACGTCGGCGGCGAGGCTGCGCCCGATGCGCGTCCACTCGCGCGTGAGCGCGACGGTGTGCGACTCCCCACCCTCGTCGAAGCACAGGTACTGCCCCGGCTGGGTGATGTGCTCGCGCACGCTCGCAAGCCGGGCGTCGCGATCGGAGGGGGCGGGCTCGGACAGCATCCCGCCGTGGCGGGCGGTTGCCTGGTCGGCGGACTGCGCATCGGTGCTGAACAGCGAGGCGCGCACGAAGTCGCTGCCGCCGCACCCGGGGCAATCGCTGAGCGTGTCGAGACCGCTCAGCGTGAGCACGTAGCCGCAGCCGCGACAACGGAACGAGCCGGCACCTACGAAGGTTCCCGTACTGAGTAGATCCATGCTGCTCCTCCCTTCTTGCTAGCGCTCCGGCGCGCTGCTACTCGTCGAGAGAAAGATCGTGGCGATCATAACAAGTTGGCCCAAGCGGCAACTCCGCGACCAACGCATTTTCCGCAAAGGCGCACGACGCACGACGCTCCACGGACGCTCCCACCCTCGACATGACTTCCCATACCTACCCGCGAGGGCCGCGAGCAAACCGCCGAGCGTCGACCTCACCCGCGTGGGGGCGGTGCGCGCGGGCCGTAAAGCGAGTCCGCCGCAGGCCAAAAGCAAGTCCGCTGGCACGCCGGCGCACGTGGCAGGAGGACCGCGCCGGGCGGCGAAATCAGTGGCGTCATGGCCATCGCGGACACAAGGCACGTCGAGCAGCTCGAGCGCCATCTGCTGCGCCGCGGGGTGGGCGCGCTGGAGGCCGATCGAGATCGCTGCGCCGACTGCGGACGCACGCCTTTGACGGGCGAGCACGTGCACCTGTACGACGGCCGCGGCGGCGAGGTCGTCTGCGAGCTGTGCCGCACGCTGCGCCGCGACGCCCCCGTCGCCAGCGAGATCGTGCGCCACTGCGAGCACGGCCACACGGTCCGGCTGACCGCGCGCGCCGCCTGACAGCGACAGCGCGCCGTACGCGGGAGGCGCTTTAGACTGGCGGTCGCCGTGGATCCTGTGACTGTCTCGACAATCATCTCCGCTCCCCGCGAGCAGGTGTTCGACTACCTGCAGGACATCGCCAACCACGGCGAGTTCACCGATCACTACCTGGTCGACTGGCACCTGACGCGAGCCGATTCGATCGGCCGCGGGGCGGGCGCGCGCTTTCGCGTGAAGGCGCCGGGCAACCGCTTCAGCTGGGCGGATGTGACGTTCGTCGAGGTCGAGCGCCCGCACCGCATTGTCGAGGCCGGCCGCACGGGCAAGTACAACCGCATCCGCACGCTCGGCACGTACGAGCTGGCCCCCGCGGCCTCGGGCACGACGCGCGTGCGCTTCACGCTCGAGACGATCCCGGCGACGCTCTCGGACCGGCTGATGGAGTCGCTGGGCGCGCGCGGCTGGTTCAAGCGCAAGAACGGCCGTGCGATGCGCCGGCTGCGGGCGATCATCGAGCGCGGCGAGCAGCGCGGAAGCCGCGTCACGGTCGCCGCCGGATAGACTGCCGCGTCGCATGTCCAGCCGCCTGCGCAAGCTCACGCTCCTCGCGCTCGTCCTGCTCGCGGCGAGTGCGCTGTCGGCTTGCGGAGAGTCGCACACGAAGGTCACCACGGGGACGTACGCCGGTGAGTCGGGCGCCAACGCGCCGTACCTGGACGTCGGCCCGCTGGTCTACGAGGTTCAGCTCTCACGCCAGCTGAACCCGAGCTCCGTCGAGGATGCCGCCTACCTGCAGGGCCTCGCGCCGGCCGAGCAGAAGCTGAAACCCGGCCAGGAGTGGTTCGCGGTGTTCCTGCAGGTCTACAACGGGCACTCGCAGGCGCTGCCAGCGTCGAGCGACCTGACGATCACCGACACGCAAGAAAACCGCTACCTGCCGATCGTGCCGGGAGCGACCAACGAGTTCGCCTACCGGGGCGGGTCGGTCCCGGGCAAGGGTCGTCTGCCGGTGCCCGACTCGATCGCCTCCGACGGCCCGACGCAGGGCGCATTGCTGCTGTTCAAGATCCAGACGGTCTCACTGGACAATCGCCCGCTCACGCTGTCGATCGTCGACTCGCAACACGCGGCCGAGAAAGCCTCGGCCGAGCTCGACGTCTGACCCCGGCCGTCCGGCGCCGTCCGGCCTCGGGCACGATCGCCTAGCGGCTGGCGCGCGGCCCGGCTTCGAGCACGATCGCCTAACGGCTGGCGCGCAGCCCGGCTTCGAGCACCTGTCGTGCCACCGGGGCGGCAGTCGCGCCTCCGGCGCCGTCTTTGACGAGCAGCACGCCGACGACGATCCGCGGATGCAGCGCGGGAGCGAAGGAGGCGAACCACGCATCGGTGTTGCTCGCTTCGGTGGCGGCCGCGCAGCCGGATGCGCCGCCTTCGTGAGAGCTCGTTTCGCTCGATTCCGCTTCGGAGGAATGCGTGCACTGGGTCTTCAGTTCCGCCGTGCCGGTCTTGCCGGCGACGGTCACCCCGGGTATCGCCGCCGACGTGCCGGTGCCGTTGCGCACGACGCCGATCATCAGGCGCCGCACGGTGTGCGCGACCGCGCTGCTGGTCACGCGTTCGCCGAGCGCCAGCCTTTCCGGCGTGAAGCTCGGCCGCGGACGGCGCCCGCCCTCGGCGATTGATGCGGCGACGATCGCCATCTGCAGCGCGCTGGCCTGCACCTGGCCCTGGCCGATCGCCGTCGAGCCGACGTCGAGTTCCCCGCGGATGCTCGACGCGGCCGGCAGCGTGCTTTCGGCCGCGCCTTCGATCCCCGGCGAGTGGTTGAAGCCGAAGCGTTCTGCCATCGCCACGAGCCGCGGCGCGCCGAGCTTGACGCCGAGCGGGGCGAACACGGAGTTGCACGAAACGGCGAAGGCAAGCGTCAGCGAGCCGCCGCATTCCTCGCCGTTGGCATTGGACAGCTTGACGCCGTCGAGCGTCGTGTACGTGGCGTAGGGGAAGGTGCTGCTCGGCGTGGCCACGTGGGCGTCGAGCACGCCCGTCAGCGTGACCATCTTGAACGTCGACCCCGGCGGCTGCACGCTGTTCATGCCGATGCCGGCGACGGCGAGGATCTGTCCGCTGGGCGCGAGCGCGACGATGCCGCCGAGCTGTGAGCCGAGCGCTTCCACGGCGGCGCGCTGGACGGCGGGCGAGACGCTCGTGCGCAGCGAGCGGGCGGCGTGCGGCGCGGCGCTGGCGAGCACGCGACCGAGCCCCGCCGACCGTGCGTCGCCCGCCAGCAGCTCGCCGCCCGGCGTGCCGCGCAGGCGCGCGTCGAGCGCGCGCTCCAAGCCGCTCGTGCCGACGACCGCGTCGGTTGGCACCCCGTCGGCTTCCAGGGCCGCTCGGCGCGAGCTGGGAATCGGGCCAACTTCGCCGACGACCGCGCTCGCCGATCCTCCCAGCGGCGAGTTGCGCGGGCCGGCGCCGGTCGCTTCGCCTTCGGCCAGCACCGACCCGTCGCGCGCCAGCAGCGTCGCGCGCCGCGGCAGCGTCGTGCGGCGGCTGAGCGTCTCGCCGGCGCGCATCCCGGGGAACGTCAGCGATCGCGACCAGGCGATCGCGTCGACGCCTTCGGCGCCGCTGACGATCCTCGTGCGCACGCTCAGCGAGAGCGTGCCAAACAGCCGCGTGTGCACGCGCACGGGCACTTCCACCAAGCCGCCCGGCGCGCCGCGGGGCTTGCCGGTCGCCCGCACGCTGGTTGCCGTGGCGGTGCGCATCGCTTCGCGGTAGTCGGAGGCGAACTGATCGGCGGACAGCGAATGTCGCGACGCATCATCGATCTCGGCGTACATCGCCGCATAGTCGCCGTGCGACCAAGCGGCGACGAAGCGCCCGGCCAGCGAGGCCGACGACGAGCCGCCGCCGTTGGCGCCGACGATCACGCCGATCGCGAAGGCGACGGCCGCCAGCGCCATCACCGGGCGCGCGCGCCGGACCCGCAGCGTCTGCTCGTCAGTCAGAGCGCGGTAGAACATGGCGGGTGACGGGGCTCGACTGGATCATCGTCGGATTCGCGGCAATCCTCGCCGGTTTCGGCTTCCGACGGGGCTTCATCGTCGGCGTGCTCTCGTTCGGCGGTTTCGCCATAGGGGCATTCCTCGGAACTCGCCTGGCTCCTCTACTGCTCAACGAAGGGTCCTCGTCTCCGTACGCGCCTGCGCTCGGCCTGATCGGCGCTCTGCTCGCCGGCGCGATCCTCGCCACCGGTATGGAGGGGGTCGGCTTCAGGCTGCGCCGCGCGGTGATCCTTCCCGGGATCGGCGCGCTCGACGG
This sequence comes from Solirubrobacteraceae bacterium, assembly GCA_035995645.1. Lineage (GTDB taxonomy): Bacteria > Actinomycetota > Thermoleophilia > Solirubrobacterales > Solirubrobacteraceae > Palsa-744. The sequence continues at coordinate 57,644 of DASYKG010000077.1, forward strand.
CCTGCTCGGGGCTGTGCTCGGCGCGGCTCTTGCGCTCGGCGTCGTGTGGATCGTCGCCGCCGTGGTCGCCCAGGCTCCAAATCAGGGGAAACTGCGCCTGAACATCCAGCGCTCGGCGATCCTGCGTGAGCTCAACGTGCTGTTGCCCCCGTCGGGCCCGATCCTCAACGCGCTCGCGCGCCTGGACCCGCTGCCGTCGATCGCCGGCCCCTCACCGGACGTGCCGGCACCGCCGCCGCAGATCGCGCGCGCGCCCGGCGTCAGAGCAGCGTCGAGCAGCATCGTGCGCGTGCTCGGCACAGCCTGCGGGCTGGCGATCGAGGGCTCTGGATGGGTCGGCGCGCCGGATCTGATCGTCACCAACGCGCACGTGGTCGCCGGCGAGAGCGACACGACGGTGCAGGTGCGCGGGCGCTCGCCGAGCCTGCCCGCGCGGCCGATCGCCTTCGACCCGACAAACGACGTCGCCGTGCTCAGCGTTCCCAGCCTGGGCCTGGCGCCCCTGCGCCTGCTGCCGGACCCGCCGTCGGGCCGCGCCGGGGCGATCCTCGGCTACCCTGAGAACGGGCCCTTCGACGTGCAGCCGGGGCGCATCGGGCGCACGCAGACCGTTCTCACCGACGACGCCTACGGCCGCGGACCCGTTCGTCGCCTGCTCACGCCGCTGCGCGGACTGGTGCGTCCGGGCAACTCCGGGGGACCGCTCGTCGGCGGCGACGGCCGCGTGCTGACGACCGTGTTCGCCGGCACCGTCGGCGGCAGGCAGCGTGGCGGCTACGGCGTCGCCAACGCGACCGTCGCGCGCGTGCTCGCGCAGGCGCGTGCGCGAGCGGCGGCGGGCGAAAGCGCCAGCACACAGGCTTGCGCGAGCGGCTGATCCGGCCGGGGGTCGAGCACTCACGCGTGCGCGGGCGCCCGACGCGGCGGCCGGGCGCGTTCGGTGCCCAGGCGCCTGCCTGACGCGGGCGGCCCAGGCGGCGTGTTCAGCAGTGCAGCGTGCAGAGCGTCGGCGCCGGCGCCGACGCGAAGAACAGGTACCACACGACGAGCGTGAGGACGGCGACGTACACGTTGACCATCACGATGCGCTCGAGCGCCGTGATCCCCGAGCGCTGGCTGACATGGCGCTCGGACTCCGCGCGCATGCTGCGCAGCCACGTCGAGCGGCGTTCGATGCGCTGGCGGCCGGTCAGCTCGTCGTAGACGTTGTTCAGCCACGTCAGCAGCAGCGCCATCGCGAACACGAGCACGGCTAGCACGACTACGACGACGCCCACCGCGCCCATGCTCAGCGTCTGGCGCCCGACGGCCTGCGAGCCGACCCACAGCGCAAGCAGCGGGCAGCCCGTCCAGATGTTCGCTGCGACGAACGCCGTCGCGGCCGCCATACCTGCCCGCTTCAGTGCAAGCAGGCGGCTCCCTGGCTGCTGCGGCTCGTCGATCGGGGAGGCGAGCTCGCGCATCGGCGGCCGCTCACGCGCCCGCCGGCAGAGTGCGCGCGGTCGCCCGCGGGCGGCGCGTGCGCTTGGGGCTCTCGGCTGCGTCCGCCGGTGTCGTGTCGGGCTGCGCGGCGGCCTTGCGGGCGCGCCGGGGCGCTGCAGGCGGCGGCTGCCCGGCTTCGGCTCGATCCTGCTCGTCGATCGCCGCCTGCACTGCGGCGAGTCGGCGCACGAGCGCGGTGCGCACCTGCTCGAGCTCGTGCGTGCCGAGCAGCGCCGGTCCGCTGACGAGGTCGTTCGGCTCGGCCGCGGGCGCGACGCCGGGGTTGGCGGCTTCGATCTCCGCGAGCGCCGACTCGAAGGCGGCGATCTGGCGGCGCAGCAGCTGGCGCTGGCCGACCTCCGACAGATCGGCCGCCTCCTCGCTGCTCAACGGCGGCGGCTCCGGTGCGACGTACAGAGCCGCCGCGACCTCGCGCGGGTCCACGCCCGTCTCGCGCGCGGCGCGCGCGGCGCTGGCGGCGATCGTGCCAACGGCCGAGCCGAGCGCGGACGTCGGCGCTACGAACGTCCCGCTGCCCTGCTGGCTTTCGATCAGGCCCTCGTGCTCCAGGCGCTGGTAGACGGTGCGCACGGTGTTCAAGTTGACGCCGATCGCCTCCGCCATGTCGCGCAGGCCCGGCAGGCGCTGTCCCGGCTTGAACTCGCCGTCGGCGATGCGCGTGCGCAGCGCCCATGCCAGCTGCACGCCGATCGGCACCTCGGCGTCGCGGTCGACTGCAAGCGTCGTCAGCTCCGTCTGCGGGGAGCCGGGCGCGGGAATTTTCGGGTCGTCGACCATCGACACAGGCTATCGAGTGAGCAACGTGATTTACAGTGTGCTAGTCAACTAGTAATATATAAAAATGGCTGTAGAGGGCGGTGGCACCGGCGGGGCTCGTCCGCCCGGCTCGTTCGCTGAAATCGGCGGCGGCGGCGGCCGGGCCGGCTTCGGGCGGGCGTTCCGTCCGGCTGGACGCGTGCTCGAGGAATTCGGCGACGTCGTGCTGCTGACCGGCAGGACGATCCGCTCGGCCGTCGTTCCGCCGTATCCCTACGGGGGCGAGCTCGTCTCCCAGTTCCTCTTCGCGCTGCGGCTTGTGTGGTTTCCCCTGCTGATCACCACCGTCGCGATCAGCTACGGCGCCCCCGGCCTGCAAGCGGCTAACTTCCTCACGCTGTTCGGCGCTCTCGACCGCCTCGGCGGCTTCTTCGTGCTCGCCGCCATCCGCGAAATCGGCCCGCTCATCACCGCCACGGTCGTCGCCGGCGTCGCCGGCACGGCGATCACCGCCGACCTCGGCGCGCGCAAGGTGCGCGAGGAGCTCGACGCGCTGCAGGTGCTCGGCGTGGATCCCGTCAAGAACCTCGTCGTGCCGCGCTTTCTCGCGCTGATGGTCGTCACGGGGCTGTTCGACATCTACTCGCTGCTGTTCGGCATCTTCGGCGGCATCGGCGCCGAGCTCGTCAGCGGCCAGCCGCTCGGCCCGTTCTGGGGCACGTTGTTCGCCAACGCCTCGACCACCGATTTGTGGGGATCGGTGCTGAAGACCACTTGCTTCGGCGCGATCATCGCGATCGTCTGCTGTTACAAGGGCATGACCGCCTCCGGCGGCGCCGAGGGCGTCGGGCGCGCTGTCAACGAAGCAGTCGTGATCTCGTTTCTCGGCTTCGGCGCGTTCAACTACGTGTTCACGCAAACGCTGCTCGCCACGCACCCGAACATCCTCGTGATCAAGTGAACGAGGCCCCCACACCACGGGAGTGGCTCGCGAGCACCGGCGAGATTGCACGCTTCAGCGCAGCCGTCGTCCGCGACGTGTGGGGCCTGCGCGTGTTTCGCTTCTTCGGCGAGACGCTGCGCCAGGCGGGCATCCTGATCGTCGGCTCGACCGTCGTCATCTGGTCGCTTGTGTTCCTCATGGGCCTCGGCGTGTGCGGCATCGGCGGCGCCTACTTCACGCTGTCGACCGGTGCGCCGGCCTATGCGGGCGTGTTCGCCGCGTGGTGCGATCTGCGCGAGGCCGTGCCCTACGCCTTCGGCTACATGATGGCCGCGAAGGTCGGCACGGGCATCGTCGCCGAGCTCGGCGCCATGCGCATCGCCGAGGAGATCGACGCGCTGGAGGTGATGGGCATCGACTCGATGGTCTTCCTCTGTGCCACGCGCCTGCTCGCCGCGTGGATCGTGCTGCCGTTCATGTACGTCTCGGGGATCGGCGTCGCCTACCTCGGCTCCTACCTCGGCGTCGTCGAGCAGCTCGGCTTCGTCTCCTCCGGCGGCTACCTGCTGATCTTCTGGCAGTTCCAGAACGCGCCCGACCTGCTGTTCAGCGTGATCAAGGGCATGTCGATGGCCACCGTGATCGTGCTCGTGGCCTGTTACTACGGCTACAACGCCAGCGGCGGCCCGGTCGGCGTGGGCACGGCGACGGCCAAGTCGATGGTGCTCAACCTTGTGTTCGTGACGTTGATCGGGATGCTCGGGACGCAGGTGTTCTGGGGCGCCAATCCGCGCGCGCCGATCGGCGGATAGGCGCTCGCGCCGCTCGCGGCACGCCACGCACCCGCTACGCTGCCGCCATGTCCAAGACCCTCGTGATCGCCGAGAAGCCGTCCGTCGGGCAGGACCTCGCGCGCGTTCTCACGGGACCGTTCAAGAAAGGCGAGGGCTGGCTGGAAGGCCCCGAGCACGTGATCACGTGGGCCGTCGGGCACCTCGTGCAGCTCGCCGAACCGGATGAGTACGACCCCAAGTTCAAGCGCTGGCGCATGGAAGACCTGCCGATCGTCCCCGACCGCTTCAAGCTCGTCGTGCGCGACGAGCGCTCGCGCAAGCAGATGTCCGTCGTCACCAAACAGATCGGCCGCGACGACATCGACGAGGTCGTCAACGCCTGCGACGCCGGGCGCGAGGGCGAGCTGATCTTCGCCTACCTGTACGAGAAGGCCAAAGGCAAGAAGCCCGTCAACCGGCTGTGGCTGAAATCGATGACCAGCGCGGCGATGAAGGAGGCGTTCACCGCGCTGCGCCCCGCCGACGAGTTCGCGCGCCTGGAGCAGGCAGCGCGCTCGCGCTCGGAGGCCGACTGGATCGTCGGCATGAACGCCACGCGCGCGGCCACGATCAGGCTGCGCAGCTCCTTCGACGGGGCCGTCTCGCTGGGGCGCGTCCAGACGCCGACGCTGGCGATCATCGCGCGCCGCGAGGAGGAGATAAAAGCGTTCGTCCCCGAGCCCTACTGGCTCGTCGACGCGGCCTTCGAAGCGGACGGCAAACGCAACTACGAGGGCCGCTTCCACGCCGGCGCCAAGCCGCGCATCGCCACCGCCGACGAAGCCACGGCGATCGTCGCCGCCTGTGAGGGCAAGCCCGGCAAGATCACCAAGCTGGAGAAGAAAGAGCAGCGCGAGAAAGCGCCGATGCTCTACGACCTCACGACGCTGCAGCGCGAGGCCAACAACCGCTACGGCTTCTCCGCAAAACGCACGCTCGGAGCCGCGCAGCGCTGCTATGAGGAGCACAAGGCGCTGACCTACCCGCGCACCAACTCGCGCTACCTGCCCAGCGACATGGTCGCCGAGATCAAGCCGATCGCCGAGCTCGTCGGCTCACAGCCCGAGTATCGCGCGGGCGCCGACTACGTCACCGGCCTGGACCTGCTGCCGCTCGCGCGCGTGGTCAACGACGAGAAGGTCACCGACCACCACGCGATCATCCCCACGCGCTCCGAGCACAAGCTCGACAAAATGAGCTCCGACGACCGGCGCATCTACGACATGGTCACGCGGCGCTTCCTCGCGGTGTTCCACCCCGAGGCGGTGTTCGAGAACACGCGCGTGGAGACGACGATCGGCGAGGGCGACGACGGCCACGTCTTCCGCACGCGCGGCAAGCTGCTGGTCGTTCCCGGCTGGCGCCGCGTGTACGACGAGGTGGCGTCCGCCGACGCGCGCCCTCCCAAAGGCGAGGAAGACGAGGGCGCCGACCAGCAGCTGCCCAAGCTCGAGGCGGACGAGATCGTCAAGACGACGAAGATCGCCAGCGAGCGCAAGGAAACCAAACCGCCGCGGCGCTACTCAGACGCCTCGCTGCTCGGCGCGATGGAGACGGCCGGCAAGCTCGTCGACGACGAAGAGCTGCGCGAGGCGATGAAGGAGTCCGGGATCGGCACCCCCGCCACGCGCGCGGCGATCATCGAGCGGCTGATCACCGTCGGCTACGTCGAGCGCGACGCTCGCGCCCTCGTGGCGACCGAGAAGGGGCTGAACGTGGTCCGGCTGCTCGACGCGCACATGCTGACGTCGCCCGAACTGACTGGCAGTTGGGAGCACAGGCTGGGCAAGATCGAGCGCGGCGAAGACTCACGCGAGAAGTTCATGGGCGACATCGCCGGCTTCGCGCAGGAGACCGTGAAGAAGCTCGACGAGACGCTCAAGGACGTGCGCATCCCGCGTGCCAAACTCGGCCCGTGTCCGGTCTGCGGCCACGAGATCGGCGAGAACCGCAAGGGCTATTCGTGCTGGGCGCGCGAGGACCCCGGCTGCGGCTTCGTGATCTGGAAGTCCAAAGCTGGCAAGACGCTGACCGTGCCCGTCGCCCGCGAACTGATCAAGACCGGCTACACCGAGAAGCAGGTGACCGGCTTTCGCGGGCGCAGCGGGCGCTCCTTCCGCGCGCACCTGGCGATGAGCCAGACCGAGGACGGCAAATGGCGCGTCGAGTTCGACGAGCCGTGGGCCAAGGAGGGCGCCAAGGCGCCCGAGGCCGAGGCCGAGACGAACGAGCTCGCCACGGCCGGCGCCAAGTCCAAGCAGAGCACGCCCGTCGACGAACGCAGCGCCGCTTAGCGGCTCGCTCCGATCCGGCTGTTAGCGCCGCACGGTAGGTGGTGGTGCCCCGCTTGGTCGCGGGAGCAGCAGACGTTCGAGGTGGGGGAGGTTTGTATTGCTCTTTTTACGGTTTGCGGTAGCAACCGTATATACGATGTAAATACTATAGCTATCGATTGCCCTATGGGGACGCGTTTGTTCCCTGCGGCGTAACTACTATGGCTATCGCGGCGCGACGATCCGCGCGGGCGGCAGCCGGGGCGCCTGACGGCCGGGCACGGCGTCCGGGCGATGTCGGAGGAGTGCGCGAGGATGGATGCAGATGCCGATCTCGCTGATCACCGGGCCCGCCAACGCGGGTAAGGCCGAGCTCGTCCTCGACGCCGTGCGCGCACACGCCGCGCGCGAGCACGATCCGCTGCTGATCGTGCCGACGCGCGCCGATGTCGGGCACTACCTGCGCGAGCTCGCCGGCGAGGCCGTGGCGATGGGCCTGCGCGTCGAGCGCTTCGCCGGGCTGAGCTCTGAGATCGTCCGGCGCGCGGGCGTCGGTGAGGCGGTGCTCGGCGGCTTGGCGCACGAACGCCTGCTGCGGTCGTTGGCCGAGCGCGAGCTCGGCGTCGCAGCCGGGGCCGGCTTCGTGCGCGCGCTGTCGCAGCTGCTCGGCGAGTTGCGCACCCGTCGGGTCTCGCCGGCGCGGCTCGTCAGCGCCCTGGACGCCTGGCTGCAGGCCGACGGTCCCGGCGCGGCGCGCGTGGAGCTCGGCCGGCTGTACATGCGCTATGACGCCGAGCTCAAGCGCCTCGCGCGCCTGGACAGCGAGCAGCGCATCGTGCGCGCGCTCGACGCGCTGCGCGAGCGCCCCGCGCTGTGGGGCGGCACTCCCGTCCTCTTCTACGGCTTCGACGACCTCACGCGCCTGCAGCTCGACGCGATCGAGACGCTCGGCCAGGTCGTCGACGCGCCCGTCACCGTGTCGCTTGCCTACGAGCCCGGTCGCTCGGCCTTCGCCGGGCGCGCGGCGACCTTCCAGGCGCTTGCTCCGCTGGCCCGCGAGCATCGCCAGCTGCGCGCGCGCGCCGAGCACTACGCGCCGGCGGCGCGCACCGCGCTCAGCCATCTCGAGCGCTCGCTGTTCGAGCCCGGCGCCGCGCGCGTCGGCTCGGGCTCGGCCGTGCGCCTGCTGGAGGGCGGCGGCGAGCGCGCCGAGCTGGAGCTCGTCGCACGGGAGATCGCGTTGCTGCTCGCGCAGGGCATGGCCGCCGAGGACATCGCCGTGCTCGTGCGCCCGGCCGGCACCGCGGTCGAGCTGCTCGAGGAGGTCTTCGCCGACGCTGCCATCCCCTTCACGCTGCAGCGGCGGCGGCCGTTCGCCGATGCGGCGATCGGCGGCGCGCTGTGCGGGCTGCTGCGCTGCGTCCCCCCGCCGGCTGGCGACACGGCTGGCGAGTTGGGAGATCTGCTCGCGTGGCTGCGTGCGCCCGGGCTGCTCGACGTGCCTGCTCTGGCCGATGCCCTGGAGCTGCGCGCACGCCGCGCCGGGGCGTTGAGCGCCGCTCGCGCGCGCTCGCTGTGGGAGGAGCGCCACTGGCGCCTGCAGACGATCGACCATCTGCACGAGGCGCAGGAACGCGGGCCCGCGGCGCTGCTGGATCGCGCTTCGCGCGAGCTGTATGGGCTGTTCTGCGCGCCGCGCCGTCGGGCGGCCGAGCTGCTGGGACCCGACGAGCTCGACGAGGCAAGCGCGCTTGGGGCCGGCAGGCGCGCACTGGCGCAGCTTCGCGAGCTCGCACAGCTTGCCCCCGAGCTCGCGCCCGCGACCGCGTCGGAGCTGGCCGAAGCCCTGGCCGGCGTGGAGATGCTCAGCGGCGACGGCCGTTCGCCGGGCGCGGTCGCCGTGCTCGACCCGCTGGCGTTGCGCGCGCGTCGCGTGCGCTCGCTGTTCGTCTGCGGCATGCAGGAGGGCGTGTTCCCGGCGCGGGCTCGCGCGCAGCCGCTGCTGACCGAGGAGGAGCGCCGGCGTCTCGCCGAAGTGTCCGGGCTGCGGCTCGGCGAGCACGAGAACCGATCACAGATCGGCCAGCTGGAGGCCGAGCGCTATCTGCTCTACGCGGCCGTGTCGCGCCCGCAGCAGCAGCTGGTGCTCAGCTGGCACAGCTCCGACGACGACGGTCAGAACACGCCGCGCTCGCTGTTCGTCGACGACGTCTGCGACCTGTTCGAGCAGAGCCTGTTCGCGGCGCGCGAGCGGCGTGCGCTCGGCGCTGTCGACCCGCCGGGCGCCTTGGACGCGCCGGGCGCCCTGGACACGCCGGGCGCCTTGGACGGGGGCATGCCTGCAGCGAGGCGCCGGGACGGAGGGGAGGCGCCCGGGCGACCGGACGAGCCCTTGCACGACGCGCGCCTGCTGCGCGAGCTGGCGGCGCGGCCGTGGTCGGCGTCCTCGATGGAGCGCTGGATCGGCTGTCCGGTGGCCTGGTTCGTCGAGCGGCTGCTGCGCCCGGACGCGCTGGAACCCGATCCCGAGCCGCTCGCGGCGGGGGCGTTGCGGCACGCGGCGCTCGAGGACACGCTGCAGGCGCTGCGGCGCGAGAGCGGCAGCGCGCGGCTGACGCGCGGCAACCTCGCGCGGGCGCGCGAGCTGCTGGCGGACGCTCTGCGCGCCAACGAGGCCGCCCACCCGCTGTCGGTCGCGCCCGAGCGCCGCGCCGCAGTGCGCCGGCGCATGCAGGCAGACCTCGGCCGCTATCTGGATCTGGCCGCCGAGAGCGAGAGCCCGTTGTCGCCGCGCGAGCTGGAGCTCGGCTTCGGCTTCGAGGAGGGTGACGAACGTGGCGACGCGAGCGAGCTGCCGGCATTCGAGCTGGGCGATGGAGTGAGGCTGCGCGGGCGCATCGATCGCATCGACGTCGACGACGCGGGCGCGGCGGTCATATACGACTACAAGGGCAAAACCGTCTCCGGCGCTTCCAAGTGGATCGACGACGGCAAGCTGCAGGTGGCGCTGTACATGCGCGCCGCCGAGGAGCTGCTGGGGCTTCGCATCATCGGCGGCTTCTACCAGCCGCTCACTGGCAGCGACCTGCGTCCGCGCGGCGTGCTCGACAGCGACAGCGGCGTAGAGCTCGACTGCGTCTCGACGGACTTTCGCGAGCACTCGCAGCTGCGCGAGCTGCTCGACGAGGCCGTCGGCGCGGCGCGCGAGGTGGCCGAGCAGGCGTCCGCCGGCCGGTTGCAGGCGCGGCCGGACTCGTGCGCGTTCAGGGGCGGCTGCCAGTACCCAACGATCTGCCGGTGCGAGCGTTGAGTTCCCGCCGCTCACACTCCTCGCAGCTGGAGACGCTGCCCGGCATGGAGTCCGCCGGCGTGCTCGCGGTTGCCGCCGGAGAGGTGCGTCCGCTCACCGCCGAGCAGCAAGAGGCGGTGGCCCGCCGCTCGGAGTCGCTGCTCGTGTCGGCGGCTGCCGGCAGCGGCAAGACGTCGGTGCTCGTCGAGCGCTTCGTCGCCGCCGTGCGCGAGGATGCGGTGGCGCCCGGGCAGATACTCGCGATCACGTTCACCGAGCGCGCCGCCGGCGAGCTGCGCGAGCGCGTGCGCGAGCGGCTGCTGGAGCTCGGCGACCGTCAGGCCGCGCGCGACACCGAGGCGGCCTTCGTCGGGACCTTTCACGGCTTCTGTGCGCGGCTGCTGCGCGCACACCCGCTCGCGGCCGGGCTGGACCCGGACTTCGCGATCCTCGATGAGGGGCTGGCCGGGAAGCTGCGCGAACTGGCCTTCCAAGCGGCCGTGCGCGATTTCCTCGACGCCGGCGGCGACGGCGCTGTGGACCTGCTCGCCGCGTACGGCGTCGACCGCGTGCGCTCGATGATCGAGCAGGTGTATCTGGAGCTGCGCAGCCGCGGACAGCTTGCGCCGCGCCTGCCGGCCGCGGTTCTCAGGCGCGGCGTGCAAGGCGATGCCGCCGAGGAGCACGACGGCGAGCTGGACGCGGACGCCGCGGCGGCGTGCGCGCTGCTCGACGACCTGCTCGCGCGCTTCGCGCTGGCCTACGAAGAGCGTAAGCGCGCTCGTGCGAGCGTCGACTTCGACGACCTCGAGCTGCTCGCCCAGCGCCTGCTCGCCGAGCGCGAGGCGGTGCGCGCCGCGTGGTCCAGCCGCTTCGAGCTGTTGATGGTCGACGAGTTCCAGGACACCAATCCCCGCCAGCTGGCGATCCTGCGCGCGCTGGACCGCGGCAACCTGTTCACGGTCGGCGACGAGCTGCAGTCGATCTACGGCTTCCGCCACGCCGACGTGAGCCTGTTTCGCGCGCGGCGCGGCGAGCTCTCAGAGCGCGGGGCGAGCCTGTCGCTGACGAGCAACTTCCGCAGTCGCGAGCCGCTGCTGGACGTCGTCAATGCGGTGTTCGGCGAGCGCTTCGTCGACTTCCCCGCGCTGCGCGCCGGCGAGCGCGGCGAGGACGGGGCCGCGCAGGACGCGCTCGACGACGCCGAGCGCGCGCCGGCGGTCGAGCTGCTGCTCACCGACATCGATGGCTGGGAGCAGCGCGAGGAGCTGGCGGCAGAGGTCGCCGACGGGCTGCCGGCGGCTCCGCTGTGGCGCCAGGCGGAGGCGCGCACGCTCGCGCAACGGGTCGCAGAGCTCGTGCGCGACGGAGAGGCACGGCCGGGCGAGATCGTCGTGCTGCTGCGGGCGTCGGGCGACCTGGAGGTGTTCGAGCGCGCACTGCAGCTCAACGGCCTGCGCACGCTCGCCGCCGTCGGCGCCTTCTGGGGCCATCAGCAGATCGGCGATCTGATCGCCTACCTGCGCGCGCTGGCCAACCCGCTCGACGAGGAGGCGTTGTACGGGCTGCTCGCGTGCCCTCTGGGGGGTTGCTCGCGCGACTGCCTGGCGCTGCTTGCGCACGCTTCGCAAGCCGATCGTCGCGGCGTCTGGGAGACGGCGCTGACGGCGATCGCCGGCGAGGGCGAGCTCGCGGGGAGGCTCGCGCCGAGCGATCGCGCCGCGCTCGCGCGCGTGTGCGAACTGCTGCAGCGCGAGCGCGCGGCTGCGCCGCTGCGCACGATCGCCTCGTCGATCGAGCACGCGATCGAGGCGACCGGATATCGCGCGCACGTGCTCGCGCTCGAGTGGGGGGAGCGGCGTCTGGCCAACGTGCACAAGCTGCTTCGCCTCGCACGGCGATTCGAGGCCGGCGAGGGCCGCGATCTGCGCGGCTTTCTCGATCGCGTCGAGTACCTGGCCAGCGCGGCGCGGATCGAGCCGGACGCTCCCGTGGAGGGCATCGAGCCCGATGCGGTGCGCCTGATGACCGTCCACGCGGCCAAGGGCCTGGAGTTCCCCGTCGTGTGCTTCGCCGACCTCGGGCGCCAGCCGAGCTCGCGCATGCCCGACCTGCTCGTCGAGGGCGGTCGCCTCGGCCTGCGTCTGATGCGCCTCGACGGCGAGACGTCCAGCCCGGCGCTCGACTACGAGCAGCTGTGCGCCGAGCGCCGCGCGCGCGAAGCCGAGGAGGAGGACAGGATCGCCTACGTCGCGATGACGCGCGCGCGCGAGCGGCTGCTGCTCAGCGGGGCGGTCCGCTTCGAGCGCTGGCCACGTCCGGGGCCGGGGGCTGCGCCGATCTCCTGGCTGGCCCCGGCGCTGTCGCAGGACGTGGCGCAGCTGGCCGTAGCCGGAGTAGCGCACGACCTCGCGCTCGAGCCCGGCGGCGCGGCGGCAGTGCGCCTGCGCTTCAACTCGCCCGCCGCCGCGCCGCAGGCGCCGGGCGCGGGCGCGGGCTCAGACGCGGGCTCGGGCTCGGCTCAGAGCGCACCACCCGCGACGGGTGACTCCTTGGCGTCGGGCACGTCGCCGGCATCGGGCTCCGCATCGCCACCGGCGCTGGGCTCCGCATCGCCGGTGGCGCCGGGAGCGCGCAAGGGCGTTGGTCTCGCCCACTCGCGGGCCCGTGTACCCGCACGCGAGAAGCTCACGGCGCTCAGCTATAGCTCGCTGACCGAGCTCGAGCGCTGCGGCTATCGCTTTTATCTCGAACGCGTGCTCGGACTCCCCGAGGATCGCTCCGCCGCCAGGATGGGTTCCGCACCGGCGGCTTTGGAGGCGCGGGCCCGCGGCACGCTCGTGCACCGGCTGATGGAGCTGCTGGACTTCTCAGACCCTCGAGCGCCGGCGGCGCAGGACGTCGAGGGCGCCGCGCGCGAGCTCGGCATGCGTGTCGGCGCGCAGGAGCGCGGCGAGCTGGCGGCCCTGATCGCGGGCGCCTGCCGCGCCGATCTGACGGCGCGCGTGGCGGGCGCCGTCGCGGTGCGTCGCGAGCACCCGTTCGCCTTCTCACTCGGCGAGGGCGAGCCGCTGATCACGGGCGTGATCGATCTCGTGGCTACCGAGCCCGACGGGTCGCGCATGGTGCTCGACTACAAGAGCGACCGCGTCGGGCCCGACACGGACCTGGCTGAGCTGGTGCAGCGCGAGTACGCCGTCCAGCGGCTGCTGTACGCGCTTGCGGTCCTGCGCGAAGGCGCCGTGGCGGTGGAGATCGTCCACTGGTTTCTGGAGCGCGAGGAGTGGGTCGCCGTGCGCTACACGGCCGCCGATCGCGTGATGCTCGAAGACAGGCTGGCGGCACGCGTCGCGCGGGCACTCAAGCGGCGCTTCGCCGTCAGTGAGCTGCCCCACCGCGGCCTGTGCCTGACGTGCCCCGGTCGTGCGGGACTGTGCTCGTGGGACGAGAGCGAGACACTTCGCGAGCTGCCCGCTGCACGGGATCCGGACACGGCACAGACCGCGGGAGGCGAGCCGCAAAGCGTCTGAAAGACGCTTTGCGAACAGCGTCAAAAGGCCGCGGGCGCAGGCCTTTCCAATCTCCGGGCGGCTGGTTTGCGGGCCCCCTCCGCTGCTACGCTTTCTGGCTCAGCCTCAGGTGCCCGCCTGCCCGCGCCACGGGGGATGCACCGCCCCAAGGGAGCACTTCTATGAATTCGCACATCAAGCAGCCGCCAAGGGCCGTCGGACTCTACGACCCCAGCTATGAGCACGACGCCTGCGGCGTCGGCATGGTTGCGCGTTTGGACAACCACCCGACGCACGACGTGATCTCACGGGCGATCACGGCGCTGGAGAACCTCGAGCACCGCGGAGCCAACGGTGCGGACCCGCGCACGGGAGACGGCGCGGGGATCCTCATGCAGATGCCGGACGAGCTGCTGCGCGCGGTCGTCGACTTCGAGCTGCCGGCGCTCGGCTCCTACGGCGTGCTGATGTGCTTCCTGCCCACCGACGCCGACGCGCGGGCGAGCCTCGAGCAGCTGCTGGAGCGGACCGTGCAGGCGGAGGGCCAGCGCCTGCTCGGCTGGCGCGACGTGCCGGTGGACCCCGAGCACGCGGGGGACGTCGCGGGCGCCTGTCGACCGGTCATCCGCCAGCTGTTCGTCGGCGCCGGCCTCGAGCAGGCGCAGGACCAGGACGCCTTCGAGCGCAAGCTGTACGTGATCCGGCGGATCTGCGAGCTGACCGCGGACCATCCCGGGCTGTACGTCCCCTCGAGCTCCTCGCGCACGCTCAACTACAAGGGGATGCTGATCAGCTACCAGCTGGCGGCGTTCTACCCTGACCTGCGCGACGAGCGCACCAAGAGCGCGCTTGCGCTCGTGCACTCGCGCTTCTCCACGAACACCTTCCCCAGCTGGGAGCTCGCGCACCCCTACCGGGTGATCTGCCACAACGGCGAGATCAACACGGTGCGCGGCAACGTCAACTGGATGCGCGCGCGCGAGAGCGAGCTGCGCAGCGAGCTGTTCGGCGAGGACCTGGCGAAGATCCTGCCTGTGGTCAGCCCCGGCAACTCCGACTCGGCGACCTTCGACAACGTGCTCGAGCTGCTGATGCTCGGCGGACGCTCGCTGCCGCACGCGGCGATGATGATGATCCCCGAGGCCTATCGCAACCGCGACGACCTGTCCGATGACCTCAAGGGCTTCTACGCCTACCACTCGTGCTTGATGGAGCCGTGGGACGGGCCGGCGTCGGTCGCGTTCACCGACGGGCGCGTCGTCGGCGCGACGCTCGACCGCAACGGCCTGCGCCCGGGGCGCTGGGTTGAGACGACCGACGGGCACGTCGTGCTCGGCTCGGAGATCGGCCTGCTGAACATCGCGCCCGAGCAGATCCGCAGGCTCGGGCGCCTGCAGCCGGGCAAGCTGTTCCTCGTCGACCTCGAGCGCGGCCGGATCGTCGAGGACGAGGAGGTCAAGCGCGGTGCCTCCACGCGCAAGCCCTACCGCGAGTGGTACGCGCGCAACGCCGTGCCGTTCTCCGAGCTTGAGCCGTCTGACCAGGTGACGATCTCCGACCAGCCGCTGCGCACGCGCCAGCGCGCCTTCGGCTACTCCCAGGAGGACCTGCGCGTGCTGCTCACGCCGATGGCGCTCGACGGCGCCGAGCCGGTCGGCTCGATGGGCAACGACCTCTCGCTGGCCGTGCTCTCCGAGCAGGCGCCGCCGCTGTTCTCCTACTTCAAGCAGCTGTTCGCACAGGTCACCAACCCGCCGATCGACCCGATCCGCGAGGAAATCGTGATGAGCCTCGCGACGAGCCTCGGCTCGGAGTTGAACCTGTTCGAGGAGACGCCCGAGCACGCGCACAAGCTCGTGCTCGACCAGCCGATCCTGCTCAACCGCGAGCTGGAGACGCTCAGGCATGTCGATCACGATCTGTTCGCGGCGCGCACGATCAACACCACATGGTCACTCGAGCACGGCCAGGCGGGGATGGCCGAGGCGCTGGAGCGGATCTGTCGCGAAGCCTCCGAAGCGATCGAGGAACGCGTCAACATCATCGTGCTCTCCGACCGGCTGATCGGGCCCAGTCGCGTCCCGGTGCCCTCGCTGCTGGCCGTCGCCGCCGTCCACCACCACCTGGTCCGCGAGGGCACGCGCCTGCGCGCCGGGATCGTCCTCGAGTCGGGCGAGCCGCGCGAGGTGCACCATTTCGCCACGCTGATCGGCTACGGCGCGGTCGCGATCAACCCGTATCTGATGCTCGAGACGCTCGACGACATGGTGCTCAACCAGCGTGCGATCACGCGCCCCGGCCACGACGGCGACGAGCTGGAGGTGGGCGCCGTCGAGGCTGCGGAGAACGTCGTCAAAGCGCTCGGCAAAGCGCTGCTGAAGACGATCTCCAAGATGGGCATCTCGACGATCCACTCCTATTGCGGCGCGCAGATCTTCGAGGCCGTCGGCCTGGAGCCGGCGCTGATCGACAAGCACTTCACGGGCACGGCGTCGCGGATCGGCGGCGTCGGCATCGACGTGCTCGCCGCCGAGGCGATCGAGCGCCACGCGCGCGCCTATCCCGTGCCCCAGGACGACCTGCTGCCCGTGGGCGGCGTGTACGCATGGCGGCGCGACGGCGAGCACCACATGTGGAACCCGGAGACGATCGCACTCGTGCAGCACGCCGTGCGCTCAGCCAACGGCGACGTCGGCGCGGCGCTGAAGGGCGACGCCGGTGCGCTTGAGACGGTGCGCGACAGCGCGGCCTTTGAGAAGTACCGCGAGTACGCTCAGGCGATCAACGAGGACGCCGCGCGCAAGGCGACGCTGCGCGGCCTGCTGAAGATCGGTCCGGGCGACGGTGCGGGCGCGGCGCAGGCGATACCGCTCGAGCAGGTGGAGCCGGCGAGCGAGATCGTCAAGCGCTTCTGCACCGGCGCGATGAGCCTCGGCTCGATCTCGCGCGAGGCGCACGAGACGCTGGCGATCGCGATGAACCGCCTCGGCGGGCGCTCGAACACGGGCGAGGGAGGCGAGGACCCCTCGCGCTTCACGCCCGACGCCAACGGCGACCGCCGCCGCTCGGCGATCAAGCAGGTCGCCTCCGGGCGCTTCGGCGTGACGATCCACTACCTCGTGAACGCCGACGAGCTGCAGATCAAGATGGCCCAGGGCGCAAAGCCCGGCGAGGGCGGCCAGCTGCCCGGGCACAAGGTCGACGCCTACATCGGCTCGATCCGCCACACCACGCCCGGCGTGGGACTGATCTCGCCGCCACCGCACCACGACATCTACTCGATCGAGGACCTCAAGCAGCTGATCTATGACCTGCGCTGCGCCAACCCCGAGGCCGAGGTGTCGGTCAAGCTCGTCTCCGAGGTGGGCGTGGGCACGGTCGCCGCGGGCGTGTCCAAGGCGAACGCCGACCGCGTGCTGATCGCCGGACACGACGGCGGCACGGGCGCTTCGCCGCTGTCCTCGATCCAGTCGGCCGGCGTCCCGTGGGAGATCGGTCTCGCCGAGACGCAGCAGACGCTGCTGCTGAACAACCTGCGCTCGCGCATCAAGGTGCAGACCGACGGTCAGCTGAAGACCGGGCGCGACGTGGTGATCGCGGCGCTGCTCGGCGCCGACGAGATGGGCTTCTCGACCGGACCGCTGATCGCCACGGGCTGCATCATGATGCGCGCCTGCCACCTGAACACCTGCCCCGTGGGCATCGCCACACAGGACCCGGAGCTGCGCAAGCGCTTCAAGGGCACGCCCGAGCACGTCGTCAACTTCTTCTTCTTCGTCGCCGAGGAGGTGCGCGAGATCCTCGCGACGCTCGGCTTGCGCACGCTCGACGAGGCGATCGGTCGCGTTGACCTGCTGTCGGTGCGCGAGGCGATCGACCACTGGAAGGCGCGCGGCGTCGACCTCACGCACATCCTCACGCACGTCGAGCTTCCCGAGGACGCGCCGCGCCGCCGCGTCGAGCCGCCGCCGCCGGTGCTCGAGGACGCGCTGGACTGGCAGCTCGTCGAGCTCGCCGAGCCGGCCCTGCGCGAGCGCAGCGGTCCGTCGGTGGCCGGCGGGCGCGTCAGCCTGCAGCTGCCCGTCCGCAACCGCAACCGCTGCGTCGGCGGCATCCTCTCCGGGCACATCGCGCGCGAGCGCGGGGCGGAGGGGCTGCCCGAGGACTCGATCGTCGTCGACTTCGACGGCTCGGCCGGGCAGAGCTTCGGCGGCTGGCTGGCGCCGGGGGTGCGCTTCACCTTGCACGGCGACGCCAACGACTACGCCGGCAAGGGGTTGTCGGGGGGCGTCATCGCGGTTCGCCCGCGCGAGGGCATGGCCGCCGACTTCCGCGCCGAGCACAACGTGATCGTCGGCAACACCGTGCTCTACGGCGCCACGCGCGGGCGCGCCTTCTTCCGCGGCCTGGCCGGCGAGCGCTTTGCCGTGCGCAACTCCGGCGCCGCCACGGTCGTCGAGGGCGTCGGCGACCACTGCTGTGAGTACATGACCGGCGGCACGGTCGTCGTGCTCGGGCCGACCGGGCGCAACTTCGCGGCGGGGATGAGCGGCGGAATCGCCTACGTGCTCGACGAGCGCGGCGACTTCGCCGAGCGTTGCAACATGGGCCTGGTCGGCTTGGAAGCGCCCTCCGCGGACGACGCGAGCGGGCTGCGCGCGCTGATCGAGGAGCACGGCCAGCGCACCGGCTCGCCGGTCGCCGTCCGGGTCCTCGCGCAGTTCGACGAGCTGGTCGCCAAGGGCGCGTTCGTCAAGGTCATGCCGCACGACTACAAGCGTGTCCTCGGTGAACAGGCCGAGGACCAGGTCGCGGTGCCGGCCTGATGGGCAAGCTCGGAGGCTTTCTGCAGATCGAGCGCCACGGCATCCCCCAGCGGGACCCGGCCGAGCGCGCGCAGGACTATCGCGAGTTCCTGATCACGCGGCCGGTGGCGGAGCTGCGCGACCAGGGCGCCCGCTGCATGGACTGCGGCGTGCCGTTCTGCCACAACGGCTGCCCGCTGGGCAACCTGATCCCCGACTGGAACGACCTCGTCTACCACGACCGCTGGCAGGACGCGATCGCGCAGCTGCACGCGACGAACAACTTCCCCGAGTTCACCGGTCGCCTGTGCCCGGCGCCGTGCGAGGCGGCCTGCGTGCTGGAGATCCGCGAAGGCGACGCGGTGACGATCAAACAGATCGAGAACTCGATCATCAACCGCGCGTGGGACGAGGGCTGGGTCAAGCCCAAGCCGCCGCGCGCGGAGACCGGGCAGTCAGTCGCCGTCGTCGGCTCGGGCCCCGCCGGCATGGCCGCCGCGCAGCAGCTGCGCCGGGCGGGCCACGGCGTCACGCTGTTCGAGCGCGACGAGTCGATCGGCGGGCTCGTGCGCTTCGGCGTGCCCGACTTCAAGATCGAGAAGACGGTCGTGCAGCGGCGCGTCGAGCAGCTCGTCGCCGAGGGCGTCGAGCTTCGCTGCGGCGTCGACGTCGGGCGCGACGTGAGCGTGCAGGAGTTGCGCGGGCGCTTTGACGCGGTCGTGCTGGCAACGGGCTCGCGCGTGCCGCGCGACCTGCCCGTCCCCGGGCGCGAGCTCGACGGCGTGCACTTCGCGATGGACTATCTCTACCAGCGAAACCGCTGGGTCGCGCGCGAGCTCGGTCCCGAGCCGACCACCGCCCAACCGGCGGTCGAGCGCACGATCAGCGCAAAGGACCGCGACGTGGTCGTGATCGGCGGCGGCGACACGGGAGCCGATTGCGTCGGCAACGCGCTGCGCGAGGGCGCACGCTCGATCATCCAGCTCGAGCTCCTGCCCGAGCCGCCGCCGCGGCGCCCGGATGAGCGCACTCCGTGGCCGGAGTGGCCCCTGAAGTACCGCCTCAGCTACGCGATGGAGGAGGCCAAGCAGGCGCACGCCGGCGAGCAGGACTACTCGGTCGTGACGACGCGCTTCTCCGCCGACGCCGACGGCAAGCTCGCCGCGCTGCACATCGCACGGGCCGAGCCCGCGCCGCCGTTCGGTCCGGTTGCCGGCACCGAGCGAGAGCTGAAGGCTCAGCTGGTGCTGCTGGCGATGGGCTTCCTGCATCCGGAGCCCGAGCTGCTGGACGGGCTCGGCGTGGTCAAGGACCCGCGCGGCAACGTCAAGACCCAGACGCCGTACACGAGCTCGGTGCAAGGCGTGTTCGCAGCCGGCGACGCCCGCCGCGGCCAGTCGCTGATCGTGTGGGCGATCAACGAGGGACGCCAGTGCGCGCGCGTCGCCGACCGCTACTTGCGCAACCTGCCTGCGCGCGATCCGCGCGACGAGGAGTCCGCGGGCACGTCGGAGCGCTTCGGCTCGCCGGAGCTCGGCGCCGACCCGCCGCTCGAGGCGAGCAACGCCTGATGCTGATCTATTTGATCGCGCTCGCGATCGGTGGCCTGATCACCGGTGCCCTGGCACGTCTCGCCCTGCCCGGGAAGGACCCGATGTCGCTGTTTCAGACGATGCTCGTGGGCATCGCCGGCTCGTTCATCGCGGGCCTGATCTTCTACGTGGCCAGCGGCGGCCGTGCCCGCGGGGCCGGCTTCCTCGCGGCGTTCACCTGCTCGGTGGCGATCGTCTACGTCATTCGCCGCCGTCGTGGCGGCGACCTGACGCATCCGGGGCGCGACCCCCGGTCCCGCCGTTAGGACCCGCGGTGGTTCGACATGACCGGGTCCGGCGTGACCGTGCCGATCATGGCCGCGCAGGTCGCCACCGTGCAGGAACTGGCGGGCGGCGTCGCCCAGGGCCTCGTGGGGAAGACCGCGCGCTTCCGGACCGATTGGCGCTCCGGGATCACCCCGACCGAGAACGTGATCGCCGAAACCCGCGGCGGCGACCCGAACAAGGTCGTCGTGGTCGGCGCG
>DASYKG010000078.1:0-5377 GCA_035995645.1 Solirubrobacteraceae bacterium
GTTGACGCTGAAGGGCTTCAAGTCCTTTCCCGATCGCACGCGGCTGGATTTCGGCCCCGGTGTGAGCGTGGTCGTGGGACCGAACGGCTCGGGCAAGTCAAACGTGACCGACGCCGTGCTCTGGGCGATGGGCGAGCAGTCGCCGCTGGCCGTGCGCGGACAGTCGATGCAGGACGTGATCTTCGGCGGCGGCCGCGGGGTGCAGGCGCGCAGCGCGGCCGAGGTCGAGATCGTGCTCGACAACTCCGACGGGACGGTCGACCTGCCGCTCAGCGAGATCTCGATAGTGCGCCGCCTGGATCGCGCCGGCGACGGCGGCTACCGCCTGAACGGGGCGCGCTGCCGGCTGACGGACGTGATCGAGGTGCTCTCCGACACGGGCCTGGGCAAGGAGACGCACTCGGTCATCTCACAGGGTCGCGTCGAGGCGATCGTCACGTCCAAGGCGCGCGATCGACGGATGCTGATCGAGGAGGCGGCCGGGCTCGGCAAGCACCGCAAGCGCAGGCGCCGTTCGCAGCTGAAGCTGGAGCGCACGCAGGAGAACCTCGACCGCGCACTGGACGTGGAGCGCGAGGCGCGCACGCGATTGCGCCCGCTCAAGCGCCAGGCCGAAGCGGCGGAGCTGCACGAGCGTCTCGAGCACCAGACGCTGCAGGCGCGCTGGGAGCTCGCCAAGGACTCCGCGCAGACGTGCCGCGTGGAGCTCGCGGGCGCCGAGTCGAGCGTCGCCGACGCGCGCAAGGCACGCGCTGAGATCGAGTCGAGCCTAGAGCTGACGATCGAGCGGCGCGGGCGCGCAGAGCGCGCCCTGTCCGAGCGCGCCGAGCGCCAC
This sequence comes from Solirubrobacteraceae bacterium, assembly GCA_035995645.1. Classification (GTDB taxonomy): domain Bacteria; phylum Actinomycetota; class Thermoleophilia; order Solirubrobacterales; family Solirubrobacteraceae; genus Palsa-744. The sequence continues at coordinate 836 of DASYKG010000078.1, forward strand.
GACGCGCTGTCCAAGCGCGTCTATGAGGGACGCTCCGCGCACGAGCGGCTGGGTTTGCGAAGCGAGCAGGTCGGCGCTGGCAGGCAGGCGCTGGCGCGGCGCATCGAGCGCCTGCAGCAGGAGCTGAGCGGCCTCAGCGCGGCGGACTCGCAGCCAGGCGAGGGCGACGGCGAAGGCGCAGCACAGGCCGGCGAGGTCCGCATCGTCGCGTTGCATGCCCAGCTCGCCCAACTGGAGGACCAGCGCGCCCAGGAGGCCGGCTCGGAGGTCGCAGAGCTCCAAGGCGCGCTGGCCGATCAGCGCTCGCGCGTCGAGCAGGTGGATTCCAAGCTCGCGCAGGCGACGGGCGCCCTGCAGCGCGCCGACGCGGAGGTGGCGAGCGTGCGCGAGCGCCTCGCGCAGGCCGAGCGCGCCGTTCACGACGCTCGCCGCGAGGCCGCCCGCGTCGGCGCCGAGCTGGCGGCGGCCAACCAGTTTCTGCGTGGACACGCGGGCGTGGGCAACGGCGCGCAGGACGGCGCCCCACGATCGCTCAGCGAGGATCTGCGCGTCCATGACGGCTATGAGCTTGCGCTCGCGGCGGCGCTCGGCGGTCGGCTGGACGCCGTCCTGGTCGAGGACGTCGCCGGGGCGGAGTCGCTGCTGGACCGTGCCGGGCCCGACGGAGGCACGGCGCTGCTCGCCGGCGCGGCGAAGCCCTCACAGGGCTCGTCGCCGACCGGTGCAAAGGCCGCTGGCGCGCCCGCAAATGGAGCGCAGCGACTGCTCGACCTGGTCAGCGGCCCCGCCGAGGTGCTCGAGCTCGCCGGACGACTGCTGCAGGACGCCTGGGTGGTGGCGCGCCTGGAGGACTTGCCGTCCGGCTTCGCCGGGATCGGCGTGACGCGCAGCGGCCGGGTTTGGTTCGCGGGCTGGGGCGAGGTGCGCCAGCTCAGCGAGGGTGGCACCGAGCGCGTGCTGGCGCGGCGAAACGAGCGCGATCGCCTGATCGCCTTGGTCGAGCGGGCCGCGCAGAGCGAGCAGGCCGCGAACGACACCTGTGAGATTGCGCTCGCGCAGCTGCACGAGGCCGAAGAGGCCCGGCGCGAGGCGGACGCGAGCCTGCGCGAAAGCGCGCGCGCGCAGACGGAGGCCGCCGAGGCCGTGCGCCGCAGCGAGTGGCTGATCGAGCAGCGCCGAGCGGCCCCCGCGCAAGGCCCGCTCGCGGTCAGGAAGGCCGAACTCGAGGGCGAGCTGGCCTCCGAGCGCCGGCAGTCCGAGCGGCTGCTGCGCGAAGGCGAGCAGCGCCGCGCGCGCATCGCTCGGCTGCGCGCCCAGCTGCAAGCCGACGCCGCGCTGATACCGAGCGCCGAGCGCTTGACGCTGGCGCTGGCGAGCGCCGCCGAGGCCGTGCAGCTGCAGGTCGCGTCGGTAGAGGCAGAGCTCGCGGCCGACCGGCTAGCCGGCGAGCAGATGGCCGGCGAGCTGCGCACGTGCGCCGCGCAGGAGGCCGAGATCCAGGCCGCGCTGCGCGCCGCGGGGGAGACCGTCACCGCCGCCGAGGTGGCCGCCCAGCGCTTGCGCGACCAGGCGAGCGAGGCCGAGCTGGAGCTGAGCAGCGTCACCGAGCGGCTGGGCCTGGCGCCGGCCGAAGAGACCCAGGGCGACGCCGATGGGCCTCTGGATGCGGAGCAGATCGCCGCGCTGCGCGCTCGCGTGCAACGGCTCACACGCCGGCGCGAACAGCTGGGACCGGTGAATCCGCTGGCGCAGGAGGAGTACGCCGAGGCGGTCGCGCACGTCGAGGAGATGGAGCGTCGCCGCGCCGATCTGGAGACGGCGCTGCGCGAGCTGCGCTCGCTGATACGCGATACCGATCGCCAGATCCAGCAGACCTTCCAGCAGACCTTCGATGCCGCAGCGCGCAACTTCGAGGAGCTGGTCGGCGACGTCTTCCCGGGCGGCACCGGCCGTCTGCGCCTGGTCAGCGAAGAGCAGCCCTCCCGCGGCGTGCTCGGCGGCCAGTCGCTGAAGGCGGATCAGAGCGCGCCGTCGGGCGGCCTGGGCGGGAGCGCCGGCGCCACGCCGGCGCCGCAGGCCGAGCCCGACCCTGACGCGGCCGAGGCAGCCGCCGAGCGGGAGGCCGAGCTTCAGGAGCGCGAGGAGGACGATCTGCTGGGCGTGGAGATCGAGATCACGCCAGCCGGCAAGTCGACCAAGCGCCTGTCGCTGCTGTCGGGCGGCGAGAAGTCGATGACGGCCCTGGCGTTCCTGTTCGCAGTGTTCCTGGCGCGCCCGTGCCCCTTCTACATCCTCGACGAGGTCGAGGCGGCGCTCGACGACCTGAACCTCGATCGCTTTCTTGCATTGCTGCGCCGCTACGCCGACCGCGCGCAGTTCATCGTGATCACCCACCAGAAGCGGACGATGGAGGCCGCCGACTGGCTGTACGGCGTCTCGATGGGCGGCGACGGCGTCTCCAAGGTGCTCTCCCGGCGCCTGCCGGCGGCGCAGGCGGAGCTGCCCGAGGTCGCCGAGGTGGCGTGAGCCGCTGGTCGCTCGGCTATCGCCAGTACCTCTTCGACAGCGCCGCCGCCGCAGAGATGTCGACCTTGTTCGCCTGCGCCTCCAGGTAGGCGAGGTCGGCAGGGTCCGTGTCGTCCTCGGGGATGTACCTGGCGAGGGTGGGATTCAGATACGCGTATCTCCCGCCAAGCATCATGCGCGAGAGTTCAGGCGCAAGGTTTGTCGACGGGCCGTCGAGAGCCGCGCTCAAGACCGGTGAATCGGACCCGTTGATCAGCGTCGACGGTGTCCGGTTGCGCTGGTCGCCGTTGCCGTGCTGCCACTGGTCCGCTCCCCAGTGTGAGGTATCGCTTGCGATCCAATCGCCCATGAACCCTGTGCCGAAGCAGATGACGACTATGTCCTCCAGCTTGACCCCGTCATCTACGGCGAGGGCGATTGCCGCGAGCGTGGGATCGTGGTTCACGAATGCGCCGTCGATGTGGCCTTTGTAAGAGCCCAGCTCGCCGGGCATCGCGCCACTCGAGAGCACGGCTTCGATGAGCGAAGCGTGTCCAGTCGTCGACTTGCGGAAGTTGTTGAACAGCACCGCATGCCAATCGTGGTGCGAATCGCCCACGTTGAACGATGTGAGCAGGACTTTCTTCTTCAGCTGGTTCAGGCTGGGGTTGTCAGGATGCAGTTGACGTTGGGCTGCAAGGAGTCCTTCGATATCAAATGCCGGTCTCTTTGGATCGGTATTGGGGTTCTTGAAGAACTGCGGTGGTCCCGTGGTGAGGTAGCGATAAACCTCGCGGGGGCTGAGGTTCGCCAGGAGCAGGCTGATGACCGATGCTCCAACCGAAGTGCCCGCCAGCATGTCGGCCTCGGACACGATCTTCGGCGAGCGCCGAGCAAGCCGTTGAAGCATGGCGGCCGAAGCTATCCCTCGGATGCCGCCGCCACAGAATGCAAGAATCCGGAAAGGCTTCGACTGTTGACGAGTGCTCGCGCTCGCCTCGTCAGGCGCGCTGAAAGGCGTCAACGCGCCGATCGCTCCCAAACCGAGCATGCCGATCTGACCAAGAGCCTCGCGGCGGCTGGTGCGACTGGTTGGCGAATCTGGCGGCGCGCTGACCGCTGGCTCACTCGCCCGATCGTCCATCGTTCGGATACTAGGGTCGCAAGACACCTCTCAGGCGATCTGTGGACGTCCGTTCGGGGGAGTGCGTGGGATTGTCGAGTTATGAGCGACCGACGCTGTCTCTCCTCTCTCCCCCGCTGCTATCGTCGCCCGGCCCGTGGCCCGCGATTGGAGCGATCTGTTCATCACCGAGGGGGCCGGCGGTCGGCCCGATCGGGATGGCTCAGGCAGTGTGGCCGCGACGGCCGAGCCTGGCCCCCCGGCCGATGCGCCCAGCCGCGGCCGCCTGTTCCGGCGGCTGCGCGAGAGCATGGCCAAGACGCGCCAGGCGCTCGGTTCGGAGATCCAGGCGACGCTGTTCGGCGTGCTCGACGAGCACACCTGGGAACGCCTGGAGGAGGCGCTGATCATGGCCGACGTCGGCGCGAGCACGACCGCGTCGGTCGTCGCGACGCTCGAGGCGGAGGCCAGCGAGGGAAAGATCGAGGGCGGCGAGGCGCTGAGCGAGCGCCTGATCGGCTTGCTGGCGCAGGCGACGCGCGTGGGCGACGGGCGGATCGACCTTCGCGAGCAGCCCACCGTGATCATGGCCGTCGGCGTCAACGGCACCGGCAAGACGACGACGATCGGCAAGCTCGCCTGGCACCTGCGCCAGGAGCTCGGGCGCAAGGTCGTGCTCGGCGCGGCCGACACCTACCGCGCGGCCGCGGTCGAGCAGCTCGAGGAGTGGGCGCTGCGCGCCGACGTCGCCTTCGTCAAGGGGCCGCCGGGGTCCGATCCCGCGTCCGTCGCCTTCGAGGCCGTTCGGCAGGGCCGCGAGCAGGGCGCCGACGTGATCATCGTCGACACCGCCGGGCGGCTGCACACCCAGGACGAGCTGATGGCGGAGCTCGCGAAGGTCCGGCGGGTCATCG
>DASYKG010000079.1:0-15223 GCA_035995645.1 Solirubrobacteraceae bacterium
GGTCACACCGACGGCGCGGCTCTGTTCTGGATACTGCCCCGCCAGCGAGATCCGAACCTGCTGCGGCTGTTGGTCGCGTACGAGATCATCTGGGACTTCCTCGACTGCGTGAACGAGCGTGGCGCCTGCGAGGGCACCGACAACGGCCGCCAACTGCACCTCGCGCTGATCGAGGCGCTCGATCCCGCGGCGCCGATGTCCGACTACTACCGCTACCACCCCTGGCGAGACGATGGCGGCTATCTGCGATCGCTCGTTGAAACGTGCCGACACAGCTGCGCGGCGCTACCGTCCTACGGACGCGTCCGCCCGCTGGTAGTGCGCGAAGCACGACGCGCGCAGGTGCTCGCGCTCAACCACAGCACCGATCCGCTGGACCGGGACGCCGCCCTGGAGGCGTGGGCGGATCGCGAGTTCTCGGACGAGCAGCGCATGAGTTGGTTCGAGCTCAGTGGCGCGGCGAGCGCCTCGATGACGGTCCACGCCTTCCTTGCGCTGGCGGCGCAGCCGGACTGCACCGACGTCGATGTTCGGCGCACACGCGCCGCATACTTCCCCTGGCTGTCCGCGGCGACGACCATGCTCGACAGCTACGTCGACCAGGTCGAAGACGAGCTCAACGGCGACCATCGGTACATCGCCCACTATTCCAGCGAGGCGCTCGCGGGAGAGCGGGTACGCGAGCTGGTCACGCGATCGGCGCGAGAGGCTCGCCGGCTCGACAATGGTCACCGGCATGCGGTCATCGCCGCATGCATGGTTGCCATGTATCTGTCCAAGGACAGCGCCCGCACGCCGGACATGCGCGCGAGCACGGCCAGCATCGTGGAGGCGGGCGGGTCGCTCACTCGCGTGCTGATTCCGATCCTGCGTCTCTGGCGCGTCGCCTTCGCGCAGCAGGGCGCCTGATGAGGCTCGGCGCCCAGTTGCGAAGAATAGTCAGAACTGAATATTCAGAACAGCCTTTGCGAATGTGGAGGACGCCGGCATGATTGCCTCAACGCGATGAAGGACGAAAACGGGACCGGGGTATTGCCAGTCAGAAGAGAGAAGCAGCGTCGTTCGCGACGCGCTAAGGCGGGTGCTTCGGGTGCCGCATCCAAAGCCGCGTCGTCTCGCCAGTGGCAGCGAGCGGAGCGGCCTTCGCGGCGCCCGGCTCGCACTGACGATTCCGACGGGCAACCTGTGTCGATCGAGCTGTCCAAGGCGCAGGTCGACCAAGTGGTGCGCAGCGCCGGCCAGGGGGGAACCCTGTCGGTGCTGCTTTCGGCTGTCAACGATCCCGAGTGGCCGCTCGCGCTCGACTCCGAGGAGTGGTCCTATCCGGCGCAGATGGAGGACAGGCGGCTGTCGCGCTCGCTGCTTTCCGGGCTGCTGGTGCTGTCGTGCTTTCCCTCTGACGGCGGATATCTGGGCATCGCCGAACTTGCGCGCATGCTCGACATGAACACGAGTACGACGCACCGTTATGTGACCACACTGCTCGCCGTGGGGCTGCTGGAGCGCAATCCCGGCACTCGCAAGTACCGGCTGATCTCCTAGTAGGCCTCATGAGACGGGATGGATGTCAGCTACCGGTCCGCAGCGAGGTGATCCACGGGCGCTGCGTCCCAGCCCCCTCTCACAACTTGCGACGCAGATGCTCGGCGATGCCGCCGATTGCCGTGAGATCCAGCTTGGCGGCGAACTGGAAGGGCACGCTGATCACCTCGAACTTCCGCCGGCGCAGGCGCGCGAGCTGATTGTGCTGGAAGCGGGCGCGGTCGGATACCGCGTGGGCTGCGACTAGCGCTGAGCGCCTGACCGCAACGGTCGACGCCCGGCGCCCGGCGCGAGCGCCATCGCCGCGTGCGCTCGACGCGCCATTGATGGCAGCATCCGAAGGCGCGCCCAGACGCTCGAGCTCCGGTCCGCTGAAGCGCTGCGGCAGCACGCCGTTGACGATCACCGCATCGAGCTCGCGTCCGAGCTGGTTGTGCAGACGCTCCTGCAGCTCGAGCGTCTCGGTGATCGCCATCTCGGTGGGGCTGGCGACGGCGACGTAGCTGCAGCGCTCGGCGTCCTCGAGCAGCTTGCCCAGGCGATCGGCCTGTCCGGCGATCGGGCCGACGCGTGCGATCGCGCCGAACGTTCGCGGCGAGTCGAGCAGGCCGAGGGCGTGGCCGGTGGCCGGCGCGTCGAGGATGACGAGGTCGTAGCTGCGCCCGCGACGGCGCTTGGCCTGCGTCAGGTCCCAGATCTTGACCATGCTGACGAGCTCCTTCGCGCCGGGGGCGGCGGCGGCGAAGTACTGAAACGTGTTGCTCGAGGCGAGGACTCTGCCGGACACACGGCCGCCGAGCGCCTGCAGCCATTCCAGCAATGCCCTGTCTGGGTCGATGGAGATGCTCCACAGGTGATCGCGAAGGCGCGTCTCCGTTCCCGGCTCGCCCGCCGCGAGGCCGAACAGCTCAGGCACGCGAGCCTGCTCACCCAGCTCCACCACGATCGTGCGCAGACCCTGCTCGGCGGCGAGCAGGCCGAGGGCGGTCGCGAGCGTCGTCTTACCGACACCTCCCTTGCCCGTCACCACGAGCAGCTCGCGTTCCAGTAGCGACATCCTTTCGGGGAGTCTTTCTCAAACGCGCGCGCACGGGCGCGCCGACGCGTTCGCAACCTACAATCGTGCGGATGAGCACGCCCTCGACAGCGGAGCGGATCGATGCGCAGATCGCCTATGACGAGCGCGGCCTGGTGCCGTGCGTCGTGCAGGACTGGACCACCGGCGAGGTGCTGATGCTTGCGTACATGAACGCGCAGGCGCTCGCTCGCACGCGCGAGACCGGCGAGCTGCACCTGCACAGTCGCTCGCGCGGCGAGCTGTGGCACAAGGGCGCGACGAGTGGAAACGTGCAGGTTGTCAAGGCGCTGCGGCTGGACTGCGATGGCGACACGGTGCTCGCGCTCGTGCAACCAGCCGGTCCCGCTTGCCACACCGGCGAGCGCACGTGCTTTCATCGCGGCGAGCTGACCCCGGCCGCTCCAGGCGAGGTCCTGCCGGGGCTGGAGCGCATGATCGCCGAGCGTGCCCGCGAGCGTCCCGCCGGCTCGTACACGATCGAGCTGCTGGACGACCCGCGGCTGATCGGCGCGAAGGTGATGGAGGAGGCCGAGGAGGTCGCGCGCGCGGCGCGCGAGGAGTCTGACGAGCGCGTCGACGAAGAGGCGGCCGACATCCTCTATCACCTGCTCGTGCTCCTGCACAGCAGGGGAAGGTCGCTGGCCGATGCCGAGCGGGTGCTCGATGACCGCCGCGGCTGAGCAGCTGATCGGCGTGCCTGACGTGGAGCCGAGCCTGCACGAGGTGCGCGCGCTCGCGCAGCGACACAACCTGATACCGCTGCGCCACGAGTTCATCGAGGACTGCGAGACGCCGGTATCGGCGTTTCTCAAGCTGCGCGAGCTGGCGCCGGGGGAGCCGGCGTTCCTGCTGGAGTCTGCCGAGCAGGGCCAGCGCGTCGGGCGCTACTCGTTCATCGGCTTTCGCCCGCGAGCCGTTCTGCGCTGGTCGCTGGCCGACGGCGGCGATCCGTATGCCCTCGCGGCCGCCGACCTCGCCCGCTTCAGCCAGGCGCAGATCTCCGACGCGCCGCCGTTCACGGGTGGGGCGGTCGGCTTCTTCGGCTATGACCTCGTGCGCACGGTGGAGCCACTCGCGCCGCCAAACCCCGATGTCCTGGGGTTGCCGGACATGGCGCTGATGCTCACCGACGTGCTCGTCACCTTCGACCATCTCAAGCGCACGGTGACGATCCTCGCCAACGCCGACCTCGATGCCGAGCCCGATGTCGAGCGCGCCTATGCGATCGCCGTCGAGCGCATCGCCGATGTGCGCGCCCGACTGGCCGGACCGGTTCCGCGCTCAGAGCGTCCGCACGAGAAGCGAGAGCCGCCGCAGTTCCAGTCAAACGTGACGCGCGAGCGCTTTGAAGGGATGGTGCGGCGGATCGTCCAGTACATACACGCGGGCGACGCCTTCCAGGTCGTTCCCTCCCAGCGCTGGTCGGCGGCGGTGCCGGTCGAGGCGTTCTCGATCTATCGCGGCCTGCGCGCGGTCAACCCGAGCCCGTACATGTACTACCTGGACTTCGGCGACTTCCAGGTCGCCGGCGCCAGCCCCGAGCCATTGCTGACCGTCAGCGGACGGCACGTCAGCACCAAGCCGATCGCCGGCACGCGTCATCGCGGCGCGACCCCGGAGGAGGATCGCCGGATCGCCGCGGGCCTGCTGGCCGACGAGAAGGAGCGCGCCGAGCACGTGATGCTCGTCGACTTGGGGCGCAACGATCTCGGGCGCGTGTGCGAGTACGGCAGCGTGGCCGTTGACGAGCTGATGGAGATCGAGACCTACAGCCACGTCATGCACATCGTCTCCGCTGTATCCGGGACGCTTCGCCCGGGTGTCGGTGCGATGGACGCGCTGCGCTCGGTCCTGCCCGCGGGGACGCTGTCGGGTGCGCCGAAGGTGCGGGCGATGCAGATCATCGACGAGCTCGAGCCGGTCAAGCGCGGCGGATACGGCGGCGCGATCGGCTATCTCAGCTACGCCGGTGACCTCGACACGGCGATTCACATCCGCACCGTCGTCGTCAAGGACGGTGTCGCGCACGTGCAGGCGGGCGGAGGAACGGTCGCCGACGCCAAGCCGGACTACGAGTACGAGGAGTCGGTGGCGAAGTCGACAGCCGCGATGCGCGCGATCGAGCTCGCGTGCGAACAGGCCGATTGGCCATGAGTGTCCTGGTACTCGACAACTACGACTCGTTCACGTACAACCTGGTCCAGTACCTCGGCGAGCTTGGGGCCGACGTGGAGACCGTGCGCAACGACCGCGCGAGCGTCGAGGAGCTGCTGGAGAAGAACTTCGAGCGGTGCGTCGTCTCGCCCGGCCCGTGCACGCCTGACAAGGCGGGGATCACGCTGGAGCTGGTTCGGCGCATGGCCGAGTCCGGCGTGCCCATCCTCGGTGTCTGTCTCGGCCATCAAGCGCTCGCGCAGGCGTTCGGCGGACGGGTGCGTCTGAACTCGCCGGTGCACGGCAAGGCGACGACGATCGAGCACGACGGCCGCACGATCTTTCGCGGTCTCGAGTCGCCGCTGAGAGTCGGGCGCTATCACTCGCTGGTCGTCGATCCGCAGCTGCCGGACTGCCTGGAGGAATCGGCGCGCGGAGGCCGCGTCGTGATGGGCGTTCGCCATCGCGAGCTTCCGGCGGAGGGCGTGCAGTTTCATCCCGAGTCCGTGCTGACCGACGAAGGCAAGAGGCTGCTGGCGAACTTCCTCGGCGAGGGCTGATGCCCAACCCGACGCTCACTGCCGCAATCGACTCACTCGCCTCGCGCAGGGATCTGAGCGGCGACGAGACCGCGGACGTGCTCGACGAGATCATGCACGGGCAGGCCTCCGAGACGCAGATCGCGGGCTTCTTGATCGCGCTGCGCACGAAGGGCGAGACGGTCGACGAGCTGGCCGGCCTGGCGCGCACGATGCGCGCACTCGCCGTCCCGGTGCCGGTCGCGCGCGAAGATCTGCTGGACACCTCTGGGACGGGCGGGGGGCGGCGGACGTTCAACGTCTCCACGACTGCCGCGCTGATCGCGGCGGGAGCGGGCTGCGCGGTGGCCAAGCACGGCAATCGCTCGGCCACGAGCGCCTCTGGTTCGGCCGATCTGCTGGAGGCGCTGGGCGCGCGCATCGACGTGGACCCGGATGGCGTCGCGGCCTGCATCGAGCAAGCGGGCTTCGGGTTCATGTTCGCGCCCGCACATCACCAGGCGACACGATTCGTCATCCCCGTGCGGCGCGAGCTGGCCGTTCGCACGATCTTCAACCTGCTCGGCCCGCTGACCAACCCCGCCGGTGCAAGGCGCCAGGTGATCGGCGTCTCAGACGCGGCCTTTCTCGACACGATCGCCGGGGCGTTGGCGAGGCTCGGCGTCGACCGCGCCCTGGTGGTCGCGGCCGAGGACGGGCTCGACGAGCTGTCGATCGTCGCGGCCACGAAAGTCGCGGAGGTCAACGGCGAGGAGATCACCCGCTACACGCTCGCGCCCGCCGACGTGGGCATCGAGCCTGTCTCCGCGGACGTCTTCGAGCGGGACTGCGCTGGCGGCATGCCAGAGCACAATGCGGCCGTAACGCGCGCGATCTTCGGCGCAGACGGCGCCCCCTCGGCGCCGCGGGCGAGCATCGAGCTGGCTGTCATAAACGCGGGCGCCGCGATCTATGCAGCGGGCGCCGAGGATTCGATCGCCGATGGCGTGCAGGCGGCGCGCGCGGCGCTGTCGGACGGGAGCGCCGCGCGGGCGCTGGAGCGCTACGTGCTGGCAAGCCGCGTTCATGCGCCGGCCGAGGTGGCGTCGTGAGCGGACAGAAGTCAGACGTGCTGGAGCGAATCCTGCGGAGCACACGTGAAGCGCTGCAGCGCCGCAAGGCAGATGTGCCCCAGCCGGTGCTCGAACGGCGTCTCGCACAGGCGACGGTCGCCGGCGCCGGCGTTACGGCATCGGCACCGGCCGCGACACAGAGCCTGCATGCCGCCTTGACCCAGCCGGGCATCGCGGTGATCGCCGAGTTCAAGCGTCGCTCGCCGTCGGCCGGGATCTTGCGGGACGGGGCGAAGGTCGATGAGATCGTCCGGGCGTACGAGCGCGGCGGGGCGAGCGCGCTGTCGGTGCTCACCGAGGAATCCAGCTTCGGTGGCTCGCTCGAGGACCTGCGCGTCGCCCGCCAGCTCTGCGAGCTGCCGGTCCTGCGCAAGGACTTCATCGTCGATGAGTATCAGCTGATCGAGGCGCGCACGGCTGGAGCCGACGCCGTGCTGCTGATCGTCGCCGCCTTGGAGGCGGTGACTCTGGCGAGGCTGCACGACGCGGCGCAAGGCCTCGGCCTCGAGGTGCTCGTGGAGGTTCACGACCACGACGAGCTCGAAAGGGCGCTCGGCGTGGGAGCGCGGTTGATCGGGGTCAACAACCGCGATCTGCGCGACTTCTCCGTCGACATCGGCCGCACGACGCTGCTGCGCGGCGCGATCCCGGACGGGATCGCGGTTGTCTCGGAGTCGGGCATCGCCGAGGCCGGCCAGTTGCGCAGCCTCGAACAGGAGGGAGTGGACGCGGTGCTCGTGGGGGAGTCGCTGATGCGAGCCGGCGATCCGCAGCGCGCTCTGCGCGAGCTGCTCGGCGAAGCCGCCAGTTCCACGCCCGGCGGTGTCGCCGACGAGCAGAACATCGAGTCAGAAACTGCGAAACTGCGCCCCGCGCGCTTTTAGCGCTGACGAAGGTTGACCTTTATTCAGCCTTCATCGGCCGCGCTCATCCTTGGATCGTAATGAGACGCCTGTTCGTCATCCCCTTCATCGCAGCCCTCCTCGGCGGAGGCGTCGTCGTCGCCGTGATCGCCGCCCTGGGCGATCTCGGTGCAAGCGGTAATTCGGTGACGACGGTGCAGGCCGCGCCGATCGCGCCCTCGAACGCATCGCAGCAGAGCAAGGGTCTCACGCCCCACGACATCTACGTCAAAGACGCCCCCGGCGTGGTCTTTGTGACCTCGACGATCGTGCAGAAAACCGAATCTCCGTTCAACCTCTTCGGCGGCGAATCCCAGCGCCAGGGCCAGGCGACCGGCTCTGGCATCGTGATCGATCAGAACGGCACGATTCTCACCAACTACCACGTCGTCGAGAACGCCATCAAGGTGACGGTGAGCCTGGAAAAGGGCAAGACGGTCAACGCGCAGGTGGTCGGCAAGGACCCCTCCAACGATCTCGCGGTGCTGCGCATCCACCCGGACGGCCTCACCCTGCGCCCGCTCACGCTCGGCAACTCCAGTGGCGCGCAGGTCGGAGATCCGGTGCTCGCGATCGGCAATCCCTTCGACCTCGAACGCACGCTGACCACGGGCGTGATCTCGGCGCTCCAGCGTCAGATCACGGCGCCCAACGGCTTCGCCATCGACAACGTGCTGCAGACCGACGCTCCGATCAACCCGGGTAACTCCGGTGGCCCGCTGCTCGACGCTTCTGGTCGAGTGATCGGCATCAACTCGCAGATCGAGACCGGCGGCTCCGGCGGCGGCAGTGTCGGCATCGGCTTCGCCGTACCGATCGACACGGCCAAGGCGGAGATCTCACAGCTGGAGAAAGGCGGAACAGTGCGCGGCGCGTACATCGGCCTGACCTCGCTGACGATCGACGGCTCGCTCTCGGCGCTGAACCTTCCGGTGAAAAGCGGCGCGCTCGTGCAGAGCGTGCAGAAAGGCACACCCGCCGAAAAGGCCGGCATCAAGGGCGGCTCGGTGAGCGGCAGCACCGAAGGCGGCCAGGTCGCGGTCGGCGGCGACATCATCCTCTCGATCGACGGCAGAGCGGTCAACAGCTCAGAAGACCTGTCCAACGACATCTCCGCCAAGAAACCCGGCGACACGGTGACGGTCGGGCTGCTGCGCGGCAACGGCAAGGGCGGCTACGAACGCAAGTCGGTCAGCGTCAAGCTCGCCAGTCGTCCTAACTCGGTTCCCAACCCGAACACTCCGGGAGGGTAGGACCCCGCTACCGTTGGGGGCGTGTCTCAGGCGCCCCCAAGAGTGAAGATCTGCGGCCTCACCAACCTGCCCGACGCCGAGCTGGCGGTCGAGCTGGGAGCGTGGGCGCTGGGGATGATCTTCTACGAGGGAAGTCCGCGTCGCTGCGCGCCGGAGGAGGCGGAGCGGATCGCGGCAGCGCTGCGGCGCAAGGCCGAGCTGTGCGGGGTGTTCGTCAACGCGCCGTTGGAGCACGTCGTCGCGCACAGTGAGAGCATCGGGCTGAGCATGCTGCAGTTCAACGGCGACGAGGGGCCGGCGTTCTGCGCCGAGGCCGCGCGCCGCACGGGCGCGCGCGTGATCAAGGCGGTGCAGGTCGCCGGACCCGGCGACGTGCGCGACGTCGAGCGCTTCCACGTCGACTTCCACCTGCTCGACGCGCGTGCGAAGGCGCGTGAGCGCCAGGGACTGCGCGGAGGGACCGGCGAGACGTTCGACTGGGCGCTCGTGGCCAAGCGGCGCTCGAAGGTGCCGCTGATCCTCAGCGGTGGGCTGACCGCGGACAACGTCGCCGGTGCGATCTCCGCCACCGCTCCCTATGCGGTGGATACGGCCAGCGGCACGGAGTCCGCGCCCGGCCGCAAGGACCCCGAGAGGCTGCGCGCGTTCTTCGCCGCCGTCGAGCGGTCGGCACAGCCTGCGCAGCAGGTCGGCGACGCCGCCGCCGACGCTGGCTCCAGCGTCGGCGAGAATGACGCTGGCGCCGGCGATGCCGCCGCCGCAGTCGGCGGGGGCACGGCGTGAGCGCGGACGCCGCCGAGCCACTCGTCGAGCACCACTTCGGCGAGTACGGGGGGCAGTTCGTGCCCGAGACGCTGATGCCCGCACTTGCGGAGCTGGAGCTCGCGTGGACTCGGGCGCGTGTCGACGAGGGCTACCGGGCACAGCTCGACGAGCTGCTGCGTGATTTCGCCGGGCGCCCGACGCCGCTGTATCGCGCCGGACGGCTGTCCGAGCGGGTGGGGCGGACCGTGTACCTCAAGCGGGAGGATCTCAACCACACCGGCTCGCACAAGCTCAACAACGCCCTCGGACAGGCGCTACTGGCCAAGCGCATGGGCAAGCGGCGAATCATCGCCGAGACGGGCGCGGGGCAGCACGGCGTCGCGACGGCGACCGTGTGCGCGCTGCTGGATCTCGAGTGCGTCGTGTACATGGGCGTGCAGGACACCCGTCGCCAGCGGCCCAACGTGCAGCGCATGGAGCTGCTCGGCGCGACGGTGCGCCCCGTCGACGCCGGCGCACAGACCCTCAAGGAGGCCACCTCGGCGGCGATCCGCGACTGGGTCGCCAACGTGCAGAGCACGCACTACGTGATCGGCTCGGCCGTCGGCCCCGCGCCGTACCCGTCGCTCGTGCGCGACCTGCAGCGCGTGATCGGCGACGAGGCGCGCGCGCAGATGCTGCAGGTCGAGGGTCGGCTGCCGACGCGCGTCGTCGCGTGCGTCGGCGGCGGCTCCAATGCGATCGGCACGTTCACGGCGTTCCTCGACGACGATCGCGTCGAGCTCGTCGGCGTGGAGGCCGGGGGCGAGGGCATCGACACGGCTCGACACGGCGCTCCGCTGACGGTCGGCGGCCGCGCGGGGATCCTGCACGGCTCGCGCTCGGCGGTGATGCAGGACGAGGAGGGCCAGATCACCGAAGCGCACTCGATCTCGGCGGGCCTGGACTATCCCGGCGCCGGGCCCCAGCACGCCTTCCTGCGTGACAGCGGCCGCGCGCGCTACGTCGCGGTGGCCGACGAGCAGGCCATGCGCGCGTTCAGGGAGGTCTCACGCCTGGAGGGGATCATTCCGGCGCTGGAGACCGCGCATGCGCTGGCATGGGTGCTCGCGCAGGACGACGGCGAAATCGATTTGGTCTGCCTGTCCGGCCGCGGCGACAAGGATCTGGCCGAGGTGCTCGCCAGCGACGACGCACCGTGAGCACGCAGGCGGCGACCGGTGTGCAGAGGATCGCCGACGCGTTCGCAGGCAACCAAAAGCGCGCGGCGCTGATGCCCTATCTGATGGCCGGCTTCCCCACGCTGGAGCAGTCGATCGAGATCGGCCAGGCGTGCGCGCAGGCGGGCGCCGATCTGCTGGAGCTCGGCGTGCCTTACAGCGATCCGCTCGCCGACGGCCCTGTGATCCATGAGGCGGGGACGCGCGCGCTCGCGGCCGGCGCGAGCGTCGCGGGAGTGCTGGAGGTCGCGCGCGCCCTGTCGCCGAGCATTCCGGTGGTGCTGATGTGCTACGCCAATGTCGTCTACGCGCCCGGGGCGACGGCGTTCGTGCAGCGTCTGGCAAGAACTGGCGCATGCGGGCTGATCGTGCCCGACCTGCCGCTCGAGGAGGCCGGCGAGCTGCGCGAGGCGTGCGACGAGAGCGGCATCGCGCTGGTGGCGCTCGTGGCGCCGACGACCCCGCCGGAGCGCCTCGCCGCGATCGGCGCGAACGCGCGAGGCTTCCTATACGCCGTGTCTGTCGTCGGCACGACCGGCGAGCGCAAGGCGCTTCAGGATCGCTTTGCCGAGGTCGTCGCGCGCGCCAAGGCCAGCACCGAGGTGCCGGTCGCGCTCGGCTTCGGCATCAGCACACCGGAGCAGGCCCGCCAGGCCGCCGACGCGGGGGCCGACGGCGTGATCGTCGGCACGCGCTTGGTGCGTGCCGCAGGGGAGTCGCAGGACCCGGCGGGGGCCGTGGGCATGCTCGTCGCCGAACTCGCGGCCGGTCTGGCCGCGACCGACCGGAGATCGGCCAGCTAGGATTCCCGCGGCATGGGTTTCATCCTCACCGTCACCGCGGGTCTCCTGGTCTGGGTCGTGCTGTGGGCACTCGGGGCAAAGGGCTTTGACGCGTTCCTGCTCGCCACGGCGATCATCCTCGTCGGCGCGACGCTGAGAATCCTCACGGGCTACCTCCCCGGCCGCCGCAGCTAGCAGATCCGTGCGCGCGCGCTGGCTGTGTCTGGCCGCTCTCGCCGCGGTCCTCCCGGCGGTGGCCGGGTGCGGTGGAGTGGGCATATCCGGCGCCTCCGAAGCGACCGGCAACCAGCTGGCGATCTACTCGAGCCTTCCTCTGCAGGGCCCGTCGGCGCCGAGATCGCAGGAAATCGTCAACGGTGAGCGTCTGGCTCTTGCACAGGCCGGCGGGCACGTCGGAGCGCTGAAGGTCGGCTACGTCTCACTCGACGACGCCAATCCGAGAACCGGCGAACTCGACCCCGTCGCGACGTCGATCGACGCGAAGACGGCCGCGCAGGACACCAGCACGATCGCCTACCTCGGCGAGCTCGGCTCCGAGGCGACCGCCGTGTCGCTGCCGTTGATCAACGCCGCCGGGATTTTGCAGGTCAGCCCCGCCAGCCCTTACATCGGGCTGACGTCTTCGCTGGATGCCGGACAGGACGAGCCCCAGCGCTTCTACCCGAGTGGCAAACGCAACTTCGGTCGGCTTGCGCTGGGCGACCGGGCGCAGGCGATCGCGCAGGCCAAGCTGACACGCGCGCTCGGTGTGCGCCAGCTGTTCGTGATCGACGACCAGAACCCATTCGAGGTGCCGCTGGCCCAGCTCGTGGCCACGGAAGCCGAACACGCGGGCGTCACGATTGCCGGCCACGACAGCATCGTCGCCACGCCGGGAAGCGTGTTCAGCGGAGAGGTGGAAAAGATCGCGCACAGCGGCGCGCAGGCCGTGTTCTTCGCGGGCGGGGCGGGGGCTGGGACGCTTGCTCTGTGGGCCGCGCTTCACCGCGCCGACCCGCATCTGCTGCTGCTGGGGTCAAGCGCGCTGGCCGGGGAGGCGTTCGCTTCGGCGATCGGCTCGGCGGGCGCGAGCACCTACCTGACGACGCCGGTGCTCGCGGCGAACGAATACCCGCCCGCGGCAACGCGCGTGCTCGACGACTACCGTCGCCGGTTCGGCGGACAGCCGAGCGCCTACGCGCTGTACGGCTTCGAGGCGATGAGCGTCGTGCTCGACGCGATCCGCCGAGCTGGCTCGCACGGCAACGATCGCCAGACGGTCATCGATCGTTTCTTCGCGACGGCCGGGCGCAACTCCGTGCTCGGCCGCTACTCGATGCGCGACGACGGTGAAACGACGTTGTCGCGCTACGGCGTCGATCGCGTCGTGAACGGTCGCACGCGCTTCTACCGCGCATTCGACATCCGCTGAAGAGACGCCGAGTCGCCGCCGCCTCAGCCGACCTGCTGCAGGCCGAGAACCAAGCGGAAGCGTTCGACGCCCGCGCCCGTGCTGCCGCCACCGCCCGACAGGGTGGTGAGCGATCGCAGATAGGGCACGAATGGCGCGATCGTCGGGTCTTCGCTGAGCCCGATGCCTTCCAGCAGGCCGAGCAGCGTGGGGAAATCGACGATCACGCTTGGGTGGGCGCCAGAGAGCGCGGAGGAGGCCGTCGCGTATGCCGCACTGCCAGACAGCGTGCCCGGCGGACTCAGCGCCGCTTGCACCGACGGTTCTCCGATGCCGATGATGAACTTGGTCTTGCCGCCGGCGCTCCTGCCGTCGGCGATGTACAGGGCTACGGGAAGCCCCGACAACCGCGCGGCGAGCGCGGCGTCGGTGCCCGGGATCGACGCGCTCTGCACCGATCCACCGCTCTTGCGCAGTTTCGCTCCGAGCTTGCCGACCGCGGCGCGCGACAGCGCGGGGTCCTTGGATTCGATCACGATCCCGCCCTTCAGTTCCAGCAGGCCGGTGCCCGATGCGAACAGCCCGGCCGAGCCCATCCAGCTCGTCAGTTCGCGCCGGCCCTGCGCGCTTTCGCCGGCGAGCTCGCGAAGCGGTTGCAGGATCCCCGCGAGCAGGCCGTTGACGCTGATCCCTGCGGCCTGCCCTGCTTCGGCGCCCGAGCCCGTGAGCGGACCGGCGAGCGAAGTGATGCCCTGAAGCGCCCCTGCGTCGCGGCCGAGCGTGGCGCCGACATCTCCGAGCCCGACCGCCAGCCACGATTCGCCGGGAAGTTCGCCCATCGCAGCGGCAGCCTGCGAGCTGGAAGCGAGCAGTCCGCCGCCGCCCGCGCCCGCGCCGCCGCCGGCGCTGAGCGCGTCGGCGTCGACGACGATCGACGTCTTGGAAGGAACGAGTGAGACGTTCACCGTCCGCGCGCCGGCGAGTAGCGAGAGGACCGACGAGGCGCCCTGCGCCGCGGAGCGATTCGCCGCGCCCAGCGCGGCCGGGTTGGCGTAGACGTGCGCGAGCGCCCCGGCGGGCGCGGCGCTCAGCAGCTTGGCGTAGTCGGGCGAGCGCGACAGCGCGGGGCCGCCCGAGGTGGTGTCGATGACTGCGTGCAGCGCGGCGTCGGTGCCGATGACGGCCAGGCGCGCGACGACGCCGAAGGCGATCCCGCTCGAAGCCGCCTGATAGGAGACCCCGCGATAGGACGTCGTCTGTGCACCGGCACGGCCGGCGAGCGCTTTGAGGAACGAGCGGGCCTTGGCGGTGTCGCGCGTGTCGAGCACGATCGCGCCTTCCACCGAGTGCGCCGCAAAGGGGAAGGCCCCGCGCGATGAGTCCTGGCCGAGCAGGCCCTGCTGCACGAGCGTGAGCAACTTGCCGATGGCCGCTTCAGAGCCTGCGCTCCCGGCCGCGCTGAGGAACACGCCCGCGCGCGAGCCGAGCCATGGCGCCACGTCGCGCTTGAAGTCCAGCGCACCCGACCCTGGCGTCTGCAGCGCGCCGAGCAAGCGCAGGTACGGATCGGCCTGATGGGTGAGCGTCTGTCCGGCCGAGCGCGCGGCCGCCTGCAGCGATCCCTCGGGGCGGACGACCGCCCCCGCGTACAGGCCGGCGGATGCCGGCACGGCGTTCGCCGGGTCGATCGACGTGCCCGAGGGTCCCGACGATCCGCATCCGGCCGCGGCGAGCGAGCTGACCGCCAGCGCGAGGGCGAGCATGAGGAGCGTGCGTGGCGATTGGCGGCAGCGTCGTGCGAACGATCTGGGCACCGGCATCGCGGGCGATCGTAGCGCCTGGCGTGGTTGCCCCGGCGCGCTTGTCGCGGCGGCGCGGCGCGGCCGCGCCGCTGCAAGGTCCGTGTCAGCGAACAGATCTGCAGCGGCGCTTGCAGATTTCGAGCGTCCGAGCGGCACGCGCAGTCGCAGTGAAGAGGCTCCGATTAGCAGGCGTTTTCCCGCGAAGGCGGGCGGCAGAACGTCTGGGTGGGAGAAAATGTGCAATTGAGGTTGCGTTGTGGGAGGAAGTGGGGTATCTTCGCCGCAGCGAGCCGGGGTGGAGGGGCTCCTCCCACTCCTCCACCTCGGCTCGGTAATCAACTTGGAGTCTCCGCAGTGACCCCCTTCCGTGGCACCTTCGACCACACGCTCGACGCAAAGAACCGCCTCACCGTCCCTGCCCGGTACCGGTCGGCGCTGGCCGACGGGGTCGTCCTCGCGATGCCCGTCGATCTGAAGCCGTGTGTCGGCGTGTGGCGCCCCGAGCAGTACGACAGCTACACGGCGCGCGCGCTCGCCGAGCTGCCACCGCTGTCCTCGCGCCTGACCGAGCTCGAGCGCTTCTTCTACGGCAGCTCCCACGACACCGAGCTGGACGCTGCCGGCCGGATCATGGTTCCGAGCTTCCTCGGCGAGCACGCGACG
>DASYKG010000080.1:0-6519 GCA_035995645.1 Solirubrobacteraceae bacterium
GACCTCGCCAAGGGCTTTGACGTGCCGATCGTGCACGTCAACGCCGACGACGTGCACGCGTGCATGAGCGCCGTGCGCCTCGCGTTCGCCTTCCGCCAGGAGTTCGGCCACGACGTGCTGATCGACCTGATCGGCTACCGCCGCTTCGGCCACAACGAGTCCGACGAGCCCGCCTACACGCAGCCGGAGATGTACGCGAAGATCAAGGGCAAGAAGCGCGTCGCCGAGCTGTGGGCCGACCGCCTGGTGGCCGAAGGCGTGGTCACGCAGGAGGAGGTCGACAGCCAGGCGCAGGAGGTGTGGGACAAAATGACGCTGCTGCACCAGCGC
Organism: Solirubrobacteraceae bacterium; assembly: GCA_035995645.1. Classification (GTDB taxonomy): domain Bacteria; phylum Actinomycetota; class Thermoleophilia; order Solirubrobacterales; family Solirubrobacteraceae; genus Palsa-744. The sequence goes on from DASYKG010000080.1 coordinate 331, forward strand.
CTGAAGGCGAAGATCGCAGCGGCGACCGAGCACGGCGAACACGCAACAGGCGAGTACGAGCTCGACCGCTCGCCGAGCCCGGAAGTGGAGACGGCCGTCCCCGCCGCGCGCCTGCGCGATCTCGGCGAAGGCCTGCTGCGCGTTCCCGAGGGCTTCACCGTTCACCCGAAGCTCGTCAAACAGCTCGAGCGCCGCCGACAGGCGCTGGGCGATGGCGGCGCGTCGGGCCCCGGCATCGACTGGGCGCACGGCGAGGCGCTGGCGTTCGCGTCGCTGCTCACCGAAGGCACGCCCATCCGCCTGACCGGACAGGACACCGAGCGCGGCACCTTCAGCCAGCGCCACATGGTGCTGCACGACGCCAAGACCGGCCAGACGGTCTGCCCGATTCAGAGCCTGCCCGACGCGCTCGCGCCGCTGGAGCTGCACAACAGCCCGCTGTCGGAGCTCGCGTGCATGGGCTTCGAGTACGGCTACAGCCAGGAGGCGCCGGAGACGTTCGTGCTGTGGGAGGCGCAGTTCGGCGACTTCGTCAACTCCGCGCAGGTGATCGTCGACCAGTTCATCGTCTCCGGGCTGGCCAAGTGGGGTCAGACCTCACGCCTGACGCTGCTGCTGCCCCACGGCTACGAGGGCTCCGGGCCCGAGCACTCCTCCGCGCGCCTGGAGCGCTTCCTCGCGCTGGCCGCCGAGGGCAACATCCGCGTGGCCAGCCCGACGACGCCCGCGCAGTACTTCCACCTGCTGCGCCGCCAGGCGCGCATCGCCAAGCAGCGCCCGCTGATCGTGATGACGCCGAAGTCGCTGCTGCGCCTCCCGCAGGCGACCAGCTCGCTCGCCGATCTCGCGGAGGGCACGCGCTTTGAACCCGTGCTCGCCGAGCCGGGCGTCGACGACGAGAAGGTCACGCGGCTGCTGCTGTGCACGGGCAAGATCTACTACGACCTCGTCGGCCACCCCGACCGCGCTTCACACCCCGGTCTGGCGGTCGCGCGCGTCGAGTTGCTGTATCCCTTCCCCGAAGGGCAGATCCTCGAGCTGATCCGCCGCTACCCCAAGCTGCAGGAGGTAGTGTGGGTTCAAGAGGAGCCGCGCAACGTCGGCGCTCGCGCGCACATGTTCCCGCGACTGATGCAGATCATGCCCCACGACATCCACTTCGGCTTCATCGGCCGACCCGAGCGAGCGAGCCCCGGCGAGGGCTATCCGGCCGCGCACCTCGACGAACAGAACCGCATCGTCAAGACCGCCATCGACCTCGATCAGGCGATCTCGCAATATCCGCGAAAGACTCCCGGGCAACGCTGATGTGGGCCCTGTGGAGGCGCTTCCTGGAGATCCGCCGCCAGCGTAAGCGCAAGAAGCAGCTCGGGCGCTAGCCCCCTAGCGCCCTTTCCACTCGGGCTCGCGCTTCTCCTTGAACGCGTTGGCGCCCTCCTTGGAATCCTCGGAGGCGAACACGGGACCGGAGATCGCGCCCTGCTTCTCCCACATCTCCTCGCTGCTCCAGTCGTACTGCTCCTGCAGGATGCGCTTGGAGGCGATCACGGCGAGCGGGCCGCTCTTGACGACGCGCTCGGCGAGCTCCAGCGCGACGTCGACGGCCGACCCGGGCTCGGCGAGGCGGTTGACGACGCCGAACTCGTGAAAGCGCTCGGCCGGCAGCAGGTCGCCCGTCAGCGCGAGCTCCATGACCACGTGGTAAGGCATCCGCTGCGGCAGCCGTAGCAGCGCACCGCCGGCGGCGACGAGCGAGCGTTTGGCCTCGGGGATGCCCATCTTGGCGCCCTTCGCCGCGACGATCAGGTCACAGGAGAGCGCGATCTCCATGCCGCCGGCGACGGCGAAGCCCTCGATCGCGGCGATCAGCGGCTTGCGCGAGGAGCGCTGGGCGATGCCGGCGAAGCCGCGGTCGCCGAACCACGGCGATTCGCCTTTGACGAAGGCCCCGAGGTCCATGCCCGCGCAGAAGAAGCCGCCGGCGCCCGTCAGCACTCCCACCGACAGTCCGTCGTCGGCGTCGAGCTCGTCAAGAGCCCCGGCGATGCCCTCGGCAACGGCCCCGTTGACCGCGTTGCGGACCTCCGGGCGATCGATCGTGATCAGCAGCACGTTGTCGCGGCGCTCGCTGACGACGGCATTGGAGGCGGCTGCGGCTTGCTCGGCGCTCATCGGCGGTTGCTCCTTGGTCGGGGACATGCAGCCTATCCCGGCGCAATCGGCCCGGCGACCGTCCGAGCTCCAGCCGCGGGTACCAGGTCAGTCCGCAGGGCCCTCGCCTACGGCGGGCGGCGCGGGCGCGAGCGCGCCCGGCGCAGTCGACACGGTGGGCGAGGGCGGTGGGGGCGGCGTGGGCGTCGGCGAGGACGCGCTCGCGGCCGGGGAGACGGTCTGCGCCGGCGCGGCGGGCGGCGACGTGGCGGGCGCCAGCGCGGCTGGCGGCGGCGTGGCGGGGGCCTCGGGCTCGCTGGCGCCCTCGTCGAGCGACTGGCGGAACTCGCGGATGCCCTGGCCGAGCGCACGCGCGAGGTCGGGCAGGCGTTTGGGGCCGAGCACGATCAGCGCGACGGCGGCGATGAACAGCAGGTGTACGGGACTCTCGATGCCCATGGGCTCAGTCGCCGGCACGGCGCGCCTCGCGCGCAACCCCGGTTACCACCGAAGGCTAGCGCTACGCCCGCGCCGTGCCGCGCCCTAGGCTCTGAGGTCGTGACCGAGCAACCACCCGCGCCGGCCGGTCTCGGATCGGCCGGGCGCGCGTATCCGCCGCCGCCCGACAGCGAGCCCTTCTGGCCGGCGCAGCTGACCGTGCTCGCGGCGATCATCCTCCAGGTGCTGCTGCCGGACCGGCTGACGGCCGGACCAGCCTGGCTGGTCCCGTCGTTCGAGGGCGCGCTGCTGGTCGGCATGTTCGTGGTCACACCGAACGTGATCGAGGAGGAGCACCCGCGACGGAGGCGCATCGCGCTCAGCCTTACGGCGTTCGTGAGCGCCGCGAACATCTTCTCGCTCGGCGCGCTCACGCATTTCCTGCTGAACAACAAGGTCTCCGACGGGCGCGGCCTGATCGTTGCGGGCGTGCTGATCTGGATCACCAACCTGCTGATCTTCGCCCTGTGGTACTGGGAGATGGATCGTGGAGGCCCGGGCAGGCGGGCGACGGGCACCGACGGGCCGCCGGACTTCCTCTTCCCGCAGATGACCGACGACCGCATCGAGCCGCGCGGGTGGCGGCCGAAGTTCATCGACTACCTGTACGTATCGCTCACCAACAACACGGCGTTCTCGCCGACAGACACGATGCCGCTGACGCCGATGGCCAAGACGATCATGGGGGTGCAGGCGGTCGTCTCGCTGCTGACGATCGGGCTGATCGTCTCGCGTGCAGTGAACATCCTGTAGCTGCGCTCAGCCGGCGGGCGCGACGCTCGGCTCGATCGCCAGCGCCTGCAGCATCAGCTCGCGCACGTCCTCGCCGGCGCCGAGCGCGATCGCCCGCCGCAGCGCCTCGAGCGTTCCCTCGCGATCCATCAGCGAGAGGCGCAGACGGCCGAGGCGCTCCCACGCGCCGGCGTCGGCGGGGCCGCGCTGGGCGGCGCGTGCGGCGGCCTCCTCGGCGAGATCGACGGCGCCGATGTCCTCGTAGATGCGCGAGGCGAAGCGATGCGCGGCGGGCCGCGCGCCGTCGACTCGCGCCCAATCGCGCACGGCGCGTGCGGCCTCCTCCAGCCTGCCGGCCTGCCAGAAGGCGAGCGTCATCAGCCGCAGCACGGCGACGTTCTCTGGCTCGGCGTCGCGCGCGTAGATCAGCCGCTGCGCCGCCAGCTCGTACTCGCCTTCGGCCATCGCCCGCTGAGCGGCGAGCATGAAGCGTTCGACGCGCTCCTCGCCTGGGTCGGGCTTTGAGAAGTCGACGAAGCGCATGCTGCTCGCGGGCACCGTGCGCACGCCGTGGCTGAATTTGACGCGCGCCCACTGCTGCACCTCCTCCTCGCCGTCGGGGTCGCCGCTGAAGTAGATGCCGGCGACGGTCCCGACGCCCCACTCGGGGTAGGAGAGACAGCGCGCGTAGCGGTGCACGACGGAGTGGTCGGGCACACGGCTGGCGAACGGGTCGTGCTTCTCACGGTCGGCGGCGTGTTCGCGCGCGCGCTGCTCGGCCTCGTAGGCGCGCCTTCCCGCCTCCTCGCGCTCGCGGCGCGCCGCGGAGGCGCTGGCGCGCACGGCGTTGCGCGAGACCTTGCCGCCGCGCGAGCCCTCGGCGAGGCGCTCGAGCTGGTCGGCCGCCTCGTTGATCGCCTTCAGGTGGCGCTCGTGCTCGAATTGCCGTCCGGCGGGCGCGATGTCGGGGTGCCAGCGCTTTGCCATGCGCCGGCGGGCGAGCTGGACGTCGCGCTTGTCGAATGGCGCCTCCAGCTCCAGCAGGAGCATGTGCTGCTCGACGTCGAGGACGGTTGTAGGCATGACCCGACAACGTTAGCGAGGGTGGGGCAGGTTGCGATCTCTCTATCCTGCCTGCCAATGTCATCTCAGTACATCTTCACGATGCACCGGCTGTCCAAGCTGCACCCGCCCGACAAGACGGTGCTGGACAACGTCACGCTGGCGTTCTATCCGGGCGCGAAGATCGGCGTGCTCGGCTACAACGGCGCGGGCAAGTCGACGCTGTTGCGGATCATGGCGGGCGTCGATCAGGAGTATCGCGGCGAGGCCGCGCTGGCGCCCGGGGCGACGGTCGGGATGCTCGATCAGGAGCCGGCGCTGGACGAGTCAAAGGACGTCAGGGGCAACGTCGAGGACGGCGTCGCGCAGACCAAGGCACTGCTCGACCGCTTCAACGAGCTGGCGGCGAACTACTCCGACGAGACCGCCGAGGAGTTCGGCGCGATCCAAGCGAAGATCGAAGCGGCCGACGCGTGGAACCTGGACACGCAGCTGGAATACGCGATGGACGCACTGCGCCTGCCGCCGCCGGACGCCGACGTGAGCAAGCTCTCCGGCGGAGAGCGCCGACGCGTCGCGCTGTGCAGGCTGCTGCTGCGCGCACCCGACCTGCTGCTGCTGGACGAGCCGACCAACCACCTCGACGCCGAGTCGGTCGCGTGGCTGGAGCAGCACCTGTCGGAGTACAAGGGCGCGATCGTCGCCGTCACGCACGACCGCTACTTCCTCGACAACGTCGCCGGCTGGATCCTCGAGCTCGACCGCGGCAAGGGCATCCCCTACGAAGGCAACTACTCGGGCTGGCTGGAGCAGAAGCAGGCGCGCATGGCGCAGGAAGCGCGCTCGGAAAAGGGCCGCGAGCGCACGATCGCCGCGGAGCTGGAATGGGTGCGCACGAACCCGAAGGGCAAACGCACGAAGTCAAAGGCCCGCCTGGCGCGTTACGAGGAGCTGATCGCCGAGGAGCGAAACGTCAAGCTCGACGAGGTGCAGATCCACATCCCGCCGGGACCGCGCCTGGGCGAGAAGGTGCTGGCGGCGAGCGAGCTGCGCAAGGGCTTTGCCGACAAGCTGCTGATCGAGGATCTCAGCTTCGACCTGCCGCGAGCGGGAATCGTCGGCGTGATCGGCGCCAACGGCGCAGGCAAGACAACGCTGTTTCGCATGATCACCGGTGAGGAGTCCCCCGACGACGGCGCGATCGAGCTCGGCGACACCGTGCAGCTGGCCTACGTCGACCAGTCGCGCGACGCGCTGGATCCGGCAAAGACGGTGTGGGAGGAGATCTCCGAAGGCTACGAGCACCTGAAGGTGGGCGACCGCGAGGTCAACTCGCGCCAGTACACGGCCGGCTTCAACTTCAAGGGCTCTGACCAGCAGGCGAGGATCGGCTCGCTTTCCGGCGGCGAGCGAAACCGCGTGCACCTTGCCAAGCTGCTGCGCAGCGGCGGCAACCTGCTGCTGCTGGACGAGCCCACGAACGATCTCGACGTCGACACCCTGCGCGCGCTGGAGAACGCCCTGCTGGAATTCCCCGGCTGCGCGGTGATCATCTCCCACGACCGCTGGTTCCTCGACCGCGTGGCCACACACGTGATGGCGTTCGAGGGCGATTCGCAGGTGACGTGGTTCGAGGGCAACTTCGAGGCCTACGAGGAGCACCGCCGCTCGGTGCTCGGCGCGGCCGCCGACCGGCCACATCGGATCACGTACAAGCGCCTGGTCCGTGGCTGACGCGAGCGCGGC
>DASYKG010000081.1:0-13534 GCA_035995645.1 Solirubrobacteraceae bacterium
AGGACCTCCCCACGCAGGAGCTCGCGCGCCGCGAGAACGCCCAGGCGCGTCCGGCGCAGCAGCACGTCGCCGAGCGAGCGCGCCTGCTCGCGGCGGGCGGCGTAGACGACCTCGGCGAGCAGGTCGGGCAGGCCCGAGACGATCGGCCGCGCGAGCTCCTCGCGCTCGCGCGCGACGGTCAGGACGTCGTGGGCGGCATGCCCGTAGCGCCCGGCGAGCGCACGGTACGCGGAGTCGGGCACGCCGTCGATGCGCGGCAGGTCGGCGACCTCCACCGGCGCGCCGAGCGGGATCGCCGCCGTGCGGCACGGCGCGTCACGCGCCTCGCGCTCGACGAGCCGGTCGACGGCGAGCTTCGCCATCCGCCGCCAGGTCGTGAGCTTGCCGCCGGTGATCGTGACCATCCCGCTCGAGGTCTCGTACAGCTCGGCCTTGCGCGAGATGTCGACGGACTTCTTCGGGTCGCCGGTGGAGATCAACGGGCGCACGCCGGCGAACGCGCCCGTCAGGTCCTGCGCGACCAGCGCCGAGCCGAAGAACTCGTTGACCGCAGCCAGCAGGTAGTCGACGTCCTCGCGCGAGGGCTCGACGTGCTCCAGCGGTCCCTCGTAGTCGTTGTCGGTCGTGCCGACGAGCGTGTGCCCGAGCCACGGCAGCGCGAAGATCGAGCGCCCCGAGCCGGCCGGGACGATCGCGCCGCCGACGAGCGGCAGGTCCTCGTGGCGCAACGTGACGTGCGTGCCGCGGCTGGGGCGGATGCGCGGCAGCTCGGCCTCGTCGTGGAGCTCGCGCGGGCGCAGCTCGTCGGCCCACACGCCGGTCGCGTTGACGACGTTGGCGGCGTGCACCTCGAAGTCCTCGCCGCTCTCACCGTCGCGCGCACGCACGCCGCGGGCGCGTCCCTCGTGCTCGAGCAGCCCGGTGACGTCGATGCGATTGGCGCACACAGCGCCGAAGCGCTCGGCCTCCCCGAGCACGGTCAGCACCAGGCGGACGTCGTCGGTCTGGCAGTCGTAGAACAGGTAGCCGCTGGTCGGTTCGCGCGAGGCGAGCGCCGGCAGCAGCTCCAGCACCTCCTCGCCGGAGATCACGCGATGGCGCTCGGGGCTCCAGGACTCGCCGCCCTCCGGCGCGCCCGCCGTCGGCGCCGGCTCGGCGGCCGACTCGCGCTCGGCGGCGCGAGCTCGCCGTCCCCGGCGCGAGCGCAGCCGCCCGCCGGCGTCGCGCCGGTCGGTGACCGACATCACGTCGTAGAGGTTCAGCCCGACGCCGACCAGGCGGTCGGGGTGCGCCCCCTCGAAGGCGGCGACGACCAGCGGCAGCGGGCGCACGAGGTGCGGCGCGAGCGCAACCAGCAGCTGGCGCTCCAGCAGCGCCTCGCGCACGAGCCCGAGGTCGAAGTTCTGCAGGTAGCGAAGGCCCCCGTGCACGAGCTTGCTCGAGCGGCTGGAGGTGCCGGAGGCGTAGTCGGCGCGCTCCAGCAGAGCCACGCTGTAGCCGCGCGAGGCGGCGTCCAGCGCGACGCCCGCGCCGGTGATCCCGCCGCCGACGACGACGACGTCGAACTCCTCCTCCGTCAGCGCCGCGAGAGCCTGGCTGCGCTCGATCACGACCGCAGTCTCGCAGAGGCGCCGCTCAGATCTGGCCGAGCTCCGCGGTGATCTCCGAGACCGCCGACTTGGCGTCGCCGAACAGCATCGCCGTCTTGGGATCGTAGTAGAGCTCGTTTTCGATTCCCGCGAAGCCGGGGTTCATCGAGCGCTTGATGACGATCACCGAGTGGCTGTCGTTGACTTCGAGGATCGGCATCCCGTAGATCGGCGAGGAGGGTGTGTTCTTGGCCGCCGGGTTGGTCACGTCGTTGGCGCCGATCACCAGCGACACGTCGGTGCGCTGGAACTCCGGATTGGCGTCCTCCATCTCCTTGAGCTGGTCATACGGCACGTCGGCCTCGGCGAGCAGCACGTTCATGTGCCCGGGCATGCGGCCGGCGACCGGATGGATCGCGTAGCTGACTTCCACGCCGCGTTTCTCCAGCTCCTTGGTCAGCTCGCGCACCGCGTGCTGGGCCTGGGCGACCGCCATGCCGTAGCCGGGGACGATCACCACGCGATTGGCGTAGGCGAGCTGGATCGCCGCGTCGGCTGCGCTCGTGGAGCGAACCGTGCCCGCGTGCTCGCCCGCGCCGGACGCGCCCTCCACCGCCCCGCCGCCGCCGAAGCCGCCGGCGACGATCGCCGGGATCGAGCGATTCATCGCGGTCGCCATCAGGTTCGTGAGGATCGTGCCGGAGGCGCCGACGATCATGCCGGCGACGATCAGCGCGGTGTTGTCCAGCGCGATCCCCGTCGCCGCGGCCGACAGCCCCGTGAACGCGTTGAGCAGCGAGATCACGACGGGCATGTCGGCGCCGCCGATCGGCAGCACGACCGCGTTGCCGAGCAGCGCCGAGCAGACGAGCAGCCCGATGAAGATCGCTTCCGAGTGCGATCCCGCGGCGATGTCCACGCCGGCCGCGAGCGCGAGGATCAGCAGCACGAGGTTGACGATCTGCTGGGCGGAGCCGAAGCTGATCGGGCGCCCGGGGATGATTTCCTGCAGCTTGCCGAAGGCGATGTTCGAGCCCCAGAAGGAGACCGAGCCGACGATCGCGGCGAACAGGGAGAACACGGCGATGTACGTCGGCGTGTTGGAGAAGCCGTCCGTCAGGCGGAACTCGGCCCAGGAGATCAGGAACACGGCGCCGCCGCCGACGCCGTTGAACAGCGCGACCATCTGCGGCATCGCGGTCATCTTCACCTGCCGCGCCGCCGGCACTCCGACGGCCGCTCCGAGCGCGACGCCGAGCACGATCAGCCCCCAGTTGCCCTCGTTGCGGTTGAGCAACGTGGCGATCACCGCGATCAGCATGCCGACCGCCGCGATGCGGTTGCCGCGCACGGCCGTCGTCGGGCCGGAGAGACCGCGCAGGCCCTGGATGAACAGGGCGAAGGCGACGATGTAGAGGACGTCGAGGAAGTTGCGATCCTGCAGGAAGGAGCTCGCGAGGATCATTTCGTCTCCCCGGCTCCATCGGCGTCCTTGCTCGCGCCGGCATCGGTCGGCGGCTTGGGCCTGGACTTGAACATCTCGAGCATGCGATCGGTCACGAGAAAGCCGCCGACGACGTTGATCGTGCCGAATGCGATCGCGATCACGAGGATGACCTTGTTGAACGTGCCGTTGCCGGACAGGCCGACGATCAACAGGCCGCCGAGCAGCACGATCCCGTGGATCGCGTTGGTGCCGGACATCAGCGGCGTGTGCAGCGTGTTCGGCACCTTGGAGATCACGACGAAGCCGATGAAGCCGGCGAGCACGAGGATCGCCAGGTTGGTCGTGAGCGTGCTCGCGAGGATCATGCCGGCCCTCCCGCAGCCGGTGCACCGGCCCTGTCGACGGCCGCCTTGGCGGCAGCGTTGACAATCTCGCCATCGCGCACGATGCACGCGCCGGCGACGATCTCGTCCTCGAAGTCGAGCTTCAGGCTGCCGTCCTCGCCGACCAGCAGCTCCAGCACGGCGAGCACGTTTCGCGCGAACAGCTGCGAGGAGTGCTCGGGCATGCTCGACGGCAGGTTCAGCGGCGAGGCGATCTTCACGTCGTGGCGCACGACCGTCTGGCCGGGCTCGGTCAGCTCGCAGTTTCCGCCCGTCTCGCCGGCGAGGTCGACGATCACCGAACCCGGCTTCATGCCCGCGACGGCCTCCGCGGTGACGAGCCTCGGCGCGGGACGCCCGGGAACCAGCGCGGTCGTGATGACGACATCGAAGCCCTTGATCGCGTCGGTCAGCGCCTGCTGCTGGCGCGCGCGCTCCTCGTCGGTCAGCTCGCGCGCGTAGCCGCCCTCGCCGCTGGCCTCCAAGCCGAGGTCGAGCCACTGCGCGCCGAGCGACTGCACCTGCTCGGCGACCTCCGGGCGCACGTCGTAGCCCGTCGTTCGCGCGCCGAGGCGCTTGGCCGTGGCAAGCGCCTGCAGCCCGGCCACGCCCACTCCCAGCACGAGCACCTTCGCCGGCGGGATCGTGCCGGCCGCCGTCATCAGCATCGGGTAGAAGCGGCCCATCTCCTCGGCGCCGAGCAGCGCGGCCTTGTAGCCGGCGACGTTGGCCTGCGAGGACAGCGCGTCCATCGACTGGGCGCGCGAGATTCGCGGAATCGCCTCCATCGCGAACGCGGTCGCGCCGGCGTCGGAGAGTGCGCGCGTCGTCTGCGGGCTCGACAGCGGCGCGAGAAAGCCGATCAGGATCGAGGAGGAGCCCAGCGAGCGGATCCGCTCGGGATCCGGCGGCGCGATCGTCAATACGACGTCACAACCCCAGATCGCCGCGGTGTCGCCGGTGAGCTGCGCGCCGGCCTCGGCGAAGGCGGCGTCGGGCACGAGCGCGTCGTCGCCCGCGCCGTTCTGCACGACGATCTCAAGGCCCTTGGCCTTGAGCTTGCTCACGACCTCCGGCACGAGCGCCACTCGATGCTCGCCCGCCGCGGTCTCCTTCGGAACGCCGATGCGCATGAAGGGCGGGAACGTATCCCATCGCGCCGACGCGAGGCGGTCAGGTGCCAAGCCCCAACGGCGCGCGCCGGGGGTCGCGCCTATCATCAAGGCGGTGCGCGCCACTGGCGCCACGCAGCCATGACTGTCAACCTGACACGCATCTACACCAAGCTCGGCGACGGCGGCGAGACGCACCTCGGCGACATGAGCCGTGTCTCCAAGCTGCACCCGCGCGTCGAGGCCTACGGCACGGTCGACGAGCTCAACGCGACGATCGGCGTCGCGCTGCTGCAGCCGGGCCTGTCCGAGCAGTTCGCGCAATGGCTCGCGCGCGTGCAGAACGATCTGCTCGACATCGGCGCCGACCTGTCGGTCCCCGCGCCGGAGGCGCCTTCCGGCGCAGACAGCCGTCAGCGCCTGCGTGTCGGCGGCGAGTACACCGAGTGGCTCGAGCGCGCCTGCGACGAGGTCAACGCAACGCTCGAGCCGCTGCGCTCCTTCGTGATCCCCGGCGGCACCCCGGCGGCAGCGCACCTGCACGTCTGCCGCACGGTTTGCCGGCGCGCCGAGCGCCGGGCGATCGCCGTCGGCGAGGAGGGCGCCGCGGAGGTGGTTCGCTATCTGAACCGGTTGTCAGACCTGCTGTTCATCCTCAGCCGCGCCGCCAACAACGAGCCGGGCTCGGCCGCGCACGCCGAGCCGCTGTGGCAGCCGGGCGCGCACGGCGCCGAGCAGGCGACCGAGTCCTGAGGAGCCGGGCCGCGACGCTCCGCGCCGAGGCGGGCCGAGGGCTACTCCTGTCGGGCCGAGGGCTACTCCTGCGGAGGCGAGGGCTACTCCTGCGCTGGCCGGCGGCGCGGCCAGCGGCGCTCTGACCAGCGCACGCCGGCGACCGCCAGAGCGGTCCAGGCCAGCGCGATCAAGTAGCCGCCGAGCACGTCGCTGGGCATGTGCCAGGCGCGTATCAGCAGTGCGGCGCCGACCGCCAGCGCGAACGCGGCGGCGAGTGCGCCCACCGCAAACCGCGCGCGCCGGGGCACGACGAGCACGGCGCTCAACGCGAGGATCGCCGCCGCAGTCGAGTGCCCGCTGGGGAACGAGGGCGGGCCGATGTGCGTGTAACCGATGCGCACATGCGGGTGGGCGAGCAGCGGCTTGAGGATCTCCGAGCTGAGCGGGGCGAGCGCCAGCACGAGCGCCACCGCGAGCGCGACGCGAGGACGCTGGCGGGCGATCGCCACGAGCACGAGCACCGCGCCCCAGATCGTGAACAGCGGCGGGTTGAGCAGATGCGGCAGGACTTCGGCGACGCCGTTGACGCTGGTTTCCTGCAGGGCGACGAAACGGTGCAGCAGGACAGCGTCTCTGAGGTGCGTCGCCGGCACCAGCTCGGCGACGACCCAGACCACTGCGAGCGCGAGGAGAGAGAGCCCCGCCAGCCACAGTGGCCCAGCCAGCCCAGGCCGCCGGCGCTCGTCGGCGCGGGCGGCCATCAGCGCTCGCGGCATCGGCGCAGGCGTCGTGTACGGGTATCCCGACATCGTCTGCAAAGGGTACGACGGGCGCTAAAGGGCGCCTGAAGCCCTGCGCAGGCGTCTTGGCGGCTTGGGGCCCGCAGATGTGGCGCTTGCGTCGATCAGCCGGCGACGGGGAACGTCTTGCCCGACAAGGCGATCAGCGCCTGCGCCGTGACCCACACGGGCGTCTGCGCGCTCGTGCGCGAGTAGCGCACGCTGCCGCCAGGCGCCAGCAGGCTTTCCAGGTAGCCGGTCGGCGAGCGGCCGCCGCGGCGAACTCCCGCGAGATCGCGCCCGGCGGCGATCAGCCCCTGCGCCGCCCAGGCCGTCGATTGCGCGTTGGATTCGCTGCCGTACTGCTGCGGAAAGCCGCCGTCGGGATTCTGCGAGCGCATAAGGAAGCCGGTGGCGAGGCCGAGCACGCGGCGGTTTCGCGCGCCGGCGTCGGCGAGCGCCTGCAGCGCGGCGCCGGTGTCGTCGACATCGCTGCGCGACCCCCGCGCACCGAACCCGAAGCCGCCGTCGGCGTTCTGCTGGCGCTCGATCCAGCCGGCCGCTTCGTGGATCGCGCTGAAGTGCGGCGAGTGCCCGGCGGCACGCAGCGCGAAGACGGCAAACGCCGTCAGGTTGACCTGGTGCTCGAAGGAGTCGTCGCCGGCGCGCGCGCGCAGGACTTCGGCGACGAGATCGCGCCCCGCGAAGGAGTACGCCGACGCGCCGCACGCGCGCGCCGCGAGGATCGTGCGCTCGGCGTCGCCGACGCCGTTGAGCGTCGCCGCTTCCGCGCGCAGCGAGTCGAGCAGCGAGCGCCCGTTGCGCCTGACGCTCGCCGGGTTGCGCCCGGCGGCGGCCAGGCCCATCGCCGTCCAGCCCGTGTACAGCTCGCTGCTGCGCTGGCCGCTGGCGCTGCCAAAGCCGCCGTCGGCGTTTTGGGCGGACACCAGAAACGACAGCTCGCGCCCGAGCGAGGCGGCCGAGGCGGCGTGCGGCGCCGCGAGCCCCAGCGCAAGCGCGATCAGCAGCGCCGCGAGCGGTCCTGACGCACCCAGCGAGCGCAGCCCACCGGCCGGCGGGGGATCCGGCGGGTGCGCCGCAGCCGCGTCCGGCGCTGGCAACGGCTCCCAGGCGACGTCCATGCGCGAGCGCATGCGCACCAGCAGCCGCGCGAGCTCCGGCGCAAAGGCCAGGCCAAAGAGAAAGCTCGCGACCATGTCGGCGAGGTCGAACGGCAGCCCGGTTCCGGCGACCGCCAGCAGCGCCGACGGGGTGTGGCTGGCGCCGATCGTCCACTGGTAGACGTTCATGAGCTCCTTGGCGAACAACGCGGCCACCCCGCTGGCGAGCGCCAGCTGCACGCGCCCGAGGCGCCGGCGGCTGAGCGCCCCGAGCGCCGCGCCGGCGAGGCCAACGAGGCCCCACGCGGCCATCTGCCACGGTGTGTAGGGCCCCTGCCCGAGCACGAAGTTCGAGGAGAGCATGCCGAGCGCGCCAACGGTGAACCCCGGCAGCGGGCCCAGCGCATAGCCGGTGACGAGCGTCATCGCCGTGATCGGCTTGACGTCGGGAACCGCCACGAACGCGTCGCGGCCGAGCGCAGCCACCGCCGCGAGCGTCGCCACGACGGCCACCATCCGCGCCGACAGGCGCGTTCGCTCATACGCCAACCAGCCGAGCGCGAGCACGAAGCCGACCAGCAGGAACGAGGCGAGCGGCCAGCTCACAGCGCGACCTCCACCGGCACACGCCGGCGCAGCAGCTCGGCGCCCTCCTCGGGCAGCAGCGCGCCGCCGGCTCCGCCGAGGATCCGCGCGGTCTCCGTGGCGAAATACCAGCCTCCCGCCAGCAGCTCGTGCGTGGGGCCGTCGGCGATCACCCGCCCGTCGGCCAGCAGCACCGCGCGATCGGCGCACGCGGCGGCGAACTCCGGGTCGTGCGTGGCGACGATCACCGCCTGGCCCTCCCCTGCGCGCCGGCGCAGCTCGGCCGCAAGCTCGGCCTTTCCCTGACGATCCATGCCGCGCGTCGGCTCGTCGAGCGCGAGCAGCGCCGGCGGCGCCTGCGCGTCGGTGACGATCGCCAGTGCCAGGCGCTGGCGCTCGCCGCCGGAGAGGTCGCGCGGATTGCGCACCGACATCGCCGTCAGCCCGGCGGCCGCGAGCGCGTGTGCCGAGGCCTCCAGCTCGACGCGCTCGTGGATGAAGTAGTCGCCGGGATTCTGCAGCAGCAGCGCCACCCTGCCACCGCGCTCGATGTGCCCGCGCGTCGGCGCCAGCAGGCCGGCGGCGTGTCGCAGCAGCGTCGACTTGCCCGCGCCGTTGCGGCCCATCAGCGCGACGCTCTCCCCCGGCGCGACCGTCAGCGTGGCGCCGCGCAGGATCGCCGGACCGTCGCGCAGCTCGTGCCATACGCCGCGCATCGCCAGCGCCGACAGCGTGCGCGGGCGGCGCGCAAGCTTCAGGCGGGAGGCCGTGCGGGTGCGCGCGGGCTCCGCACGGGCGTGCTCGCGCCTGGCCGGGACGTGCTCGGGCTCGCCCTGCTCGCCCAGCAGCGCCAGCGAGCGAAGCGTCGCGCGAGCCTGCTTGACCCCGACCGGGGCCGGATGCAGATCGCACAGCGCGAACAGCTTGGCGCCGGGCGTCTGCAGCGCGGGCGCGCGCTCGCTCGCCCACTGCATGAACGCAGCCGGGTCTCCGTCGCAGGCGACCCGTCCCTGCTCCAGCGCGATCACGCGGTCGGCGCCGGTGAGGCAGCGCTCGAGACGATGCTCGGCGAGCACGATCGTCGTCTCCCACTCCTGGTTGAGCCTGCGCAGCAGGCCGATCAGCTCGTCGCCTGCGACCGGGTCCAGCTGCGATGTCGGCTCGTCCAGCAGGACGATCTGCGGCCTTCCGACGAGCGCGGCGCCGAGCGCCGCGCGCTGCTTCTCGCCGCCGGAGAGCTCGTGCGTGGAGCGATCCAGCAGCGCGTCGATGCCGAGTGCGAGCGCGACCTCCTCGACCCCGCGCGCAACCGCCGCCGGGCTCTCGCCACGGCTTTCCAGCGCCAACGACAGCTCGGCGCGCACCGAGCCGGTCACGAGCTGCGTCTCGGGGTCTTGAAACAGCGCGCCGGCGAACGCCCCGAGGCGCGCCGGGCCGTGCTCACGCGTGTCCAGGCCGGCGAGGCGCACGCGACCGGCGAAGCGGCCGCCGTGGAAGTGCGGTGCAAGGCCGCACGCGGCGCGCAGCAGCGAGGACTTGCCGCTGCCGGACAGGCCGGCGAGCAGCACGAACTCGCCCGGCGCGATCTCCAGGCTGACGTCGCGCAGCGCCGGACGCTCGACGTCCGGATAGCAGTAGCTGACGGCCTCGAACGACAGCATCGCGCCGGTCACGGATCGATCCCCCGGCGGTCGCAGAACGCCAGCAGCGTGGCGGCCATCAGCGCGACAGCGAGCGCGAACGTGCCCGCGCCCGCCGCCATCGCGATTCGTGGATAGGAGTCGAACGCGGCGACGCCCGTCAGGCGCCCGGCGATCGTCAGGGCGACGATCGCCATCGCCGACGCTGCGAAGGCGATGTCGTGGCGCGAGACACTGCGCCGCGCGCCGCCCGTGCCCCTCCCCGGGCTGCGTGCGGTGGCAA
Organism: Solirubrobacteraceae bacterium; assembly: GCA_035995645.1. Lineage (GTDB taxonomy): Bacteria > Actinomycetota > Thermoleophilia > Solirubrobacterales > Solirubrobacteraceae > Palsa-744. The sequence continues at coordinate 9,675 of DASYKG010000081.1, forward strand.
AGCCGCGCACCTCGAGCGTCGCCGCGACGTCCATCGCGCGATCCAGCGAGCCGGCGACGACCGCGCTGATCAGCGCCACCCGCCCGCGCGCGCCAGCCGGCGCACCGCCCGGACGCGTGCGCTGGGCCTCGGCTAGGCGCTGAGAGTCCGCGGCGAGCACCGGCAGCATGCGCGTCGCCAGCGTCGCCGTCAGAGCCGAGCGAAACGACAGGCGCCGGAACATGCGCAGCAGCTCGTCGGGGTCGACCGCCAGGCCCGCCAGGCCGGTGACGAGGATCAGCAGCGTGACCTTCAAGGCGATCACGCCGCCGTATGCCGCCGCCTCGACGGTCAGGTCCCCCTGTCCGAACGGGCCGAGGTCGCCCAGGCGTGCGAACACCGTCAGGCCCTGGCGGCTGACGAGCACGTTGACGAGCACGATCGGCAGCGCGACGATCGTCGCGGTGCGCAGGGAACGCGACAGGCGCGGCCCGACTCCCGCACCCCAGCCAGCGCCGAGCACCGCGAGCAGCAGCGCGAGCAGGCACAGGGGGTTGTAGAGGATCAGCGTGGCCGCCGTCAGCGACAGCGCCCAGGCTGCGCCGACACTCGCGCGCGCAGCGTGCAGCGGGCTCGCGATGCGCCGGTAGAAGAGCAGCGTGCCGATCATCGCCTCACGCCCCCGGCCGCGGCAGCGCCAGCGGGCCGCCGGCGGTGACCGCGACCGCGAAGCGGTTGTGCAGCGTCGCGGCGTCGAACGCGCTCGCGGCGCGCTTCACGCCTTCGGCATCGGTGCCCGTCACCGCCCACACCGGAGCATCTTCGCCGTTGCACGTCGCCGCGATCAACCCCGCGCCGGCGGAGAGCGTCTGCGTGGCCCGGGCGGCTTCGTCGAGCAGCGACAGCGTCGTTCCCGAGGCGGAGAAGCGCGCGTAGACGCCGCTCGCGCGCGGGCCGCCGCGCAGTTCGCGCACGTCTGACACGCCGGCGATCTCGCGCCAGGTGCCCACGGCCACGCGCAGCGTCTGCACCGCGCCCGCGCCGCCGCCGAGCGCCGCGACGCCTGCGGGCACGTGCTGCGCGTGCAGCCGCGCGGTGACAGTGCGACAGGCATTGCCGTCCGCGCTCGCGCATTCCACGCGCACCGGCAGGCGCTTGCCGGCGATGCCGTTGAGAAACGGCTGCGGGTAGGAGCCGACGACGGCGCGAATGTCGTCGGTCGCGCTCCAGTCGTGGCGATCCCACCAGATGTGGTCTCCCGGATGCACGTTCGTCGACGCGGCGCCCTTGGACGCCTCGACGCCGTTGACGTAGTAGAACCAGTCGACCGACTGCCCGCCGCTCTGCCCGCCGTCCAATCCGTCGATGCTCTGCACGAAGCCGCCGCTGTAGCGCGTGGACACCGTCGCGTTGCGCGTCAGCAGGCTCATCACCGTCTCCTGGCCGCGCGCCTGCGGCGCGCCCCACGAGCGCACGACCCTCGCGCCGAAGTCGCGCGTGACGACGAGCCCGACCGCGCTCGGCGCCTTGCCCGCGCCGAGGCCGCAGCCGGACACGAGAGCGGCGAGCGCGCACAGCACCGCGAGCCCTGTCGCGGATCTAGCGGACATAGAAGACGATCCGCGAGCTGCCTCGCGCGAGGGTCGTGTGGTTGCCGGCCGTGTCCGTCGCCTCGATGTCCAGCACGTAGCGGCCGCGTGCGAGCGCCGCCGGCAGCAGGTAGGAGAAACGCGAGCTGGTCGACACCTTGAAGAAGCTGCCCTGACCGCAGCGGTTGCGCACGAAGCGCGCGCTGATGGCGTCGAATGCGAAGCAGCGACCGTGAAAGGACCGGCGCAGCCTCAGGCTCACCGAGGCCAGCGAGGTGTGCGCGCTGACCGTGCCGCCGAGCAGACGCGGCGCGCGCCTGGCCGGGTAGACGTGACCGTCGAGCGCGCCCGACGCTCTCGCCACGACCGCGTAGGCGCCCTTGTAGATCTGCGGCGAGCCCGCCGCGGCGCCGCTCGTCGTCGTGCCGGCGGCCACCGCCGTGCCGCAGTTGCCGTCGTTGGCCTTGTGCACGCACACGGTCGCCTGCGAGCGCACCGCGCTCGCGGCGCTCGCATGGACCACCACGTTGCCGATTTCCGACAGCGCGAGCGTCGCGTGTCCCGAGGAGTCCGTCGTCGTGCTCGTGCCAGCGGTGGCTACGGTCGCGCCGACGGCCGGTGAAGACGCTCCGCTCGCGTTGGCGTACGACGTCACCGTGAGCGTGAACGGCGAGCCCGCTTCGACCACCGTCGGGGCCGCGATGCCGAGCGGATTCGGCGCGGGCGGGCAGGCCCCGGTTTCGCTGAAGCAGTCGGGAAAGAACAGCACGCTGTCGCCGGGATTCAGCTCGGCTTCGCAGATGCCCTTCGACGACGGCGTGTTGTTCAGCCAGAAGCTCCAGAAGAAGTTGGCCGGCGCGCCGAATTCGAACTTGTGCGTCTCGCCGAGGATCGTTTCGGCCGAATAGCCGAGGCCGTTGAAGTACGTGCCTCCCCAGCTTCCCGAGGTCGCCTGCTCGAGCGCGCCGGCGGCGCTCGTGCCGGTGCACGCGTCGGCCGGTTTGCCGTCCTTGACGACCGGCGCAGCGGTGGTCGTGATCGTGCTGGGCGCGAGCAGCGTGCGTTCGCTTCCCTCCACTCGAACGGTCACCGACGCCGGTGCGGCCGCTCGCGCGACCGCCGCGGTCGCGATCAGCAGCAGACATGCGGCGAGCAGTGCCTTGTACGTAAGACGAGATGTGAGCATGGAGCCAACCCCTTTCCACGAGGGCTTGTGGGCTTCGGCCGGAGGCAGGTCTCCTGGCTCCCGGGACCACCTCTCCGAGCCTTCCCGTTCCGCGAAAGCGGTTCAGTGGCTGCGCGCTCGCGGCGCGCTCCGGCGGGCATCCCCGGTCACAGTGGCGGGTCCGCGTCGGATTCGCACCGACTTCCCTTCACCACCGGCCGTTGAACGTGGCGAATGCTACTCGACGCGCTCCCCGCGCGCTCGTCACCGCGGCGATGCGCAGCCGTGCGAGATGCGGCTCAGGCCTCTCGCTCGACGGCCTCCTTCAGGCGCGCCAGGCGCCCGTCCCACGCCGCCTCGGTCTCGACCAGCCACGCCGACGCGGGATGCAGGGCGCCGTCGCGCAGTCGGTAGCGGACCTCGCGTCCGGGCGCGGGCGAGCGCTCGACGAGGCCGGCGTGGTCGAGCGCCGCGAGGTGCTTGGCGACCGCCTGGCGCGTGATCGGCAGCGCGGAGGTGAGCGCCGGCACGGTCGTCGTGCCGTCGCGCAGCAGCGCCTGCACCATCCGGCGCCGCGTCGGGTCGGCCAGCGCGGCGAACACCGGGCCGAGGTCGTCGCTCAAGCGCGCACCCCCGCAAGGCTCATCGACAGCGCCGCCAGCGGGAACGCGGGCTCTGACTCGGTGACGACGACGCGCGTGCCGCACGGCGAGGCGACGACGAGGAACTCCACGCGCGTCGCCGGCTCGTCCTCGCCGACCCACCACCACACGAGGCGATGCGGCGATTCGACGACCTCCACGTGCACGTCGCGCTGCGGCTCGTCCAGCCAGCGCTCGCGACCTTGCTCGGTGACTAGCGCTTCCCACACCTCCTCCGGCGACGCCTCGATGTCGACCTCTCTGCGAACCGGCATACCCACCTCCTTGACAACCATGTGGTTGCTATGGTGTTCTGACAACCATCCAGTTGTCGAAAGGATAGCCCACCATGCCACTGATCCCGATGGTCGTCGAGCAGAGCGCGCGAGGCGAGCGCTCGTTCGACATCTACTCGCGCCTGCTCAACGAGCGCATCGTGTTCATCGGCACGCCCGTCGACGATCAGGTCGCCAACCTCGTCGTCGC
>DASYKG010000082.1:0-182215 GCA_035995645.1 Solirubrobacteraceae bacterium
GGCGACGGGGTCCTCGTCGACCGCGGCGCGCAGCGGCTCGCCGGGCTTCATGCAGTCCTCGAAGCTCGGCGGGCGGCCCTGCTGCGGGTCCGGGATGAGCTTCGCCAGCCGGTCCCCGACCCCGTAGTCGTGGCCCAGGACGCGCGCGGCGTCCCTGGTGGCGGCCCGCGGGAACATCTTGCCGAAGGTGACGATCTGCGCCACGGACTCACGCCCGTACTTGTCCACGACGTAGCGCATGACGCGCTCGCGGCCGCGCACGGAGAAGTCGATGTCGATGTCCGGCATCGACACGCGCTCGGGGTTGAGGAAGCGCTCGAACAGCAGGTCGTACTTGAGCGGGTCGACATCGGTGATCGCCAGGCAGTAGGCGACGATCGAGCCGGCCGCCGAGCCACGGCCCGGGCCGACGGCGATGCCGTTCTCCTTGGCGTACTTGACGAAGTCCCAGACGATCAGGAAGTAGGCGTTGAAGCCCATCCCGTCGATCACCTCGAGCTCCATCTCCATCCGCTGGACCGCCTCGGCCGGCGGCGGGTCGCCGTAGCGCAGGCGCAGGCCCTCCTCCACGCGCGCGCGCAGGTACTCACGCTCGCTCGTCTGGTCTGGCGTCTCATAGCTGGGGATCAGCTGCTTGCCCAGCTCCAGCTCGACGTCGCAGCGCTCGGCGATCTCCAGCGTGCTCGCGATCGCATCCGGCCACTCCGCGAAGGCGGCGACCATTTCGCCGCTGTCGCGCAGGTAGAACTCGTTCGTGTCGAACGTCAGCTTCGGCTGGGCGATCGTGCTCTTGGTCTGCACGCACAACAGCGCCGTGTGGTGGTCGTAGTCCTCGCGGCGCAGGTAGTGCACGTCGCCGGTCCCGACCAGGCTGCCGCCCACCTCACGGGCGATCTTGACGATCCCCTCGTTGCACTTGTCCTGCTCGGCCAGCCCGTTCTTCTGCACCTCGAAGTAGACGTTCTCGGCGCCGAACACGCCCAGCAGCTCGTCGGCGTGGGCGCGCGCGTCCTGCTCGCGGTCGTGAAGCAGGCGCTGGCAGAAGCGCGAGGCCAGGCAGCCGGTCAGCGCGATCACGCCCTCCGAGTAGCGCTCGACGAGACCCATGTCGACCGAGGGCTTGCCGCGCTGCAGCCCGTCGAGGAAGCCGGCCGAGGAGAGCTTGACGAGATTGCGGTAGCCGGTGTCGCTGGACGCCAGCAGCGTCAGGTGATTGCGCTCGACCTTGCCCGGGCCGCGCGCGGCGTGGTCCTCGACGAGGTAGATCTCACAGCCGAGGATCGGCTTGACGTCGTGCTTCTTACACGCCTGGTAGAGCTCGACCGCGCCGTTCATCACGCCGTGGTCGGTCAGGCCCAGCGCCGGCTGACCGAACTCGGCGGCGCGCTTGGCAAGCCCCTCGATCTTGCACGCGCCGTCGAGCAGCGAGTACTCGGAGTGAACGTGCAGATGGGCGCAGGCAGGCTCGGTCAACGTCTGCAGATCGTATGGATCGCGTCGGCGGATCGAGGGGTGGCGATCAGCGTTCGCGTCGCACTTTGCGACGTTCGCGACGCCGCCGCAAGGCCAGCCGCGTGCGCGTGATCAGCGACATGCTGTGCTTGTGCGAAGGCCTCTGCGCGACTGGCCCTGCGGCGGGCTGGGCGGGCTGCTCCTCAACGCGTGCGCGCAAGCGCTGCACGGCCGCGGCCAGCGCCTGCGCCATCTCTGCGCTGCCCGCGTCCTCGGAGATCCGCTCGCTCGGCCCAGCGGCATCGCTGGGGCGGCCTTCGCGCAGGCGCTGTGCCGGCGCCAGCGGGTGGGCCGCAGGCGCGTCAGCGATCGCGCCTTGCCCGCCTGGCGCCAGCGGGGCACGGGCGGAGGGTGCCGCTGAGGGCTGCGCCCGCGATGGCGGTGGCGCCGCCGGCTGCGGCGCAGCGGGCGGCGGCGATGGCGGCGGCGCGAGCGCCGCCTGGCGCAGGCGCGCGATCGTGTCGGCCACGCCGCCGAGCAAGCCCAGCGCGCTGCGCTGGGTGTCGCGAAGCGCGTCGAGCAGTTGCTCGGCGCGCCTGCGCGCGGCGCGCTCGGCCTCCAGCGCGCCGTGCATCTGCAGCGCCGCGCCCTCCAGCTCGCCGATGCGCGATCGCAGGGCGCGCTCGCTGCGCAGCAGCACGGCGCGCTCGGTCGCCGCCGCCTGCTCGGCCTCGGCCAGCTCACGTTCGAGGATCTCCAGGCGCGCGGCGAGCTCCCTGCCCTCGCGCTCGCTTGCGCTCAGGCGGCGGCGCAGGCGCTCGATCTCCACGCGCGACTCACGCTGCAGCTCCGCGCCGCGGTCTTCGGCCTCGACGCGCAGGCGCTGCTCGGCGTACTCGCGCTGGGAGGAGCGCTCCAGCTCGCGCTCGAGCTCCTCTTCGCGCAGCGACGGCTGCGCGCGACGCGCGATATCCGCCCGCTCGCCGACGCGCGGAGCGCGTTCGGCGTCCAGCAGATCGGCGATTCGCCGGCTCTCCTGCTCGGCGTCGCCGAGGCGCTGCTGCAGGCTGGCGACGTGCGTCTCCAGCGTGCGCACGGTCGCCTCGGCGGCCTCGGCGCGAAGCGTCAGCGCGTGCTCGCCAGATTCCGCTGTGCGTCGCGCGCGGCGTTCGGCCAGCAGGTCGCCCTCGCTGCGCCGGCCGCGACCCTCGCCAGCGCCTCCCGACTCACCGCCCGGCGTCTCGTTTCCTTCGGCGATCACGATGGCCGCAAGCTACGCCGACAGCCGGACGGCTCGCGACGTGACGATCGCGCCGCGTCAGCGTGCCGCACGGCGCGCGATCGCCGCGGCCGCGCCCAGCGCCGCCAGTGCGCCGGCGGCGCTCGCCGCCGTCGTGCGAGCGGAGGGCAGCCTGCGCCGGGCATACCATTTCGCCCCGCGCCACACGGCGAAGCCGAGCAGCTTGTAGCCGGTTCCGTTCACGTGCACCGATCCTACCCCGCGGGCGCGGCAAACGCTCCGGCCGGCCCGGGTGACTCGCGGGCCGCTACTCGTTGCGCAGACGCCAGGCCATGCGCGACTGCAGCGACCACAGCTCGATGAAGCCCGGCGAGGCGGCCTGTGAGAACAAGCCGCCGGACTGCGAGAAGGAGGCCAGGCTGGCGTCGTACACGGCGTTGGGCGAGGAGCGCGTGACGACGCGCGCGTGGCCCTTGTAGAGCTTCATCGCGATCGTGCCGGAGACGCGCTCGTTGACCTGCTCCATGTAGGCATCCAGATCGCCGCGCAGCGGCTCCCACCACAGCCCGACGTAGACGAGGTAGGCCCACTGATGGTCGAGTTGCGGCTTGAACTGGTTCTGGTGGATCGTGCACACGAGGCGCTCGAGCTCCTCATGGGCGGGCAGCAGGATCGCGGCGGCGGGCACCTCGTAGATGTCGCGCACCTTCAGCCCGACGATGCGGTCCTCGATGTGGTCGACGATGCCGACGCCGTGGCGCGCGGCGATCTCGGCGCTCGCTTCGAGCAGCTCGACGAGCCCCATCCGCTCCCCGTTCAGCGCGACGGGCACGCCGGCCTCGAACTCGACCTCGATCGTCTCGGGCTCGTCAGGCGCAAGCTCGGGCCGCGTGACGAGCTGGAAGACGTCGTCCTCGGGGGCGTGCCCCAAATCCTCGATCCAACGACCCTCCGAGGAGCGCCCCCACAGGTTGTCGTCGATCGAGTAGGGCGCGGCCTCGGTGCCGCCCTTGACCGGGATGCCGTGCTCGCGCGCGTAGGCGATCTCCTCCTCGCGGCCCATCTGCCACGAGCGCACCGGCGCGATCACCTTCAGCTCCGGCGCGAGCGTGGCGATCGTCGCCTCGATGCGCACCTGGTCGTTGCCCTTGCCCGTGCAGCCGTGGGCGATCGTGTCACAGCCCGAAGCGCGGGCCTGCTCGACGGCGAGCTTTGCGATCAGCGGCCTGCCGAGCGCGGTGAACAGCGGATAGCCGCCGCCGTACAGCGCGTTCGCCTTGATCGCCGGCGCGACGTACTCGTGCGCGAACTGCTCACGCGCGTCGACCACGTGGCACTCCAGCGCGCCGAGCTGCAGCGCCTTGCCTTCGATCACCTCGTAGTTCTCGCCCGGCTGGCCGAGGTTGACCGTCAGGCAGACGACCTGCGCTGCGTACTCGTCCTGGATCCACTTGAGCATCACGCTCGTGTCAAGGCCGCCGGAATACAGCAGCAGCACGCGCCTGACCGAGGCCGGGTCAGCCTCGTAGGAGGCGGTGGGTGGCGCTGAGGTCGTGCTGCTGCTCACGGGCGGGGAAGGCTACTGGCGACTCGGCGCCGACGCCGCGTCGGCGCCCGGCGCGCGTTCCATCAGCGGATAGGGCGGCTGGCCTTCGACGAAGCCCAGCTTGGCGTACAGCTTCTGCGCGTCGGCCGTGTGCAGCATCCAGCGCACGCCGCCAAACGAGCGCTCGACCATCTCGCGCACGAGCTCCAGCCCCAGCCCGTGCCCGCGGTGGCCGGGCAGCACGTAAACGTCGGCCAGGTACGCAACGCTCGTGCCGTCGGACACCGCGCGCGCAAAGCCGATCTGAGCGCCGTCTCGGTAGAGCCCGACGACGCGCGTCGAGCCCTCGATCGCCTGCACGACGAGCGCACGCTCACGGCCGAGGCCCCAGTAGGACTCGGTGCTGATGAACGCGTGCACGGCGTCCACGTCGATCCGTGCGCGGTCGTCGTCGAGCTCGAAGCCGCCCGGGAGCTCGCGGCGCATGCCTCAGCGCTCCAGCACGGCGCCGAGCCGGCGCAACGCCTCGTCCACCTCGGCCTCGGAGATCGTCAGCGGTGGCAGCAGGCGCAGCGTGGTGGGACCGGTCGCGTTGGTCACCAGGCGCTGCTGCGACAGCGCCTCGCGCATCACATCGGGGGCGGCCACGTCGAGCTCGCACGCGAGCATCAGCCCGCGTCCGCGCACGGCGACGACGTGTGGCAGCCGCGCAAGGCCGTCGGCCAGCCGCCGTCCGCGCTCGTGCACGTCGGCGAGCAGGCGCCGGTCGTCGGTCAGCTCCAGCGCCGCGAGCGCAGCCGCCGCGACGACCGGACCTCCGGCGAACGTCGAGCCGTGGTCGCCCGCGGTCAGCACGTCGGCCAGGCGCTCGCCGGTGACCAGCGCGCCGATCGGCAGGCCGCCGCCGAGCGCCTTGGCCGTCGTGATCGCGTCGGGCCGCACGCCGGTCTGCTCGTACGCCCACAAGGTCCCCGTGCGGCCCATGCCGCACTGGATCTCGTCGAAGATCAGCGCCGCGCCATGCTCGTCGCAGGCGTCGCGCGCGGCTCGCAGGCACTCCTCGGACAGCACGTGCACGCCGCTCTCGCCCTGGATCGGCTCGAGGAACACCGCCGCCGTGCGCTCGTCGACCGCCGCCGACAGCGCCGCGGCGGTCGGCTCGACGGCGCGAAAGCCCGGCACCAGCGGGGCGAACGGCGCCTGCTTGGACTCCTGCGGCGTCGCCGAGAGCGCGCCGTAGGTGCGTCCGTGAAAGGCCCCCAGCGCGACGACGAACTCGCCGCCCGGACGCGCCTTGCGTGCGAGCTTGATCGCCGCCTCGTTGGCCTCGGCGCCGGAGTTGCAGAAGAACACCTTGCCGCCGAGGCTCGAGCGCGAAAGCCTCTCTGCCAGGCGCATCGCCGGCTCGGTGTAGAACAGGTTGCTCACGTGCATAAGGCGCCCGACCTGCTCGCGTATCGCCTGCACGACGCGCGGATGGCAGTGGCCGAGGCTCGTCACCGAGATGCCGCAGAGGAAGTCCAGGTACTCGTTGCCCTCGGCGTCCCAAAGCCGCGCCCCCTCGCCGCGCACGAACTCCACCGGCAGCCGCGCGTAGGAGCCGATCACGCTGGAGCGCTCGAGCTCCTGCAGCTCGGCCAGGCTCATGGCGCCACCACCGCGACCCCCACGAGCACGCCGATCCGGACGCCATGCGTTCTCAAGGAGCGGCCTCGATCATCGTGCCGATGCCTTCATCCGTGAACAGCTCCAAGAGCAGCGAGTGCGGCGTGCGCCCGTCGAGGATGTGCGCGGCGCTGACGCCGGCGTCGATCGCGTCGACGCAAGCGCTCAACTTCGGGTGCATGCCGCCCGCCAGCCGTGGCAGCGCCTCGCGCACTTGCTCGGCCGTCGCCCTGGCGATGCGGCTGTCTGGCTGCTCGGGGTCGGCCAGCCAGCCGGGAACGTCGGTCAGGAAGATCACCTTGTAGGCGCCCATCGCACCGGCGACCGCGCCGGCGGCCTCGTCGGCGTTGACGTTGTAGGAGAGCCCCTCGCGATCGGCGCCGACTGAGGCGATCACGGGGATGTAGTCGCTGGCGACGTGCTCGATCACGCCGATGTTCACGCGCTCGATGCGCCCGACGAAGCCGATGTCCTCGCCGCCGGGAGCAGAGCGACGGACGACGCGGAACAGCGACCCGTCATCGCCGCACAGGCCGACCGCCGGTTGCCCGTGTCTGTTCAAGCGCAACACGATCTCCTTGTTGATCTTTCCCATCAAGACCATCTTCGCGACCTCCACCGTGTCCTCGTTGGACACGCGCAGGCCGCCCACGAACTCGATCGGCAGCCCGAGTCGCTCCATGTACGCGCTGATCTCCGGCCCGCCGCCGTGCACCACGATCGGGTTCAACCCGACGTACTTCAGCAGCACGACGTCGCGCGCGAACTCCTCGCGCAGCGCCGCATCCTCCATCGCCGCGCCGCCGTACTTGATCACCACCGTCTTGCCGTGGAACTCCCGGATGTACGGGAGCGCCTCCAGCAGCGTGCCTACGTCGCGCATTTCCGGACTCCCATCACGTGGTGTACTCGGCATTGATGCGGATGTACTCGTGGCCGAGATCGGAGAAGAACACCTCGGTCTCGGCCCCCTCCCCCGGCAGCCCGATCTCGTACTCGATCTCACCGCCCTTCACGGCTTGTGCGAGCGCCTGCTCGTCGTAGGCGATCGCGGCGCCGGCGATACACACCGGGATGCCCTCGATCGTCAGCGCGACCGGCAGCGGCGCGGTTCCGGGCAGCGCGCCGCCGACGGCCTGCACGATGCGCCCCCAGTTGGGATCGCCGCCATGCAGCGCCGTTTTCACGAGCGGCGAGTTGGCGACCGCCCGTGCGACCGCCTCGGCGCTCGGCAGGTGCCCGCCGCGCACGATCACGCGGCCGATCCGCTGCGCGCCCTCGCCGTCGGCGATCATCATCACCGCGAGCTGGCGCAGCAGCGCGTCGAGCGCCTCGCCGAGCAGCAGCTCGTCCTCGCTCTCCGGCGCCACGCGCACGCCGCTCGCGCCCGAGCACATCAGGATCGCCGTGTCATTCGTCGAGAGCTGCCCGTCGACCGAGGCGCGATCGAACGAGCGCTTGATGCACACGCCGAGCAGCAGATCGGCCGTGTGCGCCTCCAGCGCCGCGTCGGTCTGCACGAAGCACAGCATCGTCGCGAAGTTCGGCGAGATCATCCCGGCGCCCTTGCACTGGGCGCTCAGGCGAACGGTGCCCGCGGGCAGCTCGACCGCCAGGTTGGCGCGCTTCTCCGAGGCGTCGGTCGTCTGGATCGCCTGCTGGAAGGTCGTGTCGCCGGCCTGCTCGAGCGCCGGGCGCGCGGCGAGGATCCCCTGCAGCACCTTCTCGATCGGCAGGTGATGGCTGATCCCGCCCGTCGACGCGAGCGCGATCCTGTCGGGATCGCAGCCGACGGCCATCGCCGCCGCGCCCTGGGTCTTGGCGGCGTCGTCGAGCCCGCGCTGTCCGGTCGCCGCGTTGGCGCAGCCCGAGTTGGCCAGTACCGCGCGCAGGCCGTCCAGGCGACAGCGCTCCTGGCTGACGATCACCGGCGCCGCCGGCACGCCGGTCGCCGTGAAGCGCGCCGCGCTGACGGGCTCGTCGGCGTCGCACACGAGCAGGCCGAGGTCGTGGTTGCCGCTCGGCTTGATCCCGCAGACGACGCCCGCCGCACGAAAGCCGCTCGGCAGGCCTGCGTCGGGCCCGAGGTCGCGCACGTGCCCCGGCGAGGACACCCAGCGCGAGTGAAAGAACGGCTGCGGCGGTCCCGTCGCGACGCCGCCGAACACGTTCGTCCCGGAAGGCTTTGTCCCCTCGGCGCTCATCTCAGGCCTTCCGTCTCGGGTATGGCGAACATCACGTTGAGGTTCTGCACCGCCTGCGAGGACGTGCCCTTCCACAGGTTGTCGATCGCCGACAGCACGACGACCTTGCCGCTGTGTCGGTCGGCCTTGGCGAACACGCGGCAGAAGTTCGTCTCTTGCACGTCGCGCGTCCCCGGCGGCGCGCCGACGACCTCCACGAACGGCTCGTCCTCGTAGGCCGCCGCGAACAGCTCGCCCAGCTCGGCGTCCTCGACCGCGCGCGTGGTCGTCACGTAGCAGTCGGCCAGCTCGCCCTGGTCGAGCGGTACGAGGTGCGCCTGGAACAGCACCGCCAGCTCGTCGCCGGCGCCACCGGCCACGCGAAGCGGCGCCAGCTGCTCCTCGATCTCCGGCGTGTGGCGGTGTTCGGCGACCTTGTACGCGAGGATGTTCTCGCCGGCCATCGACAGGTGCGTCGTGTCGTCAAACGCGCGCCCGGCGCCCGAGATGCCCTGCTTGGCGTCGATCACCACGTCGGCGATCAGCCCGGCGCGCGCCAGCGGCGCGAGGCCGAGCAGCGATGCCGTCGGATAGCAGCCCGGGTTGGCGACGATGCCCGCGCCGGCGATGCGCTCGCGGTGCAGCTCCGTCAGCCCGTACACCGCTTCGGCGAGCAGCTGCGGGCGCGGGTGCTTGCCGTACCACCGCTCGTAGGTCTCAAGCGAGGACAGGCGAAAGTCGGCGCTCAGGTCGACCACGCGCGCGCCGCGCTCGCGCAGGTCGGCCACCGTCGGCGCGGCGGCCGCGTGCGGGTAGGCGACGACCGCCGCGTCGAGCTGGCCGAACGCGTCGAGGTCGAGCTGCTCGATCTCCAGCGGCACGCGGTGGCGCGGGTACAGGTCGTCCAGGCGCCGTCCCAGCTCCGAGCGCCCGGTGACGGCGACGAGCTCAAAGCGCGGGTGGCGCCACAGCAGGTGCGCGGCGAGGGCGCCGGCGAAGCCGGTCGCGCCGGCGACGACCACCCGCGGCGAGCCGGCGGCGAAGTCCTGCGACGGCGCGCCGCCGCGCGGCGAGCGCGTCGTGCCTCCCGAAGCTGTGTCAGCCACGAAGCTCACCCCCCAGCGCGCCGAGCGCGGCGACGATGCGCTCGCGCGCCGGCGCGACGTCCTCGTCGGTGAGCGTGCGATCCGACGCGCGGAAGGACAGCGCGAGCGCCAGCGAGCGCCGGCCCTTGCCGACCTGCTCGCCGGCGTAAACGTCGAACACGCTCACGTCCTGCAGCATCTCGCCGGCCGCCTCGCGGATCGCCGCGAGCACCTGCGCCGCCGCGACGTCGTCGGGCAGGACGACCGCGAGATCCTGGCGCAACGAGGGCACGGCGGGGAACGGCGTGAACGCGATCGCCTCGGGGGCGAGCGCGGCGAGCTTACCGACGTCGATCGCAAAGGCGGCCGTGCGCTGCATGTCCCAAGCGCCGGCGACGAGCGGGTGCAGCTCGCCGACGAAGCCCAGCGCCTGCTCGCCCGCGAGCACGACGGCGCTGCGGCCCGGGTGCAGGAACGGCCACGTGCGCGGCTGCACCGACCAGTCGACGTGCAGCCGGTCGAGCAGCGCGCCCAGCAGCGCCTTGGCCGCGAAGAAGTCGGCCTGCGCCGGCGCGCCGCGCCAGGAGCGAGGCGTCAACGATCCGCTCAGCAGCACGCCGAGCGCGTGGTGTTCGTCGGCCGCGCGCTCGTCGCCGGCGGCGGTCGCGCGATAGACCGTCCCGGACTCGAAGATCGCGACGTCCGGGCCGTTGCGCGCGACGTTGTGCCGCGCCGCGTCCAGCAGCGAGCCGAGCAGCGTCGGACGCATGATCGACTGGGCGTCCGAAAGCGGGTTCTCCAGGCGCACGACGTTGCGCAGCGGATGATCTGCCGGCAGCAGCAGGCGGTCGAGCAGTCCCGGCTCGGTGAAGCTCCAGCCGACGATCTCGTGCAGGCCGCGCCCGACCATCGCGTCCTCGGCCGCGCGGCGCACGCGCTGGGCATGCGTGAGCAGCCCGGCCGCCCCGCGCCGCGCCGGCAGCGTCGCGGGCAGCCGATCGACGCCATCGATCCGTGCCACCTCCTCGATCAGGTCGACCTCGCGCGCGACGTCGCCGCGGCGCAGCGCCGGGACCGTCACATCCAGGCCGTCGGACACGGGCGCGCTGGTGAAGTCCAGCGCTCGCAGGATCTCCGCCTGTCGCGGCACGGCCACCGCCACGCCGAGGATCGCCCGCACGCGCGCCTCGCGCAGGAGCAGCACCTGCGCGGGCGCCGGCTGCCACGCGACGTCGATCGTTCCCGGCGCCGGCTGCGCCCCGCAGCAGTCGATCATCAGGCGCGTGGCGACGGCCTGCGCGTGCATGCACTGCTCCGGCTGAAGCCCCTTCTCAAAACGCGACGACGCCTCGCTGCGCAGGCCCAGGCGCCACGACGCGCGGTGGATCGTCGGTCCGTCCCACGTCGCCACCTCCAGCAGCACGCACGTCGTCTCGGGCGCGACCTCCGAGCGCGCGCCGCCCATCAGCCCGGCGATCGACGTAGGGCCCTCGGCGTCCTCGATCACGACCATCTGCGAGTCCAGCTCGCGCGCCTGCCCGTCGAGCGTCTGCACCCGCTCGCCGTCGTGCGCGCGGCGGACCGTCAGCTTCGCGCCGGCGACGCGGTCGAGATCGAAGGCGTGCAGCGGCTGGCCGGTCAGCAGCATCGCGTAGTTGGTGATGTCGACGACGTTGTTGATCGGGCGCTGCCCGGCGGCCATTAGCCGAGCCTTCAGCCACGGCGGCGAGGGCCCGACCGTGACGTTCTCGAACACGCGCGCGGTGAAGCGCGGACACAGGTCGGGGCACTCGACCACGACGTCCGCTCCGGCGACCGGGCCCTGCGAGCCGGGATCGTCCAGCCACGGCTCGCTCGCCAGCTCCGCGCCGGTCGCCGCGTGCAGCTCGCGCGCCACCCCGTAAACGCCGAGGCAGTCCGGGCGGTTGGGCGTGATCTCCAGCTCGAGCACGTCGGTGGCGATCGCCAGCACGTCGGCCAGCGGCGTGCCGGGGGCAAACTCAGCGTCGAGCTGGAGGTCGTCGAGCACGAGGATCCCCTCCCCTCCCGTGCCGATCTCCAGCTCGTTCTCGGCGAGGATCATCCCTTCGGAGACGACGCCGCGCAGCTTCGCGGGCTTGAGCTTCGTGCCGTCGGGCATCACCGCGCCCGGCTGCGCCACCGCGACGGTCTGGCCGGCGGCGACGTTGGGCGCGCCGCAGACGATCGTCGCGGCACCCTCGTCGGCGTCGGCGTTGGCATCGGCGCCGAGGTCGACCTTGCATACGCGCAGGCGATCGGCGTCGGGGTGAGGCTGCACGTCGAGCACGTGACCGACGACGAACCCCGCGACGTCGGGCACGCCGTGGTGGTGGATCGCCTCGACCTTCGTCCCGGTCAGCGTCAGGCGCTGCTCGATCGCGCGCACGTCGAGCGGCGGGTCGCAGTACTCGCGCAGCCATGTCAGCGGGACGCGCATCAGAACTGCTCCAGGAAGCGCAGATCGTTTTCGTAGTACAGCCGCAGGTCGGGCACGCCGTGCTTGAGCATCGCGATGCGCTCGACGCCCATGCCCCAGGCGAAGCCCTGCACCTTCTCGGGGTCATAGCCCGGCGCGTTGGCCTCGCTGGTGGGCACGTGCGCGTACACGTTCGGGTCGACCTCGCCGGCGCCGAGCACCTCCAGCCAGCCCTCGCCCTTACACAGGTAGCAGCGCGATCCGTCGCCGAGAAAGCCCTTGCCGTCACAGTGAAAGCACGACACATCGACCTCGACGCTCGGCTCGGTGAAGGGGAAGAAGTGCGGGCGCAGACGCACGTCGCGGCGGTCGCCGAACACGGCGCGCGCGAACATCAACAGCGTTCCCTTCAGGTCGGCCAGCGTGATGTCCTCGTCGACGGCCAGGCCCTCGATCTGGTGAAACTGAGGCGTGTGTGTCGCATCGGAGTCCGGGCGGTACACGCGCCCGGGAATCACCACGTACAGCGGCGGCGGATGAGCCTCCATCGCGCGCACCTGCATCGGCGAGGTGTGCGTGCGCAGCACGAGCTCCTCGGCGGCCAGCGGCGTGGGCGGCTGCCCGGGCGGCGACTCGGCCGGTTCCAGCAGATCCGGCCGTGCGACGTAGAAGGTGTCCGTGCGCGCCCGCGCGGGATGCGTGGGGCTGTGGTTGAGCGCGTCGAAGTTGTAGTGAACGCTCTCGATCTCCGGCCCCTCCATCACGGTGAAGCCAAGGCCGAGGAAGATGTCTTCCAGCTCGCGGCGCATCGTCGTCAGCAGGTGCAGGCGCCCGACCGGCTGCGGCGGCGCGCCGGGCAGCGTCACGTCGACGCGATCGGCGCGCAGGCGCTCTTGCAGCTCCTCGCCGCCGAGCTGTGCGCCGCGCTGCTCGATCAGCGCCTCCAGCGCTTGGCGCGCCTGGTTTGCCGCCTTGCCGACGGCGCCGCGCTGATCGGGCTCCAGCTGGGCGACGCCGCGCAGCATCTGTGGCAGCTCGGCCTTGCGCCCGAGGTAGCGCACGCGCAGCTGCGCCAGCGCCTCGGCCGAGCCCGCCGCGGCGATCTCCGCCTCGGCCTGTGCTCGCAGCTCTGCGATGCGCTCGATCATGACGCCCGGACCCTAGATGAGTCGCAGGCGCGCTCGCCGCCCCGCGTGACCTCATACAGCGCCACCGTCGCCGCCATCGCCGCGTTGAGCGACTCCGAGGCGATCGGGATGCGCGCGCTGCGCGCGCACGCGGCGACGATCTGCGCCGGCAGGCCGTCGCGCTCGGCGCCGACCAGCAGCGTGAGCGGGCCGCGCGCCTCGTCGTCGGCCAGCCCGCGCAGCGCCTGCGGCGCGTCGGCCACGAGCGCGACGCGTTCGCCCGGCAGCTCTCCCACATCCTCCACGCGCGCGAGGGCGACGGAGAAGATCGCGCCCATGCTCGCGCGCACGGCCTTCGGCGAGTGCGGGTCCGCGCAGCCCGCGCCGAGCGCAACGCACGAGGCGCCGAAAGCCTGCGCCGAGCGCACGATCGTGCCGACGTTGCCCGGGTCGCCGACGCCGTGCAGGTACACGCACAGCGGTCCCACCGCGTCGCCCCAGCGCTGCTCGTAGACGCCGATCGCGCGCGTGCCCGAGCCGAGCGTCGAGGCGGCCCGCAGCGCCGCCGGCTCGACGTCGTGAAAAGCCGGGCCGCCGATGTCCGAACCGGCCACGCGGAAGCCCTCCACGAGCGGGCGGCCGGCCCGCGCGGCGGCGAGCACGAGGTCCTCGCCCTCCGCGGCGAAGCGCCCCGAGCGCGCACGCTCGCGCCGGGCGGCCAGGCGCTTGAGGCCCTTCAGTCGGGGGTTTTGCGGGGATGCGATGTGTGTCATCTGTTTCGTCGGGCTGCGGGCGCTGCTTCGGGCATAAAAAAAGCGCCGTCCTGTTGAGAACGGCGCCCGGGAGGCTTCTCGATGTCGGTTGCCAGGTCAGGCAGCCGACGCCTCGCGGGCGACCTCGGCAAAACGTCGGAAGGTGTCGGCGTCGCGCACGGCGATGTCCGCGAGCACCTTGCGGTCGAGCTCCACGCCGGCCAGTTTCAGGCCGTGCATCATCTGCGAATAGCTCATGCCGTTGACACGCGCGGCGGCGTTGATGCGCGTGATCCACAGGCGGCGGAAGTCGCGCTTGCGGTTGCGCCTGTCGCGGTAGGCGTAGGCGTCCGCCTTCATCAGCGCCTCCTTGGCGCGCTTGTAGTTGGAGTGCGCCTCGCCGCGGAAGCCCTTGGTCAGCTCGAGCGTCGCGCGGCGCTTCTTGCGCGCGTGCACGGAGCGCTTTACGCGCGTCACTTGCCCACCCCCAGCATCCGCTTGATCCGCGGCACGTCGTGCGCGTTGATCATCTTCGGAGCACCCAGCGCACGCTTCTTTTTCGGCGACTTCTTCTCGAGGATGTGGCTCGTGAAGGGGTGCCGGCCGCGCACCTTGCCGGTGCCGGTGACTTTGAAGCGCTTCTTCGCGCCGGAGTGGGTCTTCATCTTGGGCATGATCGCGAGCGGACGATTATGACACGGCGGTGTCCGCGGACGCGTCCGCGGTGTCCGGCGAGCGCTGCTCGTCCTGCGAATCGCCCGCACCGGCGGGCGCATCATTCTCGCCGGCGGGCGCATCGTCCTCGCCGGAATCGCCCCGAGCAGCCTCGCCCTCGCCCTCGTCCTCGCTCTCGCCCGGGGCCGCGCGCGCCTCGGGTGTCTCGACGGCCTCTACGGCGGCCTCGTCCAGCGGCGACTGCAGCGAGGTCGAGGCGACGTCGCCCTGCTCGCCTTCGGTGAAGACCTCGTCGGCGGCCTCGCCGGCGTCGGCCTTACCGGCCAGGACGGCTTTGGAGGGAGCCATCATCATCGTCATGTTGCGCCCTTCCTGAATCGGGCGCTGCTCGACGACACCGAGCTCGGCGAGCTCCTCGGCAAGGCGGTCGAGGATCGCCGTGCCGCGCTCCGGGTGAGTCACCTCGCGCCCGCGGAACATGATCGTCACCTTGACCTTGTCCTTGTGGCGCAGGAAGCGCTCGACGTGGTGCTTCTTGGTGTCGTAGTCGTGCTCGGCGATCTTCGGGCGGAACTTGATCTCGCGCACGGTGATCTGCTGCTGGTGCTTGCGCGCCTGCTTGACCTTCTGCGCCTGCTCGTACTTGTACTTGGAGTAGTCGAGCACGCGGCACACCGGCGGGCGCGCCTCGGGGGCGACCTCCACGAGGTCGAGGTCGCGCTCTTGGGCGAACGTGAGAGCGTCGGGCGTCTTCAGCACGCCGACCTGGTTGCCCTCGTCGTCGATCAGCCGAACCTCGGGCACGCGTATGCGCTCGTTGATCCTCGTCGTGTCCCGCTCTGGCGGGCGCCGGTCGAACCTGCGGGGAACCGGCACTAGCTATCCGTGTGAACGCGAGTCAAGCGGCTGCTAGGCGTCGCGCTCTGATGTTTTGCGGGGCTTCAACGCGGGGGAGTATAGCTGTCCCTGCAGGCTCTTGGAGAACTCTTTCACCGTCGCCGAGCCAGCATCCGCGCCGTGATGCTCGCGCACCGACACCGCCTGCTGGCTCTGCTCGCGCTCGCCCACGACGAGCATGTACGGCACCTTGCGCAACTCCGCCTCGCGGATCTTTCGCCCGACCGACTCGTTGCGATCGTCGAGCTCCACGCGCACGCCATCGGCGCGCAGCTCGTCGCGCACGCCCGCGGCGTAGTCGTTGAAGCGATCGGATACCGGCAGCACGATCGCCTGCAGCGGCGCCAGCCACAGCGGCAGCTCGCCGCCGTAGTGCTCGAGCAGGATGCCGATGAAGCGCTCGAAGGAGCCGAGCAGCGCGCGGTGGATCATCACCGGGCGGTGCTCGGCGTTGTCGGCGCCCGTGTACAGCAGGTCGAAGCGCTCGGGCATCGAGTAGTCCAGCTGCACTGTTCCCAACTGCCACGAACGTCCGAGCGAATCGGTCATGTGCAGGTCGATCTTCGGCCCGTAGAAGGCGCCGTCGCCGGGATTGAGTTCGTAGGGAAGGCCCTCTGACGCGAGCGCTCCGGCGAGCGCGGCCTCGGCGCGGTCCCACATCTCGTCTGAGCCGATTCGCTGCTCGGGCCGTGTCGAGAGCTCCAGGCGCGGCTCGAAGCCGAACAGGCGGTACAGGTCAAAGCCGAAGCGCAGGCACTGCACGACCTCTGACTCGACCTGCTCGTCGGTGCAGAAGATGTGCGCGTCGTCCTGGGTGATGTGGCGCACGCGCAGCAGTCCGTGCAGCACGCCGCTGGCCTCGTGGCGGTGCACGAGACCGGCCTCTGAGTAGCGCACGGGAAGGTCGCGGTAGGAGTGGCGCTCGTCGTTGTAGATCTGGATGTGCGCCGGGCAGTTCATCGGCTTCAGCCCCATCGGGCGATCCTCGACGTCGGTGAAGTACATGTTGTCCTTGTACTTGTCCCAGTGCCCGGACTGCTTCCACAGCTCGACGTCGTAGAGGATCGGCGTTTTCACCTCGCGATAGCCGCGCGCGAGGTTCTCCGATCGCCACAGCTCGCTCAGCGCGTTCCAGATCGCCATGCCGGCGGGCTTCCAGAAAGGGCTCCCGGGCGAGAGCTCGGAGAACATGAACAGTCCGAGCTCACGGCCGAGCTTTCGGTGGTCTCGGGCCTTGGCCAGCTCGATGCGCTCCAGGTGCTGCTCGAGTTCCTGCTTGGAGAAGAAGGCCGTCCCGTAGATGCGTGTGAGCATCGTGCGCTCGGAGTCCCCGCGCCAGTATGCCCCGGCAACCGACTGCAGCTTGAATGCGCCGATCGACTTGGTGCTCGGCGCGTGCGGCCCGCGGCAGAGATCGGTGAAGGCGCCATTGGTGTACAGCGAGACGCTCTGCAGCGGGCGCTCGGCCGGCGCGTTCTCGACGAGGTCGTCGATCAGCTCGACCTTGTAATCCTGCGCCTCGGCGGCGAAGCGCCGGCGAGCCTCGGCCGGCGAGACCTCGCGCCGCTGGAAGGGCTCGGCGGCCTTCGCGTGCTCGCGCATGCGAGCTTCGATCTGCGGGAAGTCGGCCTCGGAGATCGTCACCCCGGCGGGGAACTCGAAGTCGTAGTAGAAGCCGTCGGCGATCGGCGGGCCGATCGAGATCTTCACGGCGCCGTAGAGCTCGAGCACGGCCTCCGCGAGCACGTGCGCGGCATCGTGGCGGATCAGCTGCAGCGCCTTCTCGCCGTCCTTCTTGGTGACGATCGCCAGGGACGCGCCGTCGGCGAGCGGGCGCGAGAGATCGCGCAGCTCGGCCTCCTCGCCCCCCTCCGGGTGGCTCACCTCGACGGCCAACGCCGCGCGCGCGAGGCCTGGACCGATCGCCGCGGCAGCGTCGGCGCCGGTCGCGCCGTCGGGCAGCTCCAGCGCATTGCCGTCGGGAAGTGTCACGGTGACCGCCATTCAGCGGTGCAGGCTATCCGCCACGTGCGGCGCAGCGTCGACCACGCACGCCAGCGGTTCGATTCGAGCGCCAATTGAAAAACACCTATGCAGACTATCGTCTGCATCTGCGAAGATCACAGCATGACTGACCGCGGGCAGGCCCAGATAACGATCTCCCTCTCACCGACGCAGGTCGACTCGGTCGTGCGCGCTGCTTCGCACGGCCAGGCGCCGAGCATCGCGGCGCTGGTCGCCAGCTCACTCGCACGCCCGCGCGGCAACACCAACGGCAACGGCAACGGCGCATCACCGGCGCCGTCGGGCAGCGGCCGGGCAGATGCGGGAGCCGACGCGGTAACCGACGACGTCGACGATCCGCGCCTGTCGCGCTCGCTGCTGCGCGGCTTCGCGCTGCTCGCCGGCTTCGGCCCCGACGGCGGCGAGCGCGGAATCGTCGAGCTGGCGCACGAGCTCGGCATGAGCCCGAGCACGGCGCACCGCTACGCGCTCACGCTTGTCGAGCTCGGGCTGCTGGAGCGCTGCCCGAGAACGCGCAAGTACCGTCTGCCGGCCCTGTAGCGCCTCGCAGCGATGTGCCGCGCGACTCCCGGCTGTCCGGCCGAGAGGCGCGCGTCCGGCGGATCGATTCGCTTCAGGCGGGCGCGCGCAGCAGCTCGGGCCCCTCGGCGTCGGGATCGGGCTTGTTGACGGCCGGATTGGCCGGTGAGGCGGACAGGCGCGACTCGTCCAGCGCCCCGCACAGCGCGAGCGCTTCGTCGGCGTCGAGGCTGTCGTCGAGCCATGCCTGCTGCGCTGCGCGATCGGCGAGGATCACCGGCATGCGGTCGTGTATCGCCGCGGCCACGCGGTTGGGCGCGGCGTCGCACGTCAACAGCGCGACGCTCTGCAGCCACTCGCCGTCGACCTTCGCCGGCGTCCACAGCGCGGCGAAGGCGAAGGGAACGCCGCCGTCGACGCGGAACAGAAAGGGCTGGCGTGGCGCGTCGCGTCGCTCGGGTTTGAGCCACTCGTAGTAGCCGTCGGCGATCTGCAGCGCGCGCCGCGAGCCCTTCGGTATGAGCGCGCGATAGGCGGGCCTGCTGGTGACCGTCTCCAGCTTGGCGTTGATCATCTTGTAGGCGCCCTTGAGATCGTGCGCCCACGGGGGAATCAGCCCCCAGCGCAGCAGGCGCGCCTCCGGCTCGCCCTTGGGCGAGACGATCGCGAGCACCTCTTCGCTCGGCGCGATGTTGTAGCGGTGCGTGCCCGTCTCGCCGGGGAACGGCACCTTGAAGCGTTCGTTGAGTTCCTGCAGCCCGGCCGTGTTGGTGTAGCGACCGCACACGCGCTCAGAATAGGCGCATGGCAAAGCGCGCCGGAGAGGCCCCGCAGGATGCGGGGCCTCTCGCGCAATCGAGGCGAGCCGTGCGGGCTGTTCCCAGCTAGCCGGTTTCGACCTTGAACAGCGGCTGGTCGCCAGCCCAGCAGCCAGCGTCGAGCCGGAACGTGCCCGTGCCCGTGAGCCCGTTGTCGCAGTAGGCCCCCGTCCATGTCGAGTTGAGGTAGGCGTCTTCGGGCTGCGGCTGCGAGCCGACGGTCGGCGTTCCCGTGAGACCCAGGTTCAGCGAGTCGTACGGACCGCCCGCGGGCGTTTTGGAACGTTGCGGTTCCGCGCCGAAGTCGCTCGTGTTGTAAGCGACGCTGATGATCGCCTGGCTGGGAAGCGAGACGCCCTTCAGCACGAACGCGATCTTGAACAGCTTGCCGTGGAAGCAGCTGCCGGCGCGATACCAGCCTCCGTTGCCAGGGCACTTAGTCGCGTTGGCCGACGGCCGGTAGGGCATCTTGAACGTCCTCGTCAGCGACGCGATCTGTGTACCGACCGTATTGCCGAGTCCGACGGTGTAGATGTGCAGCGTCACGGGCCATTCGAATTTTGCGCCCGCGGCAGTCACGCACGAACCGTCTTCGGCCCCTCCGCTTTCACACGCCCAGCTGCTCAGCGCGACGCTCACCTTCGTCGTCGCGGCGCTGGCGCCGGCGAACTGCACCTCGCTACCGGCCTCCGACGTGGAGGTCGCCTCGAACGCCTGAGACGGCACATTGCCGGGCAGCGGACTCGGAATGTCGTTGTAGATCACGGTGCCGCTGGCGCTCGCGCCACCGGCCATGACAGCCAGAACGGCGGCCGTCGCGAGAAGCGCAGCGGCCAGCTTGCCTGCGCGCGCGGGAATCCTTCCAGTCATGTTGTCTCCATTCGTCTCTCTGTCCCGCCGACCGACGGCCGTTGGGAATGTGAGCCCCTCCGGGGGCCGTCGAGACGAAAGCCACGTTGGATCGGTGAGTTGTCCCTCCCCGTGCACCCGCCACCGTCACGCGGCGTGTTGCCCCCCATTGCAGCCCCCGTATCGACGCGGACGGTAATCGCCGCCGTCTTGATTGTCAACCCCCCCGCGCCGCTTGCGCTACTGGGCCGTTTGACGCGGCTCGCGCCACATGCGCCACTGCGCGGGCGCGCCGCGCCCGACCGTGAATTCCTCGGTCACGGCGAATCCGTGGCGTTCGTACAGCGCCCTGTTGCGCGGCGAGGAAGCCTCGAGAAAGGCCGCCACGCGCTCGCGGTCACAGCGCTGCAGGACGGGCGCCAGCAGCGCGCCGCCGAGCCCGCGGCCCTGCCACGGCGGATCGACGCCGAGGAAAGGCAGGTAGTAGTGCGGGGCGTGAGCCGGCTCGGCAGGGTGCCCGGATTCGAGCACGGTCAGCGCGCGCAGCACGCGCGGGGAGTGTCGGGCGAAGACCGCGAGCATCGACGGCAGCAGGCGCAGCTGCTCGACGACCCCGTGCTTCCAGCGCCCCGGCGGCTCCCACACGGCGACCCCGGCGACGCCGGCCGTCGTGAACGTCTGCTGCTCGGCCAGCCACACTCGGCGCAGGAACAGCTCGAAGCCGCGGCTGAGGATCTTCATGCGGCGCACGTCGCCGCGCAGCACCCACGTGAAGACGGGATCGTCGAAGAACGCGCGCGCGAGCACGCCGGCCATCGCCGCGGCCTGCGCGTCGGGCGCCTTGCGCACCGTCGCCGCCTCCTCGCCGGCCGTTGCAATGTCGACCATCGCAGGCTCCTCACGCATCGCGTTCGACAGCCGCCAGCGAGCGCTCGATCGAGCGCGTCAGCGACGCGCTGACGAGCGGCGCGAGGCCGGGGATCGGCGAGGCGATGCGGATGTCGTAGACGAAGTGCGTTCCGCCGCCGGCGGGTGTGAACTCCATCGTGCCCACGTGGCCGCGAAGCGGGCTGCCCTTGGTGATGCGATAGACGATGCGCTGCGGCGCGACGAACTCGGTGACCGTCTCCTCAAACGGCGGCAGCGGGCCGATCTGCAGCCGGCGCAGCGAGCCGACGCCGTTGCGCTCGCCGTCGCCGTCGCGCAAGCGCGTGATCTTCGCGCCGAACACGGCGGCGAGGTTCTCGTGCTCGGCGAGGTGGGCGAAGATGCGCTCGGGCGGCTTTGCGAAGTCGTGCTCGATGTGCACATGGCGGGCCCGCACGCAATGCACCCTACTCCCACGCGCCGGCCGCCCGCGCGCCCGCGCGCGGCGCTCACACCGGCTCCGGCGCCTCGAGCGCCTGCAGGTGCTCGAGCACGCGCTCGACCCATTCCTCGGAGACCTCGTCGGCCTGCACGGACAGCCGCGGCGCGCCGATCTGCAGGTCCTCGGGAGCGGCGATGCCGAGGTGCTCGAGCACGCTGCGCACGACCGCGTCGGTGCTCTGCGCGAGCTCCTCGTATGTGACCTTCAGCGGCTCGTAGCCGAGACCGAGGAAGTACGCATCCCACGAGGCGTCGTGCGCGGTGAGCTGGCGCATCAGGTAGTTGATCGCACGGAAGGAGAAGACCGGCTCCGGGGCGCGCGCGTGACCCCCGTCGTCGCTTGCTTCGGCGTCGCGCCGCCACGCCTGCGTCTGCACGGCCTTCCACAGCGAGACCGCCTGGCGGACCTTGTCGCGGCGCGTGATCTGCACGTAGCGAAGCCCCGGAAAGGCGCGCGCCAGCAGGTCGGGCAGCGAGCGGCCCGCGTTGCCGTCGATGCCGCGCAGCAGCTCGGCGAAGTCGCCGAGGTAGCCCCACATGAGCTTGGCGCCGAACACGCCGTTGGGCGTCGTGCCCTCTGTGAGCGCCCACTGCAAGTACTGGTCGTAGGTCTCCGGACGCCACAGCGGGTTGGGCTTGGGCGCGCCCTCGAACATCTCGCGGAAGGCCAGGCGTTCGACGATGTTGGGGTGCCTATCGGGGTCGAAGTACTCGTGCGGGCGGCGCGGCACCCCCGAGCGCCGCAGCGCCTCGAAGTACTCCTGCGGGCGCCCCGCCAGGCCCGTCCGGTCGAGCTCGTGGCAGAGTAGTGTGCTGCCGCTTCGCGGCGTCGCACAGACCAGATAGGAGAGCATCGGCTTCATCACGCAGAAGCGGTTAGTCAGTCAACCGATCATATAAATGATTTTTAATAATTATTTGAGAAGAAGATGAACGCCCGGCCGAACATCCTCTACCTGCACTCGCACGACACGGGGCGCTACATCCAGCCCTACGGCGAGCAGGTGCCGATGCCCAACGTGCAGGCGCTGGCCGACCGCGGCGTGCTGTTCCGCGAGGCCTTCTGCGCCGCGCCGACGTGCTCGGCCAGCCGCGCGTGCCTGCTCACCGGGCAGTACGGGCAGAGCAACGGCATGCTCGGTCTGGCCCATCGCGGATGGTCGCTGCGCGACTACAGCCATCACATCGTGCATACCCTGCGCGACGTCGGGTACACCTCGACGCTGATCGGCGAGCAGCACATCTCCAAGGACCCGCAGGCGATCGGCTACGACGAGGTCGTCAAGGTGCCGACCTCGCACGTGCAGGCGGTGGCCCCGCTGGCGATGGACGTGCTGCGCCGCGAGCGCGACAAGCCGCTATTTCTTTCCGTCGGCTTCTTCGAGACCCACCGCGAATTCCTCGGGCCGGGCTCGCTGCGAGACGTGCACTTCTCAAAGCCGCCGAACAACCTGCCGGACGCGCCACAGGTGCGCGCGGACGTGGCCGCCTTCAAGGCCAGCGCGCGATCGCTCGACCACGGCGTCGGCGTGGTGCTCAACGCGCTCGACGGCGAGGGGCTGACCGACGACACGCTGGTGATCTTCACGACCGACCACGGCATGCCGTTTCCCGGCGCCAAGGCGACGCTGTATGACCGCGGGCTGGGCGTCATGCTGATCCTCAGCGGCCCGGAACCGTTCGGCGGCGGGCGCGTGCACGACGGCCTCGTCTCGCACATCGACCTGTACCCGACGATCTGCGACCACCTGGGCATCGAGCGCCCGCCGTTTCTGCAGGGCGTGTCGCTGATGGCGCTGCTGCGCGGCGAGGTCGCGCAGGCGCGCGAGGAGATCTTCGCCGGCTCGACGTGGCACGCCGCGTATGAGCCCCAGCGCGCGGTGCGTACGACGCGCCACAAGTACATCCGCCGCTGGGGCGAGCGGCGCACGCCGGTCCTGGCGAACACCGACGATGGGCCGAGCAAGGACCTGCTGCTGGCGGGCGGCTGGGCCGAGCGCGAGATCGCCAAAGAGCAGCTGTACGACCTGCTGTTCGACCCAAACGAGGCCAACAACCTTCTAGATGATGTCGGCTACGCCGACGTGCTCGCGGATCTGCGAGGACGGCTGCAGACGTGGATGAGCGACACCGACGACCCGCTGCTCGCCGGGCACGTCGACGCGCCGCCGGGCGTCGAGATCAACCTGCCCGATCAGCTGTCGGCGAGCGAACCGACGACGCGCATCGGCTGAGCGCCCGTCGCGGGCGGCTCGTGGCGGGCTACGGCACGAGGATCAGCTTGCCGCGCGTGTGCCCGGCCTCGCTGAGCTCGTGCGCCTTGGCAACTTCGTCGAGCGGGAACGTGCCGGCGATCTCCGCGGCGATCTCGCCGGAGGCGACGAGTGCGGCGATCTCCGCGAGTTGCCGTGCGTCGGGGCTCATGATCAGCAACTCCGCGCGCGCCCCGCGCTCGGCGGCCTCAGCCTCGGGCGGCGCCCCGGCGATGACGACGATCACGCCGCCCTCACGCACCGCCGGCACGAGCGTCGCGGTCGTCTCGCCGCCGACGGTGTCGAACACGACGTCGGCGTCGCTGACGACATCGGCGACGTCCTGCGCGTTGTAGTCGACGTACTCGTCGGCGCCCAGCGCGAGCACGTACTCGCGGTTGCGCGCCGAGCCGGTACCGATCACGCGCGCGCCGGCATGCTTGCCGAACTGCACCGCGAGGTGGCCGACGCCGCCGGCGGCGCCGGCGACGAGCAGCGTCTGGCCGCTCTGCAGGGCACCGCGGTCGAACAGCGCCTGCCAGGCCGTCAGTCCGGCAACGGGCAGCGCGGCGGCCTGCTCGTGACTGACATCCGCCGGCTTCTTGGCGATCGCCTGCGCGGGTGAGACGGCGAACTCGGCGTATCCGCCGTGGGGTGCGAAGCCGAACACGTCGTCGCCCTCCGCGAAGCCCTCTGCGCGCGACTGCTGAACGGTGCCGGAGATGTCGTTGCCGAGCACCGCCGGCAGGTCCTTCGGCGAGAGCCCGCGGCGGAACTTCCAGTCGATCGGGTTGATCGATGCCGCGCGCACTGCGATCAGCACCTCGCCGTCGCCCGGCTGTGGCGTGGGAACCTCCTCGACGCGCAGCACCTCTGGGCCTCCGGTCTCGCTGAGCAGCACTGCACGCATCGCTTCCTCCTGGAAATAGGACTGCGGTCCAGCGAGTCTAGTCGCGGATCCCAGCCGCGCGGCGCGGCCTAGCGTCGCCCTACCGCGGGTCCGCGCGGTCGAGGTTCCAGTGGCGCGAGACCGAGCACAGCCGCAGCCACGGCTCGTCGTCGTCGCCGCCGTCGCGCGCCTGACGGGGGCGCGCGATCATGTAGAAGCGGGTGATCGTGCGCTGGCCGCCCTCGTGGTCGCCGTAGAGCAGGTCGACGCTCAGCGGCCCCCCCGTGGCGATCGCCTCGCGCACCGGCGCGTAGAGGTCGTCCTCGGAGTCGCGCAGCGCGGCCTGCCAGAAGCTGACGTCTCCGGCGGGCACGTACAGGTCGCGCGTCTGCGTGCGGAAGTCGCCGATGTCCGGATGCGGATCGTCCAGGCCGGCGCGCCGCGGCCACAGATGCCAGCCGTGCAGCACGGCGATGCCGGAGGCGACGTTGCGCAGCGGCATCGCGAGATAGATGTTGCCTTCGGCCTCCTGCGCCACGGCCAGCCCGCCGGGCAGCGCGACCCAGTGATCGTCGCCATAGCCGACCTTCTGCGTCGGGTCCTGCGGGCGCGCGTTGAACAGCACCGGTCGCAGGCCGACCTTCAGCGACTGCTCGGAGATGCGCGCCGCGCGGTTGGCCGAGCGCGTGGCGGAGAACGTCGCGACCGCCAGCACGAGCGTGCCGCCGGCCGTCGCCAGCGAGGCGATCGTGCCCGTGTCGGCCATCGCCGGAGGCTAGCGATTTGCCGCGCCACCGCACGGGTTTCGCGCAGGCGTCGCGCCTCCGGTCTCACGCGCCGCCGGAGCCGGTGTGCCTTAATCGACGCGTGGCGGCGAACAGCGGGCCAAGGCAGCAGGGATCGTCCTCGCCGGCTGCGCTCGCGCGTCGGCTGCGCGACCCCGGCGAACGCATCTGGCTGGGCGTCGATCTGCTGATCGTCGCGTGGCTGATCTGGCTGTTCGACGCGATCAACAACCTCGCGCCCGTGCGCCAGCAGGTGGCCGAGCGAAACGGCGAGCGCGTGCTCGACCTGGAGCGTTCGCTGCACCTGGACCCCGAGCACGCGCTCGACACGTGGCTCGCCCGCCACAACGAGCTCAGCCAGGTGGTCGTGTTCTGGTATGAAAACGTGCACATCGTCGTCACGCTCGCGGTGTACGTGTTGCTGTGGTGGCGCCGCGCCGACCTGCTCTGCGTGATGCGCTGGACGCTCGTGATCGTCAACCTGATCGCGCTCGCCGTCTTCTGGGCCTTTCCCGTCGCGCCACCGCGGATGCTCTCCGGCGCCTACGTCGACGTGGTCGCGCGCGTCGAGCACCTGCCCGTGTGGCAGTTCGGCGCCACGGCGCTGAACTCCAACCAGCTGTGCTCGCTGCCCTCGCTGCACATCGCCTGGGCGACGTGGTGCTCGATCGCCGTGTGGCACATGACGCAGCGCCGCTGGCTGCGCGCGATCGCCGTCGTGTACCCGCTGCTGACCACGTTCGCCGTGATGGCCACGGGCAACCACTTCCTCGCAGACGCCGTCGCCGGCGCGGGGGTCACCGGGGCGGTGTTCTTCGCGCTCACCCGCACGCCGATTCGCGGCTGGCTGGGCTGGCGGGCGCGTGTGGTCGGCGAGACTGCCGCGGCCTAGCGTCCACCGGCGACCGACCACTGGATCTGCCCGAGCCCGGGGAAGCCCAGCGCGGCAGCCGTCGCACCCGTCAGGTCCCACTCGCGCCCGGCGATGTACGGGCCGCGGTCGATCACCGGCACCGTCAGGCTGCGCCCGGCGTACGTGAACGTGACCAGCGTGCCGCAAGGCGCCGTCTTGTGCGCGACCCCTAGCTGTTCGCGGCCGAGCACGCCGCCGCACGCCAGCCCGAGGCCGTAGTCGGTGAACACCGACGCCACGCTCACCTGCATCCCCGCCCTCGGCTCCGAGGACCACGGCAGCAGCCCCGCCAAGCTGGCCGCCGCCGCGCTGAGCGCACGCTGGTGTTCTTCGCGATGGATCGCGTCCAGCTGAGCGAGCTCGCTGCGCACCTGCGCGTCCGAAGGCGCGCCCGGCGCCGGGCGAAACGCCGCCGGGACCGGGTGAGCCGGCGGCACGTTGCCGGGCGCTCGCTGCGCCGACGAGGTGGTCTGCGGCGAAGGTGATGGGGTCGGCGGTGAGGCCTTTGCGGCGGTCGGCGGGGCCTTTGCGGCGGTCGGCGCGCTTGCGCCGCCGGGCGGCGGGTCGTTCGCTTGTGCGGTCGTCAGCGAAGACCGCCGGTGGGGCCCCGTGTCGGCCGGGGACGATGCGCCGCAGCCGGCGGCGACTGCAGCGACCAGCGCGATCGTGGATGCGGCTGCCGCTGCGGCAATGCTCGGACGCCGCGATCGGTGCATCGAGGCATTATCGGGGGCTGACGTGCTGGACGATGCAGGCCTGGCGCAGTGCTCATCGCCCGCTGAAGTTCGCCTCTCGTCGCTCGATGAAACTCATCATGCCCTCCTGGGCGTCCGCGGTGCCGATGAGCTCAATGAGCCGGGTACGTAGAGCGGCGCCGGCGATCTCTTCGCCGTCGCGCATCGCTTGTTGGGCCGAGGCGATCGTCGCTTTCACCCCGAGTGGTGCCTGCGCGCTGATGCGCTGCGCGAGTGAGACGGCGCGTTGGAGCTGTGTGCCAGGCTGGACGATCTCTTGGATCAGCCCGAGGCGCATCGCCTCGGTGGCGTCGAACTCATCACCGGTCAGCAGCCAACGCATCGCGTTGCCCCAGCCCGCTTCACGCGGCAGCCGGTAGGTCGCTCCGCCGAGCGGGAAGATCCCGCGCTGGACCTCGATCTGCGCGAAACGCGTATCTGAGGCTGCGATCCGGACGTCTGCGGCGAGCAAGAGCTCGATCCCGATCGTCAGGCACCAGCCGTGGGCGACGGCGATCAGCGGCGTCGTGCGTACGGGCCCCGTCGTGGCCACGGGGTTGAGCTCATCGCTCGCCCAGTCGCGCTCTCCCGCCGCGATTTGGGGCAGCACATCAGCGAGGTCAAGGCCCGCGGTGAAGTGCTCGCCGTGGGCGAAGAGCACACCGCAGCGCAGCTCCGCGTCGCACTCGAGCCGGTGGTAGGCCTTGCCGAGCTGTTGAAGCATGTCGGTGGTAAAGGCGTTGCGCTTGGTGGGCCGGTTCAGGCCGATCATGAGAAGGTGTCCGTCGCGCTCAACCGTGACGAGCGGCTCGGCCCCGCTCATCGGCTCGCTGGCTTTCCCGCGGACACTCCAACGGGCTCCGCCACGAAGACGGGCTTTGAGCCTGCGCTCAGCATCTCGTCGGCCATGTCGAATGCCAGCAGGTCTGTTCTGATGAGCTCCGGGTTGATCCGTCCGCTGGAGAGCAGACGCAGCACCGCCGGGATGTCGGGGCGCGCGTTGCACAGTGAGCTACGGAAATGCACGCACTTCAAATGCATCGCCAGCAGCGGCATTGGAACTTCGTTGAAGTGGAAGGCCATGCTCTCGCAGTGCCCGCCCGGCCCGGTCGCGAGGACGGCGTTGCGCAGGGCGGTCCTCGAGTCCGTTGCGTTGAGCGTGATCTCGTATTCATGCTCGTCTGGTGAGAAGTCCTCAAGCATGCTCGTCTCGACTCCCAGGGTGTCGGCGAGCCCGAGGCGCATGGGATCGCGGTCCACGTAGCGGACGCGTCGCGCCCCGCACGCTCTGGCGATATCGGCCGCGAGCAGTCCGGTCGCGCAGGTGCTCATGATCAGCACGTCTGAACCCGGACGCTCCTCCAGATGGGGGACGATCGTGCGCCACGCATCGGTGAGGTTGTCGCCCGCCGAGACTGCTTGAAGCGGGGTCACGCCGTGCGGCAGGGGCACGAGTGAGTGTGCGGCGAACGGGACCCGGATGAGCTCTGAGAACATGCCGCCGTAGTCACGCCCGAACGGCGTCCCGTAGCCCGCCTGGCCGTCGGTGGTGGCGACGCGACAGAACAGTGGCATCCCGCGGGCGCAGCGGTCACAGGAGCCGCAGGAGATGTGGTAGGGGATCACGACCAGCTCGCCCGGGGCGACGTTCGTCACGGCGCTCCCGACTTCGGTGATTTCGCCCACGCCCTCATGGCCGATCGGGTA
The DNA here is from genome assembly GCA_035995645.1 of Solirubrobacteraceae bacterium. GTDB lineage: Bacteria > Actinomycetota > Thermoleophilia > Solirubrobacterales > Solirubrobacteraceae > Palsa-744. Next base: position 27,919 of record DASYKG010000082.1, read on the forward strand.
GGGCTGCTCGGTGCCCGGTAGCGCACCGCGGATCACCGCCTGATCGAGGTCGCAGGTCGTCACGGCGACCGGACGCACGAGGGCGTCGGTCGCGGCTTCGAGTGTCGGAGCTGGGTCATCGCGCCATTCCAAGCCCCCGGCTCCGTCGTAGTACAGCGCGCGCATGGCGTCAGGCAGCCGAGGCGGCCGGCTGCGCGGGTCGCAGCGGAGAGCGCCGTTCGACGAGCTTCACGTGTCCACTCTCGACGTCGTAGACGGCTCCTGTGACCGACAGTGTGTCCGGGATTAGCGGGTTGGCTGCGAGCGCGTCGATGTCGACGCGCACCGCTGCATATGGGTCCGTCACTGCCTTGCCGTCGAGCTCCTCGACAGTACAGCCGAGAAATGCGGCGAGTCCGTCCTGGTGGTCGGCGCCTGTGAAATGGGTGATGCCGCAGTCGGTGTGCTGCATGAGGATCAGCTCAAACGAAGCGTCGCCTGCACCCACAGCGGCCCCCGTGGCCTGCAGGAACAGAAGCTGTTGCAGGACGATCGGCGAGATTCGCCCGGCCGCGGCGCGTACCACGGCGGCGTCTCCCAGCTCGAGGCCGAGCACCTGTGCGGGGTCGACGCGTGGGTCGGGACAGGAGACGACGCAGGCCCGCAGCCGCGGGATGGTCTGCGCGGGCTCGTGGTGCTCTGCATATCGCTTGTTGCGCCTTAGAAGCTCGTCAACGGAGTTCATTTCTCCCTTTTCGTTCTGAGTTGGTAGCAACGGATGCCCGCCTAACTTGCGTAACGCAGATACTTATAATTGCATAGTATCGTTACGAATGTCAAATGCCGACCCAGGATGAGAGAAACAGGACGACCCGTAGCGCGCTGACGAGCGCGGCTCGTTCACTGTTCGCCGAGCGGGGATTTGCGGGGGTGTCGGTTGCCGAGATCGCGAGGAGCGCAGGCGTGACCACGGGGGCCCTCTACCACCAGTTCGGCAGCAAGCAGGAGCTGTTCAAGGCCGTGTACTCCGAGCTCGTGAACGGCGTCGCGGCACAGGTACTCAGGGCGCGCGAGCGCAGTGGCGAGCCGACGCTGCTCGGCGACTGTGAGGCGTACGTGGCGGCATGCGCGGACCCGGCGTTCAACCGCATCACGATCGACGGCCCGGCTGTGATCGGCTGGGATGAGATCCTCGACGAGGCACAGTCGATGATCAACACCAGCCTCATCGAAGCGAGGAGCCGCGGCGAACTGGCAGAGGCGCCGGTGGCGCCGCTCGCGCGCATGCTGGCGGCGGCGCTGAAGGAGGCGGCCGTCATCATCGCGACTGCCGATCATCCCGCTGAGGCGCGCCGGGCAGCACTGGATAGCTCGCGCAAACTGATCAGCGGCCTGCTGATCGTTTGACGGTTTCAGGTCCGAAACCGGACTGGCGTAGGCGCCGATCAGGTTGGGCCGACCCGCGCGCTCAACGACATCGAGCAGCGCGAGCTCGACGAACGAATTCAGGAGTTGCGCTCGCTCAGCGGCGAGGGTGCTCGACCGTGCGAACGGGCGCTGGTCCCTCGAGGTCTGGGGCACGCACCTACTCCCGCCCCTCGGGAGCTATCAACTGCGGGAGATCACACCGGCCCTCGTCCGAGCCTTCTTCAGCGAGTGCGCTCAGCAGCGCGGCGATCTGGACCGCCGGGATCGACGTCTTGAACTTGGAACGCCGCTGCACGCGCTCGAGCTCGGCCTTGAGGCGCACTCGTGTTCCAAGACGCACAAAGCCGCCTTACGCGGTTTGTTATGGGCGATACTAGTTTGGGGCGATACTAGTTTGGAAAGGTGCGAAAGTTGGCTTGGTAGAGCCGAACGCGGGATTACCTGCGAACCCTCGCCGACGCAGATGACAGCGCGCTCCTTCCGAGCCTGCCGTCAGCCGAGGCTCGTGAGGAACTCGCGCGGCGTCATGATCGGCGGGCGCGGGTCGCTGAGCTCGGTGAGATGCGTGTCGCCGGACACGATGCAGTCGGCATCGACTGCCCGCGCGAGGGCGACCAGATAGTCGTCGTCTGGATCGGGCGCTCGCGCGTGCCTCCGGCTCAGCGGCCGAAACGCCCTTTTCGGAGAGCGTGCTCAGCAAGCGTCGATCTGGACCACGGGGACCGATCCCCTGAACCTTGGGCGGCCGAAGTGCTCGCTTGAGTTCAGCGAGCAGAGGGCTCAAATCACGTCGAGCTGGGAGGCGGCCCACCGTTTGGGAATCTGCGCGGGCCTTCCGGTCGGCGCGAACAGCGCAGACACACATAGACGTTGACGTGGAGAACTACCGTCGCACTCAGCGACGTGAGGCATGCTGCTCTCGGATCTTGGCGTCGTCGAGGCGAAACTGAGTTCAGGTCGGGTTTGCGCCACAAAGCTCGGTTCGCTGGCTAACGGCGCGCGTGAAGCCCGCGAAGCAAACGCTCCGGAAAGCCTCGCTGGCCCGAACAGCGAGGCGCGGCTCCTTCCGCACGAGCCCTTCGTCTTTCAGACCGGTCGAGGTCTCCAGTGCGGCTTTCGGCCAACGATGCCTTCGTCGCGCCGGGCATGGAGCGCGCTTGCCCCAATCCGTCTCGCCGCTAAGTTCCTCGAACCACGAACCGCAACAAAAATCCTGGCGGGGAACAGCCGCATCAGCCTTCGAGCATACTGCGATGCGCGAGTATGAGCCGCTCGCTGAAGTCCAGCGCGGCGCCGAGCGGTTCTTCACCGACCCAGGCGATCAGCTTGACGGGTTCTTCGCCCACGAACGCGTCGGGAACCTGTGCATATTCCCTCAGCTTTTCGCGCTTCCTCGCCCCTTGTCCTGCCACGACGATGACACCAGCATCGAAGTTGATCAAGTAGCTTCGCGCGAGCCTATTCGCAGGTCTGATCGTGCCGATAGCGCCACCTTCGAGCCTTATCGCGGGCTGCGTGCCGCAGTGAATTGTCGCAATCAGCCCTGCAAGCCCATGCCCGCTTGGGGAATTGGGCGCGGGCCCCAGCTCGTAGCCGAAGTGGCGCTTTCGTTCGACGTAGCCCAGCCTGTCTTCGCTCGGCATGAAACGCACCTCGCCCGGGATGATCCCCGACTGGCACCGAGCGTTGCTCGGTCTCACGCGACAGCCCATCAACACTACGTTCGCCTGAACGCTGGTTTCGAGGACCTCGCCGCTGCTCGTGAGCTTCTTGCAACTGAGTTTGTGGTTACGCACGCGCATCACCACGGGTCCACCTGAGCCGGTGAAGCCAATCGGGAACAGTCCGCATTCCTGTTTGCCTTTGCTCTTCTTGCAGTAGCCGGTCCAACGAGGCGCGCGTGACTGCTGCCGAACGGCCAGGATTGCCGGCTCCGTGACCGCTTCGCCTTGCGAGTTTGAGAAGACGGCGTGGAACCGATCGCCGGATTCTGCGACCGCCACATGTCCGAGGACGAGCGAGTACGAGGTCGCGCCGATTATATCGGCGTACGCCCCGCCGGCGTGGGATCGCTGCCAGCGGACAACCGGAACCGGATTGCCTTCGGCGCCGGCGGTGAAGACCGCCTGCACACCATCTGGGACGGTCACATCTTTAGGCTGCAGCTTGATGTTCGGGGCCGCGAGGGCCTTTCCGATCTCGATGCCTTCGCTGCGCTCGGTGCTGTGGCCGACTTCGTTGCTCGCCGTCACCTCGCACCAGATTTTGTGCGATGCATCGGCCGATGAGACCAGATAGTCCTCGCCGGTGGTGCCGGTCGGGGTGCCGTCGCGATCCCAGATGACGGCGTAAGTCGGCGATGGATATCCGGCCCACCGACCCTTGTCGCACGTCAGATGTGCGCCGACTTCGGCCTGCCCTTGGATCGCTGGTGCACTTGTCGCGTTCGGCGCTTCGGTCACGAACACTGGTGCGCCGACCGTCGTGTTCGTGCGCCCGTCGCCGGTCTTGACGATCAGCGTCGGCCTGTATTCCCCGCCGTGCTTGTACACGTGCGGGGTACTCGAACCGGAAGCCGTGGTGCCGTCGCCGAACTGCCATTCGTAGGTCAACGCACGACCTTCCGGATCGACCGATTCACCGCCGTTGAATTCGACTAGATACGGTGCGCCGCTGCGCTGCGACGGGTTGCTGAAGACGGCTTGGGGATTCTTATCGTGATGCGGCGTGACCGTCGTGTCGAGCGACACCTGCTCGCCGCTCGGAGCAAGCTGCTTGCCAACCGCTTCGACTTCCCATTCGCCGGGTTCCGGGTCGGGGATCGTGTAGGTCTCAGATGTGCCGGTGAGACTGTGTTCGACACCGGCCGGAATGTTTCCCCGGTCGATCGTCGTGCCGTTCGGCGCCTTGAACCGCAGTTCGACATCGCTTCCAGGCCACCGAACCACTCCGTTCAGCGCGGCGTCGAGGTCGGTCACCACCGCCTTCTCGGTGAGGTTCTCCCCCGTGTGCAGGTTCTGGCTCGTTCCCTGCGGATTGGCGATCTCTTCCTCCAGGGCTTCCGCCATCGCTTCCTGCCCCCCTTTGTTCGGGTGGAAGGATTCGACCAGGCCACGTGGGCCAATCGGCGAGATTATCGGGTTGAAGAACGAATCCGGCGCGCCTTGGCACACGTCGTGGCCGTTGAAGCGCCGGCGTCCGTTGTAGTCGTTCGGGTTGACGAATTCGGCGCCCGCGGCGTGAGCGGCAGCTTCGATTTCGGCGTTCACGTCTTCAACCGTTTCATGCCAGTATTCGATGTCCGTGCCGCTGATGAGATCGCAGGTGAGCTTCGTCGAGAGCCCCGGCGCTCGTTCAGGGAATATCTCGGGGTAGCCCATGACGATCACGCGAGGGTGGCCGGAAGTCTTGGCGATCGCTTCGTAGATGCCTTTCAGTCGTGAGCGCAGCCCCGGCATCAGAGCAGCGACGACCGGTGCCGCGGCGGCCTTGCAAGGAGGCAGCAGGTCGACCTCGGGGATGTTCACAACACGATCGACGATGCAGCCGATCAGGAAGTCTGCGAAGTAAACGTCGTTGCCGCCCATCGACAGGGTAACCAGGTTCGACCCCGGTGCGATCTCTTCCGATTGCGCCTTCGTGTTGCTCTCCTGGGGCGACCAGAAGGCACCCGTCTTCGCCCCGCTGCACGCCTTGAAGTTGAGGACTTCCAAGTTGTGCGTACGTTTCGCCGCGATCTTGAGGTAGGCCGATTCTTCCGAGCGGTGACAACTGTTTTCTCCCGGGTTTTCGCCGCGCGTTTCCGGCTCGAACGGCGGGTTGCCCTCGCCCGAGCTGAAGGAGTCGCCGAGGCCCGTCGCACGGCACCCGCCGAGGCTGTCGACGGCCGTCGTAGGCGAGGCCGTGACCGCGCCTTCTTCGCTTTCTACGGTCAGGGTGTAGGGCGCGACCTCGCCCTGCGTCGAGGTGCCCGCGAACGAGGCAGTGGCGAGGTTGCCCGTCAACGAGCCGCCGCTTAGGGTCGTTCCGTTGATCACGCCGGCCCATTTCTTGAGCGGGAAGTCCGGGTCTGTGAACGTGGCTGTCCCGGCGACGGCGCTGCTCCCGCATTCAGATTCGTCGGCCACCTGGATGTGCGGGTACTCCCCGGGGGTCACCTGATCGCTCCCGATCATCGGATGGACCATCGTCCACCTGCCGTTGACGAGCGAGCTGACGGCGAAGTAGCTCTGCGGATCCGACGGAGCGTCCCTGACCACAGCCTTCGTGCTGCCCAGCTGTTGCGCAGTCGCATCAGGTGTGTTCGGGAAATCGGTTTCTCGATCTGGTGTCTTGAAGACCTTGTATGCGGTAGCGCCGGGGACGGGGTCCCATTCGAGCGCAATCGCGCTTGCGTTGCGGCGGTGCCCTTTGATCGTGGGCGTTTCCCCAAGGCTGAGGACGCGGTCGTGAGTGACCAGCGAAGGGTGCAGTTCGACGTCGCCGCCGACCTTCTGGATGAAGGAACGCTTGAGGTCGACTTCTCCGGTTGCTTCTGGCACAAGGATGAATTCGCCGCTCCAAAAAGTCTCGCCCGGCCCTATTTCGCGCGTCGCGTAGGCGTTCTGCTGCGCGGGCTGCTCGATGTAGCCGTGTCGCCCTCGTTTCAGGAGTTCTATTTGGGGGTCGTAGACAGGCACGTCGGCGACGTCCTTCATCCCCACCTTGACGTGGAATGGATAGCTGTCTTTTAGCTGCTTGTCCACGTCGACTGTCAGCTGTATCGCCGATGCGCCCCACACGTGGATCGGCGTCGTCGTCGCGGCGCTGAGGTTGAGGATTCGCCCGAACGGTTCGAGGCTGGCGGCATACGTCGCCGCGACGTTGTATTCGCCTTCGGTATCACCGCGCAGCACCCATTGCGCCGTCGCGCTCCCTTCGCCGGGGATGTCGGGCAGGCTCTGCGTGTAGGCCTGCTTGACGGCCGTCGGCGCAAGGCTCATTCCTCCCGGCACCGAGATCGTGGCGTGCCCGCCTGAGAGCGTAAACGGCGCGGGGGCGAGGTTGTCGACGATCATGCTGACGCTGAAGAATTCCTTCAGCCAGCTCGCCCTGAAGGGGATCACCAACGAGGAGAGGATCGGGGCTTCCGCGCCAGGCACAAACGTGACTGTCGTGAAGATCGTCGCTCCGCCCGCGTGCCATACACAAGTCGTCTTGCCGTCACAGCTACCACCGACGAAGCCTCCGCCGCCAATATAGCCTCCGAAGGCTCCCGCACCTCCACCAACGCCACCACCACCGCCGCCCGCCGGCGCGAAGGGAACGACATTGATGTGCACGTCGAATTCGTAGACGTGCCTGTTCGCCGGGTCATTCGGATCGATGCCGGCGTCTTCGATTTCCTTGAGGTTCATCAAGTGAGACGTAACGTGGGCCGTCGCGGTGTTGCCGGGCTTCAATTCGACCGTGCCTGCCCCTTCGTGGCCTTGGACGAGAGCGTGGGTGGCGGTCGGGATGTAGCTGGGCTTGTAAACGTAAGCCTCGTATTCGCCGTCGCCCAGCCCGTACAGATGTGCCTTGCCGTCAGCTCCGGAGATGCCGCGGACGCGCGTGCCGTCGCCCAGGATCACGAGCACTTCCGCGCCTTCGAGCGGCGAGCCGCCCGATTCGACGTCCTCGACGTACCCTTCGCCACCCGGCTTCGGCAAAACGTGGATCGTCACCGAGGTCGAGTCGTGCCGCCCGGGAGCGCTGACGGTGAGGATCGCTTTGTAGTCACCGGGCGCTGCGTACGCGTGTTCGACGGTGCCACCGTCCGCTTCTTCACCATCGCCGAAGTTCCAACGGTAGCCCGCTATGCCGCGCAGCGGGCGAGAGTCTTCGCCGTCGAGCGTTATCTTTTCGCCGGAGATCACGGTCTGGTCTTCCCCCGCCTTGGCCTTTAGCGGTTCGGGCAGCGTGACCGTGATCGTGCGCGTGATCACCACGTGTTCGTGACCATCAGTCACGTCCAACCGCATCTCATAGACACCCGGTTCGTCGTAGGTGTGTTGGAACGATTTCGCAGGCAGTACGCCGCTCGCGCTGCTGCCGTCGCCGAATTGCAGCTGGTAGCCGAGACCGTCTTCGTCGGGGTCGGCCGCTTCGATCGTGGCGGTCGTCGTCAGCGGTGCCGGACCGGAATCGCCTGCTACCTGCAACGACGCGGTGGGCGGGCGGTTGACGATCGTGAAGGCGGCTTCGACGACCGGCGAGACGTTGCCGGCGGGGTCAATAGCTCGCACCTTGAAGCGATGTTCGCCGTTGGCGAATTCTTCGGCGAAGAAGTTCTCCCCGCCACAGTCGTGCCATTCGCCTTCGTCGACCGCGCACTGCATTTCCCCTGCCTCTGAGGATTCGTAGCCGAAGCCGAGGTTGCCGCTGTGCAGCGGTTCGCTCGGAGCTTTGGTGAGCGTCGCGATCGGTGGCGTCGTATCAAGGTCGAACTTCCGCGAGACCGCAGGGGCTTCGGCCTGACCGAATCCGTTGACGGCGCGGACGAACAGCGTGTGTTCGCCGTCGGGCAGCCCCTCGAGCGTGAGCGGGCTCATGCATGGCGCGAAGTCGCCTTCGCTGTCCACCGAGCATTCGAGGCTCCCTTCTTCGGTGGCCGAGAAGACGAAGGGCCCTGCCGCACGAGTGCGGGGACCCGGCGCTTCAATGATCGAAGCTTCGATCCGCGCTTTCGCGCTGATCGGTGCGGTCGGGTCGGAGGTCGCGGCTTCACCGGTGCCAGCGGCGTTGCTCGCGGTTTCGCGCACGCGCAGCTCAAGGCCGACATCGGCATGCGCCACCTCGTAGCCGCTGCTCGTAGCTCCTTCGATCGCTTCGCAGGCTTCGCCGTGGGAGTCGCAGCGCAGCCAGCGGTATGCTCGACCCATCGGTTCGTTGCTCCAGCTTCCTGGGCCGGCATGCAGCTGACCGCCCTCGTGAGGCGAGCCTTCGACCTGTGGCGGACTGATGTTCACAGGCACGGCAACGCTTACGAGCTCGGTCGGGGCGGAGACGGCGGGCTCGCTCGCACCGCCCGCGTTGACGGCCCGCTCCGTGACGACGATCCTGTGCCCCACGTCTGCTTCACCGAGCGTGTAGCTCTGCGCTTCGGCTCCGCCGATCAGAGTGCAGTTCTCGCCGTTCGCATCGCAGCGTTCCCATCTGTAGGCGAACGATTCAGGGACGTTCGTCCATTCGTCGCGCACCTCGCTCAGCGTGGCGCCCTCCACCGCCCCTCCTTCGATCTCGGGAACGTGCAAGTTCCGAGGCGGCAGTGTGATCACCACGGCCGTCGCTTCGGAGATCGCCGGGTCGCTCGTACCGCCGGCGTTGCGAGAGAGGACTTCCACGCGCAGCTCGTGACCGACGTCGGCGTGGCCCGCCTCGTAGGTTTCCGCTTCCGCGCCATCGATAGCCGCGCAACCTTCGCCGCGGCTGTCACACCGCAACCAGCGGTAGGCGTATTCCTTCGGTTCGTTCGTCCAGGCACCTTGCGAGCTCGACAGCAGGTGGCCTTCCTGCGGGGTCCCAGTCACAAACGGCGCGCTTTCCAGCTCGGGCCGCGCCGCCACGATTACATCGGTGGGCGACGAGGCGGCTGGTTCGCTTTCTCCCCCCGCGTTCGAAGCGATCTCCTGCACGGTGATCGCGTAACCAACGTCTGCGGCGGTAAGCCTATAGCCGGGAGCTTCGGCGCCCGGGATTGGCAGGCAGCTGGTCCCGAGCGCGTCGCACCGCTGCCAGCGGTAGGCATATTCGCTCGGTTCGCCGGTCCACCCACCGTGCTTCTCGCTGAGCATCTGACCCTGCGCGGCGCTTCCTTCGACCGCCGGTGCGGCAAGGGCGTGCGGCGGGAGCGGCAGGACCTGCGCGCTCGGTTCGGACGTTGAGGCGCCCGTACCGCCGGCGTTGCGCACCGTTACTTCGACGGCGAGCTCGTGATCGACGTCTTCGTGGACTGGTTCGTAGGAGGCGGACGTAGCGCCAGCGATCGGCGAGCATGCATCACCCTGCGCGTCGCAGCGCAGCCAGAGGTACTCGTATTTGTCGGGTTCGTTCGTCCACGAGCCGGTCGAGCTGCTCAGTTCGTGCGCTTCCTGTGCGACCCCCGAGATCTGGGGCGCTTTGACGACGACCGGCGATGAGGCGACGACCTGCGGTGTCGGCGGGGAGGGCACGAGCTGGCTGTAGCCGCCGGCGTTGTGCGCCCTCTCGGCGACCACGGTGGTGTGCCCGACGTCCTGGCCGGTCAGCTTGTAGGTCGACGCGTTCTGACCGGAGAGCACTGAACATTCCTTGCCCGTGGCGTCGCAGCGCTCCCACTGGTAGGTGAAGCTGTCGGGTTCGTACGTCCATTCGCCGTGATGCTCTTCGAGCGTGCCGCCTTGCTTGGCCACGCCCGTGACCGTCGGGGGCGCGATCGTCGCGGGAACGGGCGGCACGACGACGGCGGTCGGTTTCGAATCGGCGGGTTCGCTGAGGCCGCCGGCATTTTCGGCGCGTTCCTCGAACTCGAGCCTGTGTCCTACATCAGCCGCGATGGGCGTGTAGGCGTCTTCGTTCGCTTTGTCGATGGCCGTGCACGACGCGCCTGCGCTGTCGCAGCGCAGCCACTGCAGCTTCCTCGTCGTCGGGTGGCGCGTCCAGCTGCCGTTTTCAGCCGTCAATGCCTGACCCTGCTGGGCAAAGCCGATGATCGTCGGCACGTGGATGCTCGTCGGTGGGAGCGGTAGCACGATCGCCGTCGGCCCCGATGTCACGCCTTTGCCGGCCCCGGCCGCGTTCGTGGCGCTCTCTTCCACCTCGAGCCTGCTGCCGACGTCGGCTTCCACGGGTTCGTAGGCCTGCGCGCTCGCGCCGCCGATCGTCTGACATCCGAGCCCTTCGCTGCTGCAGCGGATCCAGCGGTAGGTGTAACCGGTCGGTTCGTGCGTCCACGTGCCGTGCACCTCGGCGAGCTTGTGGCCTTCCTGGGCCGAGCCCGTGACGCTGGGCGAGGCGGTCGCGACCGGCGGCGGGCTGATCAGGTCTGCGTTGATTTCGCTGGTTGTCGAGCCCTGCGTGGCGCTGACCGGATCGGCTTCCAGCTGGTTGAGTCGGTGGTCGTACCACTGCACGTTGTATTCGCTCGAGAAAGGGCTGAACTCGATGCGGTAGCTGCCCGTGGGAAGGCCCTGGGCCTTGTAGGTGCCGTTCGCTCCCGTCGCTGTCGATGTCGCATAGCTGCCGGTTTCTGCGTTGAGGACGTAGACGTTGATGCCGGACAGCGCCGCTTTGCTGTTTGCGCTGCGCACGATGCCCGTGACGATCGCGCCTGTCGCGAGCGATGCGTCGATCCCGCCAGTCGTCGCGCCGAGCACAACCGCGACGTGTTGCCCTTCGGCGGCGTTGCGCTTGCCGGAATAGTACTGCCCGGCGTAGTTGAAACCGGCGTTTTCGAAATACACCGTGTATTCACCGGCAAGCAAGGCGGCGATCGTGTAACGGCCTTTCGCATCCGTGCGCCCGCAGTAGCTTTCAAATTCGCCGATTCGAGTGGCGCAGGCACGGATCTTTTCAATCGGGCCGCCGCCGGCCTGCGCGGTGACGGTCCCGGAGACCTCGCCGCCGAGCTGCATCGGGGCATTGATTCCGGCCACCGTTTCCCCTTCGTTCACTTCCAGTTGCTGAGCTTCCGAGGAGCGCGTCTTGCCCGGATACCACTGCAGCAGGTAGTTGAGCGCGTTTTCGAAGGGCGAGCGGAACTCGACCGCGTACTTGCCGGTGACCAAGCCCGCGAGCGTGTATGTGCCGTCGGCCGCCGAGCGAACGCAACCCGCGTAGATGAAGCCTTCGCGCATGGCACAGACTTCGATTCCAGCGAGGGGCGTGCTGCCGCCCGCGTCGGTGACCCTGCCCGTGACTTCGCCTCGCTGTCGCACAACCGCATCGATCGCAGACGTGCTCTCCCCTGCCGTCACCGACACGGAATCGGCGTCTTCGAGGTTGTGCTCGCCGTTGTAGAAGGCTTCCGTGTAGGAGTAGAGCGAGAAGCTCACCTTGTACTGGCCGCTACCTAGGCCTACGATCGTGTAAGCGCCGTGACTGTCGCTGTACGCGCAAAGCTGACGTTCTACTTCCGCCATCGCGTGTGCGCACGCGAGCACGTTGGACAGAGGCGTGCCGCCCGCATGGGACGTCACGTGACCGCTGATCGCGCCGCCCGGTTGCATCGCCGCGTCGATGCCGGAGGCGGCGCTTCCGAGGGCCACCGTTACCGGCTTCGCGGCCGCTAGCGTCGCAGCGCCTTCGAAGTACTGGCGGATGTAGTTCCCCGTGTTGTACTGCGGCTGGAAGCTGAGCTTGTATTCACCCGCCGGCAGGCCCTTGATCGCGTAGCTGCCATCCGCGGCGCTGAAGCCACAACGCTCGATCCCTTCGGCAACGGGAAGTGCGCACGCTTCAATCGAGCCAAGCCCGGAGCTCGTGCTCGCGTTCTTGACCGTGCCCGTGACGGCCCCGCCGAGAACGAGGTCCTCGTCGATCCCGCTCGTGGTCGCGCCAACCGCCACCGAGACCGGCTGGCTTTCCGCGAAGTTATCCGCGTCGTGGTAATAGCGCGAGAGATAGCCGCCACCGTAGTCGCTGAAATTAACCATGTACGCCCCGGCTTCCAGCCCGCCCACGTGATAATGGCCTTCGCTGTCGGTGTGGCCGCAGGCGTGTGTTTCCGCTTCTGCCGAGTCCGCGCACACATCCACGCCGACGATCGGCGCGGCAGTGATCGCGTCGCGCGCCGTGCCGCTGATCGTGCTACCGCGCTGCAGGGGGGCGTTTACTTCGGACACCGCCCCTTCGTCCGGAACGGCGACGAGATCCGCTTCCGCGAGCCTACGCCTGCCCTCGTAGAACTGCTTGAGATGAACGTTGTCCTGCGGAAAGAAGGAAACCCTGTATTCGCCGGTCGGAAGGCCTGAGAGCGCGTAATGCCCGCTGCTGTTGGTGTACGTCGAGTAGAAGCCGCCGTTGCTCAGCTGAGCTTGCACCTGCACACTCTGCACGCTGGCCCCGGACGTCGCGTCGGTGACGGTACCATTGATCTGGCCGCCCGTCTTGAGCGCGGCGTCGATCCCGCTCGTGGTTGCCGGCGCGCCAACGGTCATTGTTTCGGCTTCCGTCGCAGTCGCGGCTCCGCGGTAGTACTGCGCGAGGTAAGAACCGACGTTCGGGGAGAACTGCACGCGGTATTCGCCTGAAGGGAGGGGGCGGATCGCGTAGTGGCCTGCCGCGTTCGTCTGCGCACACAGCCCCGGGAAGGACGTGATGTTGACGGCGCAAACGTTCACCGCGGCGAGCGGCGCGCCCGACGTCTTGCTGGTAACGGTGCCTTCGATCACGCCGCCCAGGACCAGCGCCGCGTCGACTCCTTGGGTCGTCCCGCCGGCCGTGACGGCGACACCGGCGGTCGAGGTCGCGACGTGCTGGCCGTCAACGGGATTGAAGTTGACGGTGTAAGTGCCTGTCGCGAGCCGCTGGACGGTGTAGCTCCCGTCGCTCGCAGTGCTCGCACACGATACGAACCCGCCCGCGAGCGGCGAGGCGCAGACGCTGACATGTTGGAGCGGCTGACCGGTGATTGACTCTGTGACGGCGCCGGTCATGCGGGCGCCCGTCTGCAGTTCCGCGTCCACGTGCTGCGTCGGCGATTCCGCTTTGACGGACAGCGGTTGTGCCTGCTGGAAGACGTCGGTGCTCTCGAAGTACTGTGGGATGTAGTTCCAGGAGCTTACGAATGACGGCCGGAACTCGACTACGTATTCGCTCGCGGCGAGGCCTTCGATCACATACGTGCCGTCGTGGCGCGTGGTCGTGCAAACCTGGTCGTACTGATAGGAGACAGGCAGCGCGCATACTTCGATCGCTTCGAGGGCTTCGTGCCCGGACGCTGACGTGACGGCGCCTTCCAGCTTTCCCCCCGGAGACAGGACGCCGTCGATGCCGCCGAGTGCGTTGGTAGCGCTCACTTCGACCGGTGTGCCTTCGGCGTACCTCGCCGAGACGTAATTGCCGCTGCCCTGGAAATACACGTCGTAGAAGCCGCTTGCGAGCGACCCGATCCTGTAGCTGCCGTCGGTGTGCGTGCGGACGCAGTGCAAGTAGCTGTTGCCTTCGACTTCCCTGGCGCACACCTGAATCGAACCGAGCGGATCGCCGGTGTCCTTCGCGGTGACCTTGCCTTCGATCTCGGCCGCCGGATCGAGCGCAGCGTCAATTCCAGCCACGGTCTTGCCCGCCACGACTTCGAGGGCTTGCGCATCTTCTTCGTTCGGCGCGCCGCCGTAGAACTGGGTCAGGTAGCTGAGCGGACCTTCCGCGGAGGTGGAGAACTCGATGGCGTACTTGCCGGCGGCCAAACCGGTAAGCATGTAGCCGCCGCCCGCCCCGCTTTCCACGCACCGCCCTCGCGGCCCGATCGCGCAGACCTCAACCCCTTCGAGCCCTTTCGCGGTGACCTTGTCGCTGACGTGCCCGGTGACCCTGCCGCCAAGCTGGAGCTGCACGTCGATCCCTTTGGTCGTGGCGCCTTCCGCGACGAGCACGCTCTGTGCTTCTTCGTATTCGAAGCCCCCGTAGTACTGGGACAGGAGGTTCAGAGAACTTTCTTCCGGAACGAAGAAGTAGACGAGATAGGACCCTCCAGGCAAAGACGCAATCGAGTATTCGCCGTGGGGACCGGAGGTCACGCACGGTTCCCCCGGCACCCCCCCCTCGCGCGGCTCGGCGCAGACTTCAACGCCTTCAACGCCTTCATGCGTCGCCGCGGACGCCACAGTGCCGACGATCTGCCCTGGCGAGGCAGACGCGGCAGGCGCAGCCGTCCAAGTAGCCGCGATTGCAACGAGCGAAAGCGCAATAGTGACGACGACGCGCAGCCGACGCGCAGTGCTTCGAGCCAATACCCGCAAACGGCGCCTCTCCACTCCAGCCCCCAGTCTCGACGACCTGTCAGCGCGGCACCATACCTAAAATGGAATAAGTCTGTCTAGTCGAACTTGCTGTGACCGCGCATGGCGGCGACGGGTGCACTTAGCTCGTGGCCGGATCCCTGTCGTCACGAATGCTCCCGAGCCCGACGCAAGTAGGTCGCGCCACAGCGTCAGGGGTGCGTCGCAATCTCGCTCTCGCGTGGGAGGCGTCCGGGTTGCTGCTCAACGAGACGCTCGAGTTGAACGAAAAGCGTGTGAGAGCGATCGTTACCAGCGCCATGAGCGACAAGCTCAGGTGCTTGCCGGGCAAGTCAGGCGTGCGCGAGGGCGCGCATCTGACTCACCGGGTGACGCCCAAGACGACTCAACGTCGCGTAGGACGAGGCGTGCCCATGCGTTCAGGGCGCGACGCTGACAGGCACGCGACCCGTTAGTCGATCGATCACGCCGCGGCGCAACGGCACCAACAGCAGCCCGGTGTCCTCTCCCCCGAGGACGGTCGCCTGCCCTTCGAGCTGTTCCTGCGCCGAGTGTGGCTGGCCGAGCAGCCGAGATCATCGTCGCTACGCGACGCCGCCATGAACAGCTCATCAGTCTTGTCGGTGATCTCGCTCATTGCACATGCTCCTAGCCATGAACGATATCGCGCCACTCGCGCAGCAGCTTGAGTTCGGCGACGTGCATCACGTCATTTACAGGACCATGCGTGACGGTGGGAGATTGCTTCTCCAGGCCGACGTATGCGTGCTCGTGGTGCTCGCCCGGACCGTGGGCATTGTCGAATGTGCGCACCGTGCACCAGCGACCGTCCCGCAATACGAGGAGCACGATCGCGTACTCGACCGGGTGCTCGCTCGAACGCTCTACCCACGAGTTGCACGTCGGAACCCAAGAAGCGACGTCGAGTCCGGTCCTTCGGCATCTTTGAGCCGTCACGTCGTCTCTGAGGCGAGCGGTCGGCTGCTACCACCCGACCCAAAGGCCGCCTCCACAAACACCGACTCGTGCGCGCTCGGCGAGTAGTCCGCGTAGCGCTGCGTCGTTTCGATGTCCCGATGCCCCATCCAGTCCTGCAAGGTCCGCATGGGCACACCAGCGCCAGCCATCGCCGTACCGAACGTGTGGCGCAGATCGTGGAAGCGATGCGACTGCTCAAGCTGCGCGGCCTTGAGCACCCGGCGGAAGCGGCGCAGGATAGCCGCCTTGTCGAGCGGCGCCGCCGTGTGAGGATCAGCGAACACGAGAGCATCGCCACTGCTCTCCCCCGCCGCGCGGCGCTGGACACCTTCGACGCCGCCGACCTGCTCGCGTTCCGCCAGGAGCTCGTCGACGCAAAGCGTGCGCGAGCACGGTCAACCACTACCGCCGCGTCGTCCGCGGCGTCTTCGGAACCAGCCCGAGCAGCCCTGCGCTCGCCTGGCCCTGGATGACCCACAAGGTCGAGAGCGAGGGCAAGCTGCGCTTCTACACACCCGCGCAGGTCCGCAGGCTGATCGCCAAGGCCCACACGAACATGGACGCTGCGATCTACACGCTCGCAACCGAGGCTGGGCTGCGTCTGTCGGAGATCCGCGGGCTGAAGGTCGCGAACGTCGACTTCGAGGTCGGCGTGCTTCGCTTCGAGGACGGCTACACCACCAGCGGCGGGCAGGCCGGCAACAAGGGCAGGCGTGTGCGCTCCGTCCCGATGAGTGCCAACGTGAGAGCCGCGCTCTGGCCGTTCTGCAACGGCCGCCCCGCCGAGGCGCTCGTGTTCGAACACGAGCGCAAGCCCGGCGAGCCGATCTGCGGCATCTCGATCTGCTGGCGGTTCCTCAGCGCCTCCAAGAAAGCCGGGCTGCCGAAGCTTCGCCTGCACGACCTGCGCCACAGCTTCGGCACCCAGGCGATCCGCGTGTTCAAGATCCACGAGGTACAGCGGATGATGGGCCACCGCCACATCACCACGACCGAACGCTACCTGCACTACTCGCCCGACCCCGACGGAGCCGCCAAGCTCAGCGCGCTGTGGGCAGATCCCGGCGGCGGCGAGACAGGGGACGTGGTGCCGCTTCACCGCGCGGCGTGAAGACCCGATCGCGTCGCTGGAAGCTGGCGATCCGGCCGGCGAACAGGGGAGTGGGGTGAAGGGCCGCCTGGGCCTTACGGGGCGCCTATGGGGCGCCTTGACCGGGGGGCACACACCGGTCGGCAGTGTCAGCCCCTCTGGATGCCCATGTTTGCAGGCGTTTCTCAAAGAGGCGACGACCGGAATCGAACCGGTGTAAACGGCTTTGCAGGCCGCTGCGTAGCCACTCCGCCACGTCGCCAGAAGCAACGCAAGGGTATCGGGCCGTGCGGGCTCGGCCGAGGTGGCGTCAACGCGTTCGCTGGAGGTCGAGCCGGCCCGGTTTCTTACGAAGCGAGCTCCTGACCGTTATCAACCTTTTCCGCTTCCGTTAGCGGCGCTTTCGCATCGCGTTAGCGCTCGCACAGCGGCTGGTCGCAGAATGGCGTGATCCCGCAACGACCGGAGGTCAGCCGTGAAACGTCTATTCGCACCCGTCCCGCTCGCAGCGATGCTCGGCGCGGCCGTCGCAAGCCTGGCGGCCGTCGTCCTCAGCGGTAGCGGCGGCTCCTCGCCGGCGAAGTCCTTGACGGCGTCGAGCGACGGCATCAAGTCGACGGGAACGCGCCGGGCGGTCGCCTCGACGGCGCTCACGGCGACTCAGATCTACAAGCAGGCCTCCGCGGGCGTCGTCGCGATCAAGGCGGTCATGTCGCAGGGCGCCGACAGCGGCACGGGCATCGTGCTCAACGACAAGGGCCTGATCCTCACAAACGATCATGTGGTCGCGGGGGCGAGCAGCCTGACGGTCGCGGCGAAAGGCTCGTCGAGCCTGACGCGCAGCGCGACGCTCGTCGGCGAGGAAGCCAACCAAGACCTCGCGCTGATCAAAGTCGACCCGTCGGGTCTCGGCCTCAAGCCGTTGTCCCTCGCGAGCTCGAAATCGGCACAGGTCGGCGACTCGGTGTATGCGATCGGCAATCCGTACGGCCTCGACGAGACGCTCACGCGCGGCATCGTGTCGGCTCTCGGGCGCTCGATCTCGGCGCCGAACGGAGCGAAGATCACCGGCGCGATCCAAACCGATGCGGCGCTCAACCCGGGCAACTCTGGTGGCCCGCTGCTCAACGACGAAGGCCAGGTGATCGGCGTCAACTCGCAGATCGCCAGCCAGGCCGCGAGCGTCGGTGGCTCACAGCCGGGCAGCACGGGCGTGGGCTTCGCCGTCTCCTCGGACACGGTGGCTCAGGCGGTCAAAGCGATCGAAGCCGGCACGGGCGTTTCCTCTGGATCGACCAGCCGCAGAGCAGTCCAAGGCGAAGGCGTCCAGCGAGAAGGCGAAGGCAGCGAATCGCAGTTGCCCTTCGGCGCTCGCCAGCGCGGCGAATCGCCGGGCGGTGTTGGCGGCGAAGCCGAATCGCGTCCTGAAAACGGCGAAGGCGGCGTCGTCGGAAGCGGCGAATCGAGAGAAGGCCTCATCGGCTCGGGTGCGCCCGGTGAAAACAGCGAAGGCCAAATCGTGATGGTGCCGTGATGGGAGGGGAGGTCGGGTTCGCCTCCGCCCGGCCTCCCTCCGCGGCGCCGAGACGCCATTCGCCCCGACGATTTGGCGTTGATACCCTTCGGGACCGATCCCAGGGCGATTAGCTCAGCTGGGAGAGCGCCGCCTCGACAAGGCGGAGGTCACTGGTTCGAGCCCAGTATCGCCCATCGTCGGATTTGGCTCTAGGGCGGGGGACTCCCGCCTTGAAGCCCTCGGATTGGTAGCAATTTGGTAGCGAATCGTCGCGCCTCCCAAGGACTGGCACAGCAGCTCGAACTCACGACCCCTCGGGTCCAACGACGTGAGCAACCGATCAAGCGAGGATGGGGCAAGAACGGAACTCACTACACGAACACTGGCTCGCCGAGCTGACGGACCCGTCACCTCAGCTCCAGGTCCCAACTCGCGACATCGGCAACCAGGTCTCTCGCTGTAAACGCATCGCCACAGATCGTTCACCCGACGTGTCCTCAGCCGAAGCTGTCCCACGAGCTTGTGCAGCAGCGAACAACCTCGACGGACTAGATGCACGAGGGCCGTGCGGCACCCCGTCGGTACTCCCAGACGCGCTTTTGAGGGTCCTCGCGTGCCGCTGCGACACAGCAATTGCTGTGTCCTCGCACTGCTGTGCATCTAGTCTGTCCGGGGCCGATGGTGCCCTGGTGTGCGCCAGCGGGCGGGCGCGGCGATGGATGGACGCGAGAGCGTGTGCGAGCGCGAAATATCGCTGGCCAAGGTTCGTCGAGAGTCGCGGCAGGCAGTGGCTCGTGGTGCCTCGGACATGGCGAGGGTCGATGGCGGCTGGTCGATACCGCCCGGGCTCGGGACTACCGTGATCGAATGAAACCACACAGCGCCTCAGAGCAGTCCGACCACGCAGGAGTGGGTCGGAAAGCTCCTTGGCCACATACAGCAGGAAGAAGTTCGCCGTACCTTGCAGTTCAGGGAGTGCCAGGGGCTGACCCCGGAGCAGGTCGAGGATCTGTACCAGGACACGGTGGTTGTTCTTCTGGAGCGAGCGTTTCAGAGCGAGGAGCACCTGCGCAACGCCCTGCGGTTCGGCATTCGACGTCGCGCGCTCCACGTACATCGCGGATCGGCGGCGACGCAGTGAGATCCTCTTTGAGAATGCCGCGACGATCATGCGGGTCGTCGAGGACACTCAACGGCAGACGTGGCCGGAAGAGGCCGCTCTGAAGTCCGCCGACCTGACAATCGTCAGCAACTTCGCGTCTGAACTCGACGCCCTCGAGCGGCGCGTCTTCGCCCTGATGGCGGACGGCATGGGATACCGAGCGACCGCGAGACGCCTCGGCATCTCGGTCAACAAGGCTCGTCAGGCGTACAGATCCTACGTGCGCAAGCGGCAGCGCTTCCAGCTCCTCTACGACGCGGCTCGTTCAGGTGGCCGAGGGCACCCGCGTCTCGGCCATCGGCCAAGCAACTCAGAGCAAGCGGCGTAGACGCTCAGAGTCCAGACCGGCGTCGGTGATGATCCCAGCGAGCGTGCCCCGCTTCAGTTCTCGGTGCAGCGGAACCGTTAGAGAGATGCCGCGGTCCGGGTGCTTTAGGCGGACGTGGCTACCGCGTTGTCTGGCGGCCAGCCATCTCATTCCATTGCCTTGACGAGTCGCTGGCCCGAGACGACCGGAAGAGCGTCGCTGACGCGGGGATCGGGAACCGACGCCGGATCACGCCCGCGTCGAAGGAGCGCTCGTCTTCGCGCAGGCCGTCGACATAAAGCTCGAGGGCCTCCTTCGCGTTCGCCGTCGCCTCCTCGAGCGTGTCACCCTGGCTGTGCAGGCCCGGCAGGTCGGGGGCGTACGCGTGGGAGCCCCCCTCCTCCTGAGGAGCGAACACAAGCTCGATCTCACGGGGGTGATCCATGACTAAAGGATATCGGGCGATCATGCGGTGGCTGGCCTCCGGTTCGACGCACCGCGAACTCCGAACCCGACGTCGAAGCTCGCCCCGGCACCCGTCCATCTCGTTCAGGAACGCCGAAAACTAACGGCCCATCGCCGCTGCGAGGTCAGTAGGCAGCGACGGCGGATTCTGGCTGTGCAGCATCCGATGGCAGGTCGCACAGACGATCGCAAAGTCGGTGAGCGGGTTGAGACTACGAGTCTCCGGGCCGAG
The DNA here is from genome assembly GCA_035995645.1 of Solirubrobacteraceae bacterium. GTDB lineage: Bacteria > Actinomycetota > Thermoleophilia > Solirubrobacterales > Solirubrobacteraceae > Palsa-744. Next base: position 48,035 of record DASYKG010000082.1, read on the forward strand.
CAGATGGAATGGCGTCAGATGATGGACGTCGACCGCGCGCCTGCCCATTGCCCCAAACTCCTCCGCGTAGTTCCGTCCGCAGACCTCGCAGCCGTACCCGCGAAGTTCCTTCGCGCGCCTTGCGATCGCGCCGTTCCGCCCCTCGGCGCGCCAGTGCCAGGCGTAGTGACGACGCTCATTGCCGGCGAGCGACGAGGCGTTGAGACGATCCTCCGTTTCGTCGAGGTTCGCCACGTCGACGCCATCAGTCACCGCGTCCGACAAGCGCAAGAATTGGTTGAGCTTGGCCACAAGCACGCCGTCGTCCGGGATCTCGTTCACGGCTATGAACTCCGCCGCGACGTTCGCAACTTCATAGTCACGCGTCCGTGACGACTGGCCGACGAGACGAAGCGCGCCCACCTCAAGACCCTGAAGATCCGTCGCCGGGATGAACGTGCGCATGCGATCAGCGCCAACAAGCAGCATGTCACGCTTTCTCACCCCCCGTGCTGGCTGTGCTTCCATGATCGCCTGGATGAGCGACAAATAGACGCCGGAGCCATCTCTCTATGGAACAGGAATACCGGGTAATGCCCGTGCTGGGCGCTGTCGGCCACCCGAAGGTCAAAGACGGCTACCCAGGGCGTCTCTGACCACGTAGCTTGGCCGACGCTTCCGCGCACGAGATACGTATCGTCAACCGTCGTCCGAAGCACCTCGGGTAGCTCGTGGACGATTACGTGATGCAGTGGATCGGCGGCACTGACCCTTGGCGTGCTCCGCACCTGGCCCGTCAAAATGCATGCCGCTCGCAAGCGGTCGGAGAGCGGCGCCAAGCTATCTGCGGTTGCCATAGCGCGCAGCCTATGCGACTGAGTGCCCTTCTCGCGCTTTTCGCTTCGTTCAGGAATTCTGCAGCGCGACCTGCGCTGACCGGTCCGGCAGCAGCCGACCGTCTGCGTCTGGGTGGACTCCACACACCACGAGCTGCGCACCAACGGGGAGGGCATCGACGTCGAGGCCCGCGTCGCTCAGGCGACGAATCACCACGGTGCCGTCGTGACTACCGCTAGCCTCCTCAAGCCACACCGTCAGCCCGCCGGCTGCACTGCTTTCGGCCCTGGCGACACGGCCTCGGACGGCGCCGCGCGTCCAACTCGGCGAGATTGCCTCCCAAAACGCCGGGCATTGGGGGGCGAACGAGCAAAATCGGCACGTGACCTCGCCGGCGTTCGCCGGCGGCACAGTTCCCGTGAGAGCCTGGTAGCCGACTAGTGATTCGACCGCCTCGTCGGCGACCCTTTCGCACGTCCCAGACTCGATGCTGACGGACACAGGTGGTCCACCGAAGCGCAGCAACACACCGCTCTCCGGCCATCGGCCAGAGCGGTCGTGCTCCAAGACTGCGTATAGCTGCAATTGGACCTGGAAGTGCGGGATAACCTCGCCGTCCTCATCGACCGTACGCCCGGTCTTGTAGTCAACTATGACGTGTAGTCGCTCGGAGTCGATGATCAAGTCGACGACGCCGTGGATGGCGCCCTCTCTCGCGTTGAGCGCTTCCTCGCTGAGCGTGACAGCGCCGGGCCCAGCCTCGCTCGTCAGCTCGAGTATGCGGGCCACGATTCGTCTCAACCGTGCGACTGCGACACGGACGCCCCGCACCTCACGACCTGGAGCCTGCCTCTCCAGTTCCCCCACAAAGCGCTCCTCAACGAGCCAGGCGGCGTCCTCTCCCACAAGCTCTCCAAGCCTGATGCACTCGGCCAGCGCGACGTGTAGAGAGTCGCCGATAATCTGAGCGTCCGCCTTTGCCGCCGACTTCTCTGCATGTTGCTTGAATGCGACTCTGAGGGGGCATTCCGCGAGGTCTTTCAGTCGCGACGGCGAGACGGAGTTCAGAGCTAGAGCCTTCGGCAGGGTCATCCGCCTGCTGCGATCTTGCCGGGCCGACGCAGCAGGTCGAACGACGAGACAATCTCAAGGGACCCCAAGCCGCTCACTAGGGCACGATCCTCGGCGTCAGCCGCCGCAAGTGAAAGCCTATTCGACCAGAAGCTTTCGTCAGGATTCTCCATTGGGTGGTTCACCAGGATCGAGCGACCATAAAACCGGATGAGCCATACATCGCCGTCTAGCTGCTCACACTCAGCGTCAAACGCGGTCGCGAAGGCACGAGCAACGTCGGCCTCCATCTCGGCCCAGCGACTAGTGTCGAGGTCCCTCCCCCGAGCGAGGTCGACCCAGTCTCGTGCCAACCGCCAGTCGAGCAGCGCGTGGTAGGCCTGGTTCTCGTACGCCCGGAGGCAGCCATAGCAGGACGAGTCGCATCGGTGACGCTCTTCGTCCTCAAGCTCTGTTAGGTAGGCACCGGTGGACTCGATGAGCTTGGTTAGCTCGGAGTGGCTGCCGAGGTGCGTGCAGTACCCCGCGCCGTTCTCAAGCGCATCCGCGAGGAATATCCACCCGCGCGCCGCCTGTCCGGGACGCGGCTCGAACCACAACCCGACCCGCAGCTCCCGACCCTGGACGTCGAGCTGTCGCGCTGCCGCTTCGCGGACCAGGAACCCGGCCGAGTAGAGCGTCGCCCGGGCGGCTACGCCGGACTCGAGCCGCGATGGGTCAAGCAGGAGCTTTGAAGGCACGTCGACAGGCGAGAGGAGCAGCGTATCCGTGCGGAACCTCGAACCGAGTGCGACGGTAACGGTTGCATCGTCTCGAAGGTCTGGAATCCGGTATTGCCGAGCGCTGGCTTCCTTTAGGTCAACGGAGAACCACCCGTTGATGTTGCTATTGACGGCTGGCGCCAAGCGAAAGCCAGCACCACTGTTGTCGTTCAACACGTAGAGGTAGTCTGCACCGACTCTCGCTTCCAGGTTGTCTACCTCGACAACTCGCGAGACCGCGCCTGGCACCAATCGGCCACCGGATGCCGCCGGTCTCCACTCGAACTGGCCGTCGTAGTTGCGCGGCCGCATATCCGTAATGAAGCCTTCGGGCTGCCTCAGTGTGATGGGACCGAAGCGCGGATCCGTCTCGCCGCAGACCGGACACGCCTGTGGCGCCCCCTCCGCGAGTGGCTCGACGTGCAGACAGGCGCGGCAGTAAAGAAGTTCCTCCTGTGGTCCGAGCGGATCCTCGTGATACTGCCATCGTCCACCGTAGAGCTCCCAGGCGCCGATGCCGACCGCGGTATGGACCGCCTTGTCCTTCGGCGTCTCGGCACCCGGCGCGAACTGACTAACGGCGATCTCGATGTCCCGATCGATCACACCCTTGGGTGGCAAGGATCGTCCTTTCGGGTAGTCGTGATACAGGTATCGCACACGGGTCGGAAAACCGAACATTGGGAGCAAGCCACCCTCGGCCAGTGCCTGGCTAAGGTCGGCGTCCGCGTGATTCGCCTCGGCGATTTGGTCGACCGCGTCGAGCATGTCCGTGCCGGTCCAGGCCATCAGCGTTGCGGCCTGAGACTCAAGGTCGCTCCCCTCGAGCAGCGCCGCGACAGCCGCCTGGATCGCTGCGGCGTGGGTGCTGACCCAATCACGCACGAAGCTGCCGTGACCGCGTCCACCGCCTTGGGCGCGCCACCTGCCGCACGCACCAAACTGACCGTGCACATTAGAACCGAGTTCGACTTCGTCCTCGAGGCTTAGCTGCCAAAATGCCTGGCGCAATACCTCGCTTGCAAGGACACGTTGCAGGATCTCCGGGCGCGACAGATCGATGTATGGCGCCGGAGGCGGGTCACCCGTGATCTTCTCCGGGTGATCGAAGTAATAGTCGTCATGACTCCGCCCACGGCAGACCGTCAACGCGAGCGCAAGTGGGTCACCTCGGCGTCCCGCCCGGCCAACCCGCTGCTGGTAGTTGAAGCGCATGGGCGGCATGTTGGCCATCATCACGCCGCGCAGTGCGCCAATGTCGACGCCAACCTCCATGGTCGTGGTAACGGAGAGCAAATCGATCGCAGTGACCAACTCCTGCTCGTCATTCAAGAAGACGCCCTGAAACGCGCGCTGGCGCCGAGCGGACTCATCGCGTCCGGTTTGTCCGGTCAGCTCCTCGCAGTGAAGTCGAAAGGGGTCGCCGGCCTCGGTCGCCAACCATGCGTAATAGTTTTCCCCGGTCGCGGTCCGCGACACCGGATCGCCGAGTGGTCGGTTGCAGTAGGTACAAATTCCGCCAGCTGAGTGCAGATGCACCCGGCTACAGTTGTCGCATCGCCACTGCAGTTGACCGCCCGGCTTGATCCACAGTGCGTGGCGCTCAAGCAGCCAGCTTTGGAGTTGGTCCCCGAGACTCGAGCTTAGGCGCTCAATGAGCACCTCCTGCGGGACTCCGTGCCGATCGCCGACAGCCGTCAACCACCGCCGCAAATAGCCTGGCGGCGCATCGTTTGGGTTTCTCAGGCCGGTGAACCGCCGCCGCTGGCCCAGGATCCGCAGTGCGCCGGCGACGACGTCCGCGAACGCGTCCTCTGACATGCCGGGAGGCGTGCTCAGCCTGAGCGCCGGATCGGGTGCAGTGTGTGCGAGGCTGATCGACTCGATATCGCGGCTGCTCCCGGAGAACATCGAGTTCACGATTTCCTCGAGCATGGCTGTGTCGATCTCCTCGCGCAGTTCGACCGCCTCCTGATCAAGTTCGGCCTGCGGCTTAGCTCGAGGCGGCGACACGTTCCAGTCGTAGATGGTGTGCCACGGGTGTTCGCGACCGCTTCCATATCCGCTCAGGCTGTAGGTGGGGCCAGCTGGGTTGATCCCGAGGCGGAGCAGCGCGCGGGCCGCCTCTCGCTGGAGGCTAGGCAGCTGTGTCGCCCCCGAGGAAAGGCGGACTAGCGCTCGTTGCGCTAGGTCCAGGTCCGAGAGCTCAAGCGGAAACCCTCGCGCGTAGTCCTCAATGAACCCGACATACTCCGGCTCCTCTGCGCGCAGCCAAAGCAGTGCCTGCCGGGCCTCCTGGCTCGTATTCTCTCCCCGCGCGCTCGCGAGCGCGAGGTCTACTCTCGATTGGGCCCCTGTTTCGCGCAGAACTGTCGTCACGACGAGCTGGCGCACGAGATCGCGGTAGTGCGATACCTCCAAGCCAGCGGATAGCTTTGCGGCATCCATCCGGCTGTCAGAGAACAGGACGAGTTTGCGGTTATCGTCCATATGTCTCAGCAGTTGGTCGCCTAGCACCTGGTTGGCCTTTTCGAATCCCATCCCCATGCTCCTGATTGAAGAGCGCGTGCGGGCGCGATCCTCGACAGACCGTTCGGTCCGGCCAGACCAACGTCGCTCTGATTCATCTCCGCAGCTTGGGCAAAAAATCGGCATCGAGTTGATTTGATCGAGCTGGAGGGCCTCTGGATCCGCCCCGTTCACCCCTTGAACGTGAAACGTCCAGCCGGTGTACCCCTGAGCGCGGTTCTCGACCTGCCCAACGTGGGGCTCGTAGACGGACTTCCGGAACCCAAAGTGGTAGGCACCGCGGTTCCAGTGAGGGTTGGCGTAGGGAACCTCGGGGTCCTCACGCTGTGGCCAGTACAGCATGTAGGTGGTGGCATTCTGACCGAGCCGGGCCCGCTCAGGGATGCCCTCCAAATCGGGGGAGTCCGGGAACAACTGCCACGAGAGCGAGTCCGGGTCCTGGGTGTAGTAGCCGCCGAGAAATACGTCCCCGCACGTCTCGCAGTAGAGGAACTCGAGGACCCGCGCGCCGCAGTGATCGCAGTGATACCGCGGCTGGTCATAGAGTCGCCCGATATTCCGGCGAGCCTCGCTCTGGCCTGGTATGCAGTCCCCATTGGAGCATGCCCAGACCCCGAGCACGGTTCGCACAAACAGATGTCCGCGGACACGCCCGCCGGCCCGCCCTACGGAGTCCACCAGCCCATAGACGGCCTGGTTCCGCACCTCGCGGTCGTGCTCGCCAGGCATCAGCCGCTCGCCAATATGATCGATGCTGCGGGCGGCGGGGCGCCCGTCGTCTGCTACGCACGCACGGTCGAGCGCGGAGCCAAGCCTGAGTGCTTGCGCTAGCGCCGTAGCCGCCTCGGCAGAAGCCCCGCTGATCTCACTCAGCTGGTCTACGTATGGCGTTAGGTCCTCGGGTCCCAGCTCGGCCTCCAGTGGCTCTCCCGGCCAAATATCGAATCGGTCAATCGGCTGCGCGAAGAAGCCCTCGATAAACCGCTTGTCTCGCTGCCCGTCCAGCGAAGCGCTAGTCGCGAGCACGCGGAGCTTCTCTGGTCTGCGGATCAGGTCGAGGCGATGCAGCAAATTCCGAAGCAAATAGGCGACCTCGCTGCCCTGAGTTCCGCGATACATGTGAAGCTCGTCAATCACCAGCGTGAAGACGCTGTCATCCAAATCGAGCCACGCACGAGTCGCCTCAAAGACGTTGGTGTCGCGCTGCCGCCGCAACAGGATGTTCAGCATCGAGTAGTTGGTAATAAGCAGATCCGGCGGCGCATCCTGAATGTCCCAGCGGCTTCGCATCTCTGCTCCGTCAAGGCGGGGGATGTATAGCGACACGTCCTGGTTCCGGACTGGGTTATCCGCTTCGAGCTGAATCGCCCGCGCAGACGCAGCGGCGGCCTCACTGAGCTGCCCACGGAGCTGGTTCACCGCAGACTCCGTGGCGGGGCTCCCGGTGCCGGGCGTTTGGCTTGTGTAGCGACCGAAGTAAAAGCGATGCCCTGGCCGCTCGGCCTCGAACCACTGCCTTGCGGTTGGACCGTCGAGGGCTCGGCGGAGGCGCACCATCTGATCCTCCACCAACGCATTCATCGGGTAGAGGATCAACGCCCGCACGGCCTTCGGGCGGCCCGGGCCTTCCTCGCGCTGCGAGTGCCAGGTCTCTTTGCCGGTCCACCAGTCGTCGCCGACGGGGGCCGGGTCAGTCCACCCCGTCGACTCGGCAACCAGCTGCGCGAGGATCGGTAGGAGAAACGACTCGGTCTTACCCGAGCCTGTTCCTGCGGTCACTACCGAGCACCTGCCGGCGATCGCGGAGCGCAACATCTGCTGCTGATGAAGACGGAGCGACGGCGCTCCCGCCATCAGGCCGGCAGCGACGAAGTCGGCAAGCTCCGACGGTGCGCCAGCGTCGATCAGTCCTTGGCGGACATCGCCCGAGGCGCTCTTCCACTCCCTTATCGGCTCAACGTATGGCTGTCGCCACGCGACGCCGTCCGTATCCAGTATCTCGCGTCTTTCTGTCTCGAGCTCGGTGCTACGAAGGCCGAACGGGGTGTCGTAGTACCGGAACAGGCCGGATCTAAGAGATTCGAAGATGGAGTCGAGTTTCATTGCGTTGAGATGCGCCCCAGTTCCTGCTCTAGCGATTCGGCGATCCTAACCGCCAGCCACTCGGGTACGTTCACGTAAATGATGTCCCCGTGATCGTTCCAACCCGGGCGCAGCCCGCTGCATAGCGCGGACGCCCGCGCGTGCAGTACGGGCAACGGCAGCATCCAGGGCGCGAAGAGCGTGCCGTTCGTGCCATCGGGCTGCCAGTAGAGCAAGTCGGCGGCTCCGAGGCGACGAGCCTCCGCCCAAGTCCCCACCGCCAGATCGACCTTGTAGCGTGCCCCATCATCGTCAGCGAACTGCATGCGCCGTGGCCCGGCCACGTCGTAGAGATACAGCCCCGGGTCGGTGTCGCCATCAACGCGCACGAAATTCTCGTCGAGATCGAAGCGCTCAACTCCGTAGTAAATGGCCATCGGAGGCTCGAGATATGGCCGCAGCATCGCGTCAAGCGGTGGCAAGACATCGGCCAGTCGCCCGGCAACCGAGTGGGCGAACGGCAGCTCGAATTGGCTAGCCAGACGCTCTAGCGCTTGCTCGGAGTCCGAAGCGACGAAGCACGCATCCGGCGCAGCGTGCTGGGTGCGGAGGTCCACGAAGATATCCGGCTCCTCAAGAGAGTTGAGTGACGTCGTCAGCCGGGCTGTTCTTGCGCCCACGACGAGACCGTAGCCAGCTGCGTCCGGAAGCAGCGTGACCGTGGGGCGCACCGCGCCCCAGCGTGCCCCGGGCCAGTCCACCTCGAGGTGGCCTAGTGCCGACATGACCCTGAGGGTCCGGAGCGCAGGCACTTCCTCGCCGGTCGCCCAGGCATGGGCGCTCTCGAAGTCCGCAAGGGTGCCGGACCCCCGCTCCGCCGTCCAGTGGAGTAGCTGCTCAAACCCATTCATCAGGCGCCGCACTCGCTCTGGAGGAGCTCTGCCGCGGCCTGGTAGTCGTCCCAAAGCTCTGGATCGCCCTCGGCCAGCTCTGCCGCAAGCAGCAGACGGACCCAATCTGAGGCATCGTCATCAGCCGCCAGATCGCCGGGCGGAAGACTGGCCCGCGCCCGTGCCTTGAGCTCACCGGATGGCCAGCGCTCGACTGAGTACTGAACGGGGAACTCTGCCCAGGCCTCGTAGAGGTGTCCCGTCAATCCTTGCTCAACCATCCACGCCGGCATCGCCGGCTTCGTAACTGAGACAAGCTCTCCAGAATGCCGACCGAGCAGCCATGCTTGTTCGGCGTGGCGTCGCAGCAACACTGGCGCCTCCCCCCAGCGATCGTCGGCGCCGCCCACATCCGGCCCGGCCACGACGATCGCAGTGTCGTTGGCGTCCTCAATTCGAGCCAATACGCGGTGAGCAGAGAGTTGGCCGCCCTTGTCGCGCTCAATCACGTGTCCAGGCTGGGCGTGCGCCGGCGGAATGACCAGGTGAGATTCAACCATCCGGACGGTGCGGGTAATCACGCCCCCGTAGTCGACGACGTGGGAAGCCGCGTCATCCTTCGATAGGTGGTCGGCAAGTCTGACTTTGTCCGCCCGATTGCTGATCTGCCGGCCGTCCAGCGCGAGCCAGAGCGTATCCTCGGTCGTCGGGGGCAGCCAGACGTCCGGCGCGCCGCCGCTCAGGTAGCTGCCGGCCAGAGCAAGCGGAAGCCCGCCGCGGAGCGCGAACCGATGCTTCAATGTCGGGCGGCGGCCCGCAAGTGCTCCTTCGAGTACCTCGTCGCCCTGCAAGACGATGTCGCCGTACAAACTCCACGCAGCAAAAGTGCCGGGCGCTCGCTGCGCCGTGATCGGCTCCGTGCTCCAGCGCTCCAGCTGCTGCCGCACCTGGTCCGCCGCGGACGGTGCGGCCAGAACAAAATGCCTTTCGCCCGGCACAAAAGCGCTTACCGACGCCCATCCTCCCAGCTCCTCATCTAGCTGCAGCACGTGGACCTCGCTGCCGGGAAAAGTGAGGCGGCATGTCTCATCGCCCAGCATTCCACCGCGCAGCAAGTACCGCGGGTCGCTGCCCCCAACAACGAAGACGCCATCGTCGACAGCTGCCGAGCATGTCGCTCCGCCAAGCTGTCCGGCGACGCGATCTGGATAGCCGTCGGGCTGCAGCGCTTGGAGCGACACGCTGCCCGGCCTCCGCAGTCGCACCACCACGCGCAGCGCGGCAGCTCGAGTGCTCGTCCGATCGAAGCGCGTGCCATCCCAGTGGTGAGCGTATGCCCCGAGGATGCGGCCAAGGGTCGGCCAGAATTGCTCATCCTCGAGCAGGCGGTTCGCCCCAGCACTTAATGACTCCTCGGGGGCCCAAGCGCGGAAATACAGAACGAGGACGTCCTCATCGACCGCCTCGTCAGGATCGAGCTGAATCCAGTGGAAGAAGTCATCGAGGCGCCTGACGTCCGACCCGAGGAACAGCGTTTGTGATAACGGTCGCCCGATATGTGTAAACGGAGCGTTCTCAATGACGGTAGAGATGCCTCGCGAACCTCCGAGCCGTTCGTCGAGCCACCAGCTGTAAACGCTCCAGAGATAGTCGAGTGAATCGCCGAAGCCGCTCGGAGTGCCCGGCTCGGCGATCCCGAGGAGACTCCGAAGCTGAGCGTAGTAGTTGTTAGGTGCGTAGTTCCCGGTGCCCATGCGTGTGGCCGCGAGAACGCAAACCGCAAGGAGATCCAGGAACGGCGGCGATCCGACGCCGCCGTCGAGCTTCCACCGGCGACCTTCGCGCTCAATCCGGTGGAAGTAACCATTGTGATTGCCAGGTAACCCGAGTCGACGCCGTACCGTCTCCAGGACCGAGTCGACGGCATCGTCCGCCTCTCCGCTGAAGATGTCGCCGAGCACCTCCTCGTCAATGAAGAAGAGCACAGGCAAACCCGCGGACCGCTCCGTAAAGAAACGGCCCTCCAGGGCACGACACCAATCCTCGCGAGTCCAGCTCGTAGTGCTCCCCATTCCAAGCGTCGATGAGACTGCCGTCAGGCTAAGGCAACGATTTGGCCTCGGCGTTTTGGGACTTCTCGTGGCAATGTACACGGACTAAGGAACGGACTCGTCCCACTACTCGCCACCGGATCGATGCCGAGGCGTTGGCGGGGGCCCGCCTGCCAAGTGATGTGTCCAGAGCGGTGATCCGGCTAGGACTGAGCGGCGTGGACCTCACCGAGCACTCGGTCCGCGACCTCGTGAGTGGGCTCGTGCTCCCATGCGTGTATCACGCGCCAGCCAGCGTGCGCGAGCACGGCGTCGACGCGGCGGTCCCGGGCGATGTTGCGCTTCAGCTTGGGCTCCCAATAGCCGACGTTGCGGGCCGGGACATTGCCGTGTACTGGGCACGAATGCCAGAAGCACCCGTCGATGAAGACAGCGATCCGCCATCGCGTAAACACCACGTCTGCACGCACTCGAAGATCGTCAAGCCGAATGGGATAATCAACTCGAAACCGAGCCCCTCGCGCATGGAGCATTGATCTGAGCGCGCGCTCCGGCCGAGTATCCCGACGACGGTTGCGGCGCATCCTTGCCGACACGGCTGAGTCGAGGGGCTCAGGGTAGGAGACCGCGCCCACTCAGCGTCCCTCGAGCGGCGCCACGACCCTGCGGGGGGATGGGCCTCGCCCAGCCCCCGGGTGATCGGCATGCTGTGCTCGTCGCTCGAGGTATTGGGCAGGTACCGGCGCGAACTGCTCCGGAGGTGGGCAGTCGTCGCGCGCTTTGGGCACAAGTGGGACTCGGGGAGATAGCGCCTGTCCGAACACCTCGCGTCGAATCTGCAGCCCGAGCGCCTCGCCTACTGGCGGCGGAACGGCATTGCCAACCTGGCGGTGCGCCGACGCCGCGTTTCCCGCGAACGACCACTCCTCTGGGAAGCACTGAAGCCTTGCCAGCTCGTCGATCCCGAGGCGCCGACTCCGCCAGTGGAAAGGTCCTGTCGCCGGGCCGGCCTGAGCCTGGATCGTCCACGAAGGTCGCGCCTTCGCTAGCTTCAGGAGGAAGCTCCAGTAGCGCGTACGCCATCCGAACAGAGGCTCGCCGGTGCCGCGAGGCGTGTGATGCAAATAGTTACATCCCTCTGGGATGCTCGGCAGCAGTTCAGCCCAAACGCCACGCGGCCGAAGTGCCGGATCGAACTCAGGGTCATCGAGATGTCCGATCGCGTCCCACGCGGTCATGTATCTCTCGACCGCCGCACTGCCGTTGGCTGCTCTCGCCGCGGGCCCGTGCGTCGCAGCCGGTCTGCTCAGACCCGAGCCATCGCGTGCGGCAAAGACGAAAACTCGCTCCCGATGTTGGGGGATCCCGTAATCCGCGGCGTCAACAAGAAGCAGGTATGGCTCGTACGCGGTGCCATTGCGCCGATTGATGCGCGCAAGGGAACTTCGCAATACATCGAGACCCTCGTACGGCTGCGTGACGCGCTTCCTCGCTGCCGTAATGCCCTTGACGTTCTCAAGCAACATCGCCTGCGGCAGCGTTGCCTCAAGGACACGGAAGTACGCCTCGAGTGTCCTTGCGCGGGGGTCGCGCATCCGCTTGGCAGCGTTATCGTGCCACTGCGCCGACTTCGAGAAAGGCTGGCAGGGAGGCCCACCGGCGAGTAGGACCACCTCGCCCTTCGTTACGCCGAACGTACTGAGCACATCACTGGCGCGAAGGCCGTGAATATCGCCCGTCTGAGCCAGCGACCATTCAGCACGGTTCGTGCGAAGCGTCTGCTGACAGTCGGGATCGACCTCGATGCAGCCAGCAATCGAGAACCCTGCGCGCTCGAGCCCTACGTCGAGCCCTCCGGCACCGGTGAACAGCGAGAGAACCTTCATCCGTGCGGGCGCGGGCAGCAACTCGTGACGTTGCCTGCCTCGCCTAGGCGTCGCAACGCATGAAGAACCAGCATCGCGGATGAAGTACAGCACTTAGGCCGGCTGGATGTATCTGGGCGCGCGACCATGTATTCCGGTGCAAACCGCCGCCGTGCCGGTCACGCCAGTCCTTCGGCCCGGGGCCAACGCTCGAGACCCGGTGCCGAGTCGTTGCTATCCCGCCCGAGATATCCGCCTGAACTAATCGCTACGAGCCGCCGCCGACCGTCCCCCTAGGCACCTGAGGCAGTCATGCTGGACCTGGGCGCGACAACTGCTTGTACCAGGCGCCCCACAGGCGCCCCAAACTACCGATTTCGAGCGTCATCTGAGGGCACCTGAGGTCCCCCAAAACCGCATAGGAAAGCCAAACACCCTTGCCAGCCTGACTGCAAAGCCGTTTACACCGGTTCGATTCCGGTCGTCGCCTCTGCCGCCAAGCAGCGACCGCTCACGTAGCCTGCGGCGCCTCCGTCGCCGTCCCCGTCGGCGCCTGCGACGGCGCGATACGCAACACCCGCGCCAACCCGCTCGGCATCCACCAGTTCCATCTGCCCATCAGCGCAACGAGCGCGGGCACGAGCAGCGTTCGCACGACGATTACGTCGAGCAGGATGCCGGCGGCGAGCGCCGTGGCGATCAGCCTGACGATGATGTCCGGATTCACGCTAAGCGACAGCAGGGAGAGCGCGATGATCAGCGCGGCGCACGTCACCAGGCGTCCGGTGCGGGCAAGCGCGCCGATGACCGCCTCGCTGGTAGAGCCGGTGCGGTCGTACTCCTCGCGGATGCGCGCGAGCACGAACACCTCGTAGTCCATCGACAGCCCGAACAGGAAGGCGAAGACGATGATCGGTATGAAATTGCGGATCGCGCCGACTGCCGGCACGCCGTAGACGAGATTGGAGCCGTGCCCTTCTTGCCAGAAGAGCACCAGGAACCCATAGCTCGCGCCGAGTGAGATGAGGTTGAGGATGACCGCCTTGAGCGCCAGCACGACCGAGCGAAAGGCGCGTGCGAGCAGCAGGAACGTGAGCAGTGCGAGCACCGTCAACATCAGCGGGAAGTTGCCATAGACCGCGTGGTTGAAGTCGACGACCTCGGCGGTGTTGCCGCCGACTTCGACGCCGCCCGGCACGGCGGCCAGACGCGTGCGCAGCGTGGCGATCAGCGCGCGGCCCGCAGAGGTGTTGCCCTCGGCGTTGGCGACGACGCTGAGCAGGCTGTCAGAGCCTTGGCGAAACGCGGGCGTCGTCGGAGCGAGCACCGTGTAGACGCCCGGGGTTTCGCGAGCGACGCTCGCCGCCTGCGCGGCGGCGGTGCTGCCGCCGTGGACGAGTATCTGCACGGGAAAGACGACGGCGCTGGGCACGCCATCGCGCTCCAGCGTGTGCAAGGCGTCGGCAGCTGGGCCGCCGCCCGCGGCCAGCGCGTTCGCGCTCGCCTGGCCGCTGTTCATCGACAGAGCGGGCAGCGCGAGCGCGATCATGATCGCAAGCCCGGCGATGCCGGCGATCCAACGACGACGAACGACGAACCGACCCCAGCGCTCCCATGAGGGGCTCCGCGTCGTCGAGCCGCGACGAATGCGCTTGGAGTCCAATGCGGGCCCCCACGCGGCGAGCGTCACCGGCAGCAGCGTCACCGCTGCTGCGATCGCCACCAGCGGGATCAGCATCGAGCCGGCGCCGATGCTGCGCAGGAACGGGACGGGCAGCACAAGCAGCGAGAGCAGTCCGACGGCGACGGTGATCCCGCTGAGCACGACCGCGTGTCCGGCCGTCGTGGCGGCGGCGAGAATCGCCTGCTCGTTGTCCAGACCGCCTTCGCGCTCCTCGCGCCAGCGCGTGACGATCAGCAGCGAGTAGTCGATCGCCACACCGAGCCCGATGAACGCGACGAGATACTCCACGAGGTTGTTCACCGTGACCAGTTGCTCCAGACCGAGCACGAGCAAGAACGTCGTCAGGATTGACGGAAGCGCCATCAGCAGCGGCACGACGGCGATCGCCGAGCCGTAGACGAACGCCAGGATGATCAGCGCTCCAAGCGCGCCGATCAGCGTCTCGACGAGCACGCTCGGCCCCCCTCCCCCACCGCTGCCGCCGCCGGCCGACTGAAGTGGCTCGAATCCGGTCAATGTCACCGATGCGCCTGCGGGCGCAGCGGCTCGCAGCGCTGGCTGCAGGCGTTGCAGCACGCCCGTCCCCAGCGGGATGTCTGGGTTTGGCATGTCGATCAGCGCCCACGTCGTGCGCCCGTCGCGCGAGACGAGCTTGGGGTCGTGCGTGGTCGCGAAGTCGGCGACGCCGACGTGTCCCGCGCGATTTGCCGCGGCGAAGGTGCGGGCGGCGATCGCCTGGCCAGTTGCCATCGCCATCGTCTGCCCCGCGGGCAGTCGCAGCACGGCGATCGCCGGCTGCTCGTTTCCGTCCAGGCCGAAGCGCTTGGCGATATGCGAGTTGGCTTCCGAACCGGGCGTTCCGGGCGTGGCGACAGAGTGGGAGAACCCACTTGTGGCTGAGGAGGCGGTTATTCCCCCGACGACCGTCAGCACGATCCAAGCGAGTACGACGAGGCGGCGATGGTTGAGTGCGAAGCGCGTGATTTTTGTCATGCCGGCAAGCTAAACGCCGCCGATGGGCCTGTCGTCGGCCGCGAGAACCCAATTCACCTAGACCGCGAGGAGCAGGCAGCTCGCCCATGCGGACGCCCGCGCGTACTCCTGCAGAGGGATGGCGCGAGCGTCCGCCAAGCCGATGCCCGTCACCACGGCGATCGTTACAGTCGAAACATGAGCAGGCTCGACCGTGCCCGACAGCTGGAGCGCGCGCTTGGCGAGGCGCCCGAGCGCGACGTCGTGATGGCACTCGCGGCGTTCGCCGGCCTGCTGCTCGACGCGAATTTGAACTGGCGCAGCGCCGGCGTGGACGTCGCCGCCGTGGCCCTGGCCGCGGCGACCGCGCTGCCGCTCGTCGTGCGGCGCGGTCACCCGCTTGGCGTGCTCGTCGTCGTCACCGCAGGGCTGTTGGCGTGCTTGGCCGTGTTCCATCCCAACAACGCCGCAGTGGCCGTCGTGATGCTCGCCATCTTCACCGTTGGTCTGCAGGGCCGCCGTTTGCGCTCGCTGCTGGTCGGAGCGGCGATGGCCCCCGTTGTCGCCGCTGCAGTCGTGATAACCAGCGACGCCAATCTCGAGCCCGGCCCGACGCTCGCGCGCCTGGCCCTGCTGCTTGCGGCGCTGGCCGCGGGCGACGCTTGGCGCGGGCGACGCGCGCTGATGCAGGCTGCGGCCGAGGAGACCAGGCGGGAGCAGGACGCCGCGGCTATCCACCGCTTCGACGAGGAGCGCCTGCGCCTGGCGCACGAGCTCCACGACACGGTCGCCCACACGCTGGTGGGAATCAACACGCGAGCCGCCGCGGCGGTGCATCTTCAGCGACGCGGGGCGGACGAGAACTTCGACGCGCTTGAGGAGATCAGGCGCAGCTCGGCCGATGCGCTGGCAGAGCTCCGGTCGACGTTGAAGGTCCTGCGGCCGGCCGCCGGCGACGCACCGCTGAGACCGGCGCAGAGCCTCGCCGACCTGCAGGAGCTGGTCGACGGGGTGGGCGGCGCCGGACTGGACATCGATCTGCAGCTGACCGCAAACCCGCTGCAGCTTCCCACGGCGACCGCTCACGGCGCGTACCGCATCGTGCAGGAGAGCCTGACGAACGTGTTGCGTCACGCAAGCGCCACGCACGCCCTGGTGCGCGTCGCGCTGGTCGACGACCTGCTCACCGTGGAAGTCCTCGACGACGGCCACGCGCCCGGTCACGATCACGCCACACCCGGCCAGGGACTTCAGGGCATGGCCGAGCGGGCTGCTGCGCTCGGGGGGCGTTGCGAGGCCGGTGCGGCTGCCGGCGGCGGTTGGCGAGTCCGTGCGAGCCTTCCGGCGAGAATGGCGCACGCATGACCGACGCCCCGAACCTGCGGGTCCTCGTCGCAGACGATCACGCGCTCGTCCGTCACGGCTTTCGCTCGATCCTCACCGGCGAGGAGGACATCGACGTTATCGAGGAAGCGAACGACGGCCGCGCCGCCGTGGCGATCGCGGCCAGAGAGCGGCCGGACGTGGTGCTGATGGACATTCGCATGCCGGAGCTGGACGGGATCGAGGCGACGCGTCTGATCACGGCCAGTCCCCAGCTCGAGGACACCAGGGTGATCGTGCTGACGACCTTCGACTTGGACGAGTACGTCTTTGGCGCGCTGCGCGCCGGCGCGAGCGGCTTCCTGCTGAAGGGCGTGGAGCCCGCGCAACTGGTCGACGCGGTGCGCACGGTCGCAGGCGGCGAGGCGCTGCTCGAGCCCAGCGCCACACGGCGGTTGATCGAGGCTTACACCGCCGGCGCGCCCAACCGGCGCGATGGCCCGGTCGCCCTGCCGGATGACCTGACAACACGCGAGACCGAGCTGCTCGCCTTGATCGCCGAGGGATCGACCAATGCGGAGATCGCCGAACGGCTGATCATCAGTCCGCTGACGGTGAAGTCACACGTCTCGCGCATCCTCGCGAAGATGTCCGCGCGCGACCGCACCCAACTGGTCGTGATGGCCTACGAGAGCGGGCTCGTCGTCCCGCGGCGAACGAGCGAGCCATCGATACCCACGGAGGACTGAGCATGCGACTGGTCACATACGAGCACGGCGACGGTGCGACCGGCGGCATCCTGATCGGCGACGGCATCGTCCCGGCCGCGGCACTCGACGTGCCGGCACGCTCGGTGCGCGGGCTGCTGGCCTCGCTCGACGCGGACGGCTTGGCCGAGCTCGGCGTGCGCGCCGCGGACGCCGGCGAGCGCATCGCAGTGAGCACCGTGAACCTGCTCGCCCCCGTCCCGGACCCCGAGAAGATCATCTGCCTCGGCCTCAACTACCGCGATCACGCCAAGGAGGCCGGCCAGGAGATCCCGGCGGCGCCGATGTGGTTTGCCAAGTTCGCCAACTCGCTGATCGGCAGCGGCCGGGAGATCGTGCTCCCGGCGGCATACCCCCACCACGTCGATTACGAGGCAGAGCTCGCCGTGGTGATCGGACGCGCCGCACACCGCGTGGATGCGGCGGACGCGATGCGATACGTCGCGGGTGCGATGCCCTTCAACGACGTCAGCGCGCGCGACCTGCAATTCGAGAACCCGCTGTGGACGTCCGGCAAGGCCATCGACACGTTCGCGCCCTGCGGACCAGCGCTCGTGACGCTCGAGGAGGTCGGCGACCTCGGCTCGCTCGGCCTACGCACGCGCGTCAACGGCGAGGTCGTGCAGGAGGGCAACACGCGCGAGCAGATCTTCGGCGTCGCCGAGACCGTCGCGTGGCTTTCGCGCACGATGACGCTGCTGCCGGGTGACATCATCGCCACCGGCACGCCGTCGGGCGTCGGCGCGAGCCGCAACAGCTTTCTCCAGGCCGGGGACACGATCGAGGTCGAAGTCGACGGGCTCGGCGCCGTCATCAGCCCAGTCCGTCGCGAGTAGACCTCGGGCTGCTGGCAGCCAGCGCGCCCGGCGCTCATCGCCGGCGGACCGCGCGATACTCCGCAGGCATGCTGCGCCTGATCACGATCCCCATCAGCCACTACTGCGAAAAGGCGCGCTGGAGCCTCGCGCGGGCGGGCATCGCATATCGCGAGGAGCGCCACGTGCAGGGCATCCACCGCCTGGCCGCACGGCGCGCGGGCGGTGGCTCGACGGTCCCCGTGCTGGTGACCCCCGACGGCGCGATCGGCGAGTCGGACGAGATCCTCGCATGGGTAGATCGCCGCACGTCGCCCGAGCGCCGGCTGTTTCCGCAAGAGCCCGCGGCACGCCACGAGGTCGCGCGGCTGTGCGCGCGCTTTGACGAGCAGCTCGGGCCGAAGGGCCGGCGGCTGATGTACGTGCACCTGTTCGAGGACAGGCCGCTTGCGCTGCGCTTCAACAACGCGGGCGTGCCGGCGTGGGAGGACCGCGCGATGCGCGTCGGCTGGCCGCTGATCGAGCGCGTTATCAGCCGCGTGCTGGACATCCGCCCGGGCATCGAGGTCGCCGACGAGGCCGACGTGTGGCGCGAGCTGGATTTCGTCGCAGGGCTACTCGCGGACGGCCGCCCGCACCTGTGCGGGGAGCGCTTCACTGCCGCCGACCTGACGTTCGCGGCGCTGTCGTCGGCGATCGTCGTGCCGCCGTCATACGGCGTGGAGCTGCCCCAGCCAGAGGCGATGCAGGCGCCGCTCGCCTCGCTGGTCAGACGTGCGCGCGCGCATCCGGCCGGCGCGTACGCGCTTTCGCTGTTCGCGCGGCGCGAGCAGCTGTGAGCGCCCGAGCGCTGAAAGCGGCTCAGCCGGCGCTCGTGCGGGCGGCGATCCGCTCGCGCTGGGGCTCGACGGTGTACTTCGGATCGCGCGCGGAGGCCATGCCGCCCTCGAACAGCCCGAAGCGCGTGAGCGCTGAGCCCGCCAGCAGCGCCGCCCCGCTGAGCGCTGCCGCCAGACGGCTGCGGCGGGCGAGCGTCGCGCTGCCAAGGGCGCCGGCGGCGGTCAGCGCCTTGGCGGCCTTCAGGCGCTTGCCGGCGCTGCCATCGTGAAGCGCCTGCGCGACCATGCCGAGGCGACGCTCCATCAGCTGCTCGGCGACGAGCTCGCCGGCGGCGCCGAGCACGGCCATGCGTCGCGCTGGCGCGGCCTCTGACGACGGCGCGGCGATCAGCGCGAAACCCGCTCCGGCGCTGGCGGCGGAGCCGACGAACACGAACGGCAGCTCGCGATGGCCGCCGTGCCACGCGGGTACAGCGGTGTTGGCGATCAGCGCGCCCGTGTAGGAGGCCACGCCGGCGCCGAGCACACCGGCACCGAGCGCCGCCGCGCGTCCGGCGCGCGGCGCGATGCCGAGCACGTCGCTGCCCGCGGCGATCCCGTTGAGCGGTCCGTATGCGCCGAGCAGCCACGAGCCGACGCTCATCGGCGAGGTCGGCTTGAACACGCGCAGCATGTTCAAGAAGCGCCCCGGGCGCCCGAGGTCGTGCACGAGCGCGACGAGCGAGGCGCCGAGCGCCGCGGAAGCGCACAGCTTGCAGCGACGGGCCAGTCGCGGGCGCCCGGACAGCTCGCCGCCGGCCGCGAGGATCGAGCTAGCGCCGGCCAGGCCGCCGGCGAACAGGTAGCCGGCGATGTCGCGCTCCTCCCACACGGGCAGGTTGATGATCGGTTTGCCGTAGTAGGAGGACCCCGGGTGATCTTCTGCGGGGCGCTCTCCCCTGCGCTGCTTGCCGTCGTGCGACCACGTGCGCGCTTCGCGATCGGGGCGCACGCCCTGCAGGCCGTCGCGCGTGACCGCCGCTTCGCTCACCGGCGTGCCCCGGCGAAGGACGCTGCGGCGCCGGCGAGCAGTGCGCCGGCGGCGAGGCCGACGTTGCGCCACATGCGCGGCAGGTCGCGCGTGGTGACGACCGGGTCCGGCGGCAGTCCGTAGACCTCGGGCTCGTCGAGCAGCAGGAAGAAGGCCCCGTCGCCGCCCACCCCGTCGTCGGGGCTCTCGCCATAGAGCCGCGCCTGCACGACTCCCGCCTGCTGCAGCTGCTCGACGCGCCCGGCCGCGCGCACGCGCAGCTCGTCGAGCTCGCCGAACTGGATCGAGTTGGTCGGGCAGGCCTTTGCGCAGGCGGGCTCCTGGCCGACGCCGAGGCGGTCGTAGCAGAGCGTGCACTTGAAGATCCGCCCGTCCTCCTCGCGCTTGTCGAGCACGCCGTACGGGCATGCCGGCACGCAGTAGC
Organism: Solirubrobacteraceae bacterium; assembly: GCA_035995645.1. Classification (GTDB taxonomy): domain Bacteria; phylum Actinomycetota; class Thermoleophilia; order Solirubrobacterales; family Solirubrobacteraceae; genus Palsa-744. Next base: position 67,954 of record DASYKG010000082.1, read on the forward strand.
CGCAGCCGTTGCAGATGTCCTGCTGCACGACGACGGTGCCGAACTCGCTGCGGAAGATCGCGCCGGTAGGGCACACGTCAAGGCAGGCGGCGTGCGTGCAGTGCTTGCACACGTCGGAGGCCATCAGCCAGCGAAAGCCGTCGTTGCCCTCCTCGCCGGCTGCGGGCGCGCGCTGGAAGTTGGGCTGATGTTCGCCGACGGGCACGCGCTGCTCGACGAAGGCGACGTGGCGCCACGTGTTGGCGTCGAGGCCGCCGGAGTTGTCGTGCGACATCCCCGTCCAGTTCAGCCCGTCCTCGGGCACTCCGTTCCACTCCTTGCAGGCGACCTCGCACGCCTTGCAGCCGATGCACAACGTCGTGTCGGTGAAGAATCCCATGCGCGGCGGGTGCTCTGACCAACCCGAGCTGCCCGCCGGCTCACCGCTCTCGAGCAGGATGTTCAGCAGATCCTCGCCGCCGGCGCCTGCGCGTACCGCTGCGTCTGCGCCGTCTGCAGAGTCGGCGTACGCGCTCACGGCCTCATCCCGGTCTGCGCGGTGATGCCCGCGCGCTGGCGGTACTCGCGCACGAGCTGCACGCGCGCCTCGCCGCGCGGGCGTCGGCCAGGCTGGATGTCGACGCTCAGCGCCTTGACCTCCTGGATGTGCGAGCTGGGGTCGAGCGCCATCGAGGACAGCTCATTCATCGAGTCCCCTTTCGCGTAGCCGTTGGCGCCCCAGTGGTAGGGCAGGCCAATCTGGTGGATCGTGCGTCCCTCGATCTGCAGCGGGGTCATGCGATCGGTGACCATCACGCGCGCCTCCACCGCTCCGCGCGCGCTGACGAGCGTCGCCCAGCCGGCGTGCTCGAGCTCACGCTCCTCGGCGAGCTCCGGGGAGACCTCGCAGAAGAACTCCGGCTGCAGCTCGGCGAGGTACGGCGTCCAGCGCGACATGCCACCGGCGGTGAAGTGCTCGGTCAGGCGGTAGGTCGTGACGACGAAGGGGAACACACCCGCCCCAGGCTCGTCGGGATCGGGGTGGTAGCGGTTGTTCTCGTGCTCGTAGACCTGGCGCGCGGGGTTTCGCTGGCGGCTCGGGTACACCGTGTTGGCCACCGGCGAGTCCTGCGGCTCGTAGTGCGTCGGCAGCGGACCGTCGGCGACGCCCGCGGGCGCGAACAGCCAGCCACGGCCGTCGGCCTGCATGATGAACGGCGTGTTGCCGGCGATCGCCGCGGGGCCGGCGGCGTCGTCGGGCGGGCGGTAGTCCGGTGGCTTGTCGGCCTCGAAGTCGGGTGTGTCGTGGCCGGTCCACTTCTTCTTCTCCGCGTCCCACCAGACGAGCGCCTTGCGCTCGCTCCACGGCTTGCCCTCGGGGTCGGCGGAGGCGCGGTTGTAAAGGATGCGACGGTTGGCCGGCCACGCCCACGCCCACTCCCCCCCGGTCCAATTCTGCTCGCGCGCTGGCTTGCGCCGCGCGGTCTGGTTGACGCCTTCGGCATAGCAGCCGCAGTAGATCCAGCAGCCGCAGGATGTAGTCCCGTCGTCCTTCAGTTCGGTGTACGTCGAGAGCATCTCCCCATCGGCGTTCCAGCCGTTGATCTCCGCGAGGACGGCGTTGGCGTCGGGGTCTTCGTGCTCGCCCTCGGTGGGGTAGTCCCACGTGAGCTCAAGCACGGGCCGATCGCGCTCCTCCTGCGAGCCGGCGAGGCGCTCGCGGACGCGCTTGCCCAGCTGATGGATGAACCACAGGTCGCTGCGCTGCTCATCCTTGGGCTCCTGCGCCTTGTGGTGCCACTGCAGCATCCGCTGGGTGTTGGTGAACGTGCCGTCCTTCTCGATGTGCGCGGCGGCGGGGAAGAAGAAGACCTCGGTGGCGATCTCCTCGGTACGCATCTCACCGGATTCGATCTCCGGCCCGTCCTTCCACCAGGTCGCGCTCTCGATCAGCGAGAAGTCGCGCACGACGAGCCAGTCGAGCTTTGACATGCCCAGGCGCTGCATGCGCGTGTTGGCCGAGCCGACGGCGGGATTCTCGCCGAACAGGAAGTAGCCCTTGACGGTGCCCTTGATCTGCTCCATTACGGTGTCGTACGTGCTGTGGCTGCCGGTCAGGCGGGGCAGGTAATCGAAGCGATAGTCGTTCTCCGCGGTCGCCGCGGCGCCCCACCAGGCCTTTAGCATGCTGACCGTGTAGTCGCGCATGTTCCCCCAGAACCCGCGGCGCGCGGAGCTGCCGGCGATGAACTTGTCGAGGGTCTCGTGGCGGTGCGCGTGGGGCATCGGGATGTAGCCGGGAAGCGTGTCGAACAGCGTCGGGATGTCGCTCGAGCCCTGGATCGAGGCGTGCCCGCGCATCGCCATCACCCCGCCGCCGGGCCGGCCCATGTTGCCGAGCAGCAGCTGCAGGATCGACGCCGCACGGATGTATTGGGAGCCGATCGTGTGCTGCGTCCAGCCGACGCCGTGCACGAACGCGGTCGTGCGCTCGCGTCCAGAGTTCTCGACGAACAGCTCGCATGTCTTTGCGAACACGTCCTGCGGCACCCCGCACACGCGTTCGACCATCTCCGGCGTGTACTGCGCGTAGTGGCGCTTGAGGATCTGCCAGACGCAGCGCGGGTGCTGCAGCGTGGGGTCGAGCTTCGGGTGACCGCGAGCGGCATCGGTATCGCGGCCCTCGCTCTCCTCGGCGAGCGCCTCGACGTTGCCCTCCTGGTCGCGCTGTCCGGCAGCGGCGGCGACGAACGCCCCCTCGTACTGCCAGCTCGACGGATCATAGCCGCGCTTCTCCTCGTCGAAGCCCGAGAACAGGCCGTCCGCGCCGACGTCCTCGAAGTCCTCGCCGACGATCGTCGGCGCGTTGGTGTATGCGAGCACGTACTCGCGAAAGTCCGACTCGGTGCTGAGCACGTGGTTGATGATGCCGCCGAGGAAGGCAATGTCGGTGCCGGCGCGCAGCGGCACGAACATGTCTGCGAGCGCGCTCGTGCGGCTGTAGTGCGGATCGACGTGGATCACCGTCGCGCCACGCGCCTTGGCCTCCATCACCCACTGGAAGGCGACAGGGTGGGCCTCGGCCATGTTCGAGCCCTCGAGCACGATCAGGTCGGAGTTCTGCAGGTCCCCGGGCAGCGTGCTGGAGGCGCCGCGACCGAAGGACGTGCCGAGGCCGACGACCGTCGAGCTGTGACAGACGCGTGCCTGGTTCTCGATCTGCACGATTCCCGACGCGGTGAGGAACTTCTTTATTAGATAGTTCTCCTCGTTGTCGAGTGTGGCTCCGCCGAGGGCCGCGATGCTCATGCAGCGCCGCGTGCGCTCGCCTTCGCTTTCCCACTCCCAGCCCTCGCCGCGGGTCTGCACGAATTTGTCGGCGACCATGTCCATCGCCGTCTGCAGGTCCAGCCGCTCCCAGTCGCTGGCGTGCGGCGGGCGGTACAGGACGAAACGTTCGCGCGACTCGCCGGTCGTCAGCTGCAGCGTCGCCGAGCCCTTCGGGCACAGCCGACCGCGGCTGTGAGGAGCGTCGGGGTCGCCCTCGATCTGCACGACCCTGCCGTCCTTGACGAACACGTTCTGCGCGCAGCCGACGGCGCAGTAGGGACACACCGACTTGACCACGCGATCGGCGTCGGCCGTGCGTGGGCGCAGCGCTTCTGTCGCCTGCGACTTGACGGCCGCCCCGCGCCCGAGGCTGTCCTGCCCGCGCAGCTGGCGCAGCACGGGCCAGCGCGCCGCCGAGGGAAGACGCGCCACGCTCAGGATCCCGCCTGCAGCTCGCGAGCCGCGCGCTCGTGCACCCAATCGATCACCGACTGCTTGCGCGTCGGGTTGAACGGCGGCGGGTTGACGAGCTGCTGGGAGCTGCCGGGGAGCACGGGCTTGCTCGCAAGCTCCTGCGGCGTCGGCGCGTCGCTGCCGTCGGCCGGCAGGCCGGTGGCGATCATGAAGGCCTGCCCCGGCGGGATGTGCAGGGCGCGGCCGGCTGTCTCGTAAGAGTGTCCGGCTTGGAGCAGCTCGAGAACCTGCGCGCGGGTCGCCACGGGCCTCCTATACCCCCGGCGCGACGCCGCGAATCGCGTCAGCACCCTTCTTCGCCAGCCTCATCGCCCGCTCCCGGATGCGACGGGCGGGGCGGTGTCGCCGACGCGCTGCGGGGAGCCGCTGACGCGTTGCGAGCCGGCGTAGACGTTTATGCGCCCGCGCCGAGCGAAGCCGCACAACGTCAGGCCGCGCTCCTGCGCGAGCTCGACGGCGAGCGACGTGGGCGCCCCCACGCCGACGAGCACGGGGGCGCCTGCGACGGCGGCCTTCTGCACGAGCTCGAAGGACAGGCGCCCGCTGACGCACAGGAGCGCTTGGTTCAGTGGCATGCCTCGCTGCCGCAGTGCCCAGCCGACGACCTTGTCCATGGCGTTGTGGCGCCCGACGTCCTCGCGCATGCACAGCAGCTCGCCGGCGGCGTCGAACAGCCCTGTCGCATGCAGGGCACCCGTGCGCGCGAAGCCCGGCTGCACCAGGCGATCGGGCAGGTCGGCGAGCAACGCGCGCGAGACGCGTGGTCCTGAGCTGAGCGGATCGCAGTGCACGGCGACCTCCTCGATCGCGCCCTTGCCGCAGACGCCGCACGAGGATGTGGTGTAGAAACGCCGCGCGGGCAGGTTGCGTGTCAGCGGACCGCGCACCTCGATCGCGTTGGCCGCGAGATCGTCGCTGGGCGTCGCCTCGGCCACCTCGGCGATCAACCCCTCGCCATAGAGGAAGCCGAGTGCCAGCTCCTCGTCGTGGCCGGGCGTGCGCATGGTGACCGCGACCGGCTCGCCGTCGACGCGGATCTCCAGCGGTTCCTCGACCGCGACGACGTCGCGGGCCCCGTCCCTGAGCACGTGCCTGACGGCGAGGTGGGACTCCACCTCCGGCAGCGGGGCGTCCGCTTGCTGCTGTGTCGCCGTGACGTCGTGTGCGCGCATCGCTCGTCGTCGTCAAGATTAGCGCTGCGGGCATCACGGTTTGCGCACGGCGCGGATCTGGGAATATGCCTATGCAGTGCCCAGGCAAAAGGACATGTCCCTCGGCGAGGCGGCCGCCGCGATCGGCGTGAGCGTCGACACGCTGCGCCGCTGGGACGCCGCGGGCAAGCTGCGCAGCCATCGCGACGAGCGAAACCGCCGCCGCGTCAGCGCCGCGGAGGTCGTGCGACTGTCTGACCGCCCGAAGCGCCACCGCACGCAAAGCCGTGGCTCGGCGCGCAATCGCATGACCGGGGTCGTGCGCTCGGTGGAGGTCGGCGGCGTGATGGCGCTCGTGGAGATCGAGGCCGGTCCGTACTTGCTGACGGCGGCGGTCACGCGCGATTCCGTCGGCGAGCTCGGGCTCGCGCAGGGTGTGCGCTGCACGGCCGTCGTCAAGGCGACCTCGGTGATGGTCGAGCGCGAGCAGCGATGAGACGGCCGCTGGCACCGGCGGCGCTGGGCGCGATCGTGTGCGCGCTCGCGCTGAGCGCTTGCGGCGGCTCGAAGCCGCGGCTGCGCGTATCGGCGGCGGCGTCGCTGCACCAGGCGTTCACGCAATACGCAGCTGGCTTTCAGCCGGCGGACGTGCGCTTCTCCTTCGCGGGCTCGGACGCTCTGGCGGCGCAGATCGAGCAGGGAGCGAAGCCCGACGTGTTCGCCTCGGCCAACATGACGCTGCCGGCCAGGCTGTTCGTCGAGGGACTCGTGCGCCGCCCGGTTCAATTCGCGGCGAACAGGCTCGTGCTCGCCGTTCCCCGCGACTCGTCGATCGCAAGCCTGGCGCAGGCCGAGCGCCCGGGAGTGACGATCGCCGCAGGCACCGCGACCGTGCCCGTCGGCTCCTACACCGCGACGGTGATCTCGCGGCTGCCGGCTGCGCAGCGCCGGCTGCTTGAGGCGAACGTCCGCGATCGCGAGCCCGACGTGACGGGCATCGTCGGCAAGCTCACCGAGGGAGCCGTCGGCGCCGGCTTCGTCTATGCGACCGATGCGCTTGCCACGCACGGCGCCGTGCGCGCGATACAGCTGCCTGCAGCACTGCAGCCGCGCGTCGGCTACGCCGTGGCGGTGGTGCGCGGCAGCGCGCATCTGCGCCAGGCCCGCGCCTTCGTCGCCGGCCTGCTGCGCGGCGCGGGGCGGGCGGACCTGCGCGCAAACGGCTTTCTCGTAGCAGCCATCCCTCCCCCTGCGTCCGGCGGGTGACCGCTCCGGCGCACGCCGGGCCGCTCCTCGGCGAGCCGCACGGCTCGCTCGCGCGCAGCCTGGTGCGTCGGTGGTGGTTCTCCGTGGCGATGGGCGTGAGCATCGCCATCGCGCTGGCTTTCCTAACGGTCCCTGTGGTGGCGATCTTCGTCGACGTCTCCCCGACTCGCCTGCTGTCGAGCCTCGGCAGCTCACAGAGCCTGCAGGCCCTGCGGCTGAGCCTGGAGACGAGCGCGATCGCGGTCGCAACGATCGTGCTCGTGGGCACGCCCGCCGCTTACCTGCTGGCCACGCGCCGGTTTCGCGGCCAGGCGCTCGTGCTCACGCTGATCGAGCTGCCGCTGGTGCTGCCGCCGGCGGTCGCCGGCATCGGCCTGCTCGCCTCGCTCGGTCCGCACGGGCTGCTCGGCGGAGCGCTGGCTGCCGCGCACGTCCAGCTCGTGCTGCAGACGGCCGGCGTCGTCGTCGCGCTGGCGTTCGTCTCGGCGCCGCTGTACCTGCGTCAGGCGCACGCCGCCTTCGGCGGCGTGCAGCGCGAGCACATCGAGGGCGCGCTGGCGCTTGGCATTCGCCGCCCGGCGGTGTTCCTGCACATCGCGATTCCGATCGCCCGCCCGGCGCTGCTGGCTGGGCTGGCGCTGGCCTGGGGACGCGCGCTGGGCGAGTTCGGCGCGACATTGATGTTCGCCGGCTCCTTTCAAGGGATCACGCAGACGATCCCCCTGGCGATCTACGACGAGTTCTCCAGCGACTTCCCCGCGGCGCTGGCGTTGTCGGCGCTGCTGGTCGCCGTCTCCGCCGCGGTGCTGCTGACGATCAAGCTGCTGTGGACACCCAGTCAGCCGCCGCTTTAGGAGATCGGGAACGTCCCCGCTCGGCGAGCCCGCTGGGCGAGGGCTAGAAGCGCCGCCGCCTGCGCCTGTGTCCGAACAGGCCGCCGAGAGGCAGCAGGAAGAAGAGGGGCAGGAACAGGACATGGCCGCCTGAGACGGCGAAGATCAACGCGGCAAGCGCCAGCCCGAGCAGCGCGAAGCGCATCTACGTCGACTCGTCAGACGGCTCGTCAGTCATCGGCTTTCTCCTCCCCGAGCTCCTCATCCGGCGGAACGCCGACGTCGTCGGGTGGAGCGGGGTGCGATGTCTGACCTGGATTGCCCGACGGCGCAAGCTTCGGGGTCGCTTGTGCATTGCGCGCTCCCTCGCCACCCGCGCCCGCGGCCTGTTCGTCGACTTCGGCGTCGTCGCCGCTCTCCGGGGGGCGACCCGGGTCCTCGTCTTTGCCAAACATGGCTCCTCCTCGGTCGATCTTCTCTCATGCGCGCACCTCGACGTCCGCCTATCGTCGGCCGGTGCCGCGACGATCCCACAGCCATTTGAGCGTCACGAGCTCGAATACTTTTTTGAACATGAACTCTCCTTTCCTCAATCGGAGAGTTACCCGCCGTCGCGCCGCCGAAGCACGATCCGATCGAGGCCGCTAGGGAGTGGCGGTTTCCGAGCCAGCGTGGTCCGGCGGCTCGGTGACGAAGATCTCGACGATGCGATCGGGGTCGAACAGCACTTGGCTGTGATAACTGACCACCTTTCGCCCGAGCACGTCCTCGACCCGGCGGATGAGCTCAGGCGCGATCACAGATTGGAAACGGAGGCGGTAATCGCGGACCGTGTCGTGTTCGCCTCCCCGGAGCATCGTCTGCTCGCTGCGGGTCAACCCGCCACTCATGGTGCAGAAGACGTACTCGTCGCAAAAGTAAGTCTTCGCATGCGTAGGGCCGCGACCAAAGAGCTCCTTCGTCGCCTTCACCACGACGTGCGAAACGACAGCCTGAGGCGAAAGCCCTGGGCTCCCCTCCTTCGCGGCGAGGTCGTCGTCGATCACAGTCAGACCCTAGCTGACTGGGCATCCCGCATACGTGCAGTCAATACGACGCTGGCTGTGTTTGCACGAGCCGACCGTTGGGTAGCGATAGGACAGGTTCGCCGGCGACAGTTTCGCGCGAACCAGTGCCAGCCAGATAGGGAATGCTCTGACGCACACCGTTGGAGAAGCCCTCTCGTTTGTTCTTCTAAAAGGGGTCGCGCGGTTCGCGCGACCTGAATCGCATGAGTACCGAGCGCCTGCAGCGCGTGATCTCGACGCCTCTGGGGCGCGGGATCTCGCCAGGCACGGACGGGCGGTGTTCGAACTTGAATCCGAGAGGAGGCAGATATGCAGCAGACAGATCAGTCACTTAGCTCAGGAGCCGATCACGGTGGCTCGGACGCGCAGGCCAGGGCGGCCGAGGTGGCAGAACAGGCCCAGGAGAAGGCGCAGCAGGCCGCCGGACAGATGCAGGACAAGCTGCGCGAGCAGATCGATCAGCGCTCGTCGCAAGCGGCGGCGCGGATCGACGAACAGGCCTCCGACCTGCGCAGCGTCGGCGAGTCGCTGCGCGAGCAGGGCAATGAGGGACCGGCTAAGGCCGCCGATCAGCTCGCGAAGTACGCCGAGAAGGCTGGCGGCTACCTGCGCCAGAGGGACTCACACGCGCTGCTCTGCGATGCGGAGGACTTCGGTCGCCGCCAACCCTGGGCGGTCGCGGCGGGAGGCCTCGTGCTCGGGTTTGCCGCCTCGCGGTTTCTGAAGGCTTCAAGCAGCCAGCGTTACCTGGGTCGCTCGACCGTTCCTCAGCCCGCCGGGGTCTACTCGTCGCCTCCGGCCACGGCCGCAAACGGGATGAGCGAGTGGTCTCAGCCGAGCTCATCGGGATTCGGCTCAGGACCGGCGGTGTAGGCGATGACGCGCGAGAACATCAACGGGCTGCGCGAGCAGCCGATCGGCGAGTTGCTCAAGCAGCTCTCCGACGACCTGTCTGCGCTCGTTCGCCAAGAGCTGAAGCTCGTACAGGTGGAGATGACCGAGAAGGGCAAGAAAGCCGGCGTCGGCGTGGGAATGTTTGGGGGAGCGGGCGTGGTTGGTCTGCTCGCCCTGGGCGCGTTCACGGCGTGTCTGATCGCAGCGTTGGCGACCGGCATGGAAGTGTGGATCGCCGCGCTGATCGTGACTGTCGTCTATGCAGCGCTGGCCGGCGCACTGGCGCTGACCGCAAGGAATCGAGTCACCGAAGCAGCACCGCCGGTGCCCGAGCAAACTGTCGAAACCGTAAAGGAGGATGCGCAATGGGCCAAGACCCAGCTGCCATCAGGCAACAGATAGAGCAAACGCGCGAGCACATGGGCGACACGGTGGATGCGCTCGGCTACAAAGCTGACGTCCCCGCGAGGGCCAAGGACTCCGTCTCCGAGAAGGTCGACTCGCTGAGGTCGAGGATCACCGGCGTCGGCTCGCAGGTCTCCGACGCGACCCCTGACCAGGCCGAAATCAAGCATGGTGCCGAACAGGCCGTAGGGGTGGTGCAAGCGAACCCGTTGGGACTGGCGATCGGCGCCGCGGCGATCGGCTTCCTCGCCGGGATGCTCATCCCCGGCACGAAGGTCGAGGATGAGCGCATCGGGCCAATGGCCGACCAGGTCAAGGAGCAGGCCAAGCAGTCAGGCCAGGTGGCGCTCGACCACAGCAAGCAGATCGCTCAGGAGACCGCTGAGATTGCCGGCCAGAAGGCCCGAGAGGCTGTCGCCGAGGTCAAGGACACCGCCCAGGAGAGTGCCGAGAGTCACGCACACGAAATGAGCGAGAGCGCCAAGCAATCAGCGGAGCAGGTAAAGCGGCAGGCGACGAGTTAAACGCGATCTCGACGAAGGGAGAGTGCTTCGAACGCGGTCGTTTGGCTCTGCCCCTCAGAACCTTCACAGACGGCATAAACGGCGCCTCTTCGGGGGTGCCGTTTGTGCGTGCGCCAGCTGATGGGCTGTCCACCTCCTCGAGCGACATGCGTAACTGAGGCGACCAGCTTGTCCCCGGCGAGACGCCGTCGCGCGACCCTCGCGACAGCGCGAACAAGTTCCTCGACGGAGCGTCACCCGCCGATGTAGGACATCTCGATCCTCGGATCGCTGCGATTCGCATGCGAATCCGCGCTCGGCTCAGAGTCGGGCTCGCCGGTCTGCTGAGAGCGATCGGCCGCCTTGCGCGAGCGCCGTTCGGCCGAATAGCGATCGCTGCGCCCACCCCACACTCCACGCAAGCTGTCGCGCAGCTCGGCCTCGCCGGCGCCGCCGCGTAGCAGCGCGCGCAGGTCATGCCCCGCGCTGGCGAACAGGCAGGTGAACAGCTTGCCGTCGGCCGACAGCCGCGCGCGCGTGCAGCCGCCACAGAAGGGCTCGCTGACCGAGTGGATCACGCCGATCTCCCCAGCTCCGTCGCTGTAGCGGTAGCGCGTGGCGACGTCGCCGGCGGCGCTGCGCGGGAGCGCCTGCAGCGGCCAGCGCGCTTCGACCTGCGCCAGGATCTCCGTGGCCGGCACAACGTGCTCGGCGCGCCAACCATTGCTGGAACCGACGTCCATGTACTCGATGAAGCGCAGCACGACCGGGCGCTCGCGAAAGTACGCGGCCATCTCCCCCACACACGCCTCGTTGACGCCGCGGCGAACCATCATGTTCACCTTCACCGGGTGCAGGCCGGTCTCGATCGCGGCGTCGATGCCCGCGAGCACGCGCCGCGCGGAGACGGGCGCGTCGGCGATCTCTCGCAGGACGCGGTCGTCGAGCGAATCGAGGCTGACGGTGACGCGGGAGAGGCCGGCGTCGGCGAGCGCGCGGGCCTTGCGAGCGAGCAGCAGGCCGTTTGTCGTCATCGCGACCTCCTCGATGCCGTCGATGCGCGCGAGCATCGCCACGAGGCGCTCGACGTCGCGGCGCAGCAGCGGCTCGCCGCCGGTGACGCGCACTTTGCGCACGCCCAGGCCAGCCAGTGTGCGAGCGACCCGCGCGATCTCCTCGTAGCTGAGCAGCGCCGAGCGCTCGAGAAAGGCGAAGTCCGAGCCGTACACCTCGCGCGGCATGCAGTAGCGGCAGCGCAGGTTGCAGCGATCGGTCACGGAGATGCGCAGGTCGCGCAGCGGACGATCGAGGAGATCGAGCATGCACTCACGCTACCCGAGCGCTGCCGCGACTAAGCTCTGCGCGATGACCAGGGACGAGTGGATCGCCGCATTTGCTCGCGAGGCCGGAGTGCAGCGCCCGTCGCCGCAGGAGATCCGCGAACTGCTCGATCTCGCGGGCACGGCCGCGCACGCCTCCGAGCGCACCGCCGCGCCGCTGGCCTGCTGGATAGCCGGGCGCGCGCAGCTGCCGCTGGCCGATCTACGCGCCGCCGCCGAGCGCGTCGGCGCGAGCGACGCCGTCTGAGCCCAGCCGAGCCGGCGGGCGTCTGAGCCGAGCCGAGCCGGCGCTGTCGCCCCTATCGCTCGCGCAGCCAGGACTCTGCGAGCAGCAGGTCGCTGGCGTCGTCGATGCTGAAGAACAGGCGACGTGGATCGCCAAAGCCGCGTAGCTCCTGCTCGCCGATCGCTCGCGCATGCAGCAGCTGCAACGCCGCGCGCAGCGAGTCGCCGCGCACGAGCGCCCGTTCGAGCACGGGCACGGCCGCCACGGGGTACAGCGCCGGCAGCGGCTGACGGTGTCCGTCGACCTCGGCGACCGCAGCCTCGTCCAGCGCGGCGATCCAGGCGAGCAGGCGAGCGCTGAGAAACGGCATGTCGCAGGCCACCGCGAGGACTGCGCCGTCTGCATGTCCGAGCGCGGCGAGCACTCCGCACAGCGGATGGCGCGGACCGTCTGGCTCGCGCACGAGCGGCACCTGCAGCGGCGGCAGCTGACTGTCCTGCTTGGCGACTACCACCGCCGCTAGGCCCGCCTCGGACGCGGCGCGCAACGGGTAGGAGATCAGCGGGCGCCCGGCCAGCTCGACCCGCGCCTTCGCGCCCCCGATGCGCCGACCGAGACCGCCGGCCAGCACCGCCACGACCGGCGCTGGCGGCCTCGGGCGAAGCTCACGCTCGTCCATCGCCGCAGTGTCGCACTAGAGTTGGCCGGCGATGGCCGCGAGCGAGCTTGTCGAGATCGAGGATGCTCGGCACACCGTGCTCGAGGCGGTCGTACCGCTGGCGAGCGTGGCGGTCGAGCTCGACGGCGCGCTCGGGCGCGTGCTGGACGGGGACGTCGCCGCCGAGCAGGCGCTGCCGGCCTTCGACAGCTCGGCGATGGATGGCTTCGCCGTGCGCGCCGCGGATCTCGCGGGCGTGTCCGGCGACGAGCCGGTCGCGCTGCGCATCGTCGGCGAGTCACGTGCAGGGCGTCCGGCAACCACGGCCGTGAGCGGCGGCGAGGCGATGGCGATCTCCACCGGGGCGATGATCCCGGCCGGCGCCGACGCGATCGTGCGCGTCGAGCAGACGCGCCAGAGCAACGGCAGCGTGCAGGTGCTGCAGCCCGTGGCTGCGGGCGCCGATGTTCGCCGTGCCGGCGACGACGTTGCCGCCGGCGCGACGGTGATGGCGCGCGGCACGACGATCGGCCCGGCCGAGCTCGCGATGCTCGCGTCGCTCGGGCGTGCACAGGCCAACTGCGCGCGCAGGCCGCGCGTGTCCGTGCTCGCCACCGGCGACGAGCTGCTCGCGCCGGGCGAGCCCGCGCGCGCGGGCGCGGTGCGCGACTCCAACTCATACGCCGTCGGCGGCCTCGCGCAGCGCGCCGGCGCGCAGGTCGTCAGGCGCGCGACCGTCGGCGACGACGCGCGACGCACCGCCGCAGCGATCGCCGAGGCCGTCGCCGACTCCGACGTGCTGGTGCTCTGCGGAGGCGTTTCCGTCGGCATGCACGATCACGTGCGCCCGAGCCTGCAGGCTCTGGGAGCGACGCAGCGCTTCTGGGGTTTGGCGCTGAGGCCGGGGCACCCGACCTGGTTCGGCACGCTTGAGAACACGCTCGTGTTCGGCCTGCCCGGCAATCCCGTCTCCGCGATGGTCACCTTCGTGCTGCTCGTGCGACCGGCGCTGCGTGCGTTGCAGGGCGCCACGGAGGCGAACGAGCGTGTGACCGCCATCCTCGACGGCGGCTATCACAAGCCGGCCGGGCGCACTCACGCATTGCGCTGTCGCGTGGCCGCGCGCGAGGACGGTTGGCACGCGCGGCCGACCGGCCCGCAGGGTTCGCACGTGCTCAGCTCGATGCTCACCGCGGACGCTCTGGCGATCGTGCCGAGCGCGGTCACCGACGTGCCCGACGGTGCGCGCGTGCAGATCGAGCCGCTGCGCGAGCTGGGCGGGATGCTGTCATGAGCACCGGCAAGCCGGGCGGGGAGCGCAGCGCAGGCCAAGCCGAAGAGACGGGGGCGTCCGGCGACAGGGCACAGACGATGCGCGTCAGCGTGCGCCTGTTCGCGATCCTGCGCGAGCGCGCGGGCACCGGCGCCGTCGAGCTGGAGCTGCCGCTCGGCGCGACCGTCGCCGAGGCGCTGCGCGCGCTGTCACAGCGCGCGGCGCTCGGCGACGTGCTCGCGCGCATGCCCGTGCGCATGGCGGTCAACCGCGACTACGCCGACGAGCTCACCGAGCTCGCGCCGTCGGACGAGCTGGCGCTGATCCCGCCGCTGAGCGGCGGCGGCCCCGAGCTCGACGTGCCCGTGCCCGTGCACGTGCGCATCTGCGCCGAGCCGATCTCCGCGCCGCGTGTGCGCGCGCTCGTGTCCGACGCGGGCGCCGGCGCGATCGTCACGTTCGAGGGCGTCACGCGCGAGGTCGAGCGCCTGGACTACGAGGCGTACACGACGATGGCTCAGGAGCGCATCGAGCAGATCATGCGCGACTGCGCTCGCGCCCACGGCCTGCGCGCCGCCGCGGCCGAGCACCGTGTCGGCAGCGTCACGCTGGGCGAGCCGAGCGTGATCGTCGCGGTCTCCTCGGCGCACCGCCCGGCCGCCTTCGCCGCCGCGCGCGAGGCGATCGACCGGATCAAGGCCGAGGCGCCGGTGTGGAAGCGCGAGGTCGCAGCGGACGGCGACGGTCATTGGGTCGAGGGCACGCCGGCGCCCGGCGGGCGCGGGCGCCTGACACACGTCGGCCGCGACGGATCGGCGCGAATGGTCGACGTCGGCGACAAGCAGCCGAGCGAGCGCATCGCACGCGCCCGCGCGCGCGTGCGAATGACGCCGCAGAGCGCTCGCGCTGTGCAGGCCGGCGATGGCCCCAAGGGCGAGGTGCTGGGCGTCGCGCGGATCGCCGGCATCCAGGCCGCCAAGCAGACCGGTCAGCTGATCCCGCTCGCACATCCACTGGCGCTGACGTTCGTCGATGTCGCCGCGAGCGTCGACGTCGCATCGGGGCTCGTCGAGCTGATCGGCGAGGCGCGCACGTTCGCGCGCACGGGCGTGGAGATGGAGGCGATGACCGCGTGCGCGGTCGCCGCGCTGGCGGTGTACGACATGGTCAAGGGGCTCGAGCGGACGGTCGCGATCGAGCAGATCGTGCTGCTGGAGAAGCGCGGCGGGCGCAACGACTACCGGCGCGAGCAGGAGTGAGGCCAGATGCGCGCCGCGCTGATCACGATCAGCACTTCCAAGGCGACCGGGGCGGGCGAGGATGAGAGCGGGCCGAAGCTGCGCCGGCTCGCGCTGGATCTCGGCGCCGAGATCGCCGCAAGCGAGCTGATCCCCGACGATCGCGCGCGCATCGAACAGCGCCTGCGCCATTGGTCTGACGAGCAGGGTTGCGCGCTCGTGCTGACGAGCGGCGGCACCGGGCTTTCAGCCGACGACGTCACGCCCGAGGCCACGCGCGCGGTGATCGATCGCGAGATTCCGGGAATCGCCGAGGCGATTCGCCTGGCCTCGCGCGCGCACACGGCCAACTGGATGCTCGCGCGGCCCGTCGCCGGCGTGCGCGGCGAGACGCTGATCGTCAACTTTCCCGGCAGCCCGCGCGCGATCGAGCAGGTCGCCGAAGAGCTGGCCCCTGCTCTGGGGCATGCGCTTGCGCTGATCGAAGGGCGCGATCCTCACCGGGCCTGAAGCCGAGGCGGGCGTTGCCGCGGCGCCGGCGTGGGTGCTCACCGGGCCTGAAGGCCGATGGCGGCGTTTGCTGCGGCGCCGGCGGGGGTACGACCTCGCAGGCGGGGTGCGACAGCGATGAATGCCAACGAGCAGATGGAGCACGCCTTCGGCGCCCGCGCGGCGTACTCGCTCGGCGTCGAGGAGGAGCTGTTCCTCGTGGATCCCGTCACCGGGCGCCAGGCCAACGCGTCGGCGGCCGTGCAGCGGCGGCTCGGCCCGGTCGACGGCAAGGTCGAGCGCGAGCTGCATGCGTGCCAGGTCGAGCTGATCACCGATGTCTGCGCGGGCGCTCGTGAGGCCGTCGATGCGCTGAATCGCATGCGCCGTGCCGTGCTCGCGACCGGTGCTGGCCTGCTCGGAGCGGGCACGCATCCGTCGGCCGACGAGGGCGACGCGCAGATCACCGACAAGCAACGCTACGAGCGCATCCGCGAGCTGCTCGGCGACGCCGTCGCGACGCCGGTCAGCGGGCTGCACGTCCACGTGGGCATGCCCGATCCCGAAGCGGCGATCCGCGCCTTCAACGGCCTGCGCCGCCACCTGCCGTTGCTGCAGGCGCTGGCCGCCAACTCGCCGTTTCGCCACGGCCGCGACACCGGGCTGGCGTCGGCGCGCGAGGTCACCGCGCGCGGTTGGCCGCGCTCGGGAGTGCCGCGCGCGATGCGCGACTTCGCCGACTTCTGCCAGGCGATGAGGCTGCTCGTACGCGCCGCCGACGTGCCCGACTGCACGTGGTTCTGGTGGAAGCTGCGGCCCCACCCGCGCCTGGGCACCGTGGAGGTGCGGGCGCTGGACGTGCAGTCCTCACTGCAGGACACCGCCGCGCTGGTGGCGCTGACGCACTGCCTGGCCAGGCACAGCGCGCGCGCCGACCCGCAGCCCGATCCGCCCGCCGAAGTGCTCGAAGAGGGCGCCTTTCGCGCCGCGCGCTTCGGCGTGACCGCCAAGCTGCCCGACGCCGACGGCCGTTTGCGCCCCGTCGCAGAGCTGCTCGACGAAGCGCTGGCGCTTACCGGCGAGGACGCCCGCGAGCTCGGCTGCGCCGTGGAGCTCGAGCGCCTGCACGCGATCGTCGAGCATGGAGGCGGCGCGGCACGTCAGCGCGAGATCTATGAGATCGGCGGGATGGACGCGCTGCTGCGCGAGCTGACCAAGCTCACCGGCGCGCCGGGAGTGCGCGGGGACTGAGCCCACGCCCGCTTACGCGGCCGCCGAAGCGGGAAGGTCAAGGCAATGCGCGTCGTCGTCACCGGTGCCAGCGGCAATGTCGGCACGAGCGTGCTGGAGGCACTCTCGCGCGAGCCCTCGGTCGAGCGGATCGTCGGCGTGGCGCGCCGTGTGCCACAACGCTCATTCGCAAAGACCGATTGGATGCGCGCGGACGTCTGCGAGTCAGACCTCGAGGCGATCTTCCGCGGAGCGGACGTCGTCATCCACCTCGCCTGGCTGATCCAGCCCTCGCGCGACGAGCGCGTGACGCGGGCGGTGAACGTCGGCGGCAGCGCGCGTGTGTTCGATGCCGTCGCCCGAGCTGGCGTGCCGGCGCTCGTCTACGCCTCCTCGGTGGGCGCCTACTCGCCCGGCCCGCGCGACCGTGCAGTCGACGAGTCGTGGCCGACCGGCGGCGTGCGCAGCTCCTTCTACTCGCGCCACAAGGCCGAGGTCGAGCGCCTGCTCGATCGCTTCCAGACGAGCAACCCAAAGGTCAGGTCGGTCCGCCTGCGCCCGGGATTGATCTTCAAGTCCGGCGCCGCGAGTGAGATTCGACGTTTGTTCATGGGGCCGCTGCTGCCGACTCGCCTGATGCGACGCGAGTCGATCGCGCTGCTGCCCTTTCCGCGCGGCCTGCGTACGCAGGCGGTGCACGGCGAGGATGTCGGCGAGGCATACCGCCTCGCCGCCACGCGAGCGGTCAGCGGGGCGTTCAACATCGCCGCCGATCCGGTGCTCGACGCCGAGACGGTGGGCCGCGCACTGGACGCGCTGGTGCTGCCGCTGCTCCCCGGCGCGGTGCGCGCGGCGGCGTGGGCGAGCTGGAAGCTGCGCCTGCAACCGACATCGCCCGGGTGGCTGGACATGGGAATGCAGACACCGATCATGGACGTCACACGCGCGCGCAGCGAGCTCGGATGGGAGGCGGCGTTCAGCTCCCAGCAGGCGCTGCTCGAGCTCCTGCGCGGTCTGCACGAGCGCGATGGCATGGGCACCCCTCCGCTGGACGCGGCGGCGGGCGGGCGGCTGCGCTGGCGAGAGCTGCTCTCGGGCGTCGGCGGGCGCGATCGGACGCGGGTTTAGCGTGGCGACGACCGGGTAAACCTCGCTCGTCGGAGTCTGTGAACCGGACTCGGACATCACAGTAAGCGCGTCGGAACACGTCGGCCCAGCAAGGGTCGCCTGGACTTCTCGCAAGGTAAACCGCGCGGGTTGAAACCGCGCACGGAATCCAGGTGGAGATGCGATGAGTGATCTGAGCTGTCCGTTGTGCGGTTTGAGGGTCCCCGCGCCCGCTTCGCAGGGCGCGCCAGATATGTCCGATTGTCCACGCTGCTTGGCGCGCAGCGGTGGCGCGCTCACGGTGAAACTCGGGCCTGCCTCGGCGAGCTCGAGCGCGCCGTTGCAGCGCCGGGTTGCAGACCTTCTACGTCAGCTGCGCCCCGCGGCGGTGAAGCGATGACCGCGTCGCGCGGCGAAGTGACCTCGCCGATATCCACCTCGCGCTCGTTCGCGCCTGGCGCGTCCGGTAACGAGCGCGCCCTGTTCATTCGTTGGCAGCGAGACGGCGACGAGGCCGCGCGCGAAGCGCTGGTCCGCCGATTCACGCCGCTGACACGCAGCCTCGCGCGCCGCTACAGCCGCTCCTCGGAGCCCTTCGAGGACCTCGTGCAGGTGGCCATGCTCGGCCTGCTGAAGGCGATCGACCGCTACGACCCCGAGCGTGGGTTCTCCTTTCAGTCGTTCGCCGTGCCGACTGTGCTCGGCGAGATGCGCCGCTATTTCCGCGACTCCGGCTGGGCGCTTCACGTCCCCCGCGGTAGCCAGGAGCGTGCGCTGAGACTGCGTACGGTGCACGAGCAGCTGATGGACGAGCGCGGTCACGCGCCGACCGTCGAGGAGCTTGCCGAGTATCTCTCTTGCGAGACCGAGCAGGTGCTCGACTCGTTGCAGGTGCTCAACGCCTACGACACCGTGTCGCTGGACGCGCCGCGGCCGGGCGCGACCGACGAGGACGCGACTTTCGCCGAGTCGATCGGCGAGGACGACGGACGCTATGACCTCGTCGAGCTCGATCTGACCGTCGCGTCTGCGCTGCGGCAGATCTCCCCGCGAGAGCGCCTGATCCTACGGCTGCGCTTCGTCGACGAGCTCACGCAGACGCAGATCGCGACCAGGGTCGGCGTCTCGCAGATGCAGGTCTCGCGGCTGTTGCGCCGCTCGCTCGATCAGCTGCGAGAGCTGGCCGAGCCGGCACAGCAAGACGCCTGCGCACCACCGCCCTCGCCGTCGACTCGACAGCGGCTGAAAGCAGCCTGACCTTGAGGGTCGCGAGCATGGGGGAGCGTGGGCCCGGGTCGACGCGCGAGCAGGGCAACGGTTCGCGCGACGTGCACAGCAACGCGACGGCTTCTGCCCGCACCGCCGCGCAGCTGACCGTCTCGCTGACGCTCGACAGCGACGCTCCCCGTGCGGCGCGCAAGCACGTCGAAACGGTGGACCGGCCCTCGCCGGACCTGCGTGACGCCGTCGTGCTGCTGACCAGCGAGCTCGTCTCGCTGGCCGTTCGTCGCTGTCAGTTCGCCGGCGCGGCCATCGATCTGCGCGTGTCGATGCCGGCGGACGTCGTCCGCGTGGAGATCCGCGCTCCGCGCAGCTTTCTCAGCCGATTCGACGAGACAAGCGACTCGGACTACGCGCTCGTTCTGATCCGGCGGTTGGCCGATCGCTGGTCGCTCGACGGATCGGGCGACATCGCGTGCATGTGGTTCGAGATCGATCGCCGATGAGCCGCGCCTAAGCGGCGGGCTCGTTGGGATCTTCGCGTCCGGCGAGCTCCAGTGAGCCCGAGAGCACGCGGCTCAGGTGGCGTTCCTGAATCGGCAGCGCCCACCCCGTCAGCTCGGTCACAGAGTCGATGCCCGCACGCTCGTTGAGCTTGTTGAGGATCGCCCAGTGGCCCACCTCGCCGGCCTCGGCCATCGTCAGGAACTCGAATCCGTCGAGCGCGTCGCTCTCGCCTTCGAGATAGATCTTCATCATCTCGGTCGCCTCTTGCTTGGTCTCGCGACTTTCCTCGACGATCGCCGTCTTCTTGCCGTCGAACTGTCCGGCGACCTCCGTGCAGCGCCGCTCGGTCTCGCTCGCCTCGTCCTTCATCCGCTCCAGCTCCGCGGCGAGATCCTGCTCGTCGTCGTCGAGCATGCCCCTAACCGTCTCCACCGCGCCCTTCGCCGCGCCCGCGAGTCCGAGCACCTCTGCCAGCTTGCTCTCCAGATTGGTCAACTCAGCCATTCAATTCTCCTCGGTCGGGATGTGGATTCCTGGGTGATGCCTTCCCAGCCACGCCGCCGGCAAAGCGCCCGAGCTCGGAATCCGGGCGAGCATCCCCGACCGGCCGCGAGCTGGCGCTCGCTCAGCCGCTCGTCTTGCCGCCCTTGCGCCCGGCGGCTGCCTTCTGCGCCTTCGTCCCGCCCTGGCTGCTGGCGCGGCGGCGGGTTCCACCGCCGGAGCTTTCGCCCCCTCGTTTGGAGGAACCGGGACTGTTGGCGATCTTCGCCGCGCGTTCCTTGCTCATGCCCTTCTTGCGCAGCCCTTCGTACTGTTTGTCGTCCTTCACGCTCGAGCCGTGATCTTTGGCCATCGTGGCTCCTTTCACTCGGTGACGCTAAGCAACTACCCGCTCGGCGGCTCCCCGAAAACCGCGTGCGACCGTGCGAGATGCGCGCGCATGTTCGTCTGCATCATCGTCAGCGCCGCCTCGGCGAGGTCCTCGTGGATGTGCGCGACAGCGTCGCGCGGGACGACGATCGAGTAGTGACGGACGTAGGCGTCCAGAGCGGAGTACAAGATGCACTGCTCGGTGACCTGGCCGGCGAGCACGATTCGCTTCAATCCCTGGCTGCGCAGCAGGTAGTCCAGCGGCGTTTCGTAGAAGATCGAGTGCCGCGCCTTGGTCACGAACGCGACGTCGTCGGGCGGCAGGACCGGCTCGACGAGCGATCGCTCCGCGCCGGCGAGCGCACGCTGGGACAACGT
This sequence comes from Solirubrobacteraceae bacterium, assembly GCA_035995645.1. Taxonomy (GTDB): domain Bacteria; phylum Actinomycetota; class Thermoleophilia; order Solirubrobacterales; family Solirubrobacteraceae; genus Palsa-744. The sequence goes on from DASYKG010000082.1 coordinate 88,393, forward strand.
CTCTCGCGTAGCGGTCCAGTCGCCGTAGTTGTCGTTGACGTAGACGATCGGTATCGCGCGCTCGTGCGCCTCGCCGATCAGCGCTTGCATCGGTGAAACCGTCTCGCGGACGGAGGCGATCAGCGCGTCCGCGTCCTCGTGTTCGTAGGAGTTCAGCATGTCGACCACGATCAGCGCCGTGTCTGTCGATGTCTCTGCTGGTGAGCTGTCCACCCGCCCCCCGATAGGCTCGGCTGTCGCCTAGTCTCGCCGCGCCGAAAACGAGCGAAGCCGCTCGGCCATCTGCTCGTCCTGCGCGGCCTGTGGATCGTCGGGCTCGCTCGTCTGCTGCTCGGGATCGGGAGCCAGCTCTGAGTTGACCTGCACGACGACGCTCTCCAGGAAGTGACGCAGATCGTCCTCGGAGCCGGGGCGCAGCTGGGTGATCGCAATCGTCTGCTTCTTCAAGGCGATCTCAGACCAACCGCCGTCGTTGCGAGCGAGCAGCGCGGCCACGCCTTCAAAACGCTGGTTCCAGGCCTTGGAGGCGTCGCCGCTCAGCGGCACGGTCGCCGTCCCCTCCTTCACCTCGGCGTTCTCCCAGTCGATCGATGCCGGCGTCTCGGCCATGGATCGGCACTACCCGGCAAGCGTGACCGTGACACATCCACCCGGCGCGTCGAATCGGCCCGATCGGGTAATGGCCCGGCATGGCCATGAGAACCTTCGCCGGTCACACGCGCACGAGGATCGCGGCGGCGCCACAGCCGCCGGGACCCACGCCCACTCCGCCGGGCCCTCCGCTGCCGGACCCACCGGCGCCGGGTCCGCAGCCGCCGGTGCCACGGCCGGATCCAACGCCGCCGCTCCCAGGGCCCGACCTGCCGCCATCGCCCGGCCCGGCGCAACCGCCTGACATGTGAGATCGCGGGGAGCAGCGCCCGCTGCGCAGCTCGCAGCGCCTCGTCTTGCGTCAGGTCATCCTCCGTGCAGGATCTCAGGCAGCTTCTGGCGGATCGACTGCGCGATCATGCGGCGGCGTCCGGGATCTCCGCGCAGCACGGCCGAGGCGAACGACTTGGCCTGCTCGAGCGTGATGTGCGGCGGCAACGGCGGAACCTCCGGATCGCAGACGACCTCGAGCACGGTCGGCAGGTCGCTGGCCAACGCGCGATCCCAGCAGTCGCCGACCTGCGACGGATCTTCGGTGCGGATGCCGTTGAGGCCGATCATCGCCGCCCAGCGAGCGTAGGGAACGTCGGGAAGCTCTTGCGACTCGACGAACTTCGCGTCGCCGGACATCGCGCGCTGCTCCCAGGTGACCTGGTTGAGGTCGCGGTTGTTGAGCACGAGCACGATCAAGCGCTGATCTGCCCAGCGCTCGCGATACTTGGCGATCGTGATCAGCTCGGCCAGCCCGTTCATCTGCATCGCGCCGTCGCCGACGAGCGCGATCACGGGTCTGTGCGGGTGCGCGAACTTCGCCGCGATCGCATACGGCACCCCGCAGCCCATCGTCGCCAGGGTGCCGGAGAGCGAGGCGAGCATCCCGCGACGCAGCGGCAGGTCCCGCGCATACCAATTGGCGGCGGAGCCCGAGTCGCAGGTGAGGATCGCTTCGTCGGGCAGGCGCTTTGCGAGCTCGTGGAAGACCAGCTGCGGGTTCACCGGCTCGGCAGGCAGCAGCGCCCGGCGCGCCAGCACCTGGCGCCAGTCGGCGACGTTGCTCTCGATCGTCTCGCGCCACGAGCGATCCTGCTTGCGCTGAAGCAGCGGCAGCAGCGCACTCAAGGTCGCCGCACTGTCGCCGACGAGGTTGACGTCCATCGGGTAGCGGATCCCGAGCATGCGCCCGTCGAGATCGATCTGCACGCCTCGCGCGTGGCCCTCGGCGGGCAGGAACTCCGCGTAGGGAAAGCCCGATCCGACCATCAGCAGCGTGTCGCAGTCCTGCATCAGCTCCCAGCTCGGCCGCGTCCCCAGCAGGCCGATCGAGCCGGTCACGAACGGCAGGTCGTCGGGCACGGCGGCCTTGCCGAGCAGCGCCTTGGCGATGCCGGCGCCGAGCACCTCCGCCACCTCGATCGCCTCCTGCGTCGCGCCGAGAGCGCCCGCGCCGACGAGCATCGCGACCTTCTCGCCGGCGTTGAGCACCTCGGCGGCGCGAGCCAGCTGATCGTCGCCGGGGATCACGCGCGGCGGCTCGTAGCCTGGCCCTGAATGCACGGTGCCGTGCGCGCGGGGCGGCGTCTGCACGGCGTCCTGCAGCTGCAGGTCGTTGGGGACGATCACGCACGTGACCGTGCGCTCGCTCAGCGCGATCCGCACCGCGCGGTCGATCAGATGGCGCATCTGGCTGGCCTCGGTGGCCATCTGCACGTACTCGTGGGCGACGTCCTTGAACAGCGAGACGAGGTCGACCTCCTGCTGATAGCTGCCGCCGAGTCCCGCGCGAGCCTGCTGGCCGACGATCGCGACGACCGGCTGGTGGTCGAGCTTGGCGTCGTACAGGCCGTTGAGCAGGTGGATCGCGCCGGGACCGGACGTCGCCAGGCAGACGCCCACCTCCCCCGTGAACTTGGCGTGCGCGCACGCCATCAGCGCGGCCATCTCCTCGTGGCGAACCTGGATGAACTGCGGGCGACCTTCGCCTCTGGCGAACGCGCCGACGACCCCGTTGATCCCATCGCCGGGATAGCCGAAGATGCGCTTGACGCCCCACTCGTGCCCAAGCCTGTCCAGCAGCCGGTCTGCGACGGTCGCGCTCATCGTGCCTTCCCTTCGTAGTCGCGGTCTTCGCTCTCGCCGGCCAGCAGGAACACCAGCGCCACGAAGGCGATGCCGGCAAGTCCGACCAAGCCGGCGCCGACGATCGATGCGACGAAGCCGGCGCCGAGGGCGAGCAGCGCGATTCCGCCCAGCAGGCAAAGCAGGCCGGCCACGATCGCGAAGCGATCTGCACCGGTGAACGGCCTGCCGTTGCTCGCCCGCGCCATGCTTGGCAGCTACCCCCGAGCCGATCGCGCAAACGATCGCGCAAGCGATCCGCACGGCCCTGCCGGCGGGGTTTGATCGAGCGCGGCCGGGGTACACATCGGGCATGGAAATCGGCGGCTTCTTTCTTCTTGTCATCATCGTCGTGGTCCTCGGTGCTCTCGGCGGCGGGGTCTACGCGATCGCGGCGCGCCTGCGCCAGAAGCAACTCGACCCGCGGGGCGACCAGGTCGAGGGATCGCCAGGCGCAGAGGGCTCGCAACGACCCCGGCACGTCGAGGTCGCAAGCGAGCAGCGAACTCACTTCGTCGACACGCACTGAGACTGGTAGAAGCGGGCGGTGGCCGTGCGTGTGGCTGCTGAGAACGCCAAGACGCCGTTCACCGGCTGATGCCCGACACGTCGCACGCTTACAACCATGTGGGCGGCGTCTACTTCCCGATTGCGATCGGTGTATTTGCGCTCCTGCTGGTGACGCTGCTGATCTTGCTCGTGCGCGGCGCCCGTCGGCGCCCGCGCCCGGGGCGCCAGTCCAACGCGCTCCCGTTCGAGCTGAGCTACGCGTTCGTGCTGGTGTGCGTCGCCGCGTTCCTGCTCGTCGTCACCTTCCGCGCCGAGACTCCGCTCGATCGCACCGCTGCCCACCCGGCGCTTCGCATCAACGTGACGGCCGCGCAGTGGAGCTGGCGCTTTGTCTACGCCAACGGCGCGAGCGTGTCGGCCGTCTCGACGTGGCACCCCCCGGTCGTGCCCGTGCCGACCGGCGAGGAGGTCGAATTCGTCGGCACCTCACGCGACGTGATCCACGGCTTCTGGGTTCCCCAGCTGCACTTCCAGCGCCAGCTGCTGCCGGGCTACCGGACGCGCTTTGACCTGCGCTTGGACAGGCCCGGACGTTACGGCGGCGTGTGCTCGGTGTTCTGCGGAAACCAGCACGCGGAGATGCACTTCGCGCTGGAAGCGATGAGCCCGCAAAGGTTCGCGCGCTGGCTGCAGTCGCAGTCCGCGACGGGCGAAACAGGCACGGCAGGAGCGCCGTGAGATGAGCACTGCCACGCTGCCATCGCGCGCGGCGCCGCTGCGCACGCTCGCCTCCACCGACCACAAGCTCGTCGCCGTGCGTGCGGGTGCGGTCGCCTTCGCGTTCTTCGTCGCCGGCGGCGTGCTCGCGCTGATCATGCGCACGCAGCTGGCGGCCGACGGCGGGGTGATCTCCCAGGACTCCTACAACCAGCTGTTCACGATGCACGGCTCGACGATGGTCTACCTGTTCGTCGTGCCGGTGGGGCTGGCCATCGGGCTGTACTTCGTGCCGCTGCAGGTCGGGGCGGCGCAGGTCGCGGGACCGCGCGCAGCGCTCGCCGGGCTGTGGCTGCTGGTGCTCGGCGGCCTGAGCATGTGGTCGGGCTTTCTGACCAGCGGCGGTGCCGCCGCGGCGTCGTGGTGGGGCTTTGATCCGTTGTCGGATTCGCTTCACTCGCCCGGCAGCGGCATGGAACTGTGGCTGTTTGGCGTGATCATGGCGACCGTCGGGCAGATGCTGTGGGCGGGCTGCATCCTGCTGACCGCGCTGCGCCACCGCGCGCCGGGGATGACGCTGATGCGCATGCCCGTGTTCACGTGGTCGATGCTCGCGACGTGCCTGCTTGTCGTGTTCGCCTTCCCCGCGCTGGTCGTCGCGCTGGTCCTGCTGTGGGCCCAGCGCCACTTTGGCGGCGTGCTCGGCGGCGGCGCCGGCGCCGTGGACTACCAGCAGCTGTTCTGGTTCTATGGGCACCCGGTCGTGTACGTGATGTTCTTCCCGTTCGTCGGCATGGTCGCGGAGGTCGTGGCGACCTTCTCCGGCAGGCGCTTCTTCGGTTACAGCGCCTTCATCGTCGCGCTGCTGGCCTTCTCGGGCCTGTCGATGACCGTGTGGGCGCATCACATGTTCACGATGGGGCAGGCGACGAACAAGTACTTCGCGCTCACCTCCACGGCGTTGGTCGTGCCGGCGGGAATCGAGTACCTCGACCTGTTCGGCACGCTGTGGCGCGGTCGCCTGCGCTTCACCACGCCGTTCCTGTTCGCGCTCGGCTTCATCGTGCAGTTCCTCGTGGGCGGCTTCACCGGAATCATCCTCGCCTCGCCGCCGCTGGACTACGGGCTGAACATGTCCTACTTCGTCGTGGCGCACTTCCACTACACGATCTTCGCCGGCAGCGCCTTCGGGCTGTTCGCGGGCATCTACTACTGGTTTCCCAAGCTCACGGGCGCGTTGCTGCGCGAGCGCCTGGGCAAGCTGCAGTTCCTGCTGATGGTGATCGGGACGAACCTCACGTTCTTTCCGATGTTCGTGCTCGGCGCCGAAGGAATGACGCGTCGAATCGCGCTGTATCCCACGGGCACCGGATGGCAGTCGCTGAACGTGCTGGAGACCTTCGGCTCGTTCGTGATCGCGCTGTCGGTGCTCGTGTTCGTCGTCAACGTGTGGGTCTCGCTGCGTTCGCGTCGTCCCGCGGGAGACGACCCGTGGCAGGGCCAGACGCTCGAGTGGGCCACGAGCTCGCCGCCGCCGCGCCACAACTTCGACGCGCTGCCGGCGGTCCGCTCGTTCGCGCCGCTGCTCGACGCAAGGGAAGCCGCCGAAGAGGCCGCGGCGTCCGCGACGACGCCGCCTCGCGCGGAGGCGCTGGCATGAGGCGCGCGGCGATCGTGCTCGTCGCCTGGGGCACATGGCTCGGCGTGTGGACGGGCGCGCAGGCGGCCTTCAGGTCGATCAAGGGCCCGTTTGGCGTGCATTGGATCGAGGCCGTGCTGCTAGGCAGCGCGGCGGCTGCGTCCGTGCTCGTCGGGCTGGCGCTGTGGGCGCTTGACTCCCGCGACGCCGACGCCGAGCCGCCACGCGCGCTGACCAGCGACTCGTTCGCCACCGCCACGCTTTGCGCCGGCTTGGCGATGGCGCTGCTGGGCGCGGGCTTCGGGCTGTGGCTGATCTTGATCGGCGCCGGCGTGGCGGCGCTCGGCGCGGGCGGCCTCGTGCGCGAGGAGCGTGCACGCCGGCGCACGCAGGGCGATGGAGGCGCGACGTGAGCGCGGCGCAGCCGACGCTCGCGCGCCTGCTGGGCGCGTGGAGCTGGGATCCCGCGTTGCTCGGCGCTCTCGCGGCCGCGGCGCTGGGGTATCTGCTCGGCGTGCGGCGCCGCCAGCGAAGCTGGCCGGCATGGCGTACGTGCTCGTTCATGGCGGGCCTGCTGGCGCTGGCGCTAGCGCTGATGTCGGGGATCGACCGCTACGCCGAGCAGCTGCTGTCGGTGCACATGCTCCAGCACCTGCTGCTCGCGGTGGTCTCCCCCGCGCTGCTGCTGTGCGGCGCGCCAATCCGCCTGGCGCTCGGCTCCAGTCCGCCGCGCGCGCGCGCCGCGCTGGCTTTCGCGCTGTCGAGCAGGGCGTTTCGCGCACTGGCGCATCCCGCCGTCGGTCTGCTGGCGTTCGCGAGCGTGATGCTCGCGACGCACCTGAGCGGCGTGTTCGAGCTGGCGCTGCAAGACCCCGTGGTGCACACGTTCGAGCACGCCGCCTACTTCTGGTCGGGCGTGCTGCTGCTCGCGCCGCTGATCGCAGCCGACCCGCTGCCACACCCGCCTGGCGCGCTCGCGCGCTTCTGCTGGCTGATGGGTGCGATGACCGTGATGGCCGTGCCGGGTGCGCTGCTGACGTTCGCGACGCACGTCCGCTACCCCTTCTACCTCGCCCCCGCGCACGCGCTCGGGCGCTCGGCGCTGGCCGACGAGCAGCTGGCGGGCGTGGTCATGTGGGTGGGCGGAGGCGTGGCGATGTTCGTCCTCGCGCTGAGCGTCGCCATGTCGGCGATGCTCGCCGAAGAGCGCCGGCAGCAGCGCCGCGACACGTATGCGCAGCCCGACGGCGCGGTCGACGCCCACAGCTCGATCGGGATGCTCGGCGCATGAGGCGGTGGCTGATCGCGTTCGCGGCGATGCTCTGCGGCGGCCTGGCGCTGCTGCAGCTCGCAGCCGCACAGGGCCAATCGCCGGCGGCGTCGACAGCGGCGGGTGCGTCTTCGACGGCGTCGAGCGGCTCGGCGGCGGCGACCCTGACAGGGCTCGCGGCACAGGGTCACGCCCTGTTCGTGTCCTCTTGCGCGGCGTGCCACGGCATGAGCGCCCAGGGCATCGACGGGCGCGGACCGAGCCTGCACGGCGTCGGCGCGCTGGCGGCGGACTTCTACTTGCAGACCGGGCGCATGCCGCTGCCATCCCCTCGCGCGCAGCCGCTGCGCACCAGGCCCGCCTTTGCGCAGAGCCAGATCAGCGCGCTGGTCGCCTACGTGGCCTCGTTTGGCGGACCGCCGGTTCCCGTCGTGCACCCCTCGCGCGGCTCGCTGTCGGAAGGCGAGCGGCTGTTCGGGCTGAACTGCGCCGGCTGTCACACGATCCAGGGTCAGGGCGGCATCGTCACCGGCGCGATCGTGCCGTCGCTGAACCAGGCGTCGCCGCGGCAGGTCGCGCAGGCGATTCGCGTCGGGCCGTACGTGATGCCGCGCTTCGGCGCGCAGGAGCTCTCAGAAGGGCAGATCGACTCGCTGGCGCGCTACGTGCAGAGCATCCAGCACCCGGCCAACCGCGGCGGCTGGGGGCTCGGGCGGATCGGTCCGATTCCCGAGGGCATGGTCGCGTGGCTGCTCGGCGCCGCGTCGCTGCTGCTGATCGCGCAGCTGATCGGCGAGCGCATGCCACCCCAGCGCGACGAGCGCAGGAGCGCGCGTGACTAGACCGGCCCATGGGCGTGGCGGCGAGCAGCGCAGGCCGAGCCTCATGCGGCGCGTGTGGCAGGCGCTCGTGGTGATCGTGCTGTGGCGCTTTGGCGCCCTGCGTCGCGAACGCGAGCGCTCGCAGGAGCTCGAGGACCCCTCGCGCCGGAAGGTCGGCGCGCCGCAATGGGCCGAGCGCCTGGCGACGGCCTTGCTGGCGCTCGTCGCGCTCGCCGCAGCGGGCTTCGTTGCGCTGTTCGCGCTGGAACCGAACACGCAGCTGCTGGGACTGGCGCTCGGTTTGACGCTGGCGTTGCTGGCGGCGGCGCTGCTGGTTGCCGGGCGCTGGCTGGTCGCGCAGGAAACCGAGGTGGAGGCGCGCCCGCGACTCGGCGACGAGCAGGAGGTCGAGCGCGTCGTCGAGGAGGCCCGCGCGGGACTCGACGGAATCACCCGCCGGCGGCTGCTGGCGGGCGCGGCCGGAGTGGCCGGCGCGGGCGTGGCCGCGGCGGTGGCGATTCCCGTCGTCGCGCTCGGCCCGGGCCTGGAGGAGCAGCTGCGGCGCACGCCGTGGCATGCCGGGCGTGCGCTGGTCGATGAACGCGGAGCGCCGATCCTCGCGGCGGCGGTCAACGAAGGGAGCTTCGTCACGGCGTTTGCGCAGGACGCCGACAAGGAGGATCTCGGCTCGGCGCTGGTCGTCGTGCGCGTCGACCCGGCGACGCTTCGCCTGCCGCGCGAGCGCGCCGCGTGGGCGCCGCAGGGGCTGCTGGCCTACTCGAAGATCTGCACGCACGCGGCATGCGCGATCTCGCTGTATCGCTCGCCGCTGAGCCCTTCCACGCAGGCGCGCGGTCCGGCGCTGGTGTGCCCGTGTCACTACTCCACGTTCGACGTGCTCGACGGCGGCGGCGTGGAGTTCGGCCCGGCCGGGCGGGCACTGCCGCAGCTGCCGCTGAGCATCGACGCGGCCGGCGCGTTGCGCGCCGCCGGCCCGCTGTCGGGTCCGGTCGGCCCGGCGTGGTTTGGAGACCCCTCGTGAGCGCGCGCGCAAGGCACGATCGCGTCGCCGACCCGGTGCGCTTCGTCGACGAACGCCTCGGCGCCGCGCGCGGCCTGCGCTTCTTGATGCGCTACGTGTTTCCCGACCACTGGAGCTTTCTGCTCGGCGAGATCGCGCTGTACGCGTTCGTCGTGCTGATCGCCAGCGGCACGTTCCTGGCCCTGTTCTTCGATCCGAGCACCACGCAGATCGTCTACCACGGCAGCTACGGAGCGCTGCAGGGGACGAGCATGTCGGCCGCGTACGCGTCTGCGCTGCACATCTCCTTCGATGTCTCCGGGGGCCTGCTCGCACGCCAGATCCATCATTGGGCGGCGCTGGTGTTCCTGGCGGCGATCACGCTGCACGTGATGCGAATCGTCTTCACGGGCGCCTTTCGCAAGCCGCGCGACGTCAACTACTTCATCGGCGTCACGCTGCTGGCATTGGCGATCCTCGAGGGCTTCGCCGGCTATTCGCTGCCCGACGACCTGCTGTCGGGCATGGGCCTGGCGATCGCGTGGGCCGTGGCGATGTCGCTGCCGTTCGTCGGCGGCCCGTTCGCCACGGCGCTGTGGGGCGGGAGGTTCCCGGGCAGCACGGTGTTCGAGTCGCGCCTGTTCATCGCGCACGTGTTCGTGATCCCGGCGATCCTCGCGTCGTTGATCGCGGTGCACCTGGCGATCATCATGATCCAGCGCCACTCGCAGTTTCGCGGGCCGGGCCGGCGCGAGGACAACGTGGTCGGCACGCCGCTGTGGCCAGGCTATGCGCTGCGCTCGCTCGGCCTGTTCGCCGCCGTGGCGGCGGTGCTCGTGCTGATCGGCGGTCTGATCCAGATCAACCCGGTGTGGCTGTGGGGCCCGTATCACCCATACCTCGGCACCAACGGCGCGCAGCCCGACTGGTATCTCGGCTGGCTGATCGGCGCGCTGCGGCTGATGCCGAACCTGGAGATCCACGTACTCGGGCACACGATCGTGCCCAACCCGTTCTTCGGCGGCGCGCTGTTCCCGGGCATTGTCTTCGGCCTGCTGTACGCGCTGCCGTGGCTGGACAGGCGCTTCATCTCGCGCGACTACCGCCGCCACGACTTGCTCGACCGCCCGCGCGACAACCCGCTGCGCACGGCGCTCGCCGCGGCGCTGCTGGCGCTCGTCGCGGTCGTCTTCGCGGCGGGCTCGGTCGACCGGCTGTTCTTCCAGTTCGGCTTCGGCTACGAAGGCGCGATCTGGTTCTTCCGCGGCGCCTTTTTCGTCGTCCCGGCGATCACGTACGTGCTGACCAAGCGCATCTGCGTCGAGCTGGCGCGCGAACGCGCGCACCCGCTGCGCGGCTGGGACGGCGAGATCGTCGTGCGCAACGAGCGCGGTGGCTTCGACACTCAGCGCAGCGACGTCTCGTCGAGCCTCTCGCGCAGCTCGGCGACCGATTCATAGACGGCGACGGCGCCGGCCTCGCGCAGCTCCTGCGCGGCGAAGCCGCCGGTCATCACGGCGATCGTCGGCACGCCGGCGCGCTTGGCGGCCTCGACGTCCCACGGCGTGTCGCCGATCATCAGCGCGTCGTCGGCGTCTGCGCCGGCCTTCTCCAGCGCGGCCTGCACGAGATCGGGCTGGGGCTTGGTCGACTGCACGTCGGCGGAGCTGGTCCAGCCGTCGGCGAGCTCGCGCGCGTCGAGCAGGTCGAGGTAGTGGTCGACCTCGTCCTGCTTGGCGGAGCTGGCGAGCAGCGCCTTGTGACCGCGCGCGCGAATGTCCTCGATCAAGCGGCGCGCATCGCGCATCGGCTCGACCTCGTCGATCATCGCCATGTACAGGCCCTTCTCGGCGTCGCGCACTTCGTCGCCGCGCTCGCGCTCGAAGCGCTCGTCGGTGAGCGCGGGGACGAGCTGATCGCCGCCCATGCCGATGTGGCGATGGATGCGCCAGATCGCCAGCACGACGTCGTGCTTGCGAAACGCGCGATACCAGGCGAGCGCGTGCTGGTAGTTGGTGTCGACGAGCGTGCCGTCGATGTCGAGGATGGCCACTCGCTTGCAGCGCGCGCCGTCGGCGTCGTCGCGCGGCGCCTGCTCGCTCACGGGGAGACGGCGGACGCAGGCGATTGCTCGCGCCCTGGCTGGGAGTCGCGAAAGCGCGGCAGGACCTCGTTGGCGTAGATCTCGAAGAAGCGCTCGTGCTCGCCGCCGACCTGCTGCACGTAGAGCTCGTCGAAGCCGGCCTGCTCGTAGCGGCGGATGTTCTCGATCTGCGGCTCGAGGTCCGGGCCGCAGGGGATCTTCTCGGCGACCATCTGCTCGCTGACGAGCTCGCTGGCCTGTTCGAAGTGCGCTGGGGTCGGCAGGATCTGCGCGAGCTCGCCCGGGAGCGGGTCGTTCGGCCACAGCCGGTGAGCGGTGGCGCGCGCGGTCTGCTCGTCGGGCGCCCAGCAGACCTTCGTGCCGCCGGCGACGAGCTTGCCCTCCCCGGCTTCGGCGCGAAAGGACTCGACCGCCTGCTTGACCGGCGCGACGGTGCAGAAGCCGTCGCCGATGCGCGCCGCGAGCTTGGTCGAGCGGGGTCCGAAGCCGGAGATGACGATCGGCGGCGCGCTCTCGGGCAGGTCGTAGATGCGCGCTTTCTGCACGCGGTAGTGGCGGCCGCGATGGCTCTGCATGCCGCCCTGCCACAGCTTGCGGATTACCTCGACGGCCTCCTCGAGCATCTGCAGCCGCTCGCCGGCGTCCGGCCAGCGGTCGCCGAGGATGTGCTCGTTGAGCGCCTCGCCGCTGCCGAGGCCAAGCGCGAAGCGCCCCTCCAGCAGCAGCGCCGAGGTGGCGGCCGCCTGCGCGACGATCGCCGGATGGATGCGCACCGTTGGACACGTCACGGCGGTCGTCAACTTCATCCGCGACGTCGCACTGGCGATCGCGCCGATCACCGACCACACGAACGGACTGTGACCCTGCTCGTCGTTCCACGGATGGAAGTGGTCGGAGATCCACAGCCCGTCGAACCCCGCCTGCTCGGCCATGCTCGCCTGGCGCACCAGGGCGTTCGGATCTGTCTCCTCGCTGGATAGGAAGTAGCCGATTTTCATTTTTATTTCCTCGTGTTCGCGCGGCGTCTGACCATCGAGCTGTTCCTACCCTCGTGCGCGCGGCCCAACCAGCGCGCGCACGCCACAGCCCACCGCTTGACACGGCCCTGCCTGCACTTACACTCGACGCAGGAGACGACAAACCGCCCGGCCGGGAGCCGGGCGCCAAATGGGGAGTCAAGGATGACAATGGGGAAAGCACGCTCGGCGGCGCCGCACTGGCCGAACCGGGCAACGGCATCGACGCATGTTCGCCAGGTGACGCTCGTCGCGCTGCTGGCCGACGTCCTCTACCGCGTGGCGATTCGCTCGCACGTGCGCCGCGCAATCGGCATCTAGGGGCACGTCGGAGACAGATCGCCTGGGCTGCGAGTGGCGGCGTCCGCGCCGCTCGCGCAGCTCATGTCCAGTCGACTCGGGCCAGGACGGCTGCGCGCTCCTGCGCCGATCACCCCGCGGGCGCTTGATATCTGTGGACCCGGCGTCTCTATGCGAACATACGTTCGTATGATGGGAGTGGGCCCCTACCGACCGGTGCGCGAACTGGAAAGCGCGATCGAGCGTCGCGAACTCGACATGGCGATCGGCATCGCCAAGGACATCGCGCGCGAGCGCCGGCCGATCGGCCTGGAGCTGGCGCTCGGGCTCGTCGCGCTCGTCGCCGCCGAGGGCCCCGACTACGACCTGTGGGCGTGTCGCTGGCTGGCGCGCTGGCTCGGCGAGACTCCCGGCGCGACGATCGCCTTGGCAGCAGAGGTCGCCGCGACGCTCGCCGACCTGCCCGCCGAGCCGCAGGCCGTCGAGGCGATCCGCGATGTCGTGCGCTGATGGGTTGCCAGGGTTCGCGTGGCCGCGGGCCCGCTGAGATAGCGAAGGTATTTACAGACGGGGCCATCGTGGCAATGCTTTTACACGCAGCGGTAGCGATGGTATCTACCGCGTATATACCCTTGCTATCCCTCCATAAAAAGAGAACCCCACACACGCGCCACTGGCGGCCGATCGCCCTGCAGCGGCTGGCAGCGCACGGACCTGCGGGCCCGTGGTGCGGGCGTGCCGAGCCGAAGCCGGCGCGGCGCGCCGGGCGCACAGGCAAGCCCGGAAGGCTGCGGCTCAGGCGGCGAAGCGCTGCGCCGAGCGCATCCGCCGCTTGGCCGCCTCGGCCTCGCGGTCCTTCGGCGGGGCGGACGTGACGAGCCCGTCGAGCAGGCGCTCGGTCGCCAGCGCGATCTCCTGCACGGCGCGCTCGAAGACCTCGACGTTCGCTTGCGAGGGCTTGGTCGAGCCGCTGATCTTGCGCACGTACTGAAGCGCCGCCTCGTGGACCTCCGTCTCGTTCGCCGGGGGCTGGAAGTTGTGGAGGGTACGGATGTTTCTGCACATGCCCACAGCGTAGAGAACCACGGGGTCGCGTGTCACTGCTGCCTGACGCTCGCCATCGCACGGGCGAGCGTGCCGGCGTCCTGCGGCCCGCGCAGCTCCGAGCGGATGCGTCCGGAGGCGTCGAGCACGAACGTCGTCGGCAATCCGCTCAGGCTGTAGTCGTTGCCGACCGTGCCTTCGCCGTCGCGCAGGACGGGGAACGTCCAAGCGTGCTTTACGACGAACGCCCGCGCCCCCGACAGCGCGTCGCTCCAGTCGACCGCCACCAGCCGTCCACGTCCGGCGCGACTGCGCGAGAAGCGCTCGAGCGCCTGCGCCTCCGTCGCGCACGGTCCGCACCAGCTCGCCCAGAAGGTGATCAGCGTCGCGCGCCCGTGAGCCGTCGCGAGCATGCTCCTCAGCGTGACGCGCTGCCCGGCGAGGTGTTCGCCGGGCAGCGCCGGCGCACGGCGCCCGACCGGCCCGGAATGGTTGGAGGCCAGCCCGAAGACGACCAGCGCGGCGACCGCCGCCGCAAGCGCCGTCGATATCAGCAGCAGCTTGCGACGTCTCATCGGCTCAGCTGTCAGCCGTTTGCGAGCAGCGGAACGTCGTGCGCGACGTCGGCCGGCTTGAAGCTGGCCGAGTACAGCGTCGTGCGCTTGCCCGACGCCGTGAGCCCGTAGATCAGGCCAGAGTGGTTGACGAACTGCGGTTGGTTCGCGTCGCGTTCAGAGCCCACCCCCCAGGCCTTCCACACGCGCGCGAGTTCGTGCGCCGAACCGACGAGGTACTGCATGCGCCCGGTCATCTCGTGGCGTGCGAGGAAGCTCGCGACGGCCTTCTTCGTGTCGCCCTTCGGGTCGACCGACACGGCGATGATCTGCACTTTCGCGGCCGTCTTGGGGCCCATCAGGTTCTGCGCGACGCGTAGGTTGGAGGTGATCAGCGGGCAGATGTCCGGGCAGTTGGTGTACAGGAACGTGACGAGCACAGCCTTGCCGCGGTAGGAGCTGAGCTTGACCGCTTGGCCGAGGTAGTTGCGCAGCGCGATCGGCGGCGCCTTCGCCGGCGGGTTGAGCTCTGCTTCGGCCTTGTACGCGCTGTGCGCGAGCGGCTTGGTCGTGCTGTTCGCTTTCGAGTTGGACGACCCGCCGCTGGCCACCAGCGCGACGACGCCGGCGACGACGACAAGCGCGGCGAGCGAAAGCAGCAGGCGTGGGTTCAAGCCGTCGCGGCGCATCTGCGCTCGAACTTACCAGCGCCACCCGTGCGGCGCGCCTGCCCGACCGCGCCGCCGCGAGGCGTGCGCGTCGGCAAGATCCCTTGCAAACCTCCCCATGCGACACATCTTGCAAAAAAACGTGGTACTTTGCAGCGCGTTCGTGCCGAGTCCTTGACCTCAAGGGGTTAAGGAGCGGGGGACCCAATGCAGCCGACAGGCTGCGGGGGCGAATCGCCACCAGTGTGGCGTAGCGTAGAAGGTACGCGAGCCCGACAGCTAACCCCGTAGGCGCCAAGAAATGTGAGAAAGGACGCCTTTGCATGCCGGGATTCGTACGTGATCTTGCTGTCGTTGACCCCTGGGACGCTTCGCTGGAGCGCTCTCGAGCACGCCGTGCGCGATCGCGTAGCCGCCGGCGCGGCGCGGCGGGCGGCGCCACGCGCTTTGCCACAGCGCGCCACGGCCTGGACCCATTCGGCCTGGGCTCGCTGCTCGCCGGCAAGCTCAGCGCAGAGCGCCGTGACCTGGCCGCCGTGGAACCGTGGGAGCTCTCGCTAGGGCGCTCGCGCGCCCGCCGACGCGCTGCCGAGCTGCGCTTCGTGCCCAGCGGCACGCGCGCCAAACGACTGTCGCTGGGCGCCCTCGCGGCGCTGACCGTCGGGCCGGCGGCGAGCCTGGCCGAGGGCGGCACGGCCGTCGCGTCGACCAGCAGCGAACCGGCGACGACGACCGAACACACGATCTCGCTGAGCTCGGAAAGCCAGGGACGTCAGGTGGAAATGCTCCAAGAAGCGCTCGGCATCGGCGTCGACGGCGTGTACGGGCCGGAAACCGAAGAAGCCGTGCGCTCCTTCCAGGCCAGCAAGGGCCTGGCGGTGGACGGGATCGCCGGTCCCGCGACAACCGCCGCGCTGCGCTCGCACGGGGCCACACAGGCATCCGCCGCCGGCGTCCGGCGCGACGCGGTCAACATCGTCTCGTCCGAAGGCGCTGCCGGCGCCGGCGCCGTCGCGCGCCTGCAGAGCGCGCTTCACCTCTCCGCCGACGGCAACTTCGGTCCGGAAACAGAGGCCGCCGTCCGTCGGCTGCAGGCCCGTCACGGGCTGACCGTCGATGGCGTCGTCGGCCCGGGCACGTGGAGCGTGATCGGCGTCAGCGGCGAGGAAACGCTCACCCCGCCCGCCGGCGCAGTCGCCGCCGCGGCCGCCGTCCACCACCACACGCACGCCACGGCGACCGTCGCCGACACGGGCGAAGCCGCTCCCGAAGGCGAAGCGCCCGCCGGCGGCAACCCGGTGTCGCGCCTGCAGAGCGCGCTTCACATGAGCCCCGACGGCACCTTCGGGCCGCAGACCGAGGCCGCCGTCAAGCGCCTGCAGGCGCGTCACGGCCTGACGGTCGACGGCGTCGTCGGGCCGGCCACGTGGAGCGTCATCGGCATCAACAGCCAGCAGACGCTAAAGCCGCCCCACTCGGCACTGACCAGTAGCTCCCCGGAAGGCGCATCCTCGAGCAGCTCGACCGGCGAAGGATCGGGCGTCGTCGCGCGCGTGATCGCCGCGGGAGACGAAATCGCCACGCGGCCGTACGTGTACGGCGGCGGCCACGGGTCCTTCCAGTCGGCCGGCTATGACTGCTCGGGCTCGGTCTCATACGCGCTGCACGGCGGCGGCCTGCTCAGCTCGCCCGAGGACTCCTCCGCGCTCGAGTCCTACGGCGAAGCCGGGCCGGGCAGGCACATCACGATCTACGCGAACGCCGAACACGCCTTCATGGTGGTCGACGGCAAACGCTTCGACACGATCGCCCAGCAGGAAGGCGGCTCGCGCTGGTCGAGCTCGCCGGGCTCCACCGGCGGCTACGTCGTCCGTCACCCCGCCGGGCTGTAGTCACCCGCGCGCTGCGCCTGCCCGCAAGGAACATCGCCGAGACGCTGGATCGTACGGTCGCAGTGTCTCGGCGCCCGGCAGACGGGCGCCGGCGTGACTCACCCAAGCCGAGAGTCTCATCCCAAGCCCCGCCTAGCGTGCTCGTCTCCGACAATCGGCCACGAGCAGGAGCGGGCAGAGAATGCTGGCGCGGGCACACACGTTCACGATCGAAGGGCTGCACACACGGCATGTGACGGTCGAGGTCGACGTGCGCGCGGGGCTGCCCGCGTTCACGATCGTCGGGCTCGCAGACGCCGCCGTGCGCGAGGCGCGAGAACGCGTGCGCGCGGCGATCCTCAACTCCGGCTATGAGTTTCCGGCCAGGCGAATCGTCGCCAGCCTCGCGCCGGCAGACGTGCCGAAGGTCGGCGCCGCGCTGGACCTTGCGCTTGCCTGTGCCCTGCTGGCGGCCAGCGGCCAGTGCCCGCGCGAGCGATTGGACGCACACGTGCTGTTCGGCGAGCTGGCGCTCGACGGCGAGGTCCGCGCGTGCCGCGGAACGCTCGCGGTCGCCCAAGCGACACGCCAGGCCGGGCTCGGCAGGCTTGTCCTGGGCCCATCGGGAGCGCGTGAGGCCACGCTCGTCGACGGTCTCGACGTGGCGGTGGCCGAGCGCCTGAGCAGCGCGGTGCGCGTGCTGGGTGGCGGCGACGCCGATCCGCTGCTCGCGCGATCGTCCGATGTCGTGCGGCGCAGCGCCGGGCCCGGGCCGGACCTGAGCGACGTGCGCGGGCAGCACCACGCCGTGCGGGCGCTCGTGATCGCCGCGGCCGGAGGCCACAACCTGCTGCTGAGCGGCCCGCCGGGGACAGGCAAGACGATGCTCGCGCAGCGCATCGGGTCGATCCTGCCCCCGCTCACACGTGCGCAGGCGGTCGAGGTCACGCGCATCCGCGGCATCTGCGGATCGATCGGCGGCGAGCTCGTCAGCGAGCGCCCGTGGCGCGCACCGCATCACTCGATGACGACCGCCGGCCTGATCGGCGGCGCGCAGCGCGATTCGATCGGCGAGGTCGTGCTGGCGCATCACGGAGTGCTGTTCCTTGACGAGCTCTCGGAGTTCGCGCGTCCGGTGCTCGAGGCGTTGCGCCAACCGCTTGAGGACGGCCGCGTGGCGATCGTCAGAGCGCGGCACTCGACGATCTACCCGGCGCGCTTCATGCTGCTCGCCGCGACCAATCCGTGTCCGTGCGGCTATGCGGGCGTCGGCGAGCGCTGCCGCTGCAGCGAAGCGGAGCTCGCGCGCCACCGCCGCCGGCTGAGCGGACCGCTGCTGGACCGGATCGACCTGCTCGCGCAGCTCGACCACGATGCGGCGAGCCACGCGAGCGCACCGGCGCAGATCGACTCGGCTCGGGCGCGCGATCTGGTGACGGCGGCGCGCGAACGACAGACGGCGCGCCTGCGCGAGGACGGCGTGACGCTGAACGCGCACATGGACGCATCGATGCTGCGCAGGCTGCTGGCGCTCGACGAGCGATGCGAGGGGATGCTGCGCAGCGCGCACGAGCGCGGATTGCTGAGCGCCCGCGGACGACACCGCGTGCTGCGCGTGGCGCGTACGATCGCCGACCTCAACGAAAGCGAGCGGATTCGCGCGCGTGACCTCGGCTCGGCGATCGCGCTGCGCGGCGACGCGGGCCTGTCGGGAAAACGGGCAGCGTGACGAGCGGCGATGCGCACGGCGACGATCGAGCTGCGTGCGCGCGCTGCGTGCGCCGCAGCTGGCTGCTGGCGCAGCTTGGCGGACCGCTGGACTGCAACTGCCGCGCGGACGGGCGCCTAATCGACCTGCTGGCGCTTGGCGACGACGAGCTGACCAAAGCGCTGGCGGGACGGCGGTTGAGCGAGCTGCGCGGCCAGCTCGCGGACTTCGAACCGGGCGAGCTTGCGCGCGGGAACGGGATCGCGGAGATCTGCCGCCACGACCGCCGCTACCCGCGGGGACTGCGCGCGCTCGGCGTCCCCCCGATGCTGTTCGCCGCAGGGGAGCTGCGGCGACTGGTGCGACTGACGACAGCCCCGGTGGTGGCGATCGTCGGAACCGGGAGGGCCACCGACTACGGGCTGGAGATCGCAGGGGATCTGGCGCGCGGCCTGGCGGCGAGCGGCGTGACGGTCGCGGGGGAGCTTGCGGACGGAATCGCGCGGGCCGCGCTGATCGGCGCGTTGGAGGGCGGCGGTGGGGCGGTGTCGGTGCTGGGCGGCGGCGTGGACGTCGGCGCGCCGGCGCGCAGCCGCTCGCTGCTTGCTGAAGTGAAGCGCGGCGGCGTGGCCGTGAGCGAGCTGCCGTGCGAGACTCCCCCGCGGCGCTGGGCCGCGGCGGCAGCAAAGCGGATCGTCGCGGCGTTGGCCGCGGTGACGGTCGTCGTGGAGGCCGATGACAGCTCGCGCGAGCTGGCGGGCGCACGCATCGCGCAGGCGCTCGGGAGAACGGTCGCGGCCGTTCCCGGCCGTGTCAGCTCGCGCGCGTCGTGCGGCAGCCACGCGCTGCTGCGTGCCGGGGCGCGTCTGGTCACGGGACCGGCCGATGTGCTGGACCTGCTCTGTGACGCCGAGCGCCCGGCGCACGAGTCGCGCGATCGACATGCAGGGCTCGACGCGCGGCTGCGCGCGGTGCTGGAGAGCGTCGGCGCGGGGATCGATACGCCGCAGAAGCTCACCGCCAACGGCGAGGACGCGGGCGAGGTTCTGCATGCGCTGAGCGAGCTGGAGCTGAGGGGCCTGCTGGCTCGTGGCGACGGCGGCAGATACGTGGCGCGAAGCGCCGTCGGCCGCTTGGTCGTGCGCTAGGGTCTGGGCCAGTCAGATGGAGCCCTGACGCGAGCTCGCCGCCGTGGCGAGTCGCGAACCGCCCGCCGGCACAAAAGGGCTGACGGTCCCTTTCGCGAAGTGTGCACAACCTGCGAGAGGAGCATCCGAGCAACATGCCGCATGTGAATCGACGTGAGATCGCCGCGATCTTCCTCGGCGGGGCGGTCGGCTCGCTGCTTCGCGTGTGGCTTTCGCGCAGCTTCTCGACGGGCGTTGCCGACTGGCCGTGGGCGACGTTTGCGATTAACGTCAGCGGCTCGTTCGCGCTGGCGTGCCTGGCCACCCACCTGCAGCAGCGCGCGCAGCGGTCCTATCTGGGCCCGCTGCTCGGCGTGGGCTTGTGCGGGGCGTACACGACCTTCTCGACGATGCAGATCGAGCTCGTGCACATGGCCGATCACGGGCGCTACGGATTGGCGGGCGCCTACGCGATGTCGAGCGTGCTCGCCGGTTATCTGGCGATCTGTGCGGGAACGGCGCTCGTACGCCGCGGGCGGGTGACCGCGTGAGCGCGTGGACGTGGCTCGGCGTGGCGCTGCTCGGAGGACTTGGCAGCGTTGCTCGTTTCTTCGTCGTGTGGCTGGTCGCGTCACGCACCGCCGGCAACCTGCCGCTGGGCGTGCTGGCGGTCAACGCGAGCGGCTCGCTGCTGCTCGGACTGCTCGTCGGTCTGACGGCGGGCACCAGCCTGCTCGTGCTGGCCGGCTCGGCGACGCTCGGCTCTTACACGACGTTCTCCACGTGGATGCTGGAGACGCAGCGACTGGCCGAAGACGCGCGATGGCGCGCGGCGGGCGCGAACGTGCTCATCAGCCTTCTTCTCGGCATCGCGGCAATCGTTCTCGGACGTGCGATCGGCGCACAGCTGTCCTAGCGAGCCCCGTCTAGTCGCCGACCGTCCCACACACTCGCTGCCGCTTTTGTCAAATCTCCGCGCGAGCACAGCTCACGAGAGTCGCCGATTCTGACCCTGCGACCTCAAGTTGCGCGCGGTGCAGACCGACCCGCTTGGTGCATGGCGCCCCGCCCGACGAAGCTCGCAGACAAGCAGGCCCGCGCGCGTGCGCGACGGGCGCACAGCGCTGCGGCAGCCGGCGATGCGGTCGAATCCGCGGCGGCCGACGCCGATCGCTCGGCGCGCGCCTCACGAGATGCAGCCGACCTCCATCGACTCGGCCAAGCGCTGCACGAGCGCAGCGACGAGGTGCGCGTGCAGACGGTCGCGCGCACGAGCGATTCCGGCGCGGACCTCGGTCCACCGTTCGTGCGCGACAGCTTCGAGCGCATCTGCACGATCGCGACGATCACGGTCGCCGACTGGATGTCCGGTGGACGCCCGGAGGACGGCCTGGACGTCGGCCGCGAAGCGTGGCACATCTTCGGACAGGTCGCCGCGCAGCGCGCGGCGGCGCTGCACGAGGTCACCAAGCGCTGCCTGTACTGGCGCGACTCGGCCGACGGCGTGCTGCGCGACAGCGCGCGCCAGCTGGAGATCTCCAAGGAGGTGCTCGCGCAGGCGCGCGCGATGCTGCAGATCACGCTCGACGTCACGCTGGTGAAGATGTGCGAGGTGTTCGAGTCAGAGCGCCAGCGCACCGACGACGAGCTCGCGCGTCGCCAGGAGGAGCTGGCGTTCATGGCAACGCACGACACGCTCACGGGGCTGCCGAACAGGACGCTGATCATGGATCGCGGCGAGCAGCTGCTCGTACGTTCGCGCCGCCAGCAGACCCCCGTGGCGGCACTGTCGATCGACATCGACAACTTCAAGGCCATCAACGACTCGCTCGGGCACGTGCTCGGCGACGAGGTCCTCACGGCGTTTACGCGCCGGCTCGACGGCGTTCTGCGCGGCTCTGACGGGCTTGCCCGCGTGGGCGGCGACGAGTTTGTGGTGATCGCCGACGACCTCTCGCTCGCGGCCGGGCCGGAGCTGATCGCCGAGCGGCTGCTGGAAGCGATCAAGGAGCCGTTTCACGCGGGCGCCAAGAGCGTGTCGGTGACCGCGAGCATCGGCATCGCAACCGGCACGCGAGCGAGCGTGGAGGATCTTCTGCGCGACGCCGACATCGCGATGTACCGCGCCAAGTGGGACGGCAAGGACCGCTACGTGATGTTCGAGTCGGGCATGCAGGACGCCGCGCAGACGCACATGGAACTGGAGATGGACCTGCGCCAGGCGCTCGCCAAAGAGGAGTTCTTCCTCGTCTACCAGCCGACGTTCGACCTGCACGAGATGCACCCGAAAGGCGTGGAGGCGCTCCTGCGCTGGCGCCACGCGCGGCGCGGCATCGTGCAGCCGGGCGACTTCATCCCGCTGCTGGAGGAGACGGGACTGATCAGAGAGATCGGCCGCTGGGTCCTGCGCACGGCCTGTCGGCAGGGCGCGCAGTGGCACGAGCAGGGCCACGACATCGGCATCGCCGTCAACGTCTCCGCGCGTCAGCTCGACGCCGACGACCTGCTCGAGGAGGTTCGCTGCGCGCTCGCCGACAGTGGCCTTGCCCCGCACGCGCTGACGCTGGAGATCACAGAGACGGCGCTCATGCGAAACGCCGATGAGACCGCGCGCAGGCTGCACGCGATCAAGCAACTAGGCGTGCGCCTGGCGATCGACGACTTCGGCACCGGCTACTCGTCGCTGGCCCACCTGCAGAAATTCCCCGTCGACTCGCTGAAGATCGACCGCTCGTTCATCTCCCAGCTGACCGCCAACCCAGAGGGCGAGACGCTCATGCGCACGCTCGTTCAGCTCGGCAAGGCCCTGTCAATCGAGACGCTCGCCGAGGGCATCGAGCAGGAGCGCGAGCTTCTGCTGCTGCGCGATGAGGAATGCGACAGCGGGCAGGGCTATCTCTTCGCCAGGCCACTTGACGTGGACGCCGTCGCTGGGTTCCTGCGTGAGTGGGACGCCGCCGCGGCGTCCGTTGGCGTGCAGGAGCCGGTGCGGTAGCGCTCGTCAGCAGGTGCGCCGACTGGGTGGGGGGTCGCGCAGCTGTTGAGGACTGGAGCAACGGGGATCGCCTTGAGCTTCAGCGGGCCAGCTTCGCAGGCTCGCCGGTCGTCGTAGACGGGAAGGTGTTCATGACCGTCGGACAGAGCTTTCTGGCACGCCGTATTCGGCGGCCCGGCTGAGCATGGTCGTGATGCACACGTTCCGAGAATGGCGTGAAGAGCTAGAGGCGCGGCTCGCCGACGCC
This sequence comes from Solirubrobacteraceae bacterium, assembly GCA_035995645.1. GTDB lineage: Bacteria > Actinomycetota > Thermoleophilia > Solirubrobacterales > Solirubrobacteraceae > Palsa-744. The sequence goes on from DASYKG010000082.1 coordinate 110,771, forward strand.
GAACGCGCGATCGATGAGGCCGCAGGGAAGCCCGTGCGCGAGTGGGAGCCGATGGTGCACGACGGGTCGGCGGGGTTCGCGCGCGGCGATGCGTTCTTCGGGATCGTCGAGCCTTGAGCGAGACAACTACGCCGGCAGCAGCTCGTCGAGCGACTTCGAGCCGTCGAAGTAGCTGGAGTGCGTCCGCTGAACGGTCTCGAGCGAGTCGGCACTCAACAGCACCACGTCCAGGTCCGAGCGCCCGCCCGCCCTCTGCTCCGCCTCCTGATATGCGTGCTGAGCGGCGTCGTAGTCCGTGCCGAACTCCACGACGTTGGTCACACCATGGGTCACGTCGCGCGTCACGAGGAAGTGCATGATCTCGGCGTCGCTCATAGGGTCCTCTTCCGTGTCGCGGTCGATATCACACCTATCATCATCGCACGGTTTTCAACGCGTCACGCAGTTCCTCCTGCGTCACCTCGCGCCTGTCGAAGCGGGCGAGCACGTCGGCCATCGCGACGAAGGTGCTGTGCAGATCGGCGCTGCCGTCGCCGAACTTGAGGCCCACGCCGAGCTGGCGCCCCTGTTCCTCGACGATGTTCGCCCAGACGTCCTGCGCGACCGTTCGGAGCTGAACCTCGATCGCGTAGCCTTTGCGCTCGACGATCAGGTGCATTGCGCGGTAGCCGGACCCCTTGGGCTTGGCGATGTAGTCGCGCTCCCGGATGATCGTCCACGACTTGAGCAGCCGACGCCTGACGGCGTACACGTGAGGCAGGCTCGGCAGCAGCGCGCGCACGCCGCCGATGTCGTGCATCTGCGTGACTCGGCCCTGCTCGCGGTCGAGCTTGCCGATCAGCGTGGCCAGGCGCTTCAAGCGCTGCGTGACCTCGATGCGACCGAGGACGCGCGCGTCGGCCTGGTCGACGTGGTAGCGGAGGTTCGCCGCCACGCTCGAGAGCGGCCGCGCGTGCAGACCTCGCCACCACGTGAGGGCCTGCCACGCTCGCTCGAGCGCGTCTGCGTCGCTCTCCCCGAGGGCGCGGTCGATACCGTCCCGCCTCGACCGGGCGCGAAGGTCCCGCATGAGCTCGCCGGCGCGGTTAACGTCGCCCTTGGTGAAGGACGGCGAAGCCGTCGGAGCGCGCCGCATGGCCATGCAAGGGTTGTACCGGTTGAGCACGGCGCGACACCGGTCCCTTGCGAGGCGTCTGGGCCGCTCTCAACCGGTGAGGCACCCGGACGGGTGTTCCGCCCAGGTCCGGCGGGAACGGCCCAGAGCCACTACCGGCGCCCTCAGATTTGCCCGTTCAGCGTCGCCATATGGGCAGTCGCCTGAACGTCGAGGCGAACGACTCCACTATCTCCTGCACTGCCCGCCAGATGTCCGGACGTGCGTCTACGTTCAGCCCCGACTTCGCCGAAGCCCACGCACACCGACACTTCGGCTCCGATCACGTGACAGGCTTCGGCGGCGGCTTGTCGGGCCGGATACGCGTCCTCGCGATGATCGCTCCGTCTCAAGTGGGCTGTTCACCGTGACGTACTCGATCTCGATCTCGAACTCGGCCTCGATCGGCTCGCGCCGGACGACAGAGCCACGGGTGGGGATTAAGCGCAACGACCATCGCATGGATGGTGCGGTGCTTACAGCATGTCCCGAGACTTCACAGCAAGCGGATGAAGGGATTCGAACCCTCGACCTTCGCCATGGCAAGGCGACGCTCTAGCCAGCTGAGCTACATCCGCGCGACTCGCGCATTCTAGCCCCCGGCGCGACGACGCGTCCATCGCGCCCGGTGCTCAGCCATGAGGCCTGGCGCCAGGTGCTGGGCGCGCTGCCCAACCCCGCGCTCCCGCCCGACCCCCCGGCCGTCGCTCAGACGGGCCTGCGGGCGCACACCTGGTAGACGGCGTTGTGGAACGTTTCAAAGCCATGGCGGGCGGCTCGCAGGTACAGCCGCCACACGCGCGTGCGCTCGGCGCCAGCGAGCTGTTGCGCGCGCTCGAGGTGTTCGTCCAGGCGCCGGCTCCAGTGGCGCAGGGTGAGGGCGTAGTCCTCGCGAAAGCCCTCCACGTGCTGCGTGTGAAAGCCCGCTCGCTCGAGCGCAAGCTGGATGCGCGAGAGCGCCAGCGGCTCACCGTCGGGGAACACGTAGCGCGTGGAGAACACGTCCTCCAGCGGTTTGTCGTCGGGATCGAGCGCAGCGATCGCGTGGTTGAGCAGCAGTCCGCCCGGGCGCAGCAGCTCGAACAGCGAGCGCGCGTAGACGTCGATCTGTCTCTCGCCGACGTGCTCGGCCATGCCGATGCTGGCGATCGCGTCAAAGGACGCCGGCGGAAGCTCGCGGTAGTCGGCGACGCGGATGCCGACCCGCTCGCAGAGGCCCGCCTGCGCGACGCGCTGACGCGCGAGCTCGGCCTGCGGCGGCGACAGCGTCACGCCGGTGACGTTCACGCCGTGGTGGCGCGCCGCGTGGATCGCGAAGCTGCCCCAGCCGCAGCCGACGTCGAGCACGCTCATGCCCGGCTCCAGCGCGAGCTTGCCGGCGATCAGGTCGAGCTTGGCGCGCTGGGCCTCCTCGAGCGTGTGCGCTCCGCGTGAGAAGACGGCGCAGCTGTAGGTCATCGACTCGTCGAGGAACAGTGCGAAGAACTCATTGCCGACGTCGTAGTGGTAGCGCACCGCGGCGGCGTCGCGCTCGACGCTGTGCAACTGCCCGCGCTGGACCAGCTCGAGACCGGGGACGCGCGGAACCCCGGCGGGAGCCGCGGCGGCGGCGAGCGCCAGCGCCAGGCGCGCGCGCTCGGCCGTGGTGAGCTCTGGCGGCTGCCACTCGTCGACGACGGTGAACGCCGCGTCGAGGTCGTCGACCGCCAGCGAGCCGTCGACGTAGGCGCGTCCGAGCCCGAGCTGTCCGGGAGCGCGCAGCAGGTGTGCGAGCGCCGACGGCTCGCGCACGAAGAAGGTCGGGCTGTCGGGCTCGGTCGCCGCGACCGCGCCGCCGTCCCAGAAGCGCACATGAAACGGCCGCGATGGGAACGTGCGCGGAAGCGCCCTGCGCAGCGGCGAGCTCGTGCGGGGCAACTCCACGCGCCCCACGATAGTGAGCGGCGCCTACCCCTTGAAGGTCGAGCGGCCGGCGTCGCCGAAGGGCTCGTCGCGCTCGCGCACGGCCTCGCGAAAGCCGTGCTCGGCGGCGCTGCGCTGGAAGGCGTAGCCCTCTGATGTGTGGCGCGCTATCCCGTCGAACATCGTGCCGAGCACCTGACTGGCGTGCAACCCCTGCGAGTACAGCGTCTGGTTGACCAGCAGCTTCATCATCATCAGCTGGTTGACAGGCATGCGCGCGATCCTCTCGAGCAGGATCTCCGTGCGCTCGTCCAGCCGCTCGGCGGACGGCGCCTCGATCGCCAGCCCCCACTCGAGCGCCTCGCGACCGGACAGCGAGTCGCCGGTGAACAGCAGCCGCTTGGCGCGCTGCGCGCCGATGCGATGGGCCCACAGGGCGGTCGTCGGCGATCCCCACACGCGCGCCGGTGGGTAGCCGATCTTCGCGTCGTCGGCGATCACCAGCAGGTCCGAGCACAGCGCCATGTCCGTGCCGCCAGCGACGCAGAAGCCGTGCACCTTGCAGACGACCGGCTTGCCGCAGCCGAACAGGCTCATGAAGCCCTGCGCGTTGCGGCTCATCATCGCGTAGTCGAGCATCGGATCCCAGGTCCCTTGCGCGTCGTGGTTGGCGGCAATCACGGTCGGGTCCAGCGGCGATCCCGCCGGTGCGCGAACGCCATCCGTGCGAGCGCCGCCGGCGCCTTCACCGCTCGCCTGCGCCTGCGGCGTGGCGTCGCTGGCGCTCTCCTCCCCCATGCCCTCGGCGCTCTCCACCAGGTCATAGCCGCCGCAGAAGCCCGTCCCGGCGCCGCTGAGCAGCATCACGTGCACGGCCGGGTCGAGGTCGGCGCGACGCACGCACTCGGTCAGCTCGCCGACAAGCGCGGGCGTGATTCCGTTGCCGCGCTGCGGACGATTGAGCGTGATCCGCGCGACGCACTCGGCGACCTCGTAGAGCACCACCGGCTGATCGCTCATGGCGGCGATCCTACAGCCGCTGCACGATCGTCACGCACGGCGGCGGCGGCGCGCAGCGCGGGCGCTGGCCATCTCGCGCTCGAGCAGCTCCAGCGCCGCCTCGGCCTCGCTCGGCGCGCCTTGCGAGGCCTCGCGACGCTTGCGAGCCGAGCGTCGTTCCCACGCCAGCGAGACGGCGCATACGACCAGCAGCAGCAGTGCGACGAGCGCGGCGATCGCCAGTCCGGGTGTCGCGAGCAGCAGCACGATCGCGCCCACGACGCCGAGGCCCACGTCGAGGCGAAGCAATCCGCGACGACGTCGTGCCTGGCGCCGGCGCTCACGCAGCCGCGACATGTCGCGTCCGTCGTCCATCGTGCTCACATACTCACGCCTGTCGTCCATCACGCTCACATCTTCACGCCCATTGCCGATCGCGCTCACATCTTCATCCTTCGAAACAGACGACGTGGCAGCATCCTGACTAGCAGCATCAGCCAGCGCAGCTGGGTGGGCGCCCACACGGTGCCGGCGCCGCGATCCAACCCCGTGAGCACCACGTCGGCCACCGCCTGCGGATCGGTGGACAGCGGCGCTGGCTCGAGCCCGCGCGTCATGCGCGTGCGCACAAAGCCGGGACGCACGACGAGCACGCGCACGCGCTCCTCTCGCAGCGCATCGGCGAGCCCCTGCGCGAGCGCGTCCAGCCCCGCCTTCGATGCGCCATAGACCACATTGCTGCGACGCGGGCGCTCGGCGGCCACCGACGACAGCACCACGAGCGTGCCGCCGCCGCCCTCGCGCAGCGCTCGAGCGAGCTCCAGCATCACCGAGCCGGCGCCGACGAAGTTGACCTGCAAAAGCTCGACCGCCCGATCGATGTCGACTGGCAGGCCGCCACGTTCGCCGAGCGCGCCGATGGCGACGATCGCGATATCGAGGCCGCCCAGCTGTCTGACCGCCTCATCTACGACGTCGCCGTGATCGTCCGTGCGCTCGGCATCGAGCTCCAGCACGATCGCTCGCGCTGTCCCTGCAGCCTGCAGCCCGTCGGCGGCTCGCGCGAGCGCGTCGGCGCTTCGCCCGAGCAGCGCCACGTCGCGTGGCGCTCTGTCGAGCAGCTTCTGCAAGATCGCCAGCGCGATCTCAGAGGTGCCGCCGGCGACCATAACCCGCCGCCCGGCAGAGCGCGACCGCTGCGAGCTCATGCGGCGCTCGCTGAGAGGCCCAACCGTCGCGCGAGATCCGAGCGCATCACGCCCTCGGGATCGACACGGGCGCGAACCTGCTCGAAGCCACCCAGCCGCGGGTACATCGCAGGCAGCATCTCACGCCGCAGACGGACGTCCTTGGTCAGGTACACGCGACCGCCGCAGCCGGCGATCGTCTCGTCGAGCTCGCACAGCGCCCGATCGAGGCCAGGAGCCCGCGCGGGCATGTCGACCGCGAGCGTCCAACCGGCCAGGGGAAAGGACAACGCCCCGCCGAACGCCTCCCCGAAGCGCTTGAACACCGCAAGGTAGATCGGCAGAGCATGCCTTTGCATCGACTGAAAGCACGTCACCAGCGCCGCCTCCTGCCCCGCCGGCACGACGAATTGATACTGGATGAGGCCCGCCGCGCCATACAGCCGGTTCCACTCCCCCAGCCCGTCCAGAGGGAACAGGTACGGGGCCAAGGGAATCGGGCGCTGTCGTTCGCTGCGCGGCGTCGCGCTCCAGCGAACGGCGTTGAACGCGCGCACGCCCGAGCGCTGCAGCAGCGCCCCCGGGAACCCGCGCGGAACCTCGAGGATCGGCTTTCGCAGGAGCGCCGCGCGGTGATCGCGGCGCAGGCCCGTCCTCTTCGGGATGCGCTCTCGGGGCAATCGGTCGGCGCGCGTGACGACCGCCCTGCCCAACTTGGCGCCCTCGGCCAGCAGATCCAGCCACGCGACGGAGTAGCGATGAGATTCCTCGCCCGCCATCAGCTCGAGCGTCTGCTCCAGCCCGTCGGTGCGGTCGACGTCGACGGCCACCCAAGACGACTCCAACGGCTCGAGCGTCAGCGTCGCCTGCACGATGACTCCCGTCAGGCCCATGCCGCCGAGCGTCGCGTAGAACAGCTCGCCGTCGATCGCCGGAGTGATCTCCGCGCAGCCGCCGGCGGGCGTGCACAGCGTCAGCGACGCGACATGACGCGCCAGACCGCCGTCGCAGTGATGGTTCTTGCCATGGATGTCGCTGGCGATCGCACCGCCCAATGTCACGTGCCGCGTCCCCGGCACCACCGGCAGCGTGAGATCGTGCGACGCGGCCGCCGCCAGCAGCTGGGCGATCGTCGCTCCCGACTGAGCCGTGATCAGCCGGCGCTGCGCATCGACCGACAGGACCCGGTCCCAGCCGGTCATGTCGAGCACCTCGCCCCCGCGGTTCAGTGCGGCATCGCCATAGCTGCGCCCGGCGCCCCGCGCGATCACTCCGACTCCTCGCCGGGCGCCAAGCGAGAGCGCCTGGGCGATCTGCTCGACCTCGCGCGGTCGCGTGACCGTCGCCTGGCTGTGCGCGGTTCGCCCCCATCCCCACAGAGCCTGCTCGGTGCGCTCGCTTGCGTTGGAACGCCGCTCAGTGGCCGACATACACACCGCCGATGAACAACGCCGCCCACACGGCGCTGAGCACGAGCAGTGTCTGGTCGTGCAGGATCAGCTCCTCCGGCGCCTCGCCGGTGCCGCCCCGGACAAGGCGCGCATAGCGCGCGAGCCAAAGGAGAAAGGGAACGATGGAAGCTCCGTACCAGAGCAGGTGCGACGGTCGCGTGAAGGCCCACGAGGTGTAAGCCACGCCGGCGATCGTCGCAGCCGCGACGAGCGTCACAGTCAGGCTCTCGCTCGAGTACCGCGCCAGCGTCGCGCGTGTCGCGGCGCCGGCGCTGGCGCTGGCGCTTCGCAGCTCGGCGTATCGCTTGGCCGCGACGAGGAACACCGCACAGCTCGCCGTGACGATCACAAACCAGCGCGACAGGTAGATGTCCGTCGCGACGCCGCCGGCGAGCGCACGCAACACGAACCCGGCGGCGATCGCCAAGATGTCCACGATGGCGACGTTTCGCAGCCACAGCGAATAGCTGGCCGTCAGCGCCAGGTATCCGCACCCGAGCAAGCCGAGCTTCGGTTCGATCGCGGTCGCGAGCCCCACGCCGACGACGGCCAGAACCACCGCGGACCTGAGCGCCGCCGCTGGCGAGAGCTCTCCTGAGGCGATCGGCCGAAAGCGCTTGCGCGGGTGCAGGCGGTCGCGCTCGCGGTCGCGCACGTCGTTGACGAGGTACGTCGCGCTCGACAGCAGGCACAGCACGACGAACGCGCCGGCGACCTGACCCGCGACCTGCGGCCGGTCGATTACGCCCGCCGCGCAGGGAGCCGCCAGGACGAGCAGGTTCTTGCTCCACTGGCGCGGGCGGCACGCACGAAGCAGCGCCCTGCAGAAGGCGCCCGCGCTTGCCGGAGATCCGATGCCGGCGGCGCGACGGTCGTCTGCGAACCCGGTGCGCGCCTGCTCCTCGCGAGCGGCCGCATCAAGCGAATTAATGTTAAACCTCCGATTAAGAGAAAATGAGCGCCGATTGGGCGTTCACGACAATGCACGAGCAGGATTCCACACGGGTCGGAAATGAACGCCGCTCAAGCGCCGATCGGCTGTGAGAATCTCCTTAGTAAGAAGCGCGCAGCGCCGTCGTCGGGCGCGAGCTTCGTCGCGCGCCCGTACAGTCTTTGCATGCAGCAGGGTGTCGTCACGCGCCAGCGACAGCGCGCGCCCCGCCGAGCAGCCAGCCACGGCGATCGCGCGCTGCCCAGCGCAGCTCAGAGACTGCGCCGAAGCGCAGCGGTGCTCGCCGCGCTCGTGCTCATACCGGTCCTGTTCTCCTACACGCTGACGATGGCCCAACCGTCGAACTCGCCGATCGGGGTTCGCAGCGTGGAGTGGCTGCGAGACCACGGCGCGGCGGGACTGGTCTCGCAGATCGAGTCGATCTACTACGGGCTGACAGCGCCCGCCAAGGGAGGCCCGGGCCTGCACGCGGTCCCGCACGTAGGCTTCGGCGGCGCGCGCGCGTCGGCGGGAGGGCAAGCAACCGCGAACGCCTACCGACCCCCTCGCGTCACGCCGCTGCTGCAACCGGCGCTGCCGGGCGAGGGCGTGTGGCGGGCGAGCCGGCCGTCGCTGGAGGCGAATCCGCCGCTGCTGCTGACGACGCTGCGCAACCAGCCCGAATACCCACGCGTCGTCTCCGGACTGGCTTGGATCGACACCACGCGCACGCGGCTCGTGCTGCAACCGGGGCGCCAGGAGCCCTCCGTGCCGATCGCGCGAGGAGCGATGGAGGTGCCTCAGACCGGGCGAGGGCGACTGCTGGCGACGTTCAACAGCGGCTTCAAGCTTCAGGACTCGCGCGGCGGCTTCGCGCTGAACGGTCATACCTACGCGGCGATGCATGACGGCCAGGCGACGCTCGTCGGCTACAACGACGGCCGCGTCGACGTGCTCGACTGGCGTTACGGCGCGCAGGCGCCCCCGCAGGTTTCCTTCGCGCGCCAGAACCTGCCTTTGATCGTCAACGAAGGGCGCGAGAACCCGAGCCTCACAAACGGCGCGGAATGGGGGGCGACCGTCGGCAACGCGATCCTCGTGTGGCGCTCCGGCGTAGGGATCGACCGCCATGGCAACCTGATCTACGCCGCGGGCGACAACCAGACGGTGCGCAGCCTCGCCCAGACGCTGATCCACGCCGGCGCCGTGCGCGCGATGGAGCTGGACATCAACTCCTTCTGGGTCAGCTTCATCACGTACGGACGCGCCGGCGCGCTCGACCCTTCCAACCTGCTGCCGGACATGAACCGCTCAGCCGGCCGCTACCTGGAACCGGACGATCGCGACTTCTTCGCCGTATACGCACGCTGAGCGCACACGCTGAGCGCCGGCGTTCGGAACACTGTCCTGAACCAACGCCTACTCGGGAGCAAGCCAATGAACGCATCGAGCACCTCCAGCGAGCAGTTGATCGGCGGCGTCGACTTCGTAGCGCTGCCGACGCACGACGTGCGCGCGTCAGCCGAGTTCTACGGCGAGACGCTCGGCCTGCGCCGGTCGGTGTACCTGCCAGAGCGCAACTTCGCCGAGTTCGAGACCGGCAACCTGACGCTGAGCATCATCGATGCGGAGAAGATGGGCCTCGAGCACCACACGATGCGCCACGAGGTGGCGCTGCGCGTCGACGACGTGCAGGCGGCGCGCGAGACGCTGGAGAAGCGCGGCGTGCAGTTCAGGGGCGAGACGCTCGATACGGGCGTCTGCCACATGGCCTTCTTCTCCGATCCGGAGGGCAACGCACTGATGCTGCATCGTCGCTACGCCCCGCGCAGCACGGAGGGCTAGATCGTCTAGCCTGAAGCCATGCTGTTCACGCGCAAGCAGTCCAACATGGTCGACGCCGACTCTGCGCTGCTGGGACGCGAAGACGAGATCGCGCTGCCGCCCGCGCACGACGTGCTCGGCACGCCGCTGAAGGGGCCCTTCCCACAGGGCGTGGAGACGGCCGTCTTCGGCATGGGCTGCTTCTGGGGCGCCGAGCGGATCTTCTGGGAGGCGCCGGGGGTGTACACGACGGCCGCCGGCTACGCGGGCGGCTTCACGCCGAACCCCACCTATGAGGAGGTCTGCAGCGGGCGCACCGGACACACGGAGGTCGTGCTCGTGGCCTTTCACGCCGAGCAGACGAGCTTCGAGGACATGCTGAAGCTGTTCTGGGAGGGACACGACCCGACACAGGGCATGCGCCAGGGAAACGACGTCGGCACGCAGTACCGCTCGTCGATCTACTGGCACGGCGAGTCGCAGCACAGCGCCGCGGAGTCTTCGCGCGACGCCTACCAGGCGATGCTCACGCAGGCGGGCCACGGCGAGATCACCACCGAGATCGCCCAGGCGGGCCCGTTCTACTACGCCGAGGACTACCACCAGCAGTATCTCGCCAAGAACCCCGGCGGCTACGACTGCGCGTCCGGTCTCGGCATCGCCTGCCCGATCGGCTTGAACGTCTCGAGGTCGACGGGCGATCAGCGCAGCGTCAGCAGCAGCCAGTAGCGGTCCTGACCGTCCTCGACCGTCGCAACGCCGTGGTCAAGGGCGCGAAGCCCTCGCTGCACGCGACGGACGCAAGATGTCCACGGGCTCGGCCCTCTACTCCGCTGACGGGACGCTACAAGCCCGTGCGGAGGCGATTTGGATTGAGGTTCCTCACTGACGTCGGCGTACGTGAGGTGGCGGTGCCCGTCCCCATGCGCGTGGTCAAACGGCGCGGCCCCGCCGAAGCGGGGCCGCGATCCGTCGTATCCGACCTGAGACGCGTCCGCGGGGATTGGACGCGCCTCGGGCCTTGAGCGTCCCGGCCGTTACACCCCAGAGGGCGCTGGGCTGGGCTGCCACGCCGGCGGCGCGTGCGGACCGCCGAGCGTTGGAACGTCCGATGGATAGACCTCGTTGCCGTGGATCGCGTGATCGCCGATCTCCAGCTCTTCGTCGGAGAGCCGCAAGGGCACGAATATCCCGACGAGCTTCAGCAGGATGAACGTGGCGATGCCGCTGAACAGGATCACCCAGGCGGCGGTCTCGGCTTGCCAACGCAGCAGCGTCCAGCTGCCGTGCACGACGCCGGAGAATCCCGGCAGGCTTTCGGCGCCACCGCCTGCTGCCGCGTACTCGATGATGTGCGGGTCGGCGAAGATGCCCGTCAAGAGACCGCCCATCAAGCCGGCGATCCCGTGCGTATAGATCACCCCCAGGGTGTCGTCCACTTTTCGGAACACCGGCGCCCGGCTGAGGAACCTGATCGCCATCCACACGACCGTCGAGGCGATGATGCCGATGGCCCCAGCGCCCCAGCCGTTTACGAAGCCGGCCGCCGGCGTGATCGCCACCAAGCCGGTGATCATCCCGTTGACGGAGCCGATCAACGACGGCTTGTCGCGGAAGATGTAGTCCCAGGCGATCCACACGAGCATCGCCACGGCGGTGCACAGATTCGTGTTGACGACGGCCACCGACGCGTTGACGCCGGCGTAGTAGGAGTCCCCGCCGTTGAAGCCGTTCCAACCGAGCCACAGCAGACCGGCGCCGACAGCGACCATCAACAGGTTGTTCGGCGCGTCGACCTCGCGATCTCGTTGCAGCCTCGGTCCGATCACGGCCGCCGCCACGAAGCCGGAGATGCCGGCGGCGAGGTGGATGACGTAGCCACCCGAGTAGTCCAGCGCCCCGTGCGCGGACCAGTACCCGCCACCCCAGATGAGGAAGGCGTTGATCGTGTACACGAAGGTGATCCACAGGAGCACGAAGGGGATCCATGCCTTGAAGTTGATCCGCCCGAGCACCGAGCCGAGCATGAGGATCGGCGTGATCGCCGCAAACACGAACTGGAAGTAGACCAGCGACGCCTCCGGGAAATGGAACGGCGGCCCGACGGAGATGGACGGGATCGCGGCCTGCGCCTGCAGCGTCCCTGCGCCGAGAACCGTCCCCGACTTACCCCACATCGTGTCGAAGAACCCTTTGCCGCTGCCGATCGGCGTGCCGAAGCCCATCTTGAACGCCCACAGCACCCACGCGATCAACACGACCGAGAACGCCACGAACGTGAGCATCATGCTGTTGACCGACCAGCGCTTCTGCATCACCCCGCCGTACAGGACCGCGAGGCCCGGAAGGCTCATCAGGCCGACGAACGTTGCGGCCGTCATCTGCCACGCGTTGTCGCCGGCCACGAGCCAGCTTGGATATGCGTTCCAGGACATGCGCCTCCATTCCTACTTAGTTGGTGGCCCCCCCGGCTGCACGCGTGCGAGCGGGACGCGCCAATTGCAATGCACCATGAAAACGGCAGGCGGCGAAGGCGGCTAGGGACACTCTGGCCAACACTTCCACAGGGCGTTTAGACATCTGTATATATGCCCTTCGGGCCGCGTGCGTGCGTGATTGTCAAGGCGGCGGCAAGGGTGGCGCTCTGCTGCGAGCGCCGCCGACGCGGCTTCTAGCTTTTGCCGACGGGAAGCCCGGCGCGCCTGCACGATGTCGCCAGCGATTCGGCGACTCCCTTGTAGCTGTTCGCCGATGCGCACACCTGGCGCGCCTTGTTCGCGCAGGCGTGAATCCTCACGCCGCCGAGCGTGCTCGGGGCGATGGCTTCCACGCAGTCGGCGCGTGCCGGCGACCCGCTCGTCAGCGCGTAGGCGCCGAGCGCGATCGCGGCGACCGCGAGCACCGCCAGCAAGGCGCCGACGGCGGTCTTCTCGCGCCGCCCCCAGCGAAGCGGCGTGGACAGGCGCTTGGCGCGCGCCTCCATGATCATCGCGCGAGACTAGCTGTTGTCGGCGTGCGGCTGCGGCGAAAGCGGTGCGCCGGCCTCGGGCGCAGCCTCGCCGACGCCGGCGGGCGCAGCCGCACCGGCGGGGTCGAACTGCAGCGCGGCCGAGTTGATGCAGTAGCGCTGGCCGCCCTCGCCGGGGCCATCGTCGAAGACGTGGCCGAGATGACCGCCGCAGGTCCGGCAGACGACCTCTGTGCGGCGCATGAACAGGCTGTTGTCCGGGCGCAGCTCGACCGCCTCGGCGACCGCCGGCTCGGTGAAGCTCGGCCAGCCGGTGCCCGATTCGAACTTCGTGTCGGCGTCGAACAGCATCGCCCCGCACGCCGCGCAGCGGTAGTCGCCGGAGTCCTTGTTGTAGACGTACTCGCCCGTGAACGGCGCCTCCGTGCCGGCCTTGCGTAGCACGTCGTACTGAGCCGGCGTGAGCTCCTGGCGCCACTGCTCGTCTGGCTTGACGACCTTGTGCTCGGTCATACGAACGTTCTAGCACGGCCGGGACGCGAACTCGCCAGGCGGCGCCGGCCGTCCCGGCGGTGTCGGCCCTGCTATCGTGATCCTTACGTTCACGTCAATTTGCGGGATCGACCGCAAGACGCAGAGGAGTCGATCGGATGAGCGCATCGCCCACCGCACAGCAGGGCCACGACGCCCGACAGGGCTCGCGCTTCGGCGTCGAGGCGGGGCACGCGAGCTACAAGTGGTGGGCGCTCTCCTGCACCAGCCTCGGCATGTTGCTGGCGGCGACCAACTCGGGCACGCTAATCATCGCGCTGCCCGACCTCGAGCGCTCGCTGCACACGAGCCTGCTGGCACTCGTGTGGGTGATCCTCGCCTATCTGATCGCCGCGACCGTGCTCGTGCTGATGGCCGGTCGCCTGTCTGACCTGTTCGGGCGCAAGCGCGCCTACGTCGGCGGCTTTCTCGTGTTCGCCTTCGCCTCGCTCGGCGCCGGCTTCTCCGGCGATGCGACCGTGCTGATCCTGTGGCGGATCCTGCAGGGCATCGGCTCGGCGTTCCTGTTCGCCAACGCCGCCGCGCTGGTCACCGACGCCTTCCCCAAGAAGGAACTCGGGCTGGCGATGGGCGCGAACACGATGGTCGCGGCGATCGGGCTGGTGCTCGGTCCGGTGCTCGGCGGCGCGCTCGTGGCGATCTCCTGGCACTGGGTGTTCTGGTTCAACGTCCCCTTCGCGCTCGCCGGCGCCGTGTGGGGCGCGCTGATCCTGCGCGAGCTGTCCAAGCCCGACTCCGTGCGCGGCTATGACGTGCTCGGCACGACGACGTTCGTCATCGGGCTCACCGGCCTGGTGTACGGCGTCTCGCGCGGCGGCATCAGCGGCTGGAACGACAGCCTGGTGATCGGCGGCCTCGTCGCCGCCGCGGTCCTGCTGCCTTTGTGGGTGGCGATCGAGCGCCGCTCGCGCGCGCCGATGCTCGACCTCGACATCTTCAAGAACCGCCTGTTCGCGGCGGCCAGCGCCGCCTCGTTCATCAACGGCCTGGCGCGCTTCGCGCTGATGTTCCTGTTCGTCTTCTACTACCAGGGCGCGCAGGGCAACTCGCCGATCCAAGCCGGCGTAAAGCTGATCCCGCTGGCGCTCGGCATGCTCGTCGCCTCGCCGATCGCCGGCATCTACGCCGACCGCCACGGCTCGCGCGCGCTCGCCGCGATCGGCATGCTCGTCAGCGCCGCCGGCCTGGCCGCGATGACGACGCTCGACGTGCACACCGCCTACTGGCAGAGCGGCCTGTGGCTGCTCGTCGTCGGCGTCGGCTCGGGCATGTTCAACAGCCCAAACACCGCAGCGATGATGGGCGTCGTGCCGGCGCACCGCCGCGGCATCGCCGCGGGCGCGCGCACGCTGCTGCAGAACACCGGCGCCGTGCTGTCGATCGCCTTCGTGCTCGCGATCGTCACCTCGGCCGTGCCCAAGTCGACGCTGTTCGCCGTCTTCTCCGGCCTCGCCCAGAGGCTCTCGGCGGCCAAGCTCGCGCCGTTCATCGCCAACATGCACGTCGCCCTGTGGGTGCTCGCGGCGACCTCGCTCGTCGGCGCCGGCGTTTGCCTGCTGCGCCCCAGCCACTCCGCCGGGCAGTCCGACAGCGCGGCAGAGTCCGCCGACGCCACGTTGCGGCCGTGGGAGGAGGCGGTCGTCGAGGAGGCGATGCTGCCAGGACTCGACGGCGGCGCCGCCGCCCCCTCCCCCGCCGCGCGCGCCGACGAGCTGAGCGTGCGCTCGTGAGCGCCGCGACGCCCGACGCCGAGCACGCCGCGGCGCAGAGCCTGCGCATCGGCGACGTCGCTCGCCTGGTCGGCACGACGCCGCGCACGATCCGCTACTACGAGGAGATCGGCCTGCTGCCGGAGGCGCCCGCGCGGGCGTCCGGGCGCCATCGCTCCTACAGCGACGCCGAGGTCGAGCGCCTGCGCGAGGTGATGCGCCTGAAAGACCTGCTCGGCGTCTCGCTGGAGGAGCTGAAGACGCTGCTCGCGGCCGAGGATGCGCGCGCGGAGGTGCGCGAGCAGCTGCGCCGCGAGGATGTCGACCCCGACCGCCGCCACGAGCTACTCAGCGAGGCGCTCGGGCACATCGACCGCCAGCTCGAGCTCGTGCGCCGTCGCGCCGGCGAGCTGTCACGGCTGCAGGACGAGCTATGTGAGACGCGCAAGCGCGTGCAGCGCAAGATGCGCGAGCTCGACGCGCACGCCGGCGCGACGTTTCCTCCGCCGGCGCTCGAGACGTCCGCAGAAGCCCAGCCGTGAGCTGTCTGAAGCCCATTCACTAGCGACCGGAGGTCACCGCCCGTGCCGAGCATCGAGGTCAAGCCAAGCCCGCAGGGAGTTCCCGGCGCGGTCGCCGATCCCACGCGCATCAGCGCCGAGGAGCTGACGTTCGCCGGCGCCGGCGCTGCGCAGGTCAACGGCTATCTCGCACGTCCCGCCGACGCGGCCAGCCATCCGGGGATCATCGTGATCCACGAGGCGATGGGGCTCAACGAGCACATCCGCGACGTCGCCAACCGCTTCGCCAACATCGGCTACGTGGCGCTCGGCGTCGACCTGTACTCGCGCGAAGGCGGGCCGCCGCCGAGCGACGACCGCGAGGCGATGATGGCGCGCCTGTTCTCCATGTCCGACGAGACGGTGCTCGGCGACCTGCAGGGCGCCGCCGACCACCTGCGCGGTCTCCACGGCGTGACCGGGCGGATCGGTTGCATCGGCTTCTGCATGGGCGGGCGCTACACGCTGCTGCTCGCCTGCGCGTCCGACCGCCTGAACGCCGCCGTCGACTGCTGGGGGGGCTTCATCGACCGCGCCACCCCCGACGAGCGCTCGACGCCGGCGCGCCCCACGCCGCCGCTGGAGATGGCCGACAGGCTCAGCTGTCCGCTGCTCGCCGCCGTCGGCGCCGAGGACCAGAACCCGTCGCCGCAGATCGCCGAGCAGCTGCGCGAGCGCGCTGGACGATCTGCGATCGGCGCCAGCGGCCAGGAGGTCAAAGTCGACGTCTACGACGGCGCCGGCCACGCGTTCTTCGCCGACTACCGCCCTACCTACCGGCCCGAGCCGGCGGCCAAGCTGTGGAGCGGGCTCGTGCCGTTCCTGCACAGACACCTCCAGGCGAGCTGAGTCCGACGCAAAGGGCGTGCCCGGCGCCTGGCGGGCGCGTCGCAGCGGGTCGTCCGGCGCCGGCGTGGCTCGTTCATATAGTGCGGGGCGGTAACGCACGCAACGACGACGAGGGGGCCTGTCGTGGAGCGCAAGTGGTGGACGCTGATCGCCGTCTCTGTGGCGATCTTCATGCTGTTGCTGGACATCACCGTCGTCAACGTCGCGCTGCCGGACATCCAACGCTCGCTGCATTCGAGCTTCGCCGACCTGCAGTGGGTCGTCAACGCCTACTCGCTCACGCTCGCCGCGTTTCTGCTGACCGCCGGCGCGCTCGCCGACCGCTTCGGGCGTCGCATGGTGTTCGTCACCGGGCTGATCGTCTTCACGCTCTCCTCCGCCGCCTGCGGCCTGGCCGGCACGCCGCTGACGCTGAACCTCGCGCGCGCGGTGCAGGGCGCCGGCGGCGCGATGATGTTCGCCACCTCGCTCGCGCTGATCGCCGGCGCCTTCCACGGCAAGGAGCGCGGCCTCGCCTTCGGCGTGTACGGCGGGGTGATCGGCGGCGCCGTCGCGATCGGACCGATCGTCGGCGGCGTGATCACCTCGGGCATCGGCTGGGAATGGATCTTCTTCGTCAACGTGCCGATCGGCATCGCCGCCGTCGCGCTCACGCTCACGCAGGTATCGGAGTCGCGCGACCCCGACGCCCGCGGCGTGGACTGGCTAGGCCTGCTGACGTTCTCCGGCTCGCTGTTCCTGCTCGTGTTCGCGCTGATCGAGGGCAACGAAAAGGGCTGGGGCTCGACCCGCATCGTCGGCTTCCTCGTCGCATCGGCGGTGTTGATCGTGCTGTTCGTGATCGTCGAGCGCCGCCAGCAGCGCCCGATGCTCGACCTCACGCTGTTTCGCCGCCCGGCGTTCGCCGGCGCGAGCATCGTCGCCTTCGCCGTCTCCGCGTCGATGTTCTCGATGTTCCTGTATCTGACGCTGTACATCCAGGACGTGCTCGGCTACGGCCCGCTGCAGGCCGGGCTGCGCTTTCTTCCGATCACGCTGCTCTCGTTCTTCGTCGCCCCGCTTGCCGGACGCCTCAGCGTGCGCGTCCCCGTTCGCCTGCTGCTCGGCACCGGCCTGCTGCTCGTCAGCGCCGGGCTGCTGACGATGACCGCCGTCAACGCGAGCTCGGACTGGACCGTGCTGGTGCCCGGCTTCGTGCTCGCCGGCGCCGGCATCGGGCTGATCAACCCGCCCCTGGCCTCGACGGCCGTCGGCGTCGTGCACCACTCGCGCAGCGGCATGGCCTCGGGCATCAACAACACCTTCCGCCAGGTCGGCATCGCCACGGGCATCGCCGGCCTCGGCGCGATCTTCCAGCACGACGTCACGCACAACACCACCGCCGCGCTGTCCAGCGGTCCCGGACGCGAAGTGCTGCGCGCGGCACACGGCAAGCTGACGACCGCGCTCGTTTCCGGCGAAGTCGGACACGTCGCCCATGCGCTGCCCGCGGCCGCGCGCGCCGCGTTGATGCACGCCTACCGCGTCGGCTTCACGCAGGCGTTCACGAGCATCCTGATCATCGCCGCGTGCGTCGCGCTCGCCGGCTCCGTGTTCGCCTTCGCGCTCGTGCGCAGCAGCGACTTCGTCGCCTCCGAGGAGACGCCCCCCGCGCCCGACGCCGCGCCGGCCGTCGCCGCGGGCTGACATCGCCAGCCGCCGCACGGGCAAGCCCCGCGTGGCGGCGGCGCGCGACCCGATCAGGCCGGCCGTGCCGGCCCCATAAGAAATCAGGACTCGCTGCGCTCGTAGCCGCGACAGCTGAGCACGGGCACACGCGGATAGCGCGGATAAGCTGGGTCCTCTCGCGAGCGCTTGCACAGCGAGAACACCGAGCCGCGCGTGTTTCGCACCTGCTGCTGGTGCGCGCACGTGTCGCACAGCCCGGCGCTGGCGCCGGTGCGCGGCGGGGACGTCGGCAGCTCGGACATCAGCCAAGCTTAGGCCCGGCCCGCGGCGGCGGGTGATCGCCGCGCCAGCGGGCGCCTGCGATAATCGTTGACCATACAACTATGACCACGTTCTACAGACTGCTCGGCTTCCTCCGTCCGTACAAGCGCGGGCTGATCGTCTCCTGGCTGCTCG
This sequence comes from Solirubrobacteraceae bacterium, assembly GCA_035995645.1. GTDB lineage: Bacteria > Actinomycetota > Thermoleophilia > Solirubrobacterales > Solirubrobacteraceae > Palsa-744. The sequence goes on from DASYKG010000082.1 coordinate 128,980, forward strand.
CCAGCGCCGCAATGGTCATGACCGTGCTGATCCCCTACTTCACCGGCTCGGCCGTCGAAGCGATCCAGCACGGCAACACGCACGGCCATCGCCACGAGCTCGCGCAGCGCGCGCACGACCGTCACACGCTGCTCGTGCTCGCACTGGTGATCGTCGGCGTCGTGCTCGCGCGCTGGCTCTTGACGTACTTCCGCCGGATGATCGCCGGGCAGATCTCGCTGGGCATCGAATTCGACCTGCGCGAGCGCCTGTACGGCCACCTGCAGCGCCTGGAGCTGAGCTTCTTCGACCGCCAGCAGACCGGACAGCTGATGTCGCGCGCGACCGTCGACCTGCAGGCCGTGCGCTTCTTCCTCGGCTACGGCCTCGTGTTCATCCTGCAGTCGGCGCTCACGCTCGTGCTCGCCGGCGTCGCGATGATCCTCATCAACCCCGGGCTCGGGCTGATCGCGATGGCGCCCGTGCCGTTCGTCGTGTTCATCTCCCAGCGCTACGGGCACAGCGCGCGACCGGCGATCCAGGAGGTCCAGCAGCGCATCGCCGAGCTGACCGCCGACGCCGAGGAGAACATCTCCGGCGTGCGCGTGGTCAAGTCCTTCGCGCGCGAGCCCCACCAGCTGCAGCGCTTTCGCCACTCAGTAGCGCGCGTGTTCGACCAGTCGATGGTCGCCACGCGCCTGGAGGCGACGTTCAACCCTGCGATCGGCTTTTTGCCGCAGCTCGGGCTCGCCGCCGTGCTGCTGCTCGGCGGGCGCAGCGTGATCCACGCGCACCTCACGCTCGGCCAGTTCAGCCAGTTCTACCTGTACCTGAACATGCTCATCGGCCCGATGCGCTCGCTCGGCGTCACGCTCGGGCTGGCCCAGCGCGCGACCGCCTCCGGCGCGCGCATCTTCCAAGTGCTCGACCGCGAGCCGCGCATCGTGCAGCCGCCCGGCGCAGCGAAGCTGCCAGCCGGCAGCGGCCACGTGCAGTTCCGTGGCGTGACGCTGCGCTACGACGAAGCCGACGAGTTCGGCGCCGTCTACGCCGCCCCGCGCGAGTTCACGCTGGACGGCGACAGCGACGGCGTTCCACGCGCGGCGCGTCCCGCGCGCGCGGTGCTCAGCGACGTCGACCTCGACGTCCCCGCCGGCGCGACAGTCGCGCTCGTCGGCGCCACCGGCTCGGGCAAGACGAGCCTCGTCTCGCTGATCTCGCGGCTTTACGACACCAGCGAGGGACACGTGCTGCTCGACGGCGCCAACGTGCGCGAAGTCGACCTGATCTCGCTGCGCAAAGCTGTCGCCGTCGTCTCAGACGACCCCTTCCTGTTCTCCGCGAGCGTCGCCGAGAACATCGCCTACGGACGCCCCACGGCGAGCCTGCCGGAGATCGAAGCCGCCGCGCAGCGCGCGCAGGCCTTCGACTTCGTCGCGCGCCTGCCGCAAGGCTTTGACACGCGCGTCGGCGAGCGTGGGCTGTCGCTGTCCGGCGGCCAGCGACAGCGCATCGCGATCGCGCGCGCGCTGCTCGCCGACCCGCGCGTGCTGATCCTCGACGACGCCACCTCGGCGGTGGACGCGTCGACCGAGCAGAGCATCAAGCTCGCGCTCGACGAGGCGATGGCCGGGCGCACGACGTTCGTCATCGCCCACCGCCTGTCGACGATCTCGCTCGCCGACGAGATCGTCGTGCTCGACCACGGCCGCGTGATCGCGCATGGCGATCACGAGCACCTGCTCGACGCCTCCGAGCTGTATCGCGAGATCGTCGAGAAGGGGCTGCCGGACCAGGTGTTCCTCACGCGCAAGCCGCGCGAGCCGGAGGTCAGCGGCCTGTGAGCCCGATGGTCGGCAGGGGTCCGAACCAGTCGCAATGGACCGGCGAGCGCGCCAGCCGCGGCACGCGCGGGCGCAACCTGCGCGGCCTGCTCGCGCTGATCAAGCCCTACCGCACCCGCGCGATCCTCATGCTCGTCGCGCTCGTGCTCGGCACCGGCGCGTCGCTCGCGCCGCCGCTGCTCGCGCGCGCAGCGATCGACAAAGGCATCGCCCACCACGACACGACGACGCTCGTGATCGTCGTCGTCGCCTTCCTCTGCTCTGCGCTGCTCGTGTGGGCGATGACCTACCTGCAGACCTACCTCGTCGGCTGGGTCGGCCAGCGCGCGCTCGCCGACCTGCGCATTCGCATCTTCAAGCACCTGCAGACGCTTCCGATCGGCTTCTACGAGAGCCGCCCCGCGGGCGTGCTCATCTCACGCATCACCAACGACGTCGAGGCCCTCGACAGCCTCGTCACCGACTCCGTCGTCACGCTCTTCCAGGCCGGGCTGACGCTGATCGGCACGGTCGGCATCCTGCTGTACCTCGACGTAAAGCTCGCGCTGATCACCTTCTGCGTGCTGCCGCTGCTGCTCGCCGGGTCGCTGTGGTTTCGCATCGTCTCCGCCGGCGCCTTTCGCCGCACGCGTGAGACGATCGGCTCGATCACCGCCTACCTGCAGGAGACGCTCTCGGGGATCCGCGTCGTGCGCAGCTTCGCCCAGGAGCCCGTGCACGAGGCGCAGTTCACCGTGCTCGACCACGACAACCGCGACGCCAACATGACGACCGTCAAGCTCAACGCCGCGTACTTCCCCACCGTCGAAATGCTCTCCGGCGTGGCGGTCGCCGCGATCGTGCTCTACGGCGGCCTGCAGGCGATCGAAGGCCACATCACCGTCGGCACCGTCGTCGCCTTCGTCGCCGCGCTGTCGAACCTCTTCGAACCGATCCAGCAGCTCTCCCAGCTTTACGCCACCTACCAGTCGGGCATGGCCGCGCTGGAGAAGATCTTCCAGCTGCTCGACGTGCGCCCCGACCTCGACGACCGCCCCGACGCGATCGAGCTCGGACGCATCTCCGGCGAGGTCGACTTCGACGACGTGTCCTTCGCCTACGCGCGCAGACCCGAGCGCCGGCCGGCGCCAGACGCCAACGGCGCGGCACCCGCGACGCCCGACGAGCAGGTGCTCGCGCTCGACCACGTCAGCCTGCAGATCCCGCCCGGGCAGACCGTCGCGCTCGTCGGCGCGACCGGCGCCGGCAAGTCGACGATGGCCAAGCTGATCGCGCGCTTCTATGACCCGACCTCCGGCGCCGTGCTCGTCGACGGCCACGACCTGCGCGAAGTCGCCTCCAGCTCGCTGCGCTCGCAGATGGGCATCGTCCCGCAGGAGGCGTTCCTGTTCTCCGGCACGGTCGCCGAGAACATCGCCTTCGGGCGCCCCGACGCCGACGCCGAGCAGATCCGCGCCGCCGCCGCGGCGGTCGGCGCCGAGGAGTTCATCGCCGAGCTGCCCAGCGGCTATGACACCGAAGTCGGCGAGCGCGGCACGCAGCTGTCGGCCGGCCAGCGCCAGCTGCTCGCCTTCGCGCGCGCGCTGATCGCCGACCCGCGCATCCTCGTGCTCGACGAGGCCACGTCCAACGTCGACATCCATTCCGAGGCGCGCATCGAGCACGGCCTGCGCCGGCTGCTCGCCGGGCGCACGTCGATCGTCATCGCCCACCGCCTGTCGACGATCCGCCAGGCCGGGCGCATCGTCGTGCTCGAGCACGGGCGCATCGCCGAGCAGGGCACGCACGACGAGCTGATCGCCGCCGAAGGGCGCTACTACGAGCTGTATCGCGACTGGGCGGCGCAGGCCGCGGCTTAGCCGACGCGCTCGGTCATTCGCTGCAGCAGTTCCACGCCGCCGTGCGGCTTGCCGCTGAACTGGCTGCCGTTCATGTCGCCACCGGCGCCGACGAAGCCGCTCGTGGTCGTGCCGGGCGCTGCCGCGAAGACCTCGTAGCTGCCGCCGATCGTCGCCAGGCCCACGTGGTCGCCCTTGTGCACGAAGAAGTTGATCGGCCTGAACGTGCGCTTGGCGCTCGTCCCGGTCAGCTTGAAGGGCTGTGTCGTGCTGATCACCTTCAGCGCGCCGCCGCCGATCGGGCGCAGGTCCTGAAAGAGGATCGTCGGCTGCCCACTCGAGACGCGGCCCCACAGCGTCACCGTGACGATCTGGCCGGCCCTCGGCGCGACCGCCTGCTGCCAGTAGGCGGCGTCGACCGGCGCGCTCAGCGTGCGCGTCGGCGGCGTCCGCAGAGGGCTGCCCCAGGAGATCGTGCGCGCGGCGTCGGCTGCCGGCGAAAGGGCGCCGGCAAGCACCGTCGCAGCCACGAGCAACATCGAGAGCCCGCGGACACGGCAAGCGCTCACGACTGGAGGGAGTCCTGCTCGTAGACGACCGTCGAGGTCAGGTTGCCGACGCGGTCGTACAGGGACCTGGCGGAGCCGTTGTATTGCTGGGTGTGCCAGTAGACCAGCTCGCAACCGCGCTCGTGCGCCGTCAGAAAGACAGCGTCGAAGAGAGCGCGGGCCGTGTTCCCTCCACGGTGTGACCGATCGACGTACAGGTCCTCGAGATAGCACTTGTCGGCGGCGCTCCACGTGGAGGGATGAAAAACCAGATGCGCGATGCCCACCGGCTGGTCGTCGGTGTCGACGGCGACCAGGCCGAGCATGCCGCGCTCGCCCGCGCTCAGGCGTGCGAACGCCTCGGATGTGATCTCGTCGGTCAGCTCTTGGCGGTAGAACGAGAGATACCCCGCCCAAAGCTGCTTCCACCGGTCGAAGTCGCCTGTCTGCAGCGCACGCACGCGCACGCCAAGCGGCCTGATCGTGTCGCCCATCGGCCGAGGTTACAGGCTGCGCGGCCGTCGCTATTCGGCAGGCGACCCCGGCACCGGATACGGCGGCGTGAGGCGCGCCGGTTTGTTCGTCGGGCACCAGCTGTTGCGCGGCACGCCCAGGCAGGGGTCGGGCATCGTGGTCTGAGCCGGCAGCGGCTGAAGGGCGACTTTTGTCTGGCGCGGATAGTTCGCGACGGTCCCCGCGGGGCATTCCGCGAAGAACGCCGTGTCGCAGGCGACCTGCGCGCCGAGCGAGCTGGCGAGCGGTTCCCCCGCGTCGGGAATGCCACATTCGCCATGCGGCGGGCTCTGGATCGCTTTCGGTTCGCTCGTGACCGTGCCCGAGGTGTCGACGTTGCCGTGCCAGCAGTTGCCAGGGTTGTTGAGATTGGAGATCTCCGCCAAGTCGACATTGCTCGCGTTCGCGAAGAAACCGTTGTTCGTGAGCGTGTTGGCGCTCACCTCGTTTCCGTAGTCGTCGTAGTAGCACACGTATTTGCCTGCGATTTCTGTTCCGATGCCGCCTTGGCAATGCGAGATCGGCGGTGGTGTCTCGGTGTCCGGGTAGGGCACCAGCAGGATTCCCCACGCGCCGTTGTTGTAGACGGTGTTGCCGCTGACCGTGTCGTTGCGTCCGCCGGAGATCACGACACCGCTGCCTACCGGGCCGGCCGCCGCGGAGCCGGTCGTCGGCACGTTGGGGTTGTTGTTGTCGTGCACCGAGTTTTTCGTGAACAGCCAGCACGAGTGCGTGCCGGTGGGACCGGTCCCACCTTTCGGGCAGGCGCCATCCTGGGGCGACGGGGCGTCGTCGTTGTTCTGGCTGTTGGTGACAAAGCCGGACTGGTTGTTGTCGAACTCGGAGTTCTGGACGATCAGGCGCCCGCCGGAGTTCGTGCCCGAATACCCGAGATCGCTGTTCTCGGCGTGAGCGCGGTCGAGGATCGTGTTGCAGTCGGGGCACGCGCCGATGTAGAAGGCGGCGTCGGCTTGATTGTTGGCATAGACCTGCGTGTACAGGCCCGGCCCGAAGGTGTTCGACGTGAAGATCCCGTAAGACGCGAATGGCTTGCTCTGGCCTTCGTAGTAGGTCGAGGTGGCCGACAGGTACGCACCTCTCCACGAGCCAAGTTCCGTTTTGCCGCTGCCGTCGCCGCCGTTGAACCAGATCTGGTTGCCGCCGCCGTGGCTGCCGGTGAGGAAGTTGCAGGAGCTCAGGTTCTCGACGCTCGTGCCGTCCACCTTGAACACGGTCAGCCCATTGCGGCCGGTCGGGTGTCCTTCGGAGTCGAGCGGGCCGAGGTTCTGGTCGGCGGGCGTGGCGCTGCATTGCGGCGTCCCAGGCTTCGTTCCGTCGAGCACGACCGCGTTGCGGTCCATCCCACGAATGTGGACCCCCGGCTTGGTGACCAGCACCGCCGAGCCGGCGGCGTCGGACCCCGCCGGAGCGACCGTGGTCTTTTCTTTGTAGTCGCCCGGGCCGATCAGCACCCAGTCGCCGGGCGCGGCCGCGTCAATCGCCTTCTGGATGCTGCTGTAGCCGCCCTTGACGCCCGCGAAGGTGCCCACGCGACGGATGCGCACCGCTGCCGACGCGCTGCCCGCGAACATCGCCGCAAAGGCGCAAGTCACAAGCACCGTCGCGAGCATCCCGACGGTGATGACCGTCCCGGTTCGACTGCACTCCGCCCCGTGGCCCTTTGTGCACGCACGCATATAACTCCTCCTCCTCGCACTCCGGGACAGGGACTCGAACCCCAATCTCCCGGACCAGAACCGGGCGTCACTGCCAATTGGACTATCCCGGACAGTGTCTCGGCGAGAAGGATAGCCAAACGAAAAGCGGCGTCACGTCGTCCTTACGGCCCCCCACGACTCGCTAGTTCGCCGTCCCCACGCCGTTGGGCGCGAAGAACGCGGTGATCGCCTCCTCGAGGCCCGGATCGAGCACGAGCAGCACTTCGTCGCCGGCCTCGATGACCGTATCGGCCTTGGGCACGAAGCCCGAGCCGCCGCGCAGCACGGAGATGATCAGGCTGCCCTCCGGCAGCGCGATGTCCGACACCGCTTCGCCCACCGTCGGCGCATCCTCGCTCACCTCCAGCTCGATGATCTCCAGGCGCTCCTCTTCCAAGGCGAGCAGGTGCACGAGGCCGTAGCGGGGCACCTCGTGCTCGATCAGGCGCAGGATCAGGTCGGTCGCCGAGACCGCCGGCTGGATGCCGAGCAGGCGGAAGTGATCGTGGTTTCGCGGGTTGTTGACACGCGCGATGATGCGGTCGCAGAGGTACTTCTCCTTGGCGACCTGGCACACGAGCATGTTGTCCTCGTCGTCGCCGGTGACGGCGATCACGAGATCGGCGCGCTGGATGCCCGAGCGCTCGAGCACCCACAGCTCGGTGGCGTCGCCGTACTGCACGGAGTGCTCGAATTCTTCCTCGATCGCCAGATAGCGCGGACGGGAGGACTCGATCAACGTGACCTCGTGGCCCTTGTCGATCAGCTCTCGCGCGAGGTTGCGGCCGACCTTGCCGGCTCCGACGATGATCGCGTACACGGCTCAGACGGTCTCCGGCGCGAGCGCGTGCTCGAACATCTCGATCGCGTGCTTGGTCGGGGATATCGTGCGCAGTCCCTGTTCGCCGTACCAGCCCGCGCGCGCCGGATCCATCACGCGCACGATCACCTTCTCCACGCCGAACCGGCGCTGGGCGATCTGCGCGATGATCAGGTTCGTGTTGTCGCCGTCGGTGGAGGCGATGAAGACCTCAGCCCGCTCGATGCCCGCCTGCTCCAGCGCATCGATCTCCAGCGCGGTGCCAACCGTGAACTGGCCGCCGGCGTCCTCCCAGCTGGCCGTCTGTCCCGCGTCCAGGCGCTCGTGCGAGAGGGGATCCTCGTCGAGCACCGACACTTCGTGCCCGGCGGCGAGCGCCGACTTGGCGACTGCCGAGCCGACGCGCCCGGCTCCCACGATCAACACGAACATGCGCCGGAGACTAGTCGATGCGCGGCGTCGCGCAAACGTATGTACGGCAGGCCCGCACGCCGCGTGGCGCAGACCGTCGTCACGGGTTCGCGGGGGCCAGGCGCGAGCGGCTCTCCGCCGCCGATTCGCCGGCGGCGGGCGCCGTGACGATCACCCGGCAGTCCGCCTTGCTGATCACGTACTTGGTCACGTCGCCGACGAAGTTCTCCAGCGGACCGCCGCGCCCCCCCAGGCGCGCGCCCCCACGGATCAGCGAAGGCTCCTCGGCGCCGAGCACGATCGCCTCCACCCCACGGCGACGAGCCTCGTCGACGATCGCATAGCCCGCCCGGCGCGTGCGCACCGTCGCCGTGGCGACCTCCACGCCGGTGTACTCCTCACCCACCGCCTTCGCGCGCGCGAGCGCCTGACGGGCCTCCTTGACCTGCGCCTCCGGCAACCGCGCGTCCAGCGGCAGCGACATCGGGATCACGAAGATCCACACCGCCTCGATCGTCGCGGCGTCGATCGCCGCCTCGTCGGTCGGCTCGCCGGAGACCAGCAGCGCGGCCGTCTGCACGATGTCCTCGTCCAGGCGCGTGCCGAACAGCGGCACGAGGATCGAGCCGTAGTCGCGCTCGCGCGGCGGCTCGGCGCGCAGCACCTCCGGCGCGACCGTCACGCGCCGCAGCAGCGGAGCCTCGTCGGCGCGGCGGTAGATCACGTACATCGCCAGCCCCGCCAGCATCCAGCCGAGCCCGACGTAACGGGCGGGGTCGTGCAGGATCATCACGGCGACCCAGCCGGCGCCGGAAAGCAGCGCACCGAGCACGGCCGGCAGCGGCAGGCTCGCGCCGCGCACCTGGATCGACAGGGGGATCCGGTACGGGCGCCTGGTGTCGGGGTCGATGAAGCGCAATCGCGCGACCGACACGTGCGCGATCGTGAATGCCAATAGCGCGCCGAAGGCGTAGATGCCGACGAGGAAGTCCAGGTTCTCGGGCACGACCAGGCCCGCCGCGATCACGCCGGCGAGGATTATCAGCACGTACGGCGTCGATCGCTGCGGGTGCAGCCGCCCCAGGCCGCTGGGGATCTGGCGGTTGGTCGACAGCGAGTAGGCCAGGCGCGCGAGACCGAGCATCGCCGAGTTGGCCGCGGCCACGAGCGTCGTCGCCGCCAAGCCGGCGACGACGTAGCGCAGCGTGCGCGCCAGCCAGTGCGGGTGCATGTGCGAGACCAATCCGACGACCGGATCGTTGAGAAAGCGCGTCGCCAGCGCCGTGTGGCCGTTGTGGACGGGCAGCGCGGTGACGGCGACCAGCGCGATGCCGACGTAGATGACGACGACCGTCACCGTGCCGCTTCCCACCAGGCGCTTGAGCGCGCCGCCGCTGATGCGCACCTCGCCGGCCAGACCCGCGGCGGACTCCAGGCTCGTGAAGGAGATCGCCGCGACCGTCAGCGCGAACACGAGATCCGACCACTTCGGCGCGCTGCCCAGGTGAATCGGATCGAGCAGCGTGTGCGGGTTGAAGAACAGCGCCAGGCCGAGCACGACGATCAGCCCCTGCAGCGCGAGGTCGCCGACGACGAGCACCGCCAGCCGTCGCGAGCGGCGCCAGCCGAAGCCGCGGATGTTGCCGAGCACGACGATCAGGATGAAGACGAGCGCCAGCCCGAGCGACTCGGCGCTGTGCCCCAGCGGGCTCCAAAAGACCTTCAGGTACTGCGTCGCCGAGTAGCACGTGACCGCGATCAGGATTATGTAGTCCAGCAGGATCGCCCAGCCGGCCGCGAAGCTGATCAGCTCGTTGAACGCGTAGCGAGCGAACACGGTCGAGCCGCTGCGCTCCTGGTGCAGCGAGGCGCCCTCGGCGTAGGTCATAGCCGTCAGCGCGAACAGCATCGCCGCGATCAAGAAGACGAGCGGCGTGAGCCCCAGCGCATGGCCGGAGATGACGCCGAGCGAGAAGTAGATCGCGCTCGCCAGCGGCGTGTAGACGATCGCGAACAGCGTCGGCGAGCCGACGCTGCGCCGGACCGTCGACATCGAGCGCGCGGAGATCTGCAGCGCGATCCGCTCGGCCTCCGCGCGAGCCAGCTCCGCCTGCGCTTTCGCCGCCCGCGGCGCGCCGGGCGCTCCCGGCTCGGGCGGCGTGGCCGCCGGCTCTGCCGACGCCGCACCGTCGGCCTGGGCGGCCGAGCCCGGCTTCTGTGAATCGCCCTCAGCCGTCATGCCCGGTCGCCCCGCTTGCGCTCGAGATACAGCCGTGCGATCCCGCCCGCCAGGAACAGCACGCCGAGCAGCAACCGCGCCGAAAGTAGGCCGCCGCCGCCAGTCGCCACCTGGACGATCAGCGCCACGCCGATCGCGGACATCGCGACCGAGAACACGAGCGTGCCCGAGCGGTGCACCTGTCGTCCGGTCATCTCACGCTGAGCTTAGGGCTCAGCCGCCGTCGCGTGGGCATCCCGCCTCCGCGCGCTGGCTTGCCGACCGGCGGCGCGAGAGGACCGATCTCAGGCGATCAGCGGGATGATCAGGATGGCGACGATGTTGGCGACCTTGATCATCGGGTTGATCGCCGGCCCGGCGGTGTCCTTGAACGGATCGCCGACGGTGTCGCCGGTGACCGACGCCGCATGGGCTTCTGACCCCTTGCCGCCGAACGCACCGTCCTCGATGAGCTTCTTGGCGTTGTCCCACGCACCGCCTCCGGCGGTCATCATCACCGCGAAGAAGAAGCCCACCACGATCACGCCGATCAGCAGGCCGCCGAGCGCCTGCTGATCGATCAGCCCCACGATCAGCGTGAGCAGGATCGGCAGCAGCGAGGGCAGGATCATCTCGCGCTGGGCGGTCTTGGTGACGATGTCCACGCAGGCCGCGTAGTCGGGGTCTTCGGTGCCCTCCATGATTCCCGGGTGCTCGCGGAACTGGCGGCGCACCTCCTCGACGACTGCGCCGCCGGCGCGACCGACGGCCTCGATCGACAGCGAGGCGAACAGGCAGACCATCAGCCCGCCGAGCAGCAGCCCGATCAGCACTGGCGGTTCGTTGATGCCGAAGGAGATGACGTGGCCGACCTTCGCTTCGAGTTCTTTCTGAAAGCCAGCGAACAGCACGACCGCAGCCAGCACCGCCGAGCCGATCGCGTAGCCCTTGGTGACCGCCTTGGTCGTGTTGCCGACCGCGTCGAGGCGATCGGTGACTTTGCGCACGTCCTCCGGCAGCTCGGCCATCTCGGCGATGCCGCCGGCGTTGTCGGTGATCGGCCCGAACGCGTCCAGCGCGACGATCAGGCCGGTCAAGGAGAGCAGGCCCATCACCGCGACGCCGATCCCGTAGATGCCCGTCACGCCGCCGCCGGCGAGCTTCCATGCGCCGAGGATTCCGACGACGATCACGATCGCCGGCAGCGCCGTCGCCTGCAGGCCCGAGGAGAAGCCCTGGATGATGTTCGTCGCGTGGCCGGTGACCGACGCTTTAGCGGTCTTCTTGACCGGCGAGAAGCGAGTCGACGTGTAGTATTCCGTCAGTCCGAACAGCAGCGCCGTCACGCCGATGCCGATCAGCGAGCAGAGGTACAGGTGCGACCAGCTCGGCGTGTTGACCGCGTCGCCGACGTTCTTGAACGTCAGGTTTCGCATCAGCCAGTAGGTGATCGGCGCGAAGGCTGCTGCGGCGAGCACGCCGGAGACGATCAGGCCCTGCAGCAGCGCCCGCTCGACGTTGCCCGATTTCGAGCGCACGGCGTAGGTGCCGATGATCGAGGCGATGATCGCCACGCCGCCGATCACCAGCGGGTAGAGCGCCACGCGCGTGGACTCGTGGAAGGTCAGCACGCCCAGCAGGATCACCGCGACGGCCGTCACGGCGTAGGTCTCGAACAGGTCCGCCGCCATGCCGGCGCAGTCGCCGACGTTGTCGCCGACGTTGTCGGCGATCGTCGCCGGGTTGCGCGGGTCGTCCTCGGGGATGCCCGCCTCGACCTTGCCGACGAGATCCGCGCCGACGTCGGCGGCCTTCGTGAAGATGCCGCCGCCGAGTCGCGCGAACACGGAGATCAGCGAGCCACCGAAGCCGAGGCCGACGAGCGCGTCGACGGCGGTCTTCGGGCTGTCGTTGAAGAACGACGTGAGCACGCCGTAGTAGCCGGCGACGCCGATCAGCGCCAGGCCGACGACGAGCAGGCCGGTGATCGCGCCGCCGCGGAATGCGACGCGCAGCGCCGGCGTGACGCCCGAGCGTGCCGCCTCGGCGACGCGGGCGTTCGAGCGCACCGACACGTTCATGCCGATGTAGCCGGTCGACCCCGACAGCAGGCCGCCGATCGCAAAACCGCCTGCCACGGCGATATTTTGGATGAAGATGATCGCGACGAACAGCACCACGCCGACGACTGCGATCGTCGCGTACTGCCGGTTCAGATAGGCGCGGGCGCCCTGCTGGACGGCCAGCGAGATGCTCTGCATCCGCTCGTTGCCGGGCGACAGCGCCAGCAGGGAGCGGGTGGTCAGCAGGCCGTACACAACGGCGCATGCCGCGCAAACAAGGGCGACGACGACCCCATGGTTCGTCAGAAAGCTGCTCAACTGAAAATCCTCCGCGGTCTGATTGGCGTGCCGCGCGAGGATCGTCGCGCGCACATTTGTCGCCCGGGCTGCTCGGGACGAGCGCCTACCCGGTGCAAACGCGCGGGCAGTCTATCGCGCCCGCCGGATACGTGCCGGCGGGCGCTGGCGTGACAGGCTCGCCTCAGCGACCGGGCACCCACAACCTTCCGCTGGACTCGGCCGGTCCGGGGCCCGACGACCCCTCGCCCGCGGCCTCGCCCTCCGCGGGCTTGGCCTGCGGCGCGCCGGCGCCCGGAGGCTGGGGCGCGTCCTGCGCGGCGGCGTCCGCGCCGGAGGGCGGCTCGGCGCCGCTGGCCTGCATCTCAGCCGCGTAGGCCATCTGCAGCTGCGACAGCGCATTGCGCAGTGGCGCGAGCTCGCCGGGAATGCGCCGCTCGAGTATCTCCAGCAGAGCTCTGACGCCGTCGATCGCGTCGCGCGCCTGCTCGAGGTCGCGCCCGCTCGCCGCCTGAGATGCGGCGCCCTGAGCCGCGGGCGGCGCTCCCACGAGCCTGTAGCTGCCGATGTTCAGCAGCGACACCGCCGCCTGCAGCATCATGTCGGCGCTCGTGATACGGCTCAGTTCGGCCTCGTAGGCCGCGCGCTGTTCGATCTCCGCTCGTTCCTCTGCGCTTGGCTGGCCCGGCGCACCGCCGCCGCCGGCGCCGGGACCGCCCGGCGCGCCACTTGGATCCGTGCTCACACCTTCACCTCCTCGGAATAGGTCTGTTGCGTCTCCGCGACCGACGCCGCGAAGACCTCCTCGCGCGTGGCTCCCGCCTCGATCAGCTGGCGCTGGCGCTGAGATCCGTTTCGCTCGGGAAACGCCAGGTCGATGCCGAGCTCGGAGCGGACCGGCTCCGTCCAGGCCGCGAGCCGGTCGATCGCCTCGCGCGCCGGGTACTCCTCGGCGCGGCGCAGGTCGATCAGGCGTCCGTCGAGCCCGAAGCGGATCGCCCGCCACATGTTCTCCTCGATCAGCCGCGGCGCCGGATCGGCGAACGGCACGCGATCGTCCACGTCGCGCGCCGCCTGTGCGATGCAGGCGGCGATCAGCGAGGCCAGCGCGTCGGACTCGCCGGCCGTCGCCTGCACGTCGCAGATGCGCATCTCGACGGTGCCGAAGCTGAAGTGCGGCCTGACCGACCACCACACCTGCGTGAACTCGACGATCGAGTTCGTGCGCTTGAGAAATTCGATGTACTCGCGGTAGGCCGGCCAGCCGCCGAACGCGTCGGGAACGCCGCAGCGCGGGAAGCTCTTCGTGAAGCTCTGCGTACGCGCCGAGTGCAGGCCCGTGTCGCGGCCGTCCAGATATGGCGAGTTGGCGGAGACCGCCAGCAGCAGCGGCAAGATCGGGCGCAGGCGATCGCACACGCGCACGGCCCGATCGAGGTCGCGCACCCCCAGGTGGACGTGCAGGCTGAACGTGTTGTTGCGCCAGGCCACGTATTTCAGCCCCTCCTCGACCCGACGGTAGTGCTCGGTGTCGATGATCGGCTGCTCGCGGTAGTCGGCCCAGGGGTGCGTCCCGGTGGCGCCCAGCGCCACGCCCTGGTCTGCGGCGAGCGCGAACAGCCGCCGCCGCCGCTCGCGCTGGCGCGCGAGCGCGTCGTGCAGGTCCGATCCGACGCCGGAGATGATCTCGATCTCCGAGGAGATCAGCTCGCCGGTGATGTGCTCGTGCAGCAGCGCGTCGCTCAGCTGCGCGGCGTCGCGCAGCTGCTCGAACAGCGGCAGCATGTCCAGCGTCTGCGGGTCGAGGATCGAGAACTCCTCCTCGACGCCGACGGTGAAGTCGCGCGCCTGGGCAAACGTCTCGGCAGCTCGGTCTAGGTCCAGGCTCGTCATGGCGTTGGCGGGGGGCCTGCTTACGATTCGTTCTGCGGTCGGCGTTCGCGTTCTCTCAGTGATAGCGCGCCGAGTGTCGGTTGCTACGTCAAATAGAAGTACAGCGCGTAGAGCAGATCGACCGCCGGGCTGGACGTGTGCACCGTCACCTCGGGCGGCACCAGCAACAGCGACTCCGAGTAGTTGAAGATGATCTTCACGCCGGCCTCGACGAGCTCGTCGGCAAGTCCCTGGGCGGCGTTCGTCGGCACCGCCAGCACGCCGACGACGATGTCCTCGTCCTCGACCATCTGTCGCAGCTCGGTGGTGTGTCGCACCACCTGGTTGCCGACGTTCTTTCCCACCTTGTCGTCGTCCACGTCGAAGATCGCCACGACGCGAAAGCCATGGTCGGCGAAGATGTCCGAGGAGGCGATCGCCTGACCCAGGTGCCCGGCTCCGAGCAGCGCGATGTTGTGCTGTCCGGCGGTGCGCAGGATCTTGCGGATCTGCGAGACGAGCGCCTCGACGTTGTAGCCGACGCCGCGCTTGCCGAACTTGCCAAAGCCCGACAGATCGCGGCGGATCTGCGTCGAGTTGACGTGTGTGTAGTCCGACAGCTCCTGCGAGGAGATCGTCTCCTTGCCCATCTTCTTGGCCTGCGTGAGCACCTGCAGATAGCGCGACAGGCGCGCCGCGACGCCCAGCGAAAGCCGCTCGCTGGAGGGGGCCGCGCCGTCGATCTCGACCTCTCGCGGGCGCGTCGTCGTTTCTCCATAGCTCATCGTCGTGACTCTAGACGCTCTCGCAGGGCCGCCTCGTCGACGTGGAAGTCGAACAGCTCCTCGCCGTCGAGCGCCACCACGGGGATGCGCTCGAAGTAGGCCCGCTGCAGCGCGTCGTCGCCGTCGATGTCGCGCTCGCTCAGCGCGAAGCCGAGCTCGGGCTGCAGCCGGCGCAGCGCGCTCATCGCCTCCACGCAGAGGTGACAGCCCGGCCTCGTGTACACGACGATCGCGCTCACCGCGCGCGTTCGCCGGTGGCGTAGGCGTCCAGGCCGAGATAGCGCGGGTAGGCGAGCTGCTCGCCAAAGCGCGCCGCACTGGCGATCATCGCCGCGTTGTCCGTGCACAGCACGCGCTCGGGCACGTGCAGCTCGACGCCCATGCCGGCGAGGGCCTCGCGCAGCGGCCCGTTGGCCGCCACCCCGCCTCCGACCGCCAGGCGTCCCAGCCCCGTCTGCTCCAGCGCCCGCTCGGCGCGCTCGATCAGGCTGTCGACGATCGCCGCCTGATAGGAGGCCGCGAGGTCGGCGGCCCGCGCACCGGCCTGCCCCTCGGGCAGCTCGCGCAGCTTGTACAGCAGCGCCGTCTTCAAGCCCGCGAAGGAGAAGTCCAGGCCCTGCGCGAAGGCCTGGCGATGCGCCCCGCGCCCGCCGCGCGCGCGCTCTGCGCGCGAGCCGGGAAAGGCAAACGCCTGTGCATCGCCGCCCTGGGCCAGACGTTCCAGGGCCGCGCCGCCCGGATAGCCGAGGCCGAGCATCCTGGCGCCCTTGTCAAAGGCCTCCCCCGCCGCGTCGTCGAGCGTTCGCCCGAGCACCTCGAATCCGTCGTGCTCGCGCACGTGCGCCAACAGCGTATGGCCGCCGCTGGCGATCAGGCACACGAACGGCGGCTCGAACGCGGGCGCCAGGAAGTTCGCCGCGACGTGGCCCTGCAGATGGTCGACCGCCGCGAACGGAAGCTCGCGAGCGGCCGCCAGCGCCTTGGCCGTCGACAGGCCGACGAGCAGCGCGCCGACCAGACCGGGGCCCTGGGTCGCGGCGACCAGTCCCACGTCGTCGAGCCCGATCGACGCGACACTCAGCGCGCGCTGAACAATCGCGTTGACGAGCTCCAGATGGTGGCGCGAGGCGATCTCCGGTACGACGCCGCCGAAGTCCTCGTGGACGGTCTGCGAGGAGATCACGTTGGCGTGGATGACTCCGTCGTCGCCGATCACCGCCGCGCACGTGTCGTCGCAGCTGGTCTCCAGCGCGAGGATGCTCATACCGGCCCGGGGTTGGGCACGTCCTCCAGGGAGCCCAAGCGCGTCGCAGGCGTGCGCCACATCACGAGAGCGTCCTCGCCGTTGTCCTGGTAGTAGCGCCGGCGCGTCCCCGCAGCACGAAAGCCCTCGCGCTCGTACAGGTGGATCGCAACGGCGTTGGAGCGGCGCACCTCCAACGTGAAGCGCGCGTGCTCGTCGTCGACTCGTGCGTACAGCTCCGCGAGCAGCTGCGAGGCCAAGCCCATGCGCTGACGGTGCAGGTCCACGGCCACGTTCATCACGTGCCACACCGTGTCATAGCGCGAGCAGATCAGGTAGCCGACCAGCCGTTCTTCCTCGATCGCGCCGGCGCCGGCTTTGACGCGCTCGCTCGCCGCCAGGCAGATGCCCGTCTGCTTGGACAGCTCCAGCACGAACATCGCCAGCGACCACGGCGTGGGAAACACGCGGCGCTCGATCGCCAGCACTTCCGGCAGGTCCGGGTACGCCAGCGGTCGGATCTGCACCGAGGGGTCGGCCGGACCTCCGCGCAATTGCGAGGACGAGCGCTCGCTCACGGGGCAGCGCCTCCGAGCGCGGGCGTCCGCTCGCGCGCCAGCGCGGCGTCGGGCGCGCGCCGGTAGTCGGGCAGGACCTGCGCTGCCATTGCCGGCGCAGGCGCAGGCGCTGCGCCTGCGCCGAGGCGACAGATCGCGAGCGCGTCGATCGCGTGCAGCCCGGCGCCCTGCGCGGCGACCTCCACGCCGGCCCGTTCGAGCTCGGCTGCGAACAGCACCGCGCCGTCGCCGACGGCGAGCCACCGCTGCCCCGGCGCGGCGCCGCAGCGTTCGAGCTCCTCGACGATGCCTGGCAGCTGCGCGGCGGCCAGAGCGCGCGGTAGCTCGATCTCGCCACGCAGAGGCTCGCCGGCGCGCCGCTCGCGCGCAAAGTCCACAGACGGCGGATAGGCGCCCGCGAAGACCTCGCCGCGACGCGCGTCGATCACGGCGAGGATCGCCCTATCGGGCTCGCGCGACGCGGCCGGCAGGGCCAGCGCCTGCAGGCTGGACACGCCCGTCAGCTCGACGTCCAGCGACTGAGCCAGTCCGCGTCCCGTGGCGATTCCCACGCGCAGGCCGGTGAACCTGCCCGGACCGACGCCCACGGCGATCCGCTCCAACGCACTCCAGCCGACGCCGGCCTGCGCGAGCAGCTCGCCGGCCATCGCCAGCAGGCGCGTGGCGTGACCGGGGTGCGCCTCGGGGGCCGGGTCGTCGCGCGCCTGCAGCGCGTCGCCGTCGGGGAGGCGCAATCCCACGACGGTCGCCTGCGTGGCCGTGTCGAAGCCGAGCACGATCATGCCTCCACGACCTCGATGCGCCGGCGATCCTCGCCGCGATGGGTCAACGAGACGCGCAGGCGCGCGCCGGCGAGCTCCCGTGCGGCGTCGGGCGGCCACTCGACGAAGGCGATCCTCCCTGCTCCGAGGTAGTCGGCGAGCAATTCCGGGTCCTCCTGCTCGAGGCTCGCAAGGCGGTAGAGGTCGAGGTGTGAGACGGTCAGCCGCTCGCCCGCGCGATAGCGGTGCCCGATGCTGAAGCTGGGGCTGGTGACGCGATCGGTGACGCCCAGCGCTCGCGCGGCTCCGCGCACGAGCGTCGTCTTGCCCGAGCCCAGCTCGCCGCGCACGAGCACCACGTCGCCCTCACGCAACCCCCCAGCCAGCTCCGCCCCAAGCGATTCGGTCTCCGCGGGGTCCGAGGTGTCGACGATGCGCACGGCCACGTCGAGACTTTAGAGCCAAGCGTGTCCGTCCCGTTAAAGCGACCGGCCCGCGGGAGAAAGGGTCGCGGGCCGGTCGTTACTCCTGGAGGGATGGAGACAGGGCCTGTATCGGCAAGAGGGTGAGCCGACTTTAGGCCCGGGGGAAGAAATTTTCGACATTTCCCGAACATCCCCTTTTGCAGGGGAAACGTGGAAGAAATGTCCCAAAAGCGTCCAGCCGCCCTAGAACAGCCCCAGTTGGTCGACCTCCGTCGACTGCTCTCCCGCGCCTGCCGCCAACTCGACCCGAGCCGCGCGCTCAGCGGACTCGCCGGGATCGCGCTTGGCCGTCGAATCCTCCGCGGCGAGCTCCGGGACGATCTGCGGGGCGTCCTGCGGCGGCTGCTCGGGCGCGCCCATCGCCAGCAGCTGCGGCAACCGCGCGAAGTCCTCGCGCAGCGTCTCGAGCATGCGCGGCGTGTACAACGCCGCCGCGGGGTGGAAGATCGGGTACAGGCGCACCGCCCGGCGGCCGAGCGTGAGCACCTCCGGCTGGCCGTGCAGCCTCGTGATCCCCGTCGGGTCGCCGCGCAGCAGCTTCGTGGAGAAGTTTCCCAGCGTGCAGATGACCGTCGGCTGGATCAGCTCGACCTGGCGGTGCAGGTACTCCTGGCAGTTGTCGATCTCGATGGGCAGCGGGTCGCGGTTGCCGGGGGGATGGCACTTCAAGACATTCGCAATGAACACATCGCTTCTCTGTAGTTCGACCTCCCCGAGCAGCGTCTCCAGCAGTTTCCCGGCGCGGCCAACGAACGGCACCCCCTGCTCGTCCTCCGAAGCACCGGGCGCCTCGCCGACGAACATCAGCTCGGCGTCGGCGTTGCCGGCGCCGAACACGACCGTCTTGCGGGTGGCCGCAAGCTCTGGGCAGCGCGTGCATCCCTTGGCCTGCGCGAACACCTGCTTGAGCGCCTCGCGTCGCTCGGAGGCCGTGCGTTCGCTCTGCGCGGAGGACATCGCATGGATGGTAAGCGCTGCCTGGGAGGCACCAGCGTCCGCCCGCGGTTTGACCGATGCGCCGCCTGGCGTTCACGGGGGTGGCGCGCGGCGGCGCCGCTGCGCAATGATTCGGCGATGCCGCCGTCCGATCGCGCCACCCCATCGGCCGCGCAGGCCAGCGTGACCGCTCCGTTCGCCGGCGTCGTCGTCTCGATCGCGCGCGAGCCCGGAGAGCAGGTCGACGCGGCCGCCCCGCTGATCGTGCTGGAGGCGATGAAGATGGAGCACGAGGTGCTTGCCGACCGCACGGGCGTGCTGGAGAGCGTCGAGGTCGCGATCGGCGAGGCGGTCGAGCAGGGGCAGGTGCTCGCGCTGATCGGCGCGGGCGGCGGCGGCGAGCGCAGCGGCGGCCCGCAGCCTTCGCGCGCGAGCAAAGACGACGGCTTCCGCGCCGACCTGCAGGCCGTGCGCGAGCGCCACGCGGTCGGCCTCGACGCTGCGCGTCCTGAGGCGGTGGCGCGGCGGCGCAAGCGTGGCCGGCGCACCGCACGGGAGAACCTCGCGGACCTGCTGGACGAGGACTCCTACGTCGAGTACGGGCCGCTGCTGTTCGCCGCCCAGGAGGCCAGGCGCTCGCGCGAGGAGCTGATCGCGCGCACGCCGGCCGACGGCCTGGTCGCGGGCGTCGGCGAGATCGACGGGCGGCCGTGCGTGGCGATGTCCTACGACTACACCGTGCTTGCGGGCACGCAGGGCATGCGAAACCACGCCAAGAAGGACAGGCTGTTCGAGATCGCCGAGCGGCGCAGGCTGCCGGTGGTGCTGTTCGCCGAGGGCGGCGGCGGACGCCCGGGCGACGTGGACATGCCGATCGTCGCCGGTCTGGACTGCCGTGCCTTCCAACTGTTCGCGCGCCTCAGCGGCCTCGTGCCGCTCGTCGGGATCGCTTCGGGCTACTGCTTCGCCGGCAACGCCGCGCTGCTCGGCTGCTGTGACGTGGTGATCGCCAGCGAGGACGCGAGCATCGGCATGGGCGGCCCGGCGATGATCGAGGGTGGCGGCCTGGGCGTGTACGAGCCGGGCGAAGTCGGCCCGATCGACGTGCAGGACGCAAACGGCGTGGTCGACCTGCGCGTCGGCGACGATCGCGAGGCCGTCGCCGTTGCCAAGCGCTACCTGTCCTACTTCCACGGCGCAAGCCAGTCCGGGCGGCTCGCAGACCAGCAGGCCCTGCGCACGCTGATCCCGCAGGAGCGCAAGCGCGTGTACGACGTCCGGCGCGTCGTCGACGGGCTGTTCGACGAGGACTCCGTGCTGGAGCTGCGTCGTGGCTTCGCGGCGGGCATGGTCACCGCCCTTGCGCGCCACGAAGGCCGCCCGCTCGGCGTCGTGGCCAACGACCCGCGGCACCTGGGCGGCGCGATCGACGCCGACGGCGCCGACAAGGCGGCGCGCTTCATCGGCATGTGCGACGCCTTCGGCCTGCCGCTGCTGTTCCTCTGCGACACGCCCGGCTTCATGGTCGGCCCCGACGCCGAGCGCACGGCGACCGTGCGCCACTTCGCGCGGATGTTCCTCGGCGGCGCCAACGTGAGCGTGCCGTGCGGGACGATCGTCCTGCGCAAGGGCTACGGCCTCGGCGCCCAGGCGATGGCCGGCGGTGGCTTCAAGGCGCCGCTGTTCACGGTCGGTTGGCCGACCTCGGAGTTCGGCGGCATGGGCCTGGAGGGCGCCGTGCGGCTGGGCATGCGCCGCGAGCTCGAGGCGATCGAGGACGACGAGGAGCGCGAGCGGATCTTCGAGCAGACCGTTGCGGCCGCCTACGAGCGCGGCCGTGGGCTGAACATGGCCGCGTACGGCGAGATCGACGACGTGATCGACCCGGCCGACTCCCGGCGCTGGATCTCGATGCTTTTCCACGACAAGGCAGCCGCGTGGTGGCAGCGGGAGGGCAAGACGCGTCCGTACGTCGACGCGTGGTGACGCGGCGCCCCTTTTGCAACGCCCGCTTGACGGGTATCATCTCGAACGAGCCGTCACCGGGAACACCTGGGATGGACTTGAGGTAAGCCGCACCGACATCTTCAGTCGCGCCGGTATCCGCAAGGAACTGGACCGAAACCGATGATCCACGCAAACCACCCCTCGCCCTGCGCATGAGGACCGTGCGCACCGTCGACGAGCTGCGCTGCGCCCTTTCCCCGGCCCGGCGGGAGGGCAAGAGGATCGGTCTCGTGCCGACGATGGGCGCGCTGCACGACGGGCACCTGTCGCTGATCGCCCGCGCCCGCGCGGAGTGCGACATCGTCGTCGTGTCGCTGTTCGTCAACCCCGCGCAGTTCGACGAGCGCGACGACCTGCAGCGCTATCCGCGCCGTGAGCGCCACGACGCGGATCTCGCGGCAACGGCCGGGGCGAGCCTGCTGTTCGCGCCGTCCGTCGACGAGGTCTACCCGCACGGATTCGCCACGGCGGTCGAGGTGCTCGGCGTCGGCGACAGACTCGAGGGCGCCGCGCGCGGTCCCGAGCACTTCCGCGGGGTGAGCACGGTGGTGACGAAGCTGCTGGGCATGGCGATGCCCGACGTCGCCTACTTCGGTCAGAAGGACGCACAGCAGGTGGTCGTGGTCCGACGGCTCGTCGCCGACCTGAACCTGCCGGTGCGCATCCAGGTATGCCCCACCGTGCGCGACCCCGACGGCCTGGCGATGTCCAGCCGCAACTCGCGGCTGTCGGCACAGGAGCGCTTGCGGGCGCTCGCGCTCCCACACGCGCTGCAGGCCGCCGCCAGGCGCGCGGCCGAGGGCGAGCGCTCGGCGTCCGCACTGGTGGACGCCACCCGTGCCGCGATGTCTGCGCGCGGCGTCGAGCCCGAGTACGTCGAGCTGGTCGACCCTGAGACCTTCGAGCCGTGCGACCTGCTGGAGCGCGACGCGCTGCTGGCACTCGCCGCGCGCATCGGCGAGACGCGGCTGATCGACAACGCCGTCCTGCGGCCGTCGGCCGTGGGCGCCCCACGTCAAACCGAACCGAGAAAGGCGATCGCCTGATGCAACGCGTGATGCTCAAGTCAAAGATCCACCGGGCGACGATCACCGACTGCGACCTGCACTACGTCGGCTCAATCACGATCGACCGCGATCTGCTGGAGGCGGCGGACATCCTCGAGCACGAGCAGGTTCACGTGCTCGACATCGACAACGGAGCGCGCTTTGAGACCTACACGATCGCCGGCGAGCGGGGCTCGGGCGCGATGACGGTCAACGGCGCGGCGGCGCGCCTGGTGCAGCGCGGCGACACGATCATCGTCGTCTCCTACGCCAGCTACGACCGGGACGACCTGCAGAGCTACGAGCCTCGCGTGGTGCACGTGCAGGCGCAGACCAATCGCATCATCACCATCGACGACGCGGTGGCCACCCTGCTCACGTAGGGGTCAACCGCCTCAGAGAGGAAGCGCGCATGTCCAGCCAACCCGATATTCAGGCCCCCTCCGACCCGGGACGCCTGCCGATGACTTTGCCGCTGCTCGCGGAGAAGAAGCGGCTCGGCGACCCGATCGTGATGGTCACCGCATATGACTACCCGAGCGCCCGCGCGGCCGAGTCCGCCGGGGTCGACCTGGTGCTCGTCGGCGACTCCGCCGCGACGACCGTGCTCGGCTACAACGCGACGACGCCCGTGTCGCTCGAGGACATGCTCGTGCTCGCGCGCGCCGTGCGCCGCGGCCTGCGCACGCCGCTGCTGATCGGGGACCTGCCCTTCGGCTCCTATGAGGTGTCAGACGAGCAGGCGATCACGACGGCGATGCGCATGGTCAAGGAGGCCGGCTGCGAGGTCGTGAAGCTCGAGGGTGGCGGCGAGGCTTCGGTGAAGCGCGCGCGGGCGATCGTCGGTGCGGGCATACCCGTGATGGGCCATGTCGGCCTGACGCCGCAGACCTCCACCGCGCTCGGCGGCTGGAAGGCGCAGGGACGCACCGCCGGCGCCGCGGCGAAGATCGCCGCGGAGGCGCTCGCGCTGCAGGAGGCCGGCTGCTTCGCACTGGTCTTCGAGGCGATCCCCAGCGCCGTGACAGAGGAGCTGATGCCCCACCTGCAGATCCCCGTGATCGGCATCGGCGCGGGACCGGCGACCGACGGCCAGGTGCTCGTGTTCCACGACCTGCTCGGCATCCGCGACGGGCTCGGGCCGCGCTTCGTCAAGCGCTACGCCAACCTGCAGCAGGAGATGAACGACGGTGTCGCCGCCTATGCCGAGGACGTGCGCACGCGTCGCTATCCAGGGCCGGAGCACACCTACAAGATCAACCCGGACGAGCTGGTCGAGCTGCGCGAACGCCTGAGCTGACCCGCGGCGCACGCGGTCGGCCGATCGTCCGCTGACGCCGCCCTGGAGTTTGATCGTCGGCGAGCCGGGTAAGCGGTGCTCTGGCCCACGCCGCTCACCCGCGCGGGCCGCTTCTGCCGTCGATTCTGGGAGGTGGCCGCATGAGGCTGCGCCGCAAGCTTGTCGTCCTGCTCACGACCGTCGCACTGGCGACGTTTGGCGCGGCCGCCAGCGCGTCCGCGTGGGCGCCTGAGGAAAGCGCCACGATCCACCCTGGCGTGATGACCTTCACGAACGCGTCGTCGTTTCTCAACGGCGCTTCGCAGTGCACCGCGAACTTCGTCTTCACCGACGCCTCGGGCAATGTCTATCTCGGCCAGGCCGCCCACTGCTCCTCGACCGGCGAAGGCACCGAAACCAACGGCTGCACGACCAAGTCGCTGCCGCTCGGCACGCCGATCTACTCAGGCGACCTCGTCAACGGCGGCGTTCAGAACGGCACGTTGATCGGCACGCTCGCCTACAACTCGTGGCTGACGATGCAGAGCGCCAAAGAGAAAGACGCCAACACGTGCGCGTACAACGATCTGGCGTTGATCAAGATCGGCTCGGGGCAGGTCGCAAACGTTAATCCGACGGTGCCCTTCTGGGGCGGGCCCAACGCGCTGGCGCCGAGCGTGTCCGCACAAGGCGAACGCGTGTTCAGCTACGGCAACTCGATCCTGCGCCTCGGCGTGACCGCGCTCAGCCCGAAGACCGGCGTGAGCCTCGGCGACCAGGAAGGCACCGGCGGTTGGAGCCAGGAGCTGTACACCGTGACGCCGGGCATCCCGGGCGACTCGGGCAGCGGCTTCATGGACGCAAGCGGCGACGCGCTCGGGGTGCTCTCGACCGTCGAGTTCGCGCCGCTGCCTGCGGCCAACGGCGTCGGAACGCTGGCCAAGGAGCTCGCCTACGCCAACAGCTCCACCGGGCTCGGCCTGAAAGTCGCGCCGGGCACGACGGCGTTCAACTCCGTTCCGGTTCCGCCCGCCAAGTAGCCCACCACCGCGCTGCAGGCGAGCTTCTCGCGCATCAGTCGCCGAGAGGCTCGCCGAAGCGCTCTGAGAACGCGAACTCCTCGACGGGTTTGCGCGATAGCCGCTTCGGCCAGTCGTCAGCACGATGGCCGACGCCGATGTGCGCGGCGAGCGCCACGTCCTCGGGCATTCCCAGCAGCGGCCTGACATCGGCCTCGGCGGGGACGAGCAGCGTGGTCATCGCCGCGCCAAGGTTCTCGCCGCGCAGGGCGAGCAGCAGGTTCTGCACGAACGGATAGACCGACGCGCCGCCGACGATGCTCTGGCGCGGCAGGTCGGCGTCGGTCACGGCCAGGTCCTGCAGGCGCACACCGACGACCAGGTGCACCGGCACCTCGTCCATGTGCTGGGCATAGTCGTCCGCGCCGCGCATCATGCGCACGCGCGTTGCGTCGAAGTCAGCCGGGCTGCGCAGCATCTGCGCGCCGCCGGTCTGCTCCATATAGGCGCGCCAGGCCGGCAGGTAGAGATCGCGAATCGCCCGGCGTCGCTCGGCGTCGCGCACCACGACGACACGCCAGCCCTGGCGGTTGCCGCCGCTGGGCGCGAAGCGCGCGTTGTCCAGAGCGCGCCTCAGCGCATCCGCGGAGACCGGCTCCGCGGTGAATCGCCGGCTGGTCGGCGCGCAGCGCATCGCCTCGGCCAGGTCCATGCGTGCAAGCTATCGGCTGGCGTACTCGACGCGCTTGATCGTGCGTGCCGGGGACCCCGCCGCGATCGAGAACGGCTCGAGATCGTGCGTGACCACGCTGTTGGCGCCGATCACGCAGCGCTCGCCGATCGTGACGCCGCTGGTGACGACGACGTTGGCGCCGAGCCAGCAGTTGTCGCCGATCCGCGTCGGGCCCTTGCTGTCAAAGCCCTGCCAGGTGATCGGCTTGTCCGGGTCGTCGAAGCGGTGGCTGGCGTCGCTGACGAAGCAGCCATTGGCCAACATGCAGTTCTCGCCGATCTCCACCATGCCCTCCGCGGCGACCATCACGCCGAGGTTGAGGAAGCTGCCGGCGCCGATGCGCACGCGCGCGTCACCGGGCGCGGTGATCCACACTCCGGGCTCGAGCAGCACCCCGGCGCCGATCTCCAGACGGCCGTCGCGCAGCGCCTCGAGCACGTTGCCGTGGACCGGCCAGCGCGCGAACGCCCCTCGGCGCATCAGCTCCCAATGGATCCGCGCGCGGTTCCACGGCAGCGAGTTGCGCTCATACCAGCGCCACTTGACAAGCCACAGCCGAGCCTCGCGGGCGAGCTCACTCACCGGTGCGCCCTATCGACGCCTGAGAGCCTGATCGTCGCCACCGCAGCATGATCGCGCAAGACCAGTCGCCGGCCAGCGGCGCCGGCGACAGCCGAGTGGCCATGGGCCGCCCGAACAGCCCCACGCGGGACCCCGCCCTTCGCAGGCGGAGTCCCCCGCTCGCGGCCGAGAGCGCCGCCGGCTAGCCTTTGGCGTTGACTTTTTTGACGCCGCCGTTGGTCGGCAGAGCGGTCACGGGACATCCCGAGCCCTTCCTCGGAGGGCAGCCCTGTTGCCAGACGAGAGGGATGTTCTGGATAGTTCCCTTCGAAGTATCGGCGACATAGGTGCCGTCTTTTTCCTGTGTATAGGAGAGCGTCGGAACTTCGCTGCGCCCTCCCATGAGGACAGGCGTCGCGGAGATCACCTGGAAGTATCCGCCGGAAAGGTGCGTGGTCGGCTGCACGCCGCACAATGTGTTCGCCCCTCCCCCGATCGTTCCCGCGCAGATGAGCAGGTGCTGGGGCTCGTAGTAGACGCTGAACTTGCCGCTCGCGGTCGACGTGCTCACAAGCGACACGGTCTTCGACAGGAACTGCACCGGGCCGATGCTGCGCCCGTCGGGATCGAAGGCGATCCACTGCTTCGCACCGCCGTTGGTCACTGCGGGGACCGCTGCCGAGCGGGCCTTGCCGCTCGCCAACGACACGGCGGCAACTGATGCGCCGATAAGTACGGCCGCTAGAAGCACGCCCGTCCACACAGTCCAGCGGTTTCTGAGTAGTCGCTGCATGTCAACTCCTTGGGTCGGTCGAGTGGAGTGCCCAGTGCGTGGGTGGACTCTTGCCTTGATCTGATGGCCTGGTCGCAGCGCGACGCTGCTCAGCCGATGCTGCAGCACGCGCTGTTCAAGGCCATGATGCCGGGCGTCGACGGCTCAGGCGGCGACCCTGGCCGAGCGCCCGCCGCGCGATCCCTTGCCCGAGCGCGCCTTGGACCGCTTGACGACCGGCGTGAGGATCTCGGCGAGGAACTGCCCGGTGTGCGATGAGGGCTCGGCGGCGACCTCCTCGGGAGTGCCGGCGGCGATCGCCATGCCTCCCTCCTCCCCGCCCTCCGGGCCCATGTCGATCAGCCGGTCGGCCGACTTGATCACGTCGAGGTTGTGCTCGATCACGACCACGCTGTTGCCGGCGTCGACGAGCCGCTGCAGCACCTCCAGCAGCCGCTGCACGTCGGCGAAGTGCAGGCCGGTCGTCGGCTCGTCGAGGATGTAGAGCGTGCGTCCTGTGGCGACCTTGGACAGCTCGGTCGCCAGCTTCACGCGCTGGGCCTCGCCGCCGGACAGCGTCGTCGCCGGCTGGCCGAGGCGCACGTAGCCCAGGCCGACCGCGTGCAGCGTCTCCAGGCGGCGGCGAACCTTGGGGATGTGCTCGAAGAACTTCAGCGCCTCCTCGACGGGCATGTCGAGCACGTCGGCGATGCTCTTGCCCTTGAAGCGCACTTCCAGCGTCTCGCGGTTGTAGCGCTTGCCGTGGCACTGCTCGCACGGCACGTACACGTCGGGCAGGAAGTGCATCTCGATCTTGATCTGCCCGTCGCCGCGGCAGACCTCGCAGCGCCCGCCCTTGACGTTGAAGCTGAAGCGCCCGGGCTTGTAGCCGCGGATGCGCGCCTCCTGCGTCTTTGAGAAGAGATCGCGGATCACGTCGAACAGCCCCGTGTACGTCGCCGGGTTCGAGCGCGGCGTGCGCCCGATCGGCGACTGGTCGACGGCGATGATCTTGTCGAGCTGGTCCAGGCCGTGGATCGCGCGATGCGCACCCGGCCGTTGGCGGGCCCGGTGCAGGCGGCTGGCGACGGCCTTGTAGAGCACTTCGTTGACGAGCGTCGACTTGCCCGAGCCCGAGACACCGGTCACGCACGTGAGCACGCCGAGCGGGATGCGCACGTCGATCTCGCGCAGGTTGTGTTCTGAGGCGCCGACGATCTCCACGTAGCCGCTCGGCTTGCGCCGCTTCGGCGGAGGCTCGATCGTGCGCGTTCCCGCGAGGAACTGGCCCGTCAGCGAATCCTTCACGCGCTGCACCTGCGCGGCGGTCCCCTGCGCGACGATCCGCCCGCCGTGCTCGCCGGCCCCGGGGCCGAGGTCGACGAGGTGGTCGGCGCTGCGCATCGTCTGCTCGTCGTGCTCGACGACGATCACCGTGTTGCCGAGGTCGCGCAGGCGCTCCAGGGTGGCGATCAGCTTGGAGTTGTCGCGCTGGTGCAGTCCGATCGACGGCTCGTCGAGGATGTACAGCACGCCCACCAGCGACGACCCGATCTGCGTCGCCAGGCGGATGCGCTGGGCCTCGCCGCCCGATAGCGTCGCGGCGGCCCTGTCCATCGACAGGTAGCCGATGCCGACGTTCTCGAGGAACTGCAGGCGCTCGGATATCTCGCGCAGGATCAAGCGCGCCACGTGGCGGTCGGTCTCCGACAGCGCCACCTCCTCCAGCCACTCCAGCGCCCGCCGCGCCGACAGCCCGCAGAAGTCCTCAATGCGCGTGCCGCCGACGGTCACAGCGCGCGACTCCGCGCGCAGGCGCGCTCCACCGCACACCGGACAGGCGCGCAGCGACATGTACTCCTCGATCTTCTCGCGCGTCCACTCGGAGTCGGTCTCGCGGTAGCGCCGCTGCAGGTTCTTGACGATCCCCTCGAAGCGCGTGGCATACGAGCGCCGTCGCCCGTAGCGGTTGCGATAGCTGACGTGCACGGGATCGCCGTTGGTGCCTTCCAGGAACAGGTCGCGCTGCTCCTGCGGGAGGTCTTCCCACGGCGCCTCCAGGTCGACGCCGTAGCGGTCGGCGATCGCCTCGGTCACCTGCTCGTAGTAGTTGGAAGTGCTGTTGGCCCAGGGCGCCAGCGCGCCTTCGCCGATCGACAGCGACGGGTCCGGCACGACTAGCTCCGGGTCGATCTCCATCTGCGACCCCAGGCCGGTGCAGCGGTCGCACGCGCCGTGTGGCGAGTTGAAGGAGAAGATCCGCGGCTCCAGCTCGACCAGCGAGGGACCGTGCTCGGGACAGGCGAAGCGCTCGGAGAAGGTGAAGATCGTGCCGGGCTGCGGCGTCTCGCCGGGAACGATCTGCGCGGCCGCCGCGCGGGCACCCTTCGCCCCCGTGGCGTGAGTCGCCTCGGCGTCGGGCTCGGCTTTCGCGCCGCCGACGATCTCGATCTCCACGAGGCCCTCGGCGAGGGCGACGGCCGTCTCGATCGAGTCCGCCAGGCGCTTGCGCACGTCGTGGCGCATCGCCAGGCGGTCGATGACCACGGAGATGTCGTGCTTGTAGCGCTTGTCGAGCACGATCGACTCCTCGAGCATGCGCACGCGGTCGTCGATCTTCACACGCGCATAGCCGTCGTTGCGCAGTTCCTCCAGAAGCTTTCCGTACTCGCCCTTGCGTCCACGCACGACCGGCGCGAGCACCATGAAGCGCGTCCCCTCGGCCAGCTCCATCGTCTGGTCGATGATCTGCTCCGCGGACTGTCCTACGATCGGCCGTCCGCAGATCGGACAGTGCGGCTTGCCCACGCGCGACCACAGCAGGCGCAGGTAGTCGTAGATCTCGGTGACCGTGCCGACGGTCGAGCGCGGGTTGCGCGAGGTCGTCTTCTGGTCGATCGAGATCGCCGGCGAGAGCCCCTCGATCGAGTCGACGTCGGGCTTGTCCATCTGGCCGAGGAACTGGCGCGCGTATGCCGACAGCGACTCTACGTAGCGTCGCTGTCCCTCGGCGTAGATCGTGTCGAACGCCAGCGAGCTCTTGCCTGAGCCGGACAGCCCCGTGATCACGACCAGCGCGTCGCGCGGCAGCGAGAGCGAGATGTCCTTCAGGTTGTGCTCGCGCGCCCCCGAAACGACTATCTGGTTGCCGGCTGGCATCTAGCCGTGCATTCTATGACGGCGAACAGATGTTCGGGTGCCCGACCGGCGCATGCGCCGGTCGGCGGGACCGTGCATGCACGGTCCCGGACGAGGCCGCACATGTGCGGCCTCGCGCCGCGCCGCATGCGGCGCGGCGAGCAGCAATCGCCTACGCCTCGATGGCCGCGTAGACCTCGTCGATCAGCCTGCCTCGATCGGCCAGCTGGAAGTTCTCGGCGAGATAGCGGTCGGCGTCCTCACGCGACTCGCCGTTGAGCGCCATGTTCAGCGCGATCAGCCGCGCCCCGTCGAGGTCGCCGTTGTCCGGCGCCTGCGGGTCCACGTGCACGTCGGGCTCGGCCGCCTCCGGCGGCGAGAGCGGCGGGGGATCGGTTTGCACGTGGCGCACCTGCGGTGCCGCGGCGCCTGACGGCGGCGTTGGGATCGGCGGCGCTGGCGCATCGCCGGCAAGCTGCGGCGCAGGATGCGCCGGCGCGGGCGGCACGGGCGCCGACGGTCGAGCGGACGACTCGCCGGCCACCGCGCGCGTGACCGTCTGCCCCGCGGCAGCGTCGTACAGCTCGCTCATGTTCGCCTCGACCGCACTCAGGTCAGTCGCCAGGCGGTCGGCGCCCGCGCGCACGCTGTCGACGAGCGCGCCCACCTGCGCGTCCATCGAGCTGACGCGCTCGAGCAGAACGGCTGCGGCCTGCGCCACCGCGGCCACGTGCGCGCGCGCCTGCGCGATCGCCTGCTCGCGCGTGCGCGCGGCATCGCGATCGGCCTCCTCGCGCGTCGCGCGAGCGCTGTCAGCCGCCTCGCGCTCGAGGTCAGCCGCCGTGGCCTCGGCCGCGGCGAGAATGCTCTGGACCTGCGTCCCGGCCGTCGCAGCCAGGGTGCTGCGGCCGCTGCCGTCTGAGAGCTCACGCTCGAGCTGCTCGATCTCGCCGGCTAGAGCGCGCAGATGAGCGTCGACGGCAGCCGGCTCATAGCCGCGCCGGGCGATCGGAAAGTCGCGCCGCTCGATCGCCTGACGGTCGAAGTCCACGGCGCGAATCCTAGGCGATGTCGCCCGTCGGGGCCTCACGTGCGCCGGCGTCGCCGCCGCCATCCGCGGCCGGCTGCGCGATCGTGCCGTCGTCGTCCGGCGGCGCCTCGCTGAGCTGGATCTCGCGCAGGTCGCGGCGCAGCTCGCGCAGCTCGTCGCGCAGCTGCGCGGCGTACTCGAAGCGCAGCTCGTCGGCGGCCGCGATCATCTCCTCCTCCAGCTCGACGACCATCCGCTCGAGCTCGTGCTTTGGCATCTCGCCGGCAGACGCGGACTTGCGCCTGGAGCGTTTGCGCCGCGGCACCTTGGACTCGGCCTGCAGGAACTCGGCGATGTCGGAGATGCCCTTGACGATCGTCGCCGCGGTGATCCCGTGCTCCTCGTTGTAGGCGACCTGGATTTCGCGCCGGCGGTCGGTCTCGAAGATCGCCGCTTTCATCGCGCGCGTCTCCTTGTCGGCGTACATCAGCACGGTCCCGTCGACGTTGCGCGCCGCGCGGCCGATCGTCTGGATCAGCGAGGTCTCGCCGCGCAGGAAGCCCTCCTTGTCGGCGTCGAGGATCGCCACGAGCGAGACCTCCGGGAGATCGAGACCCTCGCGCAGCAGGTTGACGCCGACGAGCACGTCGTACTCGCCCAGACGCAGGTCCCGGATGATCTGGATGCGCTCCAGCGTGTCGATCTCCGAGTGCAGGTAGCGCGTCTTGAAGCCCATCTCCAGCAGATACTGCGAAAGGTCCTCTGACATCTTCTTCGTCAGCGTCGTCACCAGCACGCGCTCGTTGCGCTCGACGCGCTTGCGCACCTCGTTCATCAGGTCGTCGATCTGGTTCTTGGTCTCGCGCACCTCCACGCGCGGGTCGACGATCCCCGTGGGCCTGACGATCTGCTCGACGATCCGCGTCGCGTTCGTCCGCTCGTATTCACCGGGCGTCGCGGAGACGAACAGCAGCTGCGGCGTGATCGAGAGGAACTCCTCGAAGCGCTGCGGACGGTTGTCCAGCGCGCTGGGCAGGCGAAAGCCGTAGTCGACGAGCGTCTGCTTGCGCGAGCGGTCGCCTTCGTACATGCCGCCGATCTGCGGCACGGTCTGGTGGGACTCGTCGATGAAGCAGATGAAGTCCTTGGGGAAGTAGTCGATCAGGCAGTACGGCCGCTCTCCCGGCTGGCGTTTGTCGAGGATCCGCGAGTAGTTCTCGATTCCCGAGCAGAAGCCCATCTCGCGCAGCATCTCCATGTCGTACTGCGTGCGCTGGCGCAGGCGGTGGGACTCCAGCAGCTTGCCCTCGGCCTCCAGCTGCTCGCAGCGCAGGTTCAGTTCGGCGCCGATCGCCTCCACGCCGTCCTCGATCGTGCCTTCCTTGACGTTGTAGTGCGTCGCCGGCCAGATCGCCACGTGCTCGAGGTCGTCCTCGATCAGCTCGCCCGTCAGCGGGTCGAAGTGCTGCAGGCGCTCGACCTCGTCGCCGAACAGGGTCGCGCGGAACGCCGTCTCGGCGTAGGCGGGGAAGACCTCCAGCGTCTCGCCGCGAACGCGAAAGGTGCCGCGAGAGAGAACGGTGTCGTTACGCTGGTACTGGATCGACACGAGCTTTCGCAGCAGCTTGTCGCGGTCGATCTCCTGGCCACGGTTGAGGATCTGCATGTTCATCTCATACGTCTCCGGCGAGCCCAGGCCGAAGATGCACGAGACGGAGGCCACGACGATCACGTCGCGACGCGCGAACACGGCGGCCGTCGCCGCATGACGCAGGCGGTCGACCTCCTGGTTGATCGCCGAGTCCTTCTCGATGTACAGGTCGCGGCTGGGGACGTAGGCCTCGGGCTGGTAGTAGTCGTAGTACGACACGAAGTACTCGACCGCGTTGTCGGGGAAGAACGTGCGGAACTCGTTGCACAGCTGCGCCGCGAGCGTCTTGTTGTGGGCGATCACCAGCGTTGGCCGCTGAACGGCCTCGATCACGCCGGCCATAGCCATCGTCTTGCCCGTGCCGGTGGCCCCGAGCAGCGTCTGGAACTGTTCGCCCGCCTCGACGCCTTCAGCGAGCGCGGCGATCGCCTTCGGCTGGTCGGCGGTCGGCGTGAAGACGGAGTCGAGCTTGAAGTCGGGCATCCCTCTCTACCGTAGCGAGCGCCTCAACCCAGCCCGAGCTCGCGCCGATAGGTGGCGCGGTATTCTCGCTGGGCGCCCAGCACGCGCTGCACGTACGCACGCGTCTCGGAGAAGGGAATCGCGGAAACCGTCAGATCTCCCCCGTTCGCGCGCGCTCGCGCGACCCACCTGTCGACGTTGGCAAGACCGCCGTTGTAGGCGGCCACGGCGAGCATCTCGTTGTTTTCGTAGTGGTCGAGCAGGTAGCGCAGGTAGTAGCTGCCGTAGGCCACGTTGATGCTCGGCGTCGCCAGGTCGCTGGCGGTGAACTGGCTGCCCCCCGACAGATGCGCGATGTAGTAGGCGGTTTCCGGGAGGATCTGCATCAGTCCCTGCGCGCCCGCCGAGGAGGCGCGCGGCGCGAATTTCGACTCGGCGTAGATGACCGCGGCGATCAGCGCCGGGTCCAGGCGCTTTGCCGCCGCCTGCTTGCGGATCACGTCGGCGTTGGTGAGCGGCAGGCCGAGCTTGCTCACGGCGTGGTTGACCTCCGAGGCGATCAGCGCGACGATCAACGCCGCTACCGCGAGCGCCGTCAACGTGCCGAGCGTGCGCCGGCTGATCGTGCGCGCCGTCCGCCGCCGGCCCATGGCCACCTGCCGGCTCATCCGCTCAGCTTGTCAAGAACCGCCGACAACACCTGTTCCAACTCCTGTTCTGAGCCGTCGTTGCGCACGACGAACGTCGCCCGCCGGGCCTTCTCCTGCTCCGGCAGCTGGCGCGCGGAGCGCTCGTCCGCCAGCGCGTGACCGCGCGCGGAGGCGCGCTCGTGGCGCAGCCGCTCGTCGGCGATCACCGCGATCGTCGCATCGTAGAGCCCGTCCAAGCCGGCCTCGAACAGCAGCGGCACCTCGACGACCGCCGCACGCGGACCCTCCCGGACCGCCGCCTCGCCGGCGCTGCGCACGTCCGTCAGCCAAGCGGCGACGCGGGCGCCGACCAACGGCCACAACAGGCCCTCGAGCCAGTCGCGCTCCTCGGCGTCGGCGAAGGCCCGCGCCGCCACGGCGGAGCGGTCGACGACGCCGCCCGGCGCGACCTGCGCCCCCCAGCGCTCGACCACGGCGTCGCGCAGGCGCTCGTCGTGCGCGTACAGCTCGTGCACCACCGCGTCGCTCGACAGCACCGCCGCGCCGAGACGCTCGAGCGCCGCAAGCGCGGTCGACTTGCCCGCGCCCATGCCTCCGGTCAGCCCGACGAAGGGCACCACCGGCTCCACCAGCCCGGCGCCGCTCAGACCGCTTCAGTCCTGCGCGGACTTTGCCGCGGGCTCTGCCTGCTCGTCGGCAGTGCCGGCCTCAGCCTGCGGCTGCTCGCCCTCGGCGTGCGGCTGCTCGTCCTCGGCCGAGGCATCGCCGGCAGCCGCTGGCGGCGCCTGCTCATCCTCGCTGGCAGGCTCGGCCTCTGCCGCGGCGGCCTCACCGCTGGCGGCGGGCTCGGCGTCGGCGGCTGGCTCGGCGCTGGCGGCGGGCTCGGCAATCTCTGTCGGCGCCGGCGCCTCGGCGGGAGCCGCAGCGGCCTCGGGCTCTGCCTGCTCGGCGGCGGGCACCGCTGCCTCGGCCTCGGGCGCGGCGGCCTCGGGCGTCTCTGCCTCGCCCTGCGCCTCGGCCTCCTGCGCAGTGTCGGCCGGTTGCGCCTCCGGCTCACCGGGACGCGAT
The DNA here is from genome assembly GCA_035995645.1 of Solirubrobacteraceae bacterium. Taxonomy (GTDB): domain Bacteria; phylum Actinomycetota; class Thermoleophilia; order Solirubrobacterales; family Solirubrobacteraceae; genus Palsa-744. The sequence goes on from DASYKG010000082.1 coordinate 163,305, forward strand.
ACGGGAAGGATCTGGTCCTCGACGCGCTTGGCCGACAGCGAAAGGCGGCGGCGCTCGGAGTCGATCTCGAGGATCTTCACGCGGATCTCGTCGCCCGGGTGCACGATCTCGCGCGGGCTCTCGACGTGATGCGGCGCGAGCTCTGAGATGTGTACGAGGCCCTCGACGCCGTCGAGGATCTCCACGAATGCGCCGAACGTGACGACCTTGGTGACCTTGCCCTCGAGCTCGTCGCCGACGTTGTACGTGTCGACGATCCGCTGCCACGGATCCTCCTGGGTCTGCTTGAGACCAAGCGAGATGCGCTGGCGGTCGCGGTCGATGTCGAGCACCTTGACCTTGACGGTGTCGCCGATCGTGAGGATCTCTGACGGGTGGTTGACGTGCGACCACGAAAGCTCGGAGATGTGGATCAGGCCGTCGATGCCGTCGAGGTCGACGAACGCGCCGAAGTCGACGATGTTGGAGATCTGGCCTTCGACGACGAGGCCCGGCTGCAGGCGGTCGAGGATCTGCTGGCGGACCTCCTTGCGCTCCTCCTCGAGCACCGCGCGGCGCGACAGCACGACGTTGTTGCGCGAGCGGTTGAGCTCGATCACCTTCGTCTCGATCTTCGTGCCCATGTACTCGTCGAGGTTGGGCACGCGGCGGATGTCGACGAGCGAAGCGGGCAGGAAGCCGCGCACGCCGAGATCGATGATCAGGCCACCCTTGACGACCTCGATAACCGTGCCCTCCACCGGCTCTCCGGACTCGGCGGCGGTTTCGATGCGGCGCCACGCCTTCTCGAAGCGCGCGCGCTTCTTCGACATGATCAGGCGACCGTCCTGGTCCTCCTTGGTCATGACGATGGCGTCGACCTCCTCGCCGAGGTGCACCTCGTCTTTCGGATCCACCGACTTGCGGATCGACAGCTCGTTGGCGGGGATGACGCCCTCGGACTTGTAGCCGATGTCGACGAGGACCTCGTCCTTGTCGATCCGCACGACGTGGCCCGTGACGACCTCGCCCTCCTCGATCGTCCGGAAGGTCGCCTCGTAGTTGGGCACGATCGCGCCGTCGATCTCCAGCAGGAGTCCGTTGGACCCCTCGACCACGCGAGCTTGAGGATTCTCCATCACCGTTTGCACCGGCGAAGCCTAGCGCAGCCGTATCATTGCGGGGAAGATGCCTGTACGAGCGACGACGCGGGGAGCGGCGCGGACACCGCTGGAGCGCGATTGCGACGTGCTGGTGTGCGGCGCAAGCTTCGCCGGCCTGGCGATCGCCCGCGAGCTCGCCGGCGCCGGTGCGCGTGTGCTGATGATCGACCGCTACGAGATCGGCGAGCGCCAGACCTCCGCCTGCGCGATGCCGACGCGCTGGCTGAGCGCGATGGACCTGCAGTCCTCGCACCGCCAGACCTTCCACGAGCTCGTCGTGCACACGCCGTTTCACACCTCGCGCTGGTCGCTGCCGTGGTCGTTCTCGACGTTCGACTACCGCGAGCTGTGCGCGCTGATGTGGGACCAGGCCGACGACGGCGAGTTGGAGTTCGAGACCGCGACGGTGACCGGGCGCGACGGCAACACCGTGCACACCGACCGCGGCTCGCTGACCGCGCCACTGATCGTGGACGGGCTCGGCTGGCGGCGCGTGCTGTCCAACCACACGACGATCCAGCCGCCGGACGCTCGCCTGTCGCGCGGCCTTGAGGTTCACCCTGGCGGGCGCGGCGAGGAGATGGAGCTGTGGGTGGATCCGCGCTACGTGCGCGCCGGCTACTCCTGGAGCTTTCCCGCACGGGACGAGATGCGCGTCGGCGTCGGCTCCTTCTGGCCAGCGCACCACGTCAAGCAGCCGACCGTCAGGCTCGCCCGCGACCTCGGTCTGCCGCCCGACGGCTACCAGGGAAACTGGATCCCCCACCAGCTGCGCCCGGCCGTCGAGGACGGCGTGTTCTTCGCCGGCGACTCCGCCGGACACTGTCTCCCATTGACCGCCGAGGGCATCCGCACGGCGCTGTACTTCGGGCTGGCCTGCGGTCGCGAGCTGCGCGCCGTGCTCGACGGCAGGCGCTCGCGCGAGCTGGCGCTGCGGCGTTACGGCGCCTTCTCCGCCGCGCACGCGCGCAAGTTCGCATGGATGCTCCGCGCACAGCAGGCCGCCGGGCGCACGACGCCCAGCCGCTCGCTGACAGCCGTGGTGCGCATGTTCGAGAACCGCCGCCTGTGCGGCTGGGTGTTCGACCAGTACCTGGCGATCGCCCCGCCGAGCTTCGTCGCCGAAGGCGCCCGCGCGCTGACGCGCTCGCGGCTCGCCGCCGTCTCGGCGCCCGCGACCGCGTAGAGCGCCTTTCGCCTGCTGCGATCAGCCCGGCGGCCGCCAAGGGACCGGCGTGATCTCGAGAAAGCACATGTCCACGCGCAGCAGGTCCATCGCACGCTCGAACAGCTCGCGACCGAAGCCGTAACGCAACGCCAGCGCGCGCTCGGCGAGCGGCTCCTGCGCCCGTGGGAGCACCCGCGCACGCGCCTCCAGCGGGGCGCCGAGCGGCTGGCCGCGTACCGTGCACGGCGCGACGAGCAGGCGCGCGTCGTTGCGCAGGCGCTTGACCTTGCCCGAGCTGCGCTCCGAGCGTACGTACAGGCGACCGCCGTCGCTCGCCGCCCACACGGGCGTCGGCACGGCCGTTCCGTCCCGCCGGTAGGTGACGAGCAGCGCGCGCTTGCAGGCGGCGATCTGCTCGATCGTGCCGGTGTGCGGAGATTGTCCGATCGTGCCCGCGCCTGAGGGCGCGCTGCGCGCCGCCATGCGCGCGCCGAACAGCGCCGCCGGCAGGCGCCGGCCGGGCACCGGACGGGCGCCGGGCCGCGCGGGCTCCGCCACGCCCGCCGCCGGATCTGCCGGATCGACCGGATCTGCCTGATCTCGACCTGTCATCTCGTGACCTCCGTCGCTCGCCTCACAGCTCTTTCAGAACCTCCGCCAGCCGTCGCACGCCCTCGTCGATCGCCGGCTCGGAGAGGTTGGCGTAGCCCATCACCAGCGCGTCGGTTTCGTCCGCCGGCGAGATCCGGTGAAACTCCAGCGGGTACACGCGCAGCGAGCGCTGCTCCGCCGCGCTGACCAGGGCGTGCAAATCGACGGGGCGCGCCAGGCGCACGAGCGCGTGCAGCCCGGCGGATATGCCGCTCACGCGCGCTTGGGGCAGCTCGCGCGCGACGGCAGCGATCAGCGCGTCACGGCGTGCGCGGTTGCGCCGGCGGGCGCGGCGCAGGTGCCGATCGTACGCGGAGGTCTCCAGCAGCCGTGCGAGCACGAGCTGGTCGAGTGCCGGGCAGCCGAGGTCGTCCAGCGCCTTGGCCTGCGCGACGGCGTCGACCAGCGATGGCGGCAGCACCAACCAGCCGAGGCGCAGGCCGGGGGCGAGCGTCTTCGAGACCGTGCCCATGTACACCACACGGTCGGGCGCGAGCCCCTGCAGTGCGCCCAGCGGCGCGCGGTCGTAGCGGAACTCCGCGTCGTAGTCGTCCTCGATCACCAGTCCGCCCTCGCGCGCCCAGCGCACGAGCTCGCCGCGCCGCTGCGGCGAGAGCACGACGCCTGTCGGGCACTGGTGAGCGGGCGTCGTCAACACGACCGGGGCGCGCAAGGAGGCGACGTCCACGCCCTGCTCGTCCACGGCCGCGCCGCGGACCCGCAGACCGGCGTAGGCGAGCACCGCGCGGTGCGGCGGCAGGCCGGGGTCCTCGACGTCGATCGCCGTCACGCCCTGAGCGACGAGCGCGCGCCCGAGCAGCGCCAACCCCTGCGTCGCGCCCGAGCACACGACGATCGAGCCCGGGTCTACGACGACGCCGCGCACGCGTCGCAGGTAGGAGCTGAGCGCCTCGCGCAGCTGTGGCGCTCCGCGCGCGTCGGGATAGGCCAGCGCGCCGTCGGGCGCCGAGCGCAGCACGTCGCGCATCGCACGCAGCCACAGCGTGCGCGGGAACGCCGACAGGTCGGGGGCGCCGGGAAAGAAGTCGAACTGGGGCGCGCTGGGCGACTGGACCGGCGAGGAGCCGTCGGCGACGGTCGCGGTCGCCGCCACGTACGTGCCAGCGCCCTGGCGGGCGATGAGATAGCCCTCGGCGAGCAGTTGCGCGTAGGCGTCGACGACCAGCCGCCGCGACACGCTCAGATCGCCGGCGAGCGCTCGCGAGGAGGGCATCTGGTCCCCGGCCGCGAGCGTGCCGTCGCGCACGAGCTCGCGCAGGCGGTCCTCCAGCTGCGCTCGACGGCGTCCGCCGCGCAGGCGCACGAGCAGCTCCGGACCATAACTGGTACCTTCTTTTGTCGCCAGACTGGTCACTGTTTGGGAACCACCTCTGGGCTAGAGTAGCGGCCATGTCAACCGTTGGCGACCCCGGGGCCAGCGCAGCGCCCCGCCCGGCGCCACGCCTGGCCGCGACCGTCCGCGCGGGCCTGGTCGCATTCGCCGCATACCACTTCGCGGTCGCCGCCCTGATGGTGTTCGCGCCGCACACGTTCTTCACCGACATCGGCCCGTTCGGCGTGCAGAACGACCACTACCTGCGCGACACGGCGACGTTCAACCTGGCGTTCGGCGCGTCGCTGACGGTCGCCTACTGGCGCGTGTCGTGGCGCACGCCGATCCTCTTCTGCGTGGCGCTGCAGTTCGCGCTGCACGCGCTCAACCACCTCGCCGACATCGGCGCGGCCAACCCTTACTGGCTCGGGCCGTTCGACTTCGCCTCGCTCACGCTCGCGACCGCTGCCCTGGTGTGGCTCGGGCGCGAGTCAACCCGACCGCTGGAGGTGCAGAGATGATGAGGATCGACGGTGTTCGCGCTGGCGAGGCCGGGCTGCTCACGCGCGTGCTTCTGTGGATCGGGCGGCGCGAGACGACGAAGCTCACCGGCCGCGAGACGACGACCGAGATGATCGAGCCGGCCCAGGCCTACGCGCAGGCGCCCGCCCTGCTGATCGGCTATGGCTTGTTCGAGTGGACGATCGCCAAGGCGCATCGGGTGCCAGAGCGGCTGAAGGTGCTCGCCGAGCTCAAGGCGGCCGCGCTCACGCACTGCGAGTGGTGCATGGACATCGCCTCACCGATCGCCTACCGCGCCGGGATCGGCGAGGCGGAGCTGCTGGCCCTTGCTCACTACCGGGAGAGCGACGAGTTCTCCGAGCTCGACAGGCTCGTGCTCGACTACGCGGTCGGCATCAGCAGCACGCCCGTCAGCGTGTCCGACGAGCTGTTCGCGAAGCTGAGAGCACACCTCGACGACGCGCAGCTCGTGGAGCTGACGAACGTGATCGCGATGGAGAACATGCGAGGGCGCTTCAACCTCGCGCTCGGCATCGGCTCCGCCGGCTTCAGCGAGGGCATGGCCTGCGTCGCGCCCGAGCGCGTGGCGGATCAGCCTGCGGCCGTGGGCGCTGCTGCCACCGCGGACTCGCCCGCCCCGGGCGCGGCTACCGCCGCGGCATGAGGGTCTTCCTCGCCGGCGCCACCGGCGCGATCGGCGCGCCGCTGCTGCGGCTGCTGGTCGCCGATGGCCACGAGGTGACGGGCATGACCCGCTCGCCCGAGAAGGCCGCGACGTTGATCGCCGCGGGCGCCGAGGCGGTCGTCGCCGACGCGCTCGACGCCGACGCCGTGAAGAGCGCCGTCCAAGCCGCCCGCCCGCAGGCGATCGTCCATCAGCTGACGGCGATTCCGCCTCGCCTTGACCCGCGCAAGATGGTGCGCGACTTCGCGCTCACCGATCGCCTGCGCACGGAGGGCACGCGTAATCTCGTCGCGGCCGCACAACAGGCCGGCGCCTCCCGCATCGTCGCCCAGAGCATCGCCTTCGCCTACGCGCCCGGCCCAGCGGGAACCGTTCACGGCGAGGACGACCCGCTGATCGCCGATCCGCCGGAGCAGTTCAAGCGCTCGGCGGCGGCGGTCGCCGAGCTCGAGCGCACGGTGCTCGGCGCGGATGGGCTGGTGCTGCGCTACGGCTACTTCTACGGCCCCGGAACGTCGATCTCCGCGGAAGGCTCGGTCGGGCGGGAAGTCGCCCGCCGGCGCCTGCCGATCGTCGGCGGCGGCAGCGGCGTGTGGTCGTTCATCCACGTGCACGACGCCGCGCTGGCCACCGTGGCGGCGCTCACGCACGGCGCTGGCGGCGCGTACAACGTCGTCGACGACGAGCCCGCGCCCGTGCGCGAGTGGGTCCCGGCGCTCGCGCGGGCGCTCGGCGCCAAGCCCCCGCGCCGCGTCCCGACATGGCTGGCGCGCCCGCTCGCCGGCGAGTACGGCGTGATGACGATGACACGAGCACAGGGCGCGTCCAACGCGCGTGCCAAGCGCGAGCTCAGCTGGACGCCGCGCCACGCGAGCTGGCGCGAGGGCTTTCAGAGCGCCCTGAGCTGAGCGCCTGCGAGCGCTACTTGCGCACGACGAGCACGACGCCGGCGGCGAGCAGCACGAGACCGAGAAGCCGCTGCGGGCCGACTGCCTGCTTGGCCACGCCGAGCAGGCCGAAGCGGTCGATCAGGACGGAGATCGCCAGCTGGCCGCCGATCACGACAGCCGTCAGCCCGCTCGCGCCGAGCGTGCGCACGGCGACCAGCGCGACGCTCACGTAGACGGCGCCGAGCAGGCCACCGACGAGCGCCCACCACGGCGCGCGGCCGACCTGTCCGAGACCGCCGACGCCGCCGCGCGCGACGAGCAGGATCAGCACGAGCGCGACGGTTCCGACGAGGAAGGAGATCGCCGCGGCCTCGGGAGTGCCGACGCTCTTGCCCAGGCGAGAGTTGATCGGCGCCTGCATACCCACCAGGCACCCGGCGCCGACGCCGATCAGCACGGCAACGGCGCGGCTCACTTGGCCTCCAGCCAGTTGCGCCCGACGCCGGCGTCGACGGCGAGCGGCGGGTCGCGGTCCCACACCGCGCACATCTCTCGCTCGATCAGCTGGCGCGCGGCGTCCTGCTCGGACGGCGGACCTTCGAACAGCAGCTCGTCGTGGATCGTCAGCAGCAGGCGCGTCTTCAGTCCCGACGCGGCGAGGGCGTCGTGCGTGCGGATCATCGCCAGCTTGATGATGTCGGCGGCGGTGCCCTGGATCACGGTGTTCACGGCGAGGCGCTCGCCGAGCATGCGCACCTGGTAGTTGCGTGCCTGCAACTCGGGAATCTGGCGGCGGCGGCCCCACAGGGTCGTCACGTAGCTCTGCTGCTTAGCCTGCTCGATCGTCTCCGCGATGAACGCCGCCACGCGCGGGAAGCGCAGCAGGTATGCATCGATGAACTCCTTGGCCTCCTCGCGCGGGATGTTCAGGCGGTCGGCGAGGCCGAAGTCCGAGAGGCCGTAGACGATCCCGTAGTTGATCATCTTGGCCTTCGAGCGCATGCCGGGGTCGATGTCCACCGCCTCCACGGAGAAGACCTGCGAGGCGGTCGCCGTGTGCACGTCTTCCCCGCGCCTGAAGATCTCCTTCAGCACGGGCTCGTCGGCGACGTGCGCGAGCACGCGCAGCTCGATCTGCGAGTAGTCGGCGGAGATCAGCACGTTGCCCTCGTCGGCCTCGAAGCAGCCACGGATCTCGCGCCCCAGTGGCGTGCGGATCGGCACGTTCTGCATGTTCGGGTTGGTGCTCGCGAGGCGGCCGGTCTGGGCGCCGGCCTGCAGGAAGGTCGTATGGATGCGCGAGCGCTCGTCGACCTCCTCCGGGAGCACGTCGAGGTAGGTCTTGGCGAGCGTCGACAGCTCGCGCCAGCGCTCGATCCGCGGCACGATCTCGTGCTCTGTGCGGATCGCCTGCAGCACACGCGCGTCGGTCGAGTAGCCGGTCTTGCCACGGCGCTTTCGCGACAGCCCGAGCTTCTCGAAGAGGATCTGTCCGAGCTGCTGTGGCGAGCCGATCGTGAACTCCTCCTCGGCGAGCGTGAAGATCTCTGTTTCCAGTGCGGCCAGCTCCTCGCGCACGCGCCCGCTGATCTCGGCGAGGCGGTCGAGGTTCAGGCGCACGCCCAGCAGCTCCATTTCGCGCAGGACCACGACGAGCGGCAGCTCGATGTCCTGCATCACGCCCTCCAGGCCACGCTCGCCGATCTGCTCGCGCTGCCAGTCGGCGAGCGCGCCGAGCATCAGCGCGTCGGCGGCCAGAGGGTCCTCCAGGTCGCTCGCCAGGCCGCGCTCTTCGCACAGCTCGGCGAAGGGATAGCCGCGGCGAGCGGGCTCGAGCAGGTAGGCGCCGAGCAGCGTGTCGTGCGCGAGCCCCGCCGGCACGAGCCCCAGCGACTTGGCGTCGTGCGCGACGACTGGACGCTGCGCGCAGGCCACGACGACCTGCTCGGGGCCCTCGCAGTCGCCGACGAGCACCTCGCGGACGCCTGTCCCCGCGGCGCCACGGTCGCCGCCCGCCCCCGCCGCGCCGCCGGCGACCGCCGCCGCGAAGCGCCACGGGGCGCCATCGGCGAACAGCGCGCCCTCGGGCGTCTCGGCGGCGCGCACGACGAGGGCGATCTGCGAATCCGGCGCCCCCAGCCGGGCGATGTCCGCGGGCGTGCCCGAGCGCACGCGCGCACTCAGCCTGACCTCGGTGGCGGGCGCCGGTGCGGCGACCTCGGGGTCGCCGAGCGCTTCCTCCAGGCGCCGCAGCGGGTCGCGCAGCTCGTACTCGCGGAAGACCTCGCGCACGCGCGAGCGGTCGGGCTCGCGCACGTGCTCAGCTGCCACGTCGAAGTCCACGGCGACGTCGCGCTGGACGGTCGCCAGGCGCTTGGAAACGCGTGCGTCCTCGGCGTGCTCGAGCAGGTTCTGTTTGCGCTTGGCGCCTTTGATCTGCTCGACGTGCGCGAGCACGTCCTCGAGCGTGCCGTAGGTCTGGATCAGCTCGCTGGCGGTCTTGTCGCCGATCCCGGGAACGCCGGGGATGTTGTCGGAGGTGTCGCCCTTCAGCCCGTAGAAGTCGGGGATCAGCTCGGGAGCGATGCCGTAGCGGTCGATCACCGACTGGCGGTCGTAGATCTTCGTCTCGGTGATCCCGCGCGAGGTCGCCATCACCTTGACCAGCCCGGCGCCGTCGATCAGCTGGAAGGCGTCGCGGTCTCCGGTGACGATCATCACCGGCACCGGCGGGTCGGCGCGCAACGCGTGCTCGGTCAATGAGGCGATTACGTCGTCGGCCTCGTAGCCGTCGATCTTCACGTTGGAGTAGCCGAAGGCCTCGACGAGCGGTTCCATCGCCGGCCATTGCTGCTTGAGCAGGTCCGGCCGCGAGCGGCGCTGTGCCTTGTAGTCGGCGTACACCTCCGTGCGTCCGGAGCTGCCGGCGTCCCAGGCGACGACGGTCGGACACACGCCGTACTCGCTGACGATCTTCACGAGCATCGAGGCGAAGCCGAAGATCGCGTTCGTGGGCACGCCCGTCGAAGTAGCGATCGACTCGGGCAGCGCGAAGAAGGCGCGGTAGACGAGGCTGGGCCCGTCGATCAGGAACAGGCGCCGCTGGGCGTCCGCCGGAGCGCCCGCGGACGCGTTCGCGCGTGTGCTCGTGCCGGCCATTGACCGGTCACTCTACGAGGCCGCGCGCGACGCCGTGGGGCGGGCGTGGCCGTCGCGCATCCGTGCACCATCACGCGGCGAGACTCGCCTCGGCCTAACATGCCCTGCCCCCGACTTCCGAGGAGACCAGTTTCGTGAGCGCCACGCCAAGCGCGCAGTTCAGACTCACTATCCGCGTCAAGATCGACGACGCTCACGGGACCCTGGGTCAGCTCTCCAGCGTGATCGCCGCCGCAGGCGGGATGGTGGGCGCGGTCGACCTCGTGGAGGTCGACGGGAACCACAGCGTGCGCGACGTGGTCGTCGACGCGTCCGGCAAGGAGCACTGGGAGCGGATCATCGAGGCGATCGAGGCCGTCGTGGGCGTCGAGGTGATCGACACGACTGACCGCACGTTCCTGCTGCACGTCGGCGGCAAGATCGAACAGCACAACAAGCACCCGCTGAAGACGCGCGACGACCTGTCGATGGCCTACACGCCCGGCGTGGCGCGCGTCAGCCTGGCGATCGCCGACGATCCTGACAGGGCCTTTCAGTACACGATCAAGCGCAACACGGTCGCGGTCGTCTCCGACGGCACGGCGGTGCTCGGGCTCGGCGACATCGGGCCGCGCGCGGCGATGCCTGTGATGGAGGGCAAGTGCTGCCTGTTCAAGGAGTTCGCCGAGGTCGACGCGTTTCCGCTGTGCCTCGACACGACCGATCCGGAGGAGATCGTGCAGACCGTCAAGCTGATCGCGCCGGCGTTCGGCGGGATCAACCTGGAGGACATCTCGGCGCCGCGCTGCTTCGAGATCGAGGATCGCCTCAAGCAGGAGCTGGACATCCCGGTGTTCCACGACGACCAGCACGGCACGGCGGTGGTCGTGATGGCGGCGCTGCTCAACGCGGTCAAGCTGACGGGCAAGCGGATGGAGGATCTCAACGTGCTGATCATCGGGATCGGCGCCGCGGGCATCGCCGTGACGAAGATCCTGCTTGCCGGCGGCGTGCGCAAAATCGTCGGCGCCGACTCGCGCGGCGCGCTGCACGTGCAGCGCGCGGACTATCTGGACGGCTCGATGAACGACGTCAAGCGCTGGTTCGCCGAGGCGACGAACCCGGAATGCCGCGACGGCACGCCCGCCGAGGTGATCGACGGCGAGGATCTGCTGATCGGCCTGTCGGGCGCCCGCGTGATGCCGGCGCAGGCGCTGGCGCGGATGAACAAGGACGCGATGGTCTTCGCGATGGCCAATCCCAATCCGGAGGTCACGCCGGAGGAGGCCGCCGAGTACGTGAGGATAGTCGCGACGGGACGCTCGGACTACCCAAACCAGATCAACAACGTGCTGTGCTTCCCCGGCATCTTCCGCGGGGCGCTGGACGTTCGCGCGCCGACGATCACCGAGCGAATGAAGATGGCGGCCGCCCACGCGATCGCGGCGACGGTCGACGAGCAGGAACTGCGCGAGGACTACATCATCCCGTCGGTGTTCAACCGCGATGTCGCGCCGGCGGTCGCCGCGGCGGTGGCCGACGAGGCCCGCGCCGACGGCACCGCGCAGGCAGGCCTGGAGGTCGGCTTCGCGCAGGGCGACACGATGACGCCGAGCTCGTCCGCCTAGCTTTCGCACGACCGCGTATGAGAGGGTAGGCGCGTGGAGGCAAAGCGCGTGACGGTCACCGGAGCGACGGGCCTGATCGGGCCGCGCCTGATCGCCGCGCTGCAGCGCGGCGGGACGCAGGTGACCGTTCTCTCGCGCGATTCGGCGCGTGCGCAGCAGCGGCTCGGCGCCGCCGGCCTGGAGCCGGTGGAAGCCTTCGACTGGGACCTGATGAGCGAGCCCGCCCCGGCGCAGGCGCTGCAGGGACGCGACGCGGTCGTGCACCTGGCCGGCGAGAACATCGCCCAACGCTGGAGTGCCGAGGCCAAGCGGGCGATCCGCGCGAGCCGGATCACGGGCACGCGCAATCTGCTTGCGGGGCTCGAGCAGGCCGACGCACGGCCAGCCGCGCTCGTAAGCTCGTCGGGCGTCGGCTACTACGGAGCGCACGGCGAGGAACCGCTGGACGAGGACGCCGCGCCAGGCGCGGACTTCCTGGCGAGGATCTGCGTCGACTGGGAGCAGGAGGCCTCCAACGCCTCGGCGCTCGGCATGCGCGTGGTGCTCGTGCGTACGGGCGTCGTGCTGGACAGCGACGGCGGGGCGCTGGAGAAGATGCTGCCGCCGTTTCGTCTGGGCGTCGGCGGCCCGGTGGCGGGCGGCCGTCAGTACATCTCCTGGGTCCATCTCGACGACCTCGTCGGGGTGATCGTGGCCGCGGTCACAGACGAGCGCTGGAGCGGGCCCGTCAACGCGACGGCGCCGGAGCCGGTCAGCAACCGCGACTTCTCGCGCGCGCTCGGACGAGCGCTGAAACGGCCGGCGCTGCTGCCGGTGCCGGGCGCGGCGTTGTCGCTGCTGTATGGCGAGATGGCGGAAATCGTCACCAAGGGCGCGCGCGTGGTGCCCGCCAAGGCGTTGGTGCTCGGCTACGAGTTCGCGCACGCCGAGCTCGGCGAGGCGCTCGCCTCGGCGCTCGGTCGCGACTAGGCGGGGCGGTCAGGCGGGGACCGGCACGCTCTCGCGCGGGCGCGCGGGCGGGTTCTCGGTCTCGATGATCACGCGGCAGGGGCGCTTGCTGAGCAGGTAGGCGGCGGTCGGGCCGATCTGCTGCTCGCCCTTGGAGGCGTGGATCGTCGACCAGTAGATGACGTCGGCGTTCACACGCAGCGCTTCCTCCACGAGCGAGGCGCCCGGGTTGCGCGTGCGGATCAGCGCGGTATGGATCTTGATGCCCGCGCGGCGCGCCTGGATGCGCGCGCTCTCGAGCACCGAGCGCCCGTGCGCTTCCTCCTCCTCCAGGCCGGCCTCGAGCGACAGCTGGCTGGGCACCGGCAACACGTAGATCGCGTACACGACGCCCTGTTCGCCGATCAGCTTGGCGGCGTGCCCGAGCACGCTCGCGCCGATGTCCTTGCCGAAGATCGGCACGAGCGCTGTGCGATAGTCGAACTCCGCGAAGTCGGGCGGGCGCTCCGGCCGCGGCGCCTTGGTGGTCGTGCGCAGGTCAAGACCCTGCTGTTTTCGATAGAGCACGTACAGGACCATCCCGAAGGCCAACCAGAACACCCCGGCCGCGGCCACTGCGAGGTGCAGCACGGTCACGACGACGAACGCGAGACCGGTGCCGAAGATCCCCAGCAGCGCGAACAGCGGCAGCTCGCGCCCGGCTATGCGCAGCGTGCCCGGCCCGCGATAGGGCCTCGGGCGGTCGGGCTCCTTGACGCGCAGGCGAATCACCGAAAGGTGCGCGATCGTAAACGAGAGCATCGCCCCGAACGCGTACATGTTGCCGAGGAATTCCGCCTTGCCCGGGATGATCGTCAGACAGGCGATGCCGCCGAACAGCAGGATGCCGATCCACGGCGTGGAGAAGCGCGGATGCAGGCGGCTGAGGCGATCGGGGACCTGGCGGTGCAGGCCCATCGAGTAGACCAACCGCGAGGCGCCGATGATGCCGGCGTTGGCGGCGATGAACAGGATCGTCGCCGCAAGCAGGCCGACGTAGATCTCGCCGATCGATTGCAGCCCGCCGAGATGCAGGTGCTTGACGATTCCCAGCACGGGGTCGCCGGCGAAGCCGCCCTTCTCCTCGACGGTGCCGAGCAGCGTCGTGTACTTGCCGTCGGCACCTTTGTGCACGGGCAGCGCCGACAGGGCGACCATCGGCAGGGCGGCGTAGATCGCGAACACGGCGAGCACTACGAACTTGATCGCGCGCGGAACCGTCTTGGTCTCGTCGCGGGCCTCCTCGGCCATGTTGGAGATCGTCTCGATGCCCGTGTAGGCGATCATTCCGATGGGAATCGCCACGAGGAAGCTTTTCCACGACGGCGCGACACCGAGGTGCACGTTGTGCACGAGCACGTCCGGCGAGAGCACGAGCACGATGCCGACGATCACCAGCAGCAGCTGCGTGGCGAGATCGGTGATCGCCAGCACGATGTTCAGCCCGGCGGCCTCTTTGACGCCGACGACGTTGACGACCGACAGCACGGCGACCACGGCGATCCCGAACAGCACGTCGCCCGGGCCGCGCTGAAGCGCAGGCCAGAACAGGCCGCCGATGTAGTGCGGCACGAAGAACGCCGAGATGGCGATCGTGATCGTGTAGTTGAGCATCTGCGCCCACGCGGCGAAGAACGACCACAGCTCGTTGAAGGCGTGGCGCGCGAAGCTCGACGAGCCGCCCGCCTCGGGATACATCGCGGTCGCCTCGGCGTAGGTGGCGGCGGTCAGGTAGAAGATCACGCCGGTGATCAAAAAGACGATCGGCGTCAGCCCGAGCGCGTAGGAGGCGACGAGCCCCAGCGCGTAGTAGATCGACGAGCCGACGTTGCCGTAGGCGGTCGAGAACAGCGCGCTCGTGCCGAGCACCCGCTTGAGGCCGTGTTGGGTCAGGCGTGCCATGCGCGCAGCGTATAGAGGGCCGGAGCCGCACAAGGCCGCTGTGAGGAGCGCGCCCGAGTCCAGCAGAAGGATTCGCCAGTGCAAAATCCCGTGCACCGCAGCCGGCCGAGCAGGAACCCACCGTATGATCCCGACGACCCGGGGCCCGAGGGCCGCCGGTCACCCTTGCCATGGACACCTCACGCCGCGGAAACTACGACTCGGGAGAGGACTTCGTCCTCGAATACGGCGAGCTTCGCTTCACGTTCAACGAGGAGGACTTCTCCGAGCGCTGCGAGCAGGCGGCGATCAAGGTCGGCTTCGTCGGCGGGCGCCTCGGCGAGGAGGAGCTCGAAGACCTCGTGAACCTCGCCGTCAACGGCGAGATCTCAGATCCGGCCTCGGCGCTCGGGCAGCACGTCAACGACTGCTGGCCGGAGCTCGTCGGCCCGGCCGAGCGCTCGCTCGTTCACTGGCTGCGACGCCTGGTGTTCCGCGGAGCGTGGCTGGACCAGCGCGTCAACGAGGGCGAGCTCAGCGTGGCCTTCGACGAAGCGAGCGGCAGCTTCGCCTACGTTCAGCCCGTCGACCCGCTTTCGCAGGTCGGCGGCGAGCCGATCGAGCTCGCGCCCGAGCCCTCCTGGGGTCGGGTCGCCTACAAGCGCTACGCCTGACGCGTGCGGCCCGCGCCGCGCACGAAGCGGATTCTCGCCTAGCTCGCCTCGAGCGCGCTCGCGCGCGCCTGCGTGATCGCCTGCGCACCGTCGTCGCCGACGAGCAGCTCGGGCTTGAGCGTGCCGCTGGCCGCCAGGTCGATGATCGGCTGGCGCCCGGTCGAGGTGAGCCCGACGTCGAGCGCGATCACGGTGCTCTCGCCGCCGAACGGCGCAGCGGCGGTGGCGATCACCGTGAGCGAGCCGCCCTCGCGCAGGTTGCGTGCCGCGGCGAGCGCCTTGCGCGCGGCCTGCGGGCTGAGCGCGTCGAGGCTGTCGATCAGCACGACGGCGTTCCCCCCGCGCGCCGCCACGCGCTTGGCGGTCTCCAGCGTGCGCTCGACCGCTTGGCTCTGTGAGTCCGAGGACGCGGCGAAGCTGAGCGCGGCGGCAGGTGCGAGCGCACCCTGCTGCCACTGCGCGATCTCCTCCGGGCGCGCCCCGGCGAGCACGAGTGAGACCTCCAGGCCGTCGCTGGCCGATCCCCGGTCGGCGACCAGCGCCTGCAGCAGGCCGCGAAGCGTCTCGGTCTTGCCGGCGCGCGCGGCGCCGACAATCGTCACGCGCGATCCGCGCCCGAACGGCGTCAGCCATTCGATCGCCTGCAGCGTCGGGTCCTTGGACTCCAGCGCGATGCGCTCGCTCGGATAGTCGACCGGCAGGTCCTCGTAGCGCGCGCCCGCCGAGACGGCGTCCGCGGAGTTGCCGTTGATCGTGTCGATGCGCACGAGCGATGGATAGCGCTCAGAACGGCGCGGTGTGCGCGCCGGGCCGGCGACGCGGTCGCCGGAGACGAGCTCGCAGCGTCGGACCTGGGCGGCGGAGATGTACACGTCCCCGTCGGACGGCTCGGGTGGATCGATGCGCAGGAAGGCCGACCCGTTGCCGAGCACCTCGACCACGCCCTCGGCGACGGTCGCGTTCTCGTCGTCCCCCGCCTCCTTCGGTTGCTCCTCGTCGCGCGGTCCGCGGCTGCGCTCGCGGCGTCCGCCGCGCTCGCGGGGAGTCCGCTCGCGCGCGGCTTTCTCGCGCGGCGCTTTCTCGGCGACGTCATCGGCGTCCTGCGCGGTCTCCTCGGAGCCCTCACGCGAGGCGGAGCCCGAGCGGCGCGAGCGGCCGCCGCGCCGGCGGCTGCGCGCGGGGCGATCTGAGGAATCCTGCTCCTGCTCCTGCGAGGACGAGGACGGCTCGTCGCCGTCGTCCTGCGCCGGCGCGTCGCCGAGGATGCGGTCGATCAGATCGGCCTTGCGCAGGCGACGAAATCCGTCGAGGCCGAGCTGATCGGCGATTGCGTGAAGGTCTGCGAGGGGACTCGCTTCCAGCTCGGAGCGATCGAGTACTGCAGCCATTGTGGGTCTCCTTCTCTCGAGGTGGGTGGTTGGCGTCCCGCTGCGTTGGACAGCTGCGGGCACCCGTGAACGCCTTTCAGCCTAGCGGCTCGCTCGGCTCCCTCGCGCGCTCCTCCATGCGCGAAGCGCTCGCGACGGACGTCAACCGGGCAGCCGGTCGTGACGCAATTCATCGGCGAGCGCGAGATCCCTGCTCGGCTCCTCGGCGCCGCTGAGCGCCGCGCGCACGGCAAGAAAATCGGCGGCGGCGGCGACGTCGTGGACGCGGAACACGTGTGCGCCGGCGTCCACGCCGTGTGCGAGCGCGGCGAGCGTGCCGGCGAGGCGCTCGCGCGGCGCCCGGCCGGTCAGCGCGCCGACGAAGTCCTTGCGCGAGATCGCCATCAGCAGCGGCCGGTCGAGCTCGTGCAGGCGATCGAGCTCTGACAGCAGGCGGATCGTCTGCGCGGGGGTCTTGGCGAAGTCGGGCCCCGGGTCGACGAGCAACTGCTCCGCAGCCATACCCGCGCCGAGCGCGACGCCGATGCGCGCTCGCAGGAACTCGATCACCTCGGCCGTGATGTCCTCATACAGGTCTGCGTCCTGCACGCGCTCGCGCGGCGCCGCGCGCGTGTGCATGACGACGAGCGCCGCGCCTGTCTGCGCGCAGACGCTCGCCAGCTGCGGATCGCGCAGCCCGCTGACATCGTTGACGATGCTCGCCCCGGCGGCGATCGCGGCGCGCGCGACCGGCGGCTTGTAGGTGTCGACGGAGACGATCGCACCGAGGTCGCCGGCGAGCCGTTTCACGAGCGGCACGACGCGCAGCAGCTCCTCCTCGACGGGCACGGCCGGGCGCCCCGTCGTGGCCGACTCGCCGCCGATGTCGAGGACGTCGGCGCCGGCGGCGAGCAGCTGCTCGCCCAGCTGCGCCTGGGCGTCGAGCGTCGGGCGTCGGCCGCCGTCGCTGAAGGAGTCCGGCGAGGCGTTGACGATGCCCATCAACCACGGCTTCGGGCCCAGCTCGAGCACGCGCCCCGCGGCCATCAGGCGATGGACGGGCGCCGGACGCCGGGCGTCCACGCCGGGGCTCACGACTGCTGCAGCCCCTCCGCGCGGGCCTCTTGCGCGAAGCGGCCGATCTCCAGCCGCGTTCGCGAGGCGTCCCAGCCGAGCTCGCCCGCGAGGACGTCGGCGACGCGCGCCACCGGCCCACCCCGGCCGTCGCCGTCGCCCGCCAGCTCGTGCGCGGCGAGCAGCCCCAGCCGCGTGCGGCGAAACAGCACATCGCCGATGCTTCGCGCCTGCTCTCGGCGTGCCGCGAGCGTCACCTCGGCGAGCAGGTCGGGAAGCCCCGGCACGATCGGCTGGGCCAGCTCGCCGCGTTCGGCGGCGAGCGCGAGCACCTCGTGCGCCGCATGGCCGTAGCGCGAGGCGAGCGCCGGGTAGGAGTGCTCGGGCACACCCTCGACGCGCGGCAGCTCGTCCACGGCGATCGCCTGGCCGAGCGGGATCTCGCGCGTGCGGCAGGGAGCGTCGCGGGCTTCGCGCTCGACGAGGCGATCGACGGTCATCTTCGCCATGCGCCGCCACGTCGTCAGCTTGCCGCCGGTGATCGTGATCATCCCCGAGGAGGTCTCGTACAGCTCGGCCTTGCGCGAGATGTCGACGGACTTCTTGGAGTCGCCCGTCGAGATCAGCGGGCGCACTCCGGCGAAGGCGCCAGCGAGGTGCTCGGGTCCGAGCGACGAGCCGAAGAAGCCGTTGACCGCATCGAGCAGGTAGGCGATGTCCCGGCCGGAGGGCTGCACGTGCTCCAGCGGGCCCTCGTAGTCGTTGTCGGTCGTGCCCACGAGCGTGTGCCCGAGCCACGGCAGCGCGAAGATCGAGCGTCCCGAGCCGGCCGGGACGATCGCGCCGCCGACGAGCGGGAGGTGCTCGTGGTCGATCGTTATGTGCGTTCCGCGGCTCGGCCGGATCCGCGGCAGCTCCGCCTCGCCGTGGAGCTCCTCCGGTCGCAGCTCATCGGCCCATACGCCGGTTGCGTTGACGACGTTCGCGCCGCGCACGTCGAAGGTGTCCCCGCTCTCGACGTCGCGGACCGCCACCCCCTCCGCGCGGCCGTCGCTCTCGAGCAGCCCCGTGACCTCCAGGCGGTTGGCGCAGACGGCGCCGAAGCGCTCGGCCTCGCCGAGCACCGTCAGGACGAGGCGCACGTCGTCGGTCTGGCAGTCGTAGAACAGCCATCCGCTCGTCGGCTCGCGCGCGGCGAGCGCGGGTAGCAGCTCCACGACCTCCTCGCCGGAGATCACGCGATGGCGCGCGGGACTCCACGACTCCCCTCCGTCCGGCGCGGGCGCGGCGGCGTCGACGGGCCGCTCGCGCGCCTTGCGGCCGCGGCGCGAGCGCAGTTTGTCGCCGGCCGAGCGCCGGTTGCTCACCGACATCACGTCGTAGAGGTTGAGCCCGACGCCGACCAGGCGGTCGGGGCGCGCGCCCTCGAACGCCGGCACGACCAGCGGCAGGGGCCGCACGAGGTGCGGCGCCAGCGCGACCATCAGCTGGCGCTCCAGCAGCGCCTCGCGGACGAGCCCCAGGTCGAAGTTCTGCAGGTAGCGCAGGCCGCCGTGGACGAGCTTGCTCGAGCGGCTCGAGGTGCCCGATGCGAAGTCGGCGCGCTCGAGCAGGGCGACGCTGTAGCCGCGCGTCGCCGCGTCGAGCGCCACGCCGGCGCCCGTGATGCCGCCACCCACCACGACGACGTCGAAGTGGTCGGAAGCGAGGGCGGAGACGGCGTCGGAGCGGGCGAGCACGGGCGCTGCAGTCTGCCAGTAGCCTCGCCGCC
>DASYKG010000083.1:0-34766 GCA_035995645.1 Solirubrobacteraceae bacterium
CGTGCTCGCCCGTCTGGACGAAGCCGGAATCCTCAACTCGGACGCGCCCACCGTCACCGGCAGGACGATCGGCGAAGAGGCCGCGCAGGCGCGCGAGACCGACGGGCAGCGAGTCGTGCGCGCATTGGACGACCCGATCAAACCGACGGGTGGCTTTGCGATCCTGCGCGGCAACGTCGCCCCCGACGGGTGCGTGGTCAAGCTGTCCGGGCACGAGCGACGTAAACACTCCGGTCCGGCGCGCGTGTTCGACGGCGAGGAGGCGGCGATGGCCGCCGTGCTCGCGCACGAGATCACGTCCGGCGACGTCGTCGTGATCCGCGGCGAGGGCCCCGCCGGAGGGCCCGGGATGCGCGAGATGCTCGCCGTGACCGCGGCGATCGTCGGCGAGGGGCTCGGCGAGCAGGTCGCACTGATCACCGACGGGCGCTTCTCCGGCGCCACGCACGGCTTCATGGTGGCGCACGTCGCGCCGGAGGCCGTCCGCGGGGGCCCGATCGCGGCGCTGCGAGACGGCGACGAGCTGACGATCGACGCCGACGCCGGGCGCCTCGACGTGGCGCTCTCCGACGAAAAGGTCGCCGAGCGGGTGGCGGCCTACGAGCAGCCGCCGCGCGCCGACGAACACGTCGACGTGGCCATCCGCAAGTACGCAAAGCTCGTCGGCAGCGCCTCCGAGGGCGCCGTCGCCCTCTGACGGTCCGTTCTCACGCGCGGTTGCGCGGGGCGGGTGTGGGGTGGCTCACGTCGGGCGGTGGCGTTGTCTGTCGTTTTGCGCCGCGCGGTAGCTATGGTATATGCGGCGTATATACGATAGCTACCGCTCAACGTTTTCTACACACACATACCCGTCCGTGCGTCCGCCCGTCCCCGGGCATACCCGTACGCTCACTCCGCTTATATCTGTTCGGCGAGAAACTCGGCGAGCAGGCGGTTGAACTCGTCCGGGCGCTCGAGCATCGCCATGTGACCGGTGTCGGCGAAGACGACCTTGCGGGAGTTCTCGATGAGCTCGGCGAAGACGTCGGCGTCACGCACGCCGATCAGCCGATCGCGCTCGCCCCAGACGATCAACGTCGGGCAGGCGATCTCGCGCAGGCGCTCGCGGATCTCGTAGTCGACAACGGCTTCCAGGCCCTGGATGAAGCCAGGCTTGCCGGCGCCGCGCAACTGCTCGGCGGCGAGCGCTGCGGGCAGGCGGCTGGGGTGGCGCACGACGACGTTCAGCGTCGCCTCGCGCAGGCGCGCGCGACGTGCGACGGTGTCTGACTTGGATGCCGCCCACGCGCCTGAGGCGATCAGGATGCGCTCCAGCCGGCGCAGCACCGGCATGGCGCGCGTGGAGCCACGGGGCTGATGGGTGGAGATACCAGCGGCGGAGACGAGCACGAGACGCTCGACGCGCTGGGGAAAGGCGATTGCCAGCTCCGCGGCGACGAACCCGCCCATCGAGTTGCCGACGACGGCCGCTGCGTCGATCTGCAGCTGTGCGAGCAGGCGGTCGAGCATGCGCGCGTAGCCGGCGATGGTGAGCTTGTCGGCGGGCATAGGCGAGTGCCCGAAGCCGGGCAGGTCGACCGCGATCACGCGGTGCTCGCGCGCGAACACGGGGAGCTGTTCCAGCCAGTTCGGCCACGAGCCCGACAGGCCGTGCACGAACACGATCGGCTTGCCGGCATCCGGGCCCGCGGGGCCGATCTCGATCGTGTTGATGGGCGTGCCGTCGACGTCGATCCAACGCTGGTGCTCGCGCCAGTCGATGCTCTGCCACGCGCCGCCGGCCGGCGAGTCCTCTGCGCCTGCGCGGCCACGCCCGTGCTGGCCGTCGGCTACGGGTTGTGGCGGGGAGCTCACAGCCGGAATGTAGCGCGGCGCCTGCCGCCGTTCTCGCGCTCGCCACAATGGCGCGCTGCGGGCGTCAGGCAGGGTGCGGGGCCGTCGGCGGCGAAGTAGCAGGTGGAGATGAGCGGCGACATGGATGAGAGCGGCCGGCCGGCCGGCGGTCGGCCGAGGTCCGCCGGAGACGCGCGCCTGCAGCAGGCCTGGCGCGAGGCGATCGGGCTGCTGATGGAGGACCTGGTGCGCCGTGACGCGGCCGAGCGCACGCGTCGCGCGTACGGCGTGGATCTGGAGCAGTTCGCGCAGTGGGCCGCCGTGCACGGGCTGTCGCCGAAGCAGGTCGGTGCGAAGGCGGTGCGCCGCTACATCGCGCACCTCACACAGCGAGGCGCAGCGGCGAGCACGAGCGCGCGCAAGCTGGCGGCGCTGCGGGCGTTGTTCACAAGCCAGCGTGAGCACGGCGCGATCGCAGAGAACCCGGCCGACCTCGTGTCGACCCCCCGGCGGCCGTCGAAGCTGCCGCGCGTGCTCAGCGCGCGTGAGGTCGCCGCGCTGCTCGACGGCATCCCGGCCGGCGGCCCGCTGGAGCTGCGCGACCGGGCGATGTTCGAGCTCGCGTACGCGTGCGGCCTTCGCGCCGAGGAGCTCGTGTCGCTTTGCTTGGACGACGTCGACTACGACGGCGAGCAGCTGCGCGTGGAAGGCAAGGGGCGAAAGACCCGCTTCGTGCCGGTGGGCGAGCCGGCGATGGCCGCGCTCGCGCGCTATCGCGATCGTGGGCGAAAGGCGCTGGCGACTGCGCAAACCCCCTCGGAGACGGTCTTTCTCTCAAAGACCGGCCGCCCACTGGGGACGAGCGATGTCAGGCGCCGCCTGCGCACGTGGACCTCACGCGTGGCCGCGCTCGGCGACCGCGCTGGCGCCGGCGTGTCGCCGCACGCGCTGCGTCACAGCTTCGCCACGCACCTGCTCGACGGCGGCGCTGACCTGCGCAGCATTCAGGAGCTGCTCGGACACGCGAGCGTGTCGAGCACCCAGATTTACACTCGGGTAGAGTCCGCGCGACTGAAAAGCGCCTACGCGCGCAGCCACCCTCGGGCCTGATACAAGGGGAATCACCCTGGAGACAAATGTCAAACCGATCGAGCTGCGGGAACTCTGGCGGCGATATAAGACCGACGGCGATACGCGCGTTCGCGAGCGCCTGGTCGTGGCGTACTCGCCGCTGGTCAAGTACGTAGCCGGGCGCACGGCCGCCGGGCTGCCTCCGCACGTCGAGGAGGCCGACCTGATCTCCTACGGCCTGGTGGGGCTGATCTCGGCGATCGAGCGCTTCGATCTGTCGCGCGACATCAAGTTCGAGACGTACGCGATCATGCGCATCAAGGGTGCGATCATCGATGAGCTGCGCTCGATGGACTGGGTGCCGCGCAGCGTGCGTGCGCGGGCGCGCGAGGTCGAGCGGGCGAACGCGAAGCTCGAGAACACGCTGCAGCGCGCGCCCACCGATCAAGAGATCGCCGACGAGATCGGCATCACGGTCGACGAACTCAACGAGTCGCTGCTGGCGATCTCGCACTCGTCGATGGTCGCACTGGATGAGCTGTGGAGCGTGTCGGACTCCAGCGGCGACCAGGTCTCGCTGATGGACACGATCGAGGACCCCAACGCGCCCGATCCGGCGCGCTCGCTTGACGTGGGCGATCTCAAGGACCGCATCGCCGACTCGATCGCCAACCTGCCCGAGCGAGAGAAGCTGGTGATCGCGCTCTACTACTACGAGAACCTGACGCTGCGCGAGATCGGCGAGGTGCTCGGCGTCACCGAGTCGCGCGTCTCGCAGATGCACACGAAGGCCGTGCTGCGTCTGCGCTCGCGCATGCAGGAGGAGTCGTTCGACGACTGATGCCGGTGCTGGTTCTGGGGGCGGGGGCTCGCAGCCGGGCGGTCGTGATCGCCGTCAGCTGCGGGTGGCCACGCCAGCCGCCCGTCGACCGCGGGCGGGGGCGACGGCGCGGCGGCGCGACGGCCGCGGCGGCGCTGTCGCTCGCTGCCCTTACGATCGCCGGGTGCGGTGGCGGCGGGGGCGGCACGGCGTCCACGAGCGCCGTCGCACCGTCGATCTCCAAGAGCGCATTCGTCGCGAAAGCCAACGCGATCTGCGTGAAGGGCAACGCACAGAGCAGGGCGGCGCAGGCGAAACTGGGTGCCAATCCCACAGAAGAACAGATCGTCGCGTTCGTGAGAGGCAAAGAAGTGCCAGGCGTGCAGGCGCAGATCAATGCGATCCGGGCGCTTGGCGCACCGCCGGGCGATCGGGCGGCGATCAAGAAGATGCTCGACATCGCGCAGGCCGCGGTGGGCAAGGTGAAGATCGTGCCGACGATCCTCACGACGGGCGAGGACGTGTTCGCGCCGTTCGCGAAGCTCGCCCACCCGTACGGCCTGACGGCGTGCGCGCCGAACAGCCACTGACCGGCGGCGACGCCGACGGCGCGCTGCTCAGCGGGGCCGGCTGAAAGCGCCCCGCCAGCCTCGGGGGAGGACCTGGCGCGAGGCTGCGCGCGGCGGTATGGTGAGCGCACAGCTAGAGAGGAGATCGCATGCGACCCATGGGAGACCGCCAGCCGGCGGACCGGATTCGCAACGTCGCCCTTGTCGGCCATCGCGGCGCGGGAAAGACCTCGCTGCACGAGGCGCTGCTGTTCGAGGCTGGGGCCACCAGCCGGCTGGGTTCGGTTCCCGACGCGAGCACCGTCTCCGACGCCGATCCCGACGAGCAGTCGCGCCAGATGTCGATCTCGGCGTCGCTGAGCTCGTTCGCCTGGCGAGAGCGCAAGATAAACCTGCTCGACACCCCCGGCGAGCCGAGCTTCGTCGCCGACGCGCTCGGCGCGCTGCGCGTGTGCGAGTCGGCGGTGTTCGTCGTCAACGCCGTGATGGGCGTCGAGGTCTCGACCAACCGCCTATGGGCGCGTGCGGCCGAGCTGGACATCGCGCGCATGCTGTTCGTGAACATGCTCGACCGCGAGCGCGCGGACTTCTACCGCACGTTGGAGCAGATCAAGCGCGCGTTCGGCCCACATGCGGTCGCGACGGAGATCCCGATCGGCTCAGAGCACGACGTCGAAGGCGTGGTCGACCTCGTCGACATGAAGGCCTTTCGCCAGGACTCCGGCGGGCGCGGCGCGTGGAGTGAGATCCCGATCCCCGGCGCGCTCGCCGAGCGCGCGCAGGACTACCGCGAGAAGCTGATGGACGAGGTGTGCGAAGTGTCAGACAGCCTGATGGAGCGCTACCTGGAGGGCGAGAGCATCTCCCACGAGGAGATCGTCGACGCGCTGAAGGAGGGCACCAACCACGGCAAGATCTTCCCTGTGGTGTGCGGCGTGGCGACGCGCAACCTCGGCACGTCGCGCCTGCTCGACGCGATCGTCGAGGACCTGCCGTCGCCGGTCAAGCACGGCTCGCTGGCCGTCGGCGAGATCGAGCTGACGCCAAGCGAGGACGCCGAGCTGTTCGCGTACGTGTTCAAGACCCGTGCGGACCCTTACGCCGGGCGGATCAACCTGATGCGCGTCTACCAGGGCGTGATGCCGGCCGAAAGCCACGTGCTCAACACGCGCCAGCACATCAAGGAGCGCATCGGCCAGCTGCTCGTGTTCGCCGGCAAGGAGGTGCGCCACGTGCAGGAGTTCGGGCCGGGCGACATCGGCGCCGTCGCCAAGCTCAAGGAGACGCGCGCGGGCGACTGGCTGGCCGACCGCGACGAGCCGATCGAGATGCCGCGGCTGAAGCTTCCCTCGGCGGTGATGGCGTTCGCGATCGAGCCGAAGAGCCGCGGCGACGAGGACAAGGTGTTCGCGTCGCTTCGCCGTCTGCAGGAGGAGGACCCGACGATCGACCTGCATCGCGACCAGCAGACCGGCGAGCAGATCGTCGCCGGGCTCTCGCAGGTGCACGTGGAGGTCGTCGTCGACCGCCTGCGCGACCGCTTCGGCGTGGAGGTCAGCCTGCAGCCGCCGCGCGTGCCCTATCAGGAGACGATCCGCAGCTCCGCGAAGGCGCGCGGGCGCCACAAGAAGCAGTCGGGCGGGCGCGGCCAGTTCGGCGACTGCCACATCGAGATCGAACCGCTGGCCGGCCGAGCTTCCAACGGCGGCGATGAGTTCGAGTTCGTCGACAAGATCAAGGGCGGCGTGATTCCCGGCTCGTTCATCCCCGCCGTGGAGAAGGGCGTGCGCGAGGCGATGGCCTCGGGCGTGCTCGCCGGCTATCCCGTCAAGGGCGTGCGCGTGCGCCTGGTCGACGGCGCGCACCACTCCGTCGACTCTTCGGAGATCGCCTTCAAGCTCGCCGGCGTGCATGCGATGAAGGAGGCGCTCGCGCAGGCCGATCCCGTGCTGCTGGAGCCGATCATGCAGGTCACGCTGTCGGTGCCCGAGGCGTACGTCGGCGACGTGATCGGCGATCTCAACAGCCGCCGCGGGCGACCGCAGGGCATGGAGCCCGACGGCGCGATGACGGAGATCAAAGCCGAGGTGCCGATGGCCGAGATGCTCGCGTACGCGCCCGACCTGCGTTCGATCACCGGCGGCCAGGGCGATTACACGCTGGAGTTCCTGCGCTACGAGCAGGTGCCAGGGCACCTCTCGCAGAAGCTCGTCGCCGAGGCCAGCGGCGAGCGCGCGACGGCTCACGCCTGAGCGCCGCGGCCCGCTCAGAGCCGCTGCACCGGGACGTCGAGCGTCGTGCCGCGCGTCGTGAGCGCGACGCGTGCGCCCCTTCGCCCAGCTACCCTCACGGACTCATGGCAACCAGATCGATCGTCACCTCTCAACCCGACGTCGCCTGCGATGTCTGCGAACGACGTCTGCTGCGCGGCGAGCAGCCATCCGTGTTCCTCGCCGCCGGCCAGCCGCGAATGGTGTGCGAGCTATGCGCGCCGCGCGCCGCGCATCAGGGCTGGAAGCGCAGCTCCGACGAGCACGCCCTGAGCGCCTCTCCGCTGCGCACGCGGCGCGCGCGCGGGCTGTTCGAGCGGCTGCGCCAGACGCGTCGCGGCGAGTCCGAGGCGCCGCGCGACGATCCTGCGGACACGCAGCTCGACGCCGACGGCGCGCCCTTCGACCGCCTGCCGCAGTCCTATGACTTCCTCGACTCCGGCGACGCGGCCGGAGCATCGACCGAGCAAGATCCGCGCGATTCCTCGGCGCCGGCGCCCGGTGCGCGTGATGCCGATGGCGAGCAGCCGCGCGCGCCCGGTCCGGCCCGCGGCGGCCCGCTGCATCTGGCGCTCGACGTGTTCAACGCCGGCGCGTATCCGCGTCGCGTGGCGAGCCTCGCGCGCTCGCTCGGAGCGCCGGAGGTCAGCGTTCGCGCGGGTGAGGCCGTCGCCTCGTCGATCGTCATCGTGATCGCGTGGGAGCTCTGCTGGTACACCTACGAGGTCGACCTCGACGACATGCAGGGCGCGCAGGCACGCGCGATCGCGCAGGGCACCGAGCTGGCCGAGTTGCGCCCCGAGGACCGGCTCGCCAACGCCGTCGCCGACGAGCGCGGCTGGCTCGCGCTGAGCTGAGCCGGCGCCCCTCGCGGCCGGCGCGAACGCCGGCCCAGAGCGCGCCGTCGACGCACGCCACCGTTGCAACCCTTGCTAATTGAAGATCGGGGAGTAAGATCGCTGAGGAGATGATCTACTCCGTTGTCCCCAGAGCACTCGCCGACGAGCTGTATCCGAAGCTCGTCAAGCACTACGAGAATGACGACAACGTGACCGTCATCGTCGATCGCCGCGAGTTCGACCGGCGCGCGCGTCATGGACGCTCCGCCGCATCCGACGCACCGCAGCGCCGCATCGTGCGCGATCGCCGTCGCGCGCGCGTGCCCGGGGATCTGCCTCCGCTCGCACGCGCAACCGCCTGAGCGCTCTGGATAGTCCGCGCAGATGAAGGTCGTCGTGCACGTCGACGGTGGTGCGCGCGGCAACCCCGGTCCCGCCGCCGCCGCCGCCGTGATCGCCTCGCCCGACGGCGAACTGCTCGGCGAGCACGCTCAGCTGCTCGGACGCACGACCAACAACGTCGCCGAGTATCGCGCGCTGCTGCTCGGCTTGCAGCGCGCGCGCGAGCTCGGCGCCAGCGAGGTCGAGGTCGTCGGCGACTCCGAGCTGATCGCCAAGCAGGTGCTCGGCCAGTACAAGGTCAAGCACGAGACCCTGCGCCCGCTCTACGAACAGGCGAAGACCGCGCTGCGCGCCTTTGACCGCTGGTCCATCCGGACCGTCCCGCGCGCGCGCAACGCCGACGCCGACGCGCTCGTCAACGCCGCGCTGGACCAGGCCCGCGACGCGAGTAGGAGTTAGGGCCCAGGCGACCGATCGACGGCCAGCGCCGGGCGGCGTCGGTCTAGTGCAGCGGCTTGGCCGAACGGGCGATAGCCAGCATCTGTTCGTTTGACAGATCCTCCAGCAGCGTGTTCGTCACCCAATAGAGCATGCCGCCCTGGCGCCACGCGATCACGTGAATGTGGCCGCCGTCGGTGAAGATCATGTACGTGACGTGGTTGATTTTGCGCTGTTCGTTGGGGTGGGCGACCAGCGGCGGTTTCTTCCAGTCGGTCCCCTCGAAGTCGTAGTAGCCGCCCAGCGCGTTCGCCTGCCACACGGCCACGTATGCGTGGTGCAGGCGCCCTGCCTGGTCGCGCACGTCATACGCGCGCGCGGGCTGCTCGGTGCTCGACGCCGTCTGCAGGGAGGGGTACAGGACCTTCAGCGGCATGTTGATCGTGCCCTTGGCGATTTCCGTCTCGCCCGTGGCGCCCGAGGACGACAGGCCCAGCGATGCGGCCGTCGGCGTGGAGGAGCGATGCGCGTGCGACCGCTGGTGGGACTTGCCGCTGGGGGACGGGGCGCTCGGCTTCGGCTTGGCGACTTTCTGCACGCCGTGGAGGAAGTCGTTGAGCGTCGCGCGCTCGAGCGATTCCGTGCTCGTCACGTACGAGCCTCCCTTCAGCGCGAAGTTTGCGCTCGTCGCGCGGAACTTCACCTGGCGCAGCGGCTTTCCCTGCGAGAAGCCGATCAGTTTGGCGAGTTCGAGCACGCGATCGGCCGACGAGCTGAAGCCCGCGGTGACGATCGCCTTGCCGACCACCTTCGCGACGTGTTGCAGCTGACCCAGCAGGTCTTCCGCCGAGACCTGCTCGCGCAGGGAGCGCAGGAAGTCCTGCTGGCGTGCCACGCGCACGAAGTCCGAGTCGCCGTGGCGGTAGCGAACGTAGCTGAGCGCGTTGTTGTAACAGAGCTTCTGATAGCCCGGCTGCAGGTTGATTTCCGAGTACGCTTCCGCGCCTTCGCCGTTGACGTGCAGGTAGCGGTGGTCGACGTTGACGTACACGCAGCCGAGCGTGTCGACGATCTTGATGAAGCTCGCGAAGTTGACGTCGACGATGCCGTTTATCACCAGCCCCGGGAAGACCTCGTGCTCGATCGTTTCCGCTGCGAGTTCCATCGAGCCTTTGACGCCGCCCAGCTTTGCGCCGTACGTGTACGCGGCGTTGATCTTTTCCTGCGGGTAGTAGTCGCCTTTGGCGCTTTTGATGTTCACCAGCAGGTCGCGCGGGATCGACATCACCGACGTCTGGCCCTGCCCCGGGTCAAAGCGCACGAGCAGGATCGTGTCGCTGTGCGGCGGGTTGCTGCGGTCGAGCGCATCCTTCGATTTCGCGCGTCGATCCGATCCGAGCACGAGGTAGGTCTGCGGGCCTCCCGTGTACGGCTTGATCAGCCCTCCGCCGACCTTGACGGTATTGCCCGGTTTGAAGATTTCCGCGCCCAATCCACCGACTTCGTTCAGCGCGATCGTCGCCGTCGCCCCGCCCGAGAGGCCGGCGATCAGCAGCGCGGCGACCGCAAAGCGGAGCCACATCTTGCGCGCGTGGGATGGAGGACGCTCGTCATCCATGGCGTGTCGGCAGCGATCTGCGCATAGGGGTGGGTCTCACGCGCGCGATGCCCCCCGCAGGCGCGCACGTCGCCGTAGGGTAGCGAGCCGGTCGGCGTGCCCGCGCCGGGTTGCGAGGTACCCTCGCACGCGTGCTGAGCGCGAGAAACCGCGAGCTGCTGGGCCTGGTCCCGTCGGCGCTGCTTGTGATCGCAGGGTTCACCGCGATCTTCATTCAGGACGGCGACAGCGCTCCTGGCGCCTCGACGAACCTGACGTTGAACAACGCGTCCAGCGTCTCGCTGACATACGGCGCGCTGTTCCTCGCCTTGTGCCTCGCCGCTCACATGGTGATCCGCTTCTCCCTGCCGCACGCCGACCCCTACCTGTTCCCGCTCGGCGCGGTGCTCGCCAGCGTGGGAATCGTGATGGTCTACCGCATCGAACCGACGCTCGCGCGCCAGCAGGCGCAGTGGATGGTCGTCGGCCTCGTGCTGTTCGCCGCGACGATCCTCGCCTTGCGCGGCCGTGGCGTCGCCGTGCTCGAGCGCTATCGCTACACGATCGCCGCCGTCGGCATCGGCATGACCGTGCTGCCTCGCCTGCCGGGAATCGGCGCGCAGGTCAACGGCGCGTACCTGGACATCCATATCGGCAGCATCTCCTTTCAGCCGTCCGAGCTCGCGAAGATCGCGATCGTCATCTTCCTCGCCAGCTACCTGCGCGACAACCGCCAGCTGCTCGTGACGGCCGGCCGGCGCGTGCTCGGGCTGACGATCCCGCCGATGAAGCAGTTCGGTCCCATGCTGATCGTGTGGGGCGCGGCGATGGGCACGCTGCTGCTCACGCGCGAGCTCGGCACCTCGCTGATGTTCTACGGCGCGTTCCTCGCGCTGCTGTACGTCGCCACCGGGCGCTTCTCCTTTCCCTTCATCGGCCTGCTGCTGTTCGCCGTCGGCGCATGGTTCGTCGCCGGCCACGTCAGCCACGTGCACTCGCGCGTGCTCGCCTGGGAACACCCCTTCGACCCCGCGCTTTACAACAGGCCCTTCGGCGGCAGCTACCAGCTCGCGCAATCGCTGTTCGCGCAGGCCGACGGCGGCCTGCTCGGGACGGGCTTCGATCAGTCGCTGCTGCGCCTGCCACACCAGGCCGGCCCGATCCTGCCAGTTCCCGAAAGCGACACGATCTACGCGGTCATCACCAACGAGCTCGGCCTCGCCGGTGCGGCAGCGCTGCTGCTCGTCTACCTGCTGTTCATCGCCCGCGGGCTGAAGATCGCGGCGCTCGCGCGCGACTCCTTCTCCAAGCTGCTCGCCACAGGGCTGTCGTTCGTCGTCGCCATGCAGGTGTTCGTGATCGTCGGCGGCGTCACGCGCGTGATCCCCCTGACCGGCGTGACGCTGCCGTTCGTCGCCTACGGTGGCTCTTCGGTCGTGATGAACTTCGTGCTGCTTGCGCTGCTGCTCGTCGTCTCAGACCGCGCGCGCAGGCCGTACGAGCGCCGCAAGCGCTCCTGAGGCAAATCACGCTCTGCGGTAGCCATAGTACCTACCGGTAGCTACGATGGCTATCGCGGCACGCAAAACTGACGGCACGCAAGACGGACAACACCATCGGCGACCGTATCCGCAGGGGACGAGGTCGCCCCGTCGAAGACGGTACGCCGGATGGGGACTTCGACGAGCGCGCGCGCCAAGCCACGGCTGCTGATGGGATTCCCCGTGCGCGCGCCGCACAATCGCTATCGCGCAGTCGCCGGCGCCGACTCGCGCGCGCAGCGGATCTGCTCGCCCGCCGGCCTGCACCGCCGGCCCTGGCTGGCGCGCCTGCGCCGCGCGCTGGAGCGAGATCTGTTCGTGCTGCACTATCAGCCGATCGTCTCGCTGGCCGACGGCCGCGTCGCCCACCACGAGGCGCTCGTGCGTCTGGCCGACGAGCCCGACGGCAACGTGGTCGGTCCCGCCAGCTTTCTTCCCGCGGCCGAGCGCTACGGCCTGATCTCACAGATCGACCGGATGGTGCTGGACAAGGTCGCCGCGCTGCTGGGCTCTCACAGCGACGGCCAGGGCGGAGGCATCGCGATGAACCTGTCGGCGCTTTCGCTGATCGACGATGACATGCTCGCGCACGTCCAGCGCGGGCTCGACCGCCACGGGGCCGACCCGACGCGCCTGATCCTCGAGGTCACCGAGACCGCCTCGATCTCCGACATGGCGCGCGCGCGAGCTTTCTGCGCCGGCGCGCAGCAGCTCGGCTGCGCCGTCGCGCTCGACGACTTCGGCGCCGGCTTCGGCTCGTTTCACTACCTCAAGCACCTGCCCTTCAACTACCTGAAGATCGACGGCGCGTTCATTCGCGGGCTGCCTGAGTCCGCCCACGACCAACTGGTCGTCAAGGCGCTCGTCGGCCTCGTGCGCGAGATGGGCCAGCGCACGATCGCCGAGTTCGTCGGCGATCGCGAGACGCTGCGCCTGCTGCGCGAGTTCGGCGTCGACTACGCGCAGGGCTTTCAGGTGGGGCGTCCAGCGCCCGCGCTTGTCGCCTAGCGCGGCTGCGGAAACTGCTGGCGCATGGCGGCGTCCCAGGCGCGGTCTGGCAGCAGGCGGCGGATCGCGAGCGTCAGCTTCGCCGACGGGGTGATCGTGATGCGCGCGGGCGGGTTGCGGCGCTTGAGCGCGCGCTCGATCGTCTTTGCGACGCGGTCGGGGCCGCCGCCGAGCAGCTTCATCGGGCCGTCGTAGGCGCCTTTGGTCACCGCGCCGACTGTCGTGTTGAACGTCGCGTAGGGATCGTCGCCGACGATCGACGTGTCGGCGATGCTCGCCGTCGCCGCCTCGCCGAACTCCGTCGTGATCAGGCCCGGCTCGAGCAGGATCACGTCGATGCCGAAGCCGCGCAGCTCGAAGCGCAGCGCGTCGGAGATCGCCTCCAGCGCGTGCTTGGTCGCGTGATAGTGCCCGCCGCCGGGGAACGACAGCCGTCCGCCCATCGAGCCGACGTTGACGATCTTGCCCCAGCGCTGTGCGCGCATCTTCGGCAGCACGAGCTGCGTCAGGCGCACGAGCCCGAACACGTTGGTCTCGAACTGGCGTCGCACGGCCTGCATCGGCACCGTCTCGATCGCCCCGCTCTGGCTGTAGCCGGCGTTGTTGATCAGCACGCCGATCGCCCCCTCGGCCTGCTCGATCGAGCCGACCGCCGCCCGCATCGACTGCTCGTCGGTGACGTCCAGCGCGAGCGTCTCACAGCCCGCGTCGCGCAGCTGCGAGATCGTCTGTGGCCGGCGCGCGGAGGCGTAGACCTTCCAGCCCGAGCCGGCCAGACGCAGTGCGGTTGCCCGGCCGATGCCCGATGAGCACCCCGTGATCAGCACTGCCTTGGAAGGCGCGGACATGCGCGCAGCATAATCTCCTGCGCCGGTCGCCGTGAGCGTGCGCGGGGCGCCGTCGCCGTCGCCGGTCCTCTAGGCTGGGCGCCGATGCGAGCCGTCACCTTCCAAGCCCCCGGCGAGGTCCTCGTCGAGGAGGTGCCCGAGCCGCAGATCGTCGATCGAACCGACGCGATCGTGCGCATCGAGGCCAGCGGCGTGTGCGGCTCGGACCTGCACATCTACCACGGCCGCGTGAAGATCGAGCCCGGCTTCACGATCGGCCACGAGTACGTCGGCACCGTTACGGCGGTTGGCGACGACGTGCGCAACGTGGCCGTCGGCGATCGCGTGCTCGGCTGCTTTCAGACGGCCTGCGGGCGCTGCTTCTTCTGCCGCCGCGGCTGGTTTCACAAGTGCGACGCATCGCGCACGTTCGGTCACGGGGCGGCGCTCGGCGCGCTTGCCGGCACGCAGGCCGACCAGGCGCTCGTGCCGAGCGCCGATCTCGTCCTGCGCCAGGTGCCCGCGGGCATGAGCGACGATGTCGCGCTGTTCGCCGGCGACGTGATGGGAACCGGCTACCACGCGGCCGCGGAAAGCGGCCTGCAGGCCGGCGACGTCGCGGCCGTGCTCGGCCTGGGCCCCGTCGGGCTGTGCGCCGTGCAGGCGGCTTTCGCCGTCGGCGCCGCGCACGTCGTGGCGATCGACACCGTTCCCGAGCGCCTGGCGATGGCAGCGTCCTTCGGCGCGCAGGCCGTGCACCTGACCGAGGACGATCCGCGCGCCGCCGTGCGCGCCGCGACGGAGGGCCGCGGCGTGGACGCGTGTATCGACGCGGTCGGCGATCCGCGCGCGCTGGAGCTGGCGATCCGACTGACGCGCAAGTGCGGCACGGTTCAGGCGATCGGCGTGTACGCCGAGCGCTGTGAGGTGCACATGGGCCTGTTCTGGATCAAGGCGCTTGGCATGCGCTCGGGGCACGCCAACGTGATCGGCCACGTCGACCAGGTGCTCGAGTTGATGTCCAGCGGACGCCTCGATCCGAGCCCGCTGGTGACGCACCACATGAGCCTCGAAGACGCGCCCGAGGCGTACGCTCTGTACGACCGCCGCGAGGCGCTTAAGATCGTGCTCAAACCGTAGAGACGCCCACAAGGAGCCGCCATGACAGCCGCCGCCGAAACAGCCGCCGCCCTGCCCGACGCGCTCGGAAACGCCGCGCGCGAGTTCCTCTCGCGTCCTCAGCGGCTGCTGATCGGCGAGGAGCGCAACGACGCGGCCGACGGCGCCACGTTCGTCACGCTCGATCCCTCCACCGGACGCGAGATCGCGACGGTCGCTCAGGCCGGGGCCGAGGACGTAGAGCGGGCGGTCGCAGCCGCGCGCCGGGCGCTGGAGGAGGGGCCGTGGGGGAGCATGCCCGCGACGGGCCGCGAGCAGCTGATGCACGCGCTCGCGCAGGCGATCGAAGACCACGACCAGGAGCTCGCCGAGCTGGAGTCGCTGGACAACGGCAAGCCGGTCGGCCTGGCCAAGTACGTCGACGTGCGCGGCGCGGCGGCGCACCTGCGCTACTACGCCGGCTGGCCGAGCAAGATCGAGGGCGGCGTGCTGCCGGTCACCGCGCCGAACATGCTCTGCTACACGCGCCGCGAACCGGTCGGCGTGTGCGGGCAGATCGTGCCGTGGAACTTCCCGCTGCTGATGGCCGCGTGGAAGCTCGGGCCGGCGCTGGCCGCCGGCTGCACGTCGGTGCTCAAGCCCGCCGAGCAGACGCCGCTTACGGCGCTGCGCATCGGCGAGCTGGCGCTGGAGGTGGGCTTTCCGCCCGGCGTGCTCAACGTGATCACCGGCGACGGAACGACCGGCGCGGCGCTCGTCGACAGCCCCGTCGTGGACAAGATCGCCTTCACGGGCTCGACCGCCGTGGGGCGCGAGATCGGCGCCAAGGCGGGACGGGCGCTCAAGCGCGTGACGCTCGAGCTCGGCGGCAAGTCGCCCAACGTGATCCTCCCCGACGCCGACATCGAGGCGGCGATCAAGGGCTCCTTCCAGGGCATCTACTTCAACTCTGGACAGGCGTGCAACGCGGGCTCGCGGCTGTTCGTGCCGGCGGAGAGCTTCGACCAGGTGATGGGCGCGCTGGCGCAGGCTGCCAACGCGGCGAAGCTGGGACCGGGCCTTGACCCGGAGACCCAACTCGGACCGCTCGTCTCGGC
The DNA here is from genome assembly GCA_035995645.1 of Solirubrobacteraceae bacterium. GTDB lineage: Bacteria > Actinomycetota > Thermoleophilia > Solirubrobacterales > Solirubrobacteraceae > Palsa-744. Next base: position 15,372 of record DASYKG010000083.1, read on the forward strand.
CGAGCAGCGCGATCGCGTGATGAGCTACATCGAGTCCGGGCGCGAGCAGGGCGCCGAGCTGCTCGCCGGCGGTGAGACTGCGCTCGCCGACAGCGGCGGCTACTACGTCGCCCCGACGCTGTTCAGCACGACCTCCGACGAGCTGAAGGTCGCCCGCGAGGAGATCTTCGGCCCGGTGCTCGTCGCCTCGCCCTACGACAGCCTCGAGGAGGTCGCCAAGCGCGCCAACGACGGCGAGTACGGTCTCGCGGCGGGCGTGTGGACGCGCGACATCTCAAGCGCCCACAAGCTGGCCGCGATGCTGCGCGCCGGCTCGGTTTACGTCAACACGTGGGGCAACGTCGAGCCGCCCGCGCCGTTTGGCGGCTTCAAGTCCTCGGGCCTGGGACGCGAGCACGGCCACGACGGCCTCGACGCCTACCTGGAGACGAAGACCGTCTGGACAGCCTTGTGAGCCGCGCGGCGTCGTGAACGTCGCCGCGCAGAGCGAACTTCGCCTGGCACGCATCCGCACCGCGCAATGGGCGCCGGCGCTCGCGGCGGCGTGCGCGCTGCTGATCGTCGCAGCGACCGCCGAGATCGTGCTCGACGGCGCGGTCGGGCACTCGATCCTGATCCCCAAGTCGCCGCAGATCGCCGGTTGGCTGCAGGGCATCGGAGAGCGCCTGGGCTATCGCGTGTTCCTGATCGCCGTGCTGGCCTTCTCGGCCGGCTACGGCGGGCTCGCGCTGCTGGCGCGGGGCGTCTCCAAACGCTGGGCGATCGCGCTGATCGTGCTGCTGCACGCGATCGTCTTCGCCGGACCGATCCTGCTCTCGACGGACGTCTTCAGCTACATCGCCTACGCGCGCATGGGCGTCGAGCACGGGCTGAACCCCTACACGCACGGCCCGATCGCGATCGCCCACGATCCGGTCTACCACTATGTCGGGCAGGACTGGAAGAAGGTCTTTACGGCCTACGGCCCGGTTTACACGCTGCTCTCCTATCCCTTCGCGCTGCTCGGCGTGACGGGCGCGCTGTGGGGCATGAAGCTGCTCGCGCTCGTTTCGAGCGCCGGCACGCTCCTGCTCGTCTGGCGCTGCGCGCGCCTGCGCGAGATCGACCCCGTGAAGGCGATCCTGCTCGTCGGCGCCAATCCGCTGTACGTCATCTACGCGCTCGGCGGCGCGCACAACGACCTGATCATGCTCGCGCTGATGATGCTGGCGGTGAGCCTCACGTTCGCCGGCAGGGAGGCGTCGGGCGCGGCGATCGTCGTCGCCGGCGCGCTCGTCAAGGCGACGATGGCCGCGCTGCTGCCGTTCATGATCCTCGCCAGGCGCAGCCGCGCGCAGGTTCTCGCTGCGCTGGGCACGCTGGCGCTCGGGCTGGCGATCGCCTACGCCGTCTTCGGCATCGACGGCGTCAACATCGTCGCCGCGCTCAACCGCGACGCGGCGTTCGTCTCCAGCGACAGCTTCGCGACGGAGATCGCGCACCTGTTCGGCAAGCCCGGGGTGTTTCCGATCGACCACGACCTGCTCAAGGCGATGCTCGTGGTGATCGTGCTGCACCTGCTGTGGCGCACCTGGCGCGGCTATGACTGGGTCGCCGCATCCGGTTGGGCGCTGCTGGCGATCTCCGTGACGAGCACGTGGCTGCTCGCCTGGTACATCCTCTGGCCGCTGCCGCTCGCCGTGATCGCGCGCGATCGTCGTCTGCTGATCGCCACGCTCGCGCTGCAGGGCCTGTTCGTCGTCCACCAGCTGACGCCGCTGTTCGCCCCCGTCGCATGAGCTCGCCAGCGAAACCCGTGCACGACGGTTGGCAGTGGCTGCCGCCGCGGCTGCGCCCGCGCGAGCGCGAGCCGGCGGGCAGCGGCCGGCAGTGGCGCGTGGAGACGATCGCGCTGGCGCTCGTCGGGCTGCTGCTGGCGATCGCCACGGTCAACGACGTCGTGCTCGGCACGCACGTCAACCACCGGCTCGTCGCCGACCTGCGCACGTGGCGCGAGTACACCGGGCACAACTACAAGAACGTCTCCAGCGAACAGGACGTGCTGCACTTCACGACGACCGACGCCGTCTGCGGCAACACGACCCCGGGGCCGCCCAAACAACGCACGCAACTCTGCCTGCAGCTGACCGGCCCTGTCGTCCACGGGCGCCGCGCCGCGCGCGGCGGCTGGTACCTGCCACCGCGGGCGGAAGACCTGCACCGCTACCGCTACGGCTGCTTCGGGCCGCCCAAGCAGCAGGGGAAGTGCCCGCGGTGAGCGCCGTGGCCGCGGCTGCGCCTGCGAGCGCCGCACGCGAGCGCCGGCTGCCGGCGTGGTGGCCGCTGGCGGCGCTGATCGTGCTGGCGGCGGCGCTGCGCCTGGCCACGCTCGGCGAGCAGAGCTTCTGGTACGACGAGGCGTACACGCCGGTGCACGTCCTGCACAGCGGTCTGGGGGCCACGCTGCGTGCCGTCGTCCACCACGAGAACACGCCGCCGCTGTGGTACCTGATCGCGTGGGCCGACGTGCGCCTGCTCGGCGACGGGGCGCTCGCCCTGCGGCTGCCGTCGGCGCTGGCCGGGATCCTCACCGTCCCCGTCATATGGGCAATCGGCCACCAGCTCGCCGGCCGTCGCACCGCGTTGATCGCGGCGGCGATCGTCGCCGTCAACCCGCTGTTCGTGTGGTACTCGCAGGAGGCTCGCGCCTACGGGCTGTTCGTGCTCACGTGCGCGCTTGCGATGTTGTGCTTCGTGCGCGCGCTGGACGAGCCGACGCCGCGACGCATGGCGGCCTTCGCGCTCGCCGGGGCGCTGGCGCTGCTGACGCATTACTTCGCAGTGTTCCTGTTGGCGGCGATGGCGCTGTGGCTGTTGCGAGACACAGCCCAGCGCCGGGCGGCGTTCGCGGCCGTCCCCGCGCTGATCGTCGTCGGCCTTGCCCTGCTCCCGCTGATCTCCGCGCAGGGCGGGCACGGCACCCAGTGGATCGGGCGCTGGGCGCTGTCCAGCCGCCTGCAGGCGATTCCGCAGTACTTCCTCACCGGCTACTCCGCAGCGCCGCTAGGGCACGGCGTCGAGCTGCTCGTCGCCCTGCCGATCCTCGCCGGCGCAGCGCTCGGCGTGTGGCGGCTGAGCGCGCCGCCGCCCCGCGATGCGCCGGGCGAGGCCGGCGCCGCCGCCCGCCCGTACGGCGTCGGCGCGGCCGTGGCGAGCATGGACGCCCTGCGCAGGGGGGCGCTGATCAGCCTCTGGATCGTCGCCTGCGGCGTGCTCTTGCCGATCGCGCTCGCCGTCTTCGGCGCGGATTACCTGGCGCCGCGCAACCTCGTCGGCGCGATGGTGCCGCTCAGCGTGCTGATCGCCGTGCTGCTCGCGGCGGCGGACGGCGACGCGTCGTCGTCGCAGGAGCCGGCTGGGCGCCCGTCGCGCGCGGCGCTGCTTCGTCCCGGCGCGGCGCTCGCGGCGACGATCGTCGCGGCCTTCGCGATCCTCTCGGTCGACGTCGACCTCAGCCCGCGCCTGCAGCGCGGCAACTGGCGCGACGTGGCGCACGCGCTCGGCGTCGCATCGGGCGCGAGGGCGATCACGACCGTCGAGCTCGGCGCCGCACCGCTGGAGTACTACCTCGCGCCGCTGCACAACCTCGCGCGCCACACCTCCGTGCGTGTGAGCGAGATCGACGAGACCGGCTACGCGCCGCTGCGCCGCGGGGCCGGGCGAGCGCCCGCGCCAGGGTTCCATCTGCTGTCACGCAAGGACGTCGACGGCCTGATCGTCTATCGCTTCGTATCCTCGGTGCCGCGCCTCGTGTCGGAGGCCGAGCTGCGGCATCACGTGATCACGCTCGCCCATCCCGAGGTGCTCGTGCCCGCCGGCGATCGAACCTCCGCCACGGCCGCAATCGCAGGCTCGTCGCGCCCGCAAACTTCGTCGTCCGATGAAAACATTTAAGTTCCCGCAATGGCGTCGTCAACCGTAGAGGCTCAAAACGAGGCTGAGATGGCGCTGGAGCTCGCCCGCGAGCACCTGCTCTCGCTGCAGGACGAGGCCGGCTGGTGGCGCGTGGAGCTGCAGACGAACGTGACGATGGACGCCGAGGACATGCTCCTGCGCGAGTTCCTCGGCGTGCGCCGCGCCGACGAGACAGAGCGCTCGGCGGCGTGGATCCGCTCCCAGCAGCGCGCCGACGGCACGTGGACGAACTTCTACGGCGGGCCCGGCGACCTGTCGACGACCATCGAGGCCTACTGGGCGCTGCGGCTGGCCGGCGATCGGCCGGATGCCGAGCACATGCGCACCGCCGCCGAGTTCATCCGCCAGCACGGGGGGCTGGCGAACGCCCGCGTGTTCACGCACCTGTGGCTCGCGCTGTTCGGGCTGTGGTCGTGGGACGACGTCCCCGCGCTGCCGCCGGAGATCGTCCTGCTGCCGTCGTGGTTCCCGCTGAACATCTACGACTTCGCCTGCTGGGCGCGCCAGACGATCGTCGCGCTGTCGCTCGTGAAAACCCATCGCCCGGCGCGCGAGCTGCCATTCGATCTGGACGAGCTGCGCGTCGTGCGCCAGCAGGCGGCCCCTGAGCCCCAGGCCGCGCCGCGAGCGCGCTGGTTGGCGCGCGGCGACCGCATCCTGCGCGCCTACGAACGCCGGCCGCTGCGGTGGCTGCGGCGGATCGCGCTGGCGCGCGCCGAGCGCTGGATCGTGCGCCATCAGGAGGCCGATGGCTCGTGGGGAGGGATCCAGCCGCCGTGGGTCTACTCGCTGATCGCCCTGCACCTCTCCGGCTACGCGCTCGACCACCCAGTCATGCGCCGAGGCCTGCAGGGCCTGGACGGCTTCATGGTCGAGGACCGCGACGACATCTACGGCGTCGGCGCCCCCGCCGGACCGAGCCGCCGCCTGGAAGCGTGCCAGTCCCCCGTGTGGGACACGGCGCTCGCGATGATCGCGCTGGGAGACGCCGGGCTGGCCGGAGACCATCCCGCGCTGCAACGCGCCGCCGACTGGCTGCTCGGCGAGGAGGTCACGATTCGTGGCGACTGGTCGATCGCCCGGCCACAGCTCGCGCCCGGTGGCTGGGCCTTCGAGTTCGCCAACGCCAACTACCCCGACATCGACGACACGGCCGAGGTCGTCCTCGCGCTGCGCCGTGTCAAGGGCGGCGCGCGGCTGGACGGCGCCGTGCAACGCGCCGTGCGCTGGGTTCAGGGCATGCAGAGCTCAGGCGGGGGCTGGGGCGCCTTCGACGCCGAGAACACGCGCACGATGGTCCGCGAGCTGCCGTTCCTGGACTTCGGCGAGGTGATCGACGAGCCGAGCGCGGACGTCAGCGCGCATGTGCTGGAGATGCTCGCCGAGGTCGGCCTGCGCGAGCACCCCGCGGCGATCCGCGCGACGCGCTGGCTGGTCGAGCAGCAGGAGGCCGACGGATCGTGGTTCGGACGCTGGGGGGTCAACCACCTGTACGGCACCGGCGCCGCCGTCCCGGCGCTGATCGCCGCCGGCATGGACCCGGCCGACCAGTGCATCCAACGCGCCGTGCGCTGGCTGCTGGACCACCAGAACAACGACGGTGGCTGGGGCGAGGACCCGCGCTCCTACGATGAGGACGAGTGGATCGGGCGCGGCGCCAGCACCGCCTCGCAGACCGCCTGGGCACTGCTCGCGCTGCACGCCGCGGAGGGTCCCTCCGAGGCGATCGAGCGCGGCGTCGGCTGGCTCGTGGCGACCCAGCGCGCCGACGGCGGCTGGGATGAGCCGCAGTACACGGGCACCGGCTTTCCCTCCGACTACTACATCAACTACCACATGTACAGGCTCGCGTTTCCGATCATGGCGCTCGGACGCTGCCGGCGATGATGTTGCTCGCCGACGCCGCGCCGAGAGCGCCGAGCGCTCGCGAGGTGATGGCGCGCGCCGAGGGCGAGAACTTCCCCGTCGCCAGCCGCGTGCTGCCGCGGCGCGTGCGCCGGCACATGCTCGCCGTGTACGGCTTCGCGCGCCTCGTCGACGAGCTGGGCGACTCCGCGCCAGGCGATCGCCTGGCCGCTCTTGACTGGCTCGCGCTCGACCTCCAACGCGCCTTCGACGGCACGCCCGAGCACCCGCTGATGGCGCGCTTGGCCGTGACCGTGCGCGAGTGCGGCCTCCCGCACGAGCCGTTCGAGCGCCTGATCGAGGCGAACCGTCTCGATCAGCGCGTCAGCCGCTATGAGACGTGGCAGCAGCTGCGCGGCTACTGCGCGCTGTCGGCCGACCCCGTCGGCGAGATCGTGCTCGGCATCTTCGACAAGGCCACGCCCGAGCGGATCGCGCTGTCGGACTCGATCTGCACGGCGCTTCAGCTGGCCGAGCACTGCCAGGACGTCGCCGAGGACTTCGCCGCCGGGCGCGTCTACCTGCCCGCCGAGGACCTTGCGCGCTTCGGCGCGACGAGCGCCGATCTCGACCCGCGCAGCGAGCGCGACCGTAAGGCGCTGCGCGAGGTGATCGCCTTCGAGGTGGCGCGCGCGCACGCCCTGCTCGACGAGGGCGCGCCGCTGGTCAGCGAGCTGCGCGGGCGCGAGCGCCTCGCCGTCGCCGCGTTCCTCGCCGGCGGTCGCGCGGCGCTGCAGGCGATCGAACACGCGGGCTACGAGGTGCTGTCCGGGCCGCCGCGGGCCTCTGGCTGGCGCAGGCTGCGAGCGCTCGCCGGCGTGCTGTGGCAACAGCGCCGGGGCGCTGCGACGAGGCTCGCGCCGAGCCGGTCGTGAGCGGCGGCGAAGGCCGCGCCGGGACGGGCTCGTGAGCGCTGCGATGCAGACGAGCGAGGCGTACGCCCGCTGTGCGGCGATCACACGCACGCAGGCCGCCAACTTCTACTACGGCATCCGCCTGCTGGCACCCGAGCGCCGCCGCGCGATGTGCGCCGCCTACGCCTTCGCCCGGCGCATCGACGACATCGGCGACGGCGACCTGGCGCGCGAGCGCAAGCTAGAGTTGCTCGACGAGGCCGCCGAGCAGCTGCGCGAGCTGGAACGCAGCGGTTCTGCGCTGCACGCCGAGCAGGACCCGGTGATCGTCGCGCTGGCCGACGCGCACCGGCGCTTCTCGCTGCCGCCCGGCGCGATGGGCGAGTTGATCGAAGGCGTGCGCATGGACGTCGACGGCGTGACGTATGAGCGCATCGACGATCTCGTGGTGTACTGCCGTCGCGTGGCCGGTGCGATCGGGCGCGTCTGCCTGGCGATATTCGACACGCGCGGGGGTGGTGGCAGGGAGGATCGCGCGCGGGCCGAAGCGATGGCCGACGACCTGGGCGTCGCGCTGCAGCTGACGAACATCCTGCGCGACGTGCGCGAGGACGCCGAGATCGGCCGCGTGTACCTGCCCGCCGAGGATCTGCGGCGCTTCGGCGTGATCTCCGCGGCGGATCGCGCCGGCGCTGGCGAGGTGCTCGCGGCGCTGGACGGTGGGGACTCCTCACAGGCAGCGCTGGCGCAGCTCGTGCGCTTCGAGGCCGAGCGCGCGCAGCAGTGGTTTCAACGCGGCATGCCGCTCGTGGCGCTGCTGGACCGGCGCAGCGCCGCATGCGTGCTGGCGATGAGCGGCATCTATCACCGGCTGCTGGCGCGCATCGAGGCCGATCCGCAGCGCGCCCTGCACCAGCGCGCCTCGCTGCCCGCGGCGGAGAAGCTCGCCGTCGCGCTGCGCAGCATCGCCGGGAGGGCCACGTGAGCGAGCCGCGACGCGTGCTCGTGATCGGCGGCGGCCTGGCCGGGATCGCCGCGGCGCTGGACTGCGCCGACGCGGGCGCGCATGTGACGCTCGTGGAGGTCAGGCGCCGCCTCGGCGGCGCCGCCTACTCCTTCGAGCGCGACGGGATGCGCTTCGACAACGGCCAGCACGTCTTCCTGCGCTGCTGCTCGGCCTACCGCTCGCTGCTCGCGCGGCTGGGCTCCGAGCGTCACGTGGCGGTGCAGCAGCGCTTGGAGATTCCCGTGCTCAGCCCCCGCGCCGAGCCCGTCGTGCTGCGCCGCGGCTCGCTGCCGCCGCCGTTTCACCTCGCCGGCGCGCTCGCGCGCTATCCCCACCTCAGCCCGGCCGAGCGCCTCGGCGCGGCGCTCGCGGCGCGCGCGCTGACGGGGCTCGATCCGAGCGACCCCGCGCTGGACCGCCAGACGTTCGGCTCGTGGCTGGCAGAGCACGGCCAGGACGCCCACGCGGTGAGCGTCCTGTGGGACCTGATCGCGCTGCCTACGCTCAACGTGGCGGCCGCCGACGCGTCGCTGGCGCTCGGCGCGTTCGTGTTTCGCACGGGGCTGCTGAGCGGCGCCGACGCCGGCGACATCGGCTTTCACGTCGGCACGCTCGCCGAGACGATCGGCGAGCCGGCCGAGCGGGCGCTGGCGGCGGCGGGCGTCGAGTTTCGCCTCGGCTGGCGCGCGCAGGCCCTGCGGCGCACGGGCGCCGGCTTCGAGGTCGAGGGAGGGGGGGACGGATTCAGCGCCGAGACGGTGATCGTCGCGCTGCCGCATGCCCGTGCAGCCGGGCTGATCGAGCCGCTGCTGCCGGCGCTGGCACAGACGATCGGCGGCCTTGGCAGCTCGCCGATCGTCAACCTGCACGTCGTGTTCGACCGCGCCGTCTGCGACGAGCCCTTCGCCGCCGGCGTCGACACGCCGGTGCAGTACGTGTTCGACCGCAGCGCCGCCGCCGGCGCCCCGCCCGGCTGCCAGTATCTGGCGGTGTCGCTGTCGGGAGCCGACGAGCAGATGCGCATGAGCGTCGACGAGTTGCGCACGCGCTACGTGCCCGCGCTGGAAGAGCTGCTTCCCGGCGCGCGTGGCGCGACGGTCGAGCGCTTGCTCGCCACGCGTGAGCATGCCGCGACGTTTCGCGCCGTGCCCGGCACGGCGGCGCTGCGCCCAGGGCCGCGCACGAGCGTTCCCGGCCTCGTGCTCGCGGGCAGCTGGACGGACACCGGTTGGCCGGCGACGCTGGAGGGAGCGGTGATGAGCGGGCACGCCGCGGCCGCCGAGGCGCTCGCGGCGCTGCAGCTGGCGCCTGGCGTTGGCGCAGGCGAGGTGGGAGCGGCATGAGACGCGTGCTCGTCGCCGCGCCGCTGGCCTTCGAGGAGGCGCTGATCCGCTCGGCGGTGCGCGGCGCGCACGTGCGCAAGACCGGCATGGGGCCCGAGAAGTCGCTCGCCGCCGCGCAGGCGCTCTCGCGCGAGGGCGGCGACGCGCTGCTCGTGCTCGGCTTCTGCGGCGGCCTGGACGCGCAGTCGCGCCCGGGAGAAGTGATCGTCGCCGACGAGGTGCTCGCGGCCGCCGACGAGGGGCACGACCCCGTGCAGGCGCGCTGTGACGGCGCCGCGCAGCTGGCCGCTGCGCTGGGCGCCGCCGGCCTGACGGTGCGCCGCGGCCCGATCGTCGGCGTCGCGAAGATCGCCACCGGCGAGCGGCGCGAGCAGCTGCGCGCGGCCGGCGCGCTGGCGGTCGACATGGAGTCCGCGTGGCTCGCCGCCGGCGCCGCCGGGCGTCCGTTCGGCGTCGTGCGCGTCGTGCTCGACAGCCCCAGCCACGAGCTGTTTCGCCCGCAGGCATTGGGCGGGGCGCTCAGGGCCGCGAGTGTTCTGCGGCGCGCTTCTGCGGTGTCGCTTCAGGACTGGGGCGCCGGGGGCTAAGGTACCGAGCATGGCGGTCCGGGTCAGGCAGAGCACGCGCATGGGTTGGTACCTGATGCGCCAGCGCTTGGCCAAACGCGAGAAGTTCCCGCTGATCGTCGAGCTCGAGCCGCTGTTCCAGTGCAACCTGGCCTGCTCGGGCTGCGGCAAGATCCAGCACCCCGAGCACGAGCTGCGCCGGCGCATGCCCGTCGAGCAGGCGATCGGCGCGATCGAAGAGAGCGGCGCGCCGATGGTCTCGATCGCCGGCGGCGAGCCGCTGATCCACCCGGAGATCCACGTGATCGCCGATCAACTGATCAAGAAAAAGAAGTTCGTCTACCTGTGCACCAACGCGCTGCTGCTGGAGAAGAAGCTCGAAAACTTCAAGCCGAGCCCGTACTTCTCCTGGGCCGTGCACATGGACGGGCTGCAGGAGCGCCACGACGCCTCCGTCGAGCGCGAGGGCGTGTTCGACAAGGCTGTCGCGGCGATCAAGGCCGCCAAGGCCGCCGGCTTTCGCGTGACGACCAACACGACCTTCTTCACGCAGGACTCCCCGAAGACCGTGCGCGAGGTGCTCGACTTCCTCAACGACGACCTGGAAGTCGACGAAATGATGATCTCGCCCGCCTATGCCTATGAGAAAGCGCCCGACCAGGAGCACTTCCTCGGCGTCACCGAGACGCGCAAGCTGTTCAAGGAGGCCTTCTCAGAAGGCCACCGCAAGAAGTGGCGCCTGAACCACAGCCCGCTGTTCCTCGACTTCCTCGAGGGCAAGGCCGAATTCGACTGCACCGCCTGGGGCATCCCCAGCTACTCGCTGTTCGGCTGGCAGCGTCCCTGCTATCTGATGGCCGACGGCTACACCGAGACCTACAAAGAGCTGATCGAGACGACCGACTGGGACAAGTACGGCCGCGGCAAGGACCCGCGCTGTGAAAACTGCATGGCCCACTGCGGCTATGAGCCGACGGCCGTGCTGCAGACGACGCGCTCGCTGCGCCAGTCACTGCGCGCGATCGCCGGCTGAGCCCGCCTCTCCCGATCGCAGCGAAGCCGTCTCCGCTTGGCTCGCGCCCGCCGCCGGGTCCTCCTCGCGCCCTCGCTCCGATTTCGACTCGGCGCGGATGTCGCGCCACGTCAGCCCCTCGCCGAGCAGCGCCGGCACGCCAAGCGCGAGCGCCGTCAGCGCCTCCACCGCCTGCAGGATGATCCCGTAGGCCAGGCCTGGGCCGGCGCCGACGCCGTAGGCCGACAGAACGACCAGGCACGCCGCCTGAAACACACCCACATTGGAGGGAGTGGCGGGCAGGATCGCGCTGACGTTGACCGCCAGCAGGACCGCCGCCGCGGCGGAAAGCCCGGCCTCGTCCTGCAGTCCCAGCGAGAGCAGGACCGTGTAGCAGGACAGCCACTGAAGCGCCCACGCCAGCAGCTGGGCGGCGACAGCCGTGCTCCCATAGCGCGGGCGCGCGAACACGATCAGGCCGCGACGCGCGAGGCTGAGCGCCGCGGCGATCGCGTCGGCCGCCCGGGCCACGCGCCGCGAGCGCGCGCGGCGTCCGAGCGCGAGCAGTCGGGGGCCAGAGATCACCAGCGCGCAGATCAGCAACGGGACCGCGATCGCCGTGGCGATTCCCGCCGGATGCCCGCTGAGCAGCGGCACGCTCGTGAAGGTCACCGCCGCGAGGATCGCCAGCGCGAGCAGGTTGATCAGCGTCTGCGAGAACACCGTGCCGGCGACGATCGGCAGCTGGCGCCTGTTCGCTCCGTCGAGGCGGCGTGTCAGCACGACCACGCGCGTCGGCTCGCCGATGCGCCCGGGGACCACCGCCGAAGCCATCACGCCGATCATCGTCGCGCGGATGACCGCCGGCCAGGGAATGCGGGTCTTCGGCAGCGCCGCGCGCAGCGTCTGGTGCCAGGAGATCGAGCGCAGCACCAGCGAGCACGCCATCAGCACGAACGCCAGCGCCACCCATCCCGGCTTGGCGCTGACCAGCGCCTGACCGATGCGATGCAGGCCCAGGCGCGAGAGCGCGAACGCCAGCAGCCCCGCGAGCAGGATCGCCGCGACGATCAACCCGGCGCGCCGGCGCCGGGCCCGTCTTTGAGGGGGCGGCGGATTTCCGGGGGCGCCCATCTCGCTGGGTCTATCAGAGTCGCCACCCGGCTTTGGCGCGCGCATCGGGCGGCAGCGCGGCACGTCGGCGCGAGCGTGCTCGCAACCCTCTAGGCCGCGCCCTCCGTCTGACTGGAGTCGTCGAACCCGCCGGGGGGTGCCAGCGCCGTCGGGGTCCTGCGCAACTGCGCGACCGCTCCGGCTCCCGCCGGCGGTGTGACACGCGCGCTGAGGATCGCGATGTCATCGCGCACGTGTTCGTCGAGCTCGACGAGGTCGAGCAGCGCGTCGATCGCCTCCTGAGCCCCCGCCGGGGCAAGGCGCTGCAGCTGCTCGATCATCTGCTCGGGCGTCACCGTTCGCGCGGGGGCGTGCGCCTCGATCAGGCCGTCGGTGTAGAGCGCCAGCGAGTCTCCACCTTGCAGAACCGCGGAGACCTCCTTGATGATCGGGTCCGCGAACACTCCCAGCAGCGAGCCGCGCTCGCCGAACTGCGCGGTCGTGCCGTCGCTGCGAGCGAGCAGCGCGGCCGGGTGACCGGCCGAGGCCGCCGTCACGGACACCTCGCCGCCGGCGATTCGAACGTTGACGAGGATCGCTGTGGCAAACCGTCCTTCGAAGTCCTGCTCGAGCATCACGCGATTTACCCGGGCGAGCACGCTCGCCGGACTGCTCGCATCGCGCGCGTAAGCGACGGTCGTGTGGCGCAGGAACCCCGTCAACGCGGCCGCCTCGGCGCCCTTGCCGCAGACGTCGCCGACGACCAGCCAGCAGCTGTGCTCGTCGCCGAACGCGTCGTAGAAGTCACCACCGACTTCGCTGCCGGCGCCCAGCGGGCGAAAGAAGCTCGCCAGCTCCAGTCCCGGTATCGCCGGCAGCACCGGCGGCATCAGGCTGCGACGCAGCGTCTGTGCGACGCGCGTGCGCTCGTCATACAGCCGTGCGTTGTCGAAGGCCATCGCCGCGCGGCCGCTGAGGTCCTCCAGCACGTCGAGCACGCCGCGCCCGTAGCGCGCCTCGCTGCGCACGTGCAGGAAGGAGATCGCGCCGTGCGTGCGCCCGCGCGCGATCATCGGAAAGACGGCCGCCGAGCGGTAGCCGGCGCCGCGCATGAAGCGCTGGTGCTCGTGGCTCTGCGCCGCCTGCGCCAGCTCGCCCTCGTCGGTCAGGTCCTCGACCACGCATGGCGTGCCGCTGGCCAGCACGCGCGCCACCGGATGGCTGCCGTTGAGATCCAGCGGGACCTCGCGGCGCAGGCGTTCCACTCCTTCTGCGATCTGCGGCTCGAGCGCCGCCGCAACGGTGCTGGCGATCGCCCCGTTGCGGTCGACCAGGTCGATCACGCAAAGCTCGGCCAGCTCCGGAACCGCCGCGCGCGCGAGGTTGCGCAGGGCTTCAGCGGGGTCGAGCGAGGTATCGAACGAGGCGGTCGCGTCGATCAGGAATTTCAGGCGCCGGCGATGCTCGCGCAGGGCGGTGAGCGATAGATGGATCACCACGGTGGTCAGCACGGCGAGCACGATGCCGACGCACGCCACGGCGCCGAACGTCTCCGGGACGCTTTCGTAGGCCAGCGGCAACAGAAACGCGACGAGCGCCGCGAGCAGCACGATCACGTAGCGACCGCGCGGCTGAAAGCCCGCTGCGTGGCCGATCGCGAACAGGTAGATCAGCGCGAACGGACTGCTCGCGCCGCCGGCTGCCGCGCACAGCACGCCGACGAGCGCCACGCCCCACAGGTCGCCGGCGAACGCCAGCGTCAGCCCACCGCGCCCGCGCCTGGCGGCGAACACGAGCGCCGCGGCGACGATCATCGCGTTCACCGCAACCGCCGCGACCGCCTCCGGCGCGCGCACATGCGGGATCAGCACTGCGGTTGCGCACAGCAGCCCGCCGACGACGTACAAGCCGGCCTCGGCGAGGATCGCCGCGCGCACTTCGCGCCCGCTCAGCGCAGCCTCGCGCACGGGCTCGCTGTGCTGCGCACGCTCGGAAATCGCTCCCGTGTCGGTCATCTCGTTCTCCCCAAACAAGACGGATCCGCTCGCACAGTTCCCCCAGTGCGGGCAAGATCGTTCGATTGCTCGTGAGTATCGTAAGCGCACGCGCAGCGAGCCGCACGCCCGCCGTTCGATCGTCCACAGCGCGCCCTCAACCTCAACCTCGGCCCGCGCGCTGGCCGATCAGAGGCCAGTGCGCTCTAGACACGCGACAGCGCAGGAGTCAGGCCCCGAGGCGGAGCATGCGACCGGAGCAGAGCCTGCGCACGGCGCCGGCGATGTGTTCGACGCGCGCCCGCAGGAGCATCTCGACGCTGCGAGGCTGGAGCGCGCGCTGCAGGCGCTGCTCAGCGCCCATCCCGACGCGCCGATCGCAGCGCTCTCCTCGACGGGAATCTTCGTCGAGATGCCGCAATCGCTGAACCTGAAGCAGAACCCCGTCCTGCACGGCCGCTCGGGCCTTGCCGGCGTCGACGCCGAGACGCGCGCACGGCTGATGGAGAACTGGGATCGCATCCTCACGGTGGGCGCAGGGCGCTGCGTGTTTCAGCCGCCCGGCTATCCCCAGGCGGTGACGCTGTTCGGGCTCGACCTGCGCGAGGCCCACGGCGTGATCGTGACGATCCTCGTCGGCCGCGACGCCGAGGCACGGCGCCAAGCGGAAGCCGGGCCGCCCGTCAGCTCGGCTCCGCGCTTTGCGACGCTGCGCAAGACCGAGCTGAGCATCATCACCAAGATCGACGCGGCGACGAGTGAGATCCTCGGCTGGAGTGCGGCCGAGATGGAGGGCCAGCGCTCGCTGGAGTTCGTGCACCCCGACGACCATGCGCTGGCGATCGACAACTGGATGCAGATGCTCGCCCGGCCCGGCCCCGCGCGTCGTTTGCGCCAGCGCCTGCGCGCCAAGGACGGCAGCTGGACGTGGTTCGAGGCGACCAACAACAACCTGCTCGAGGACCCCGACCACCGCTGCGTCGTCTGCGAGATGGTCGACATCTCCGACGAGATGGCCGCGCACGAGACGCTGCGAGCCAGCGAGCAGCTGCTTCACCAGCTCGCTCAAGCCGTTCCCGTCGGGCTCTTTCAGATCGACGCCGACGGCGGCGTGGTCTACGCAAATGACCGCCTGCGCGAGATCTTCGGCACCGATCCCGCCGACACGATCTCAGACCAGCTGACCTCCGTCGTCGCCGCCGATCGCCCGGTGCTCGACGAGGCGATCGAGAACGTGCTCAGCAACGGCTCGCCCGCCGACGTCGAGGTGGCCCTGTGCCTGTCCTCCAGCCAGGAGCCCCGCTACTGCACGATCTCCCTGCGTGCGCTGACGCACGAGAACGGAGCGGTCAGCGGTGCGATCGCGTGCGTCGCAGACGTCACCGACAGCACGCGCATGCGCGAGGAGCTGCGCCACCGCGCGACGATCGACGAACTCACCGGCTGCTGCAACCGCGCGACGATCATGGGCGCGCTCGAGTCACACATCGCAAGCGGCCAGCGGCGGGCCGAACGCGCTGTGCTGTTCATCGACCTCGACGGCTTCAAGCAGGTCAACGACCAGCACGGGCACGCCGTCGGCGACGCCATGCTGCGCTGCGTCGCCGACCGCCTGCGCGCGGCCGTCAGAGAGGAGGATCTCGTCGGTCGTATCGGCGGCGACGAGTTCCTCGTGCTGTGCCCGCAGATCGGCGGCCACGATCCGGCGGTGAGGCTGGCGAAGCGAATCGCCGACCTGCTGGGCCGCGACACCTCGCTGGCACCCGGCGGGCGCCAGGCGAGTATCGGCGTGGCCTGGTCAAGCGGCGAAGCGATCGACGCGGAGACGCTGATCGCGCGCGCCGACAGGGCGATGTACGAGTCAAAGCGAGAGCGCGCCGGGCGCCCGACGCTCGCCAAGGAGACCGGGCTGGCGGCCTGAGCGGCGACCTAGAATGCGCGGTGATGCACGCTGAGCGTGAGCGCGCGATTCTGCTCTATGACCGCGACTGCAGCTTCTGCCGCTGGTCGCTGGGCAGGCTGCTCAGCTGGGATCGCGGCGATCGAGTTCGTCCGGTCGCGCTGCAGGAGACAGAGGCCGATCTCCTGCTCGCGCCCATCGACGTGCAGCGGCGGATGGATTCGTGGCACCTCGTTTGCGGCGACGGCGAGGTCCGCTCGGCCGGGCGGGGCGTCGCGCCGCTGCTGCGACTGCTTCCCGGAGGCAAGCCGCTCGCGGCGCTCGCCGAGAGGTTTCCACGGGCCACCGACGCCGGATATGCCTTCGTCGCACGACACCGTTCGACGCTGGGGCGGCTCGTCGGTTCTCGTGGATCGCGGGTTTGAGCCGTACAGCCTTGGGGCAGTTAAGTTTTGCCTGCAATTCGTGGCAATCACCGCTAGCAAGGGGATCGAATGGGACTAGTCGAGCTGCTCATCGTCGTGTTGGTCATCGCCGCCATCGCCGGCGGTATTGGCGTCAGTCCACTGCTGTGGATTCTGCTGCTCGTGGCGCTGGTGCTCGTATTGACGCGTGGTGGCTTCGGCTCCGCCAGAGGCGGTCGCCTATAGCGGTAGATCGATCCGTTGGGCGCGTAGCGCTTGCTTGCGGGCGTTGCGCTACGCGCGCTTGAAGTATTCGTCCGTCAGCCAATCGAGGGTCGCTTTTAGGCCGTCTGAGTATTCGACGCGCGGCTCCCAGCCGAGCATCTCGCGTGCCCTGCGATTGCTGAAGTCGTGGCTGTTGCCGAGCACGTGGACGGCTTGGCGCGAAAGCAGCGGCGCTGCGTGCAGGCCGGTGGTCCTGCGCAGCAGGCGATAGCCGTGCTCGAGGGAGAAGCCGACGCCGTTGGCCATCCAGTAGGGCACGCTCCAGCGGACGTTGGCGCAACCCAGGCCCTCGGCCAGGCCGTTGGTGAATTCCCGCCAGGTGACGTCGAGACCGTCCGTGACGTTGAAGGCATGTCCTCGCGCGCCATCGTGGCCCAGCGCTAGCACCGCAGCGTCGAGCAGGTTGTCGACGTAGCACAGCCCGGCGACCGCGCGGCCCTTGTCGACGAGCAGCATGTTGCGCGCGCGGATCGCGCGCGCGATCTCGCCGACGACCTCGACCGAGCCGGGTCCGTAGACGGTCGCCGGGCGCAGGATGACGGCGTCCAGGCCGTGCGCCTGCTCTGCGCGACGGATCTCGGCCTCCGCCCTCAGCTTCGTCTCGGCGTACCAGTTGCGAAACCGCGTGGCCACGTATGTCTCATCGATTTCCGCACGATCGGGGTAGCCGTAGACGTCGGTCGTGCTGAAATGAACGAAACGCCCCACCTTCGCGTCCACGGCGGCCTCCAGCAGATTCCGCGTTCCCTGCACATTGGTCCGTTCGATCTCCTGCCTGGTGGCCCAGTCGGACACCAGGGCGCCGCAGTGAAACACGTAGTCGCAGCCGTCGACGGCGCGAGCGAGCGAACCCGCGCTCGTCAGGTCGCCGACGGCGATCTCGACGTCCAGGCCATCGAGCGGCGAGGTGTCGCTGCTGGCGCGTACGAGGCAGCGCACGGGGTGGCCTTCCTGCACGAGTCGCTGTGCCAGGCGCCCGCCGACGAATCCGCTCGCGCCGGTGATCAGGCAGACGTCGTCGCGCGAGCGATCGACCGGCTTGCCGCGCGAGCGGATCTGGTCGGACGCGGTCGCAGACGCTGATGCAGACGCGGTCGCGGACTGGGGCGCTCGGCGACGGAGCGTCGCGGTGGCGATCTCGCGCACGACGCCCCAGTTCTTGCTGGCGGCGCCGTGGCAATCGGCTAGCACCGAGTCCAGCGCGCCGAGGAAGCTGCGCGCCTCCTCCTCTGAGAGCGTCAGCGGCGGCAGCAGCTTGATCACATCGTTCTTGCCGGCCGCCATCGTGATCACGCCGTGGTCGCGGTGCAGCGGGATCACGATGAGCTGCGGAAACAGGCCCTCGCTGGCCATGTGGATCAGACGCCAGTTCAGCCGCGCGGTGCGCGAGCTCGGCGGCCCCAGCTCGATGCCGATCATCAGCCCGCTGGCGCGAACCTCCTTGATCATCTCGTAGCGCTCTTGAAGCTCGGCGAGCCCGTCGAGCAGCACGGCGCTCATGTCAGCGGCGTGCTCGACGAGACGATCGCGCTCGATGATGCGCAGCGTGGCCAAGCCAGCCGCCATCGACAGTCGGTTGCGCCCGTACGTCGACTGGTGCACGTAGGAGCGCTCGAGCGCTCCCACGGCCTTCTGGTAGATCGCTCGGCTCGTGACCATCGCCGCGACAGGCATGTAGCCGCCGCTGAGCGCCTTGCCGACTAGCACGAAGTCCGGCTGCAGTCCCCAGTGCTCCAGGGCGAACCAGCTGCCCGTGCGTCCGAGCCCGGTCTGGATCTCGTCGAGCACGAACATCGTCCCATAGCGCCGGCACAGCTCCTGCGCGCCCTGCAGGTAACCCTCCGGCGGCAGCGTCACCATGCGCCCTTGGATCGGCTCGACGATGAACGCGGCGACGTCCTTCGCGCGCAGCTGCGCCTCCAAGCGATCGAGGTCGCCGAAGGGGACGCGCTCACAGCCGGGCAGCAGCGGACCGAATCCCTCCTTGAAGAACTCGTCGCCGACGAGCGACAGCGGTCCGAGCGTCACGCCGTGAAAGCCGTTGTCGCAGGAGATCAGGCGCGGCCGCCGCGTCGCGGCGCGCGCGAACTTCATCGCCGAGTCCACCGCCTCGGCGCCCGTGCTCGCGAAGAACACGGCGTCGAGGCCCTTCGGCAGATGCCGCGACAGCTCCTGCGCGAGCATCCCGGCGAGCGGCGAGTAGTGGATCTGCACGCCGTCGACCAGATCCGCGGCGAGCGTGGCGTGCAGCACCTCGCGCACGTCGGGATGGTTGTGGCCGAGGCTGGAGAACCCCTCGCCGCTGTGGAAGTCGAGATAGGCCCGACCGGCGCTGTCATAGAGATAGGAGCCCTGCGCCGAGGCGTAGTTTTCGTCGAAGCCGAGGATGCGCAGCACGTCGACCAGCGACGGGTCGAGGTGGCGCGAGGCCAGCGCCAGCGTTTCGTCCATGCGCGCCAGCGCGTCTGCGGTCACCCCGAGCGAATCGGCGATCGGGGCCGGGCGGAGGGGGTCGTTCATGGCGGTCTTGGGGTCTTCCGGTCGGTCGGACGGTCGCGCGGTGGACGTCGGAAGGGTAGTTGGACAGAACGATTGGGACCGCTGATCCGCTGGTCTCGGGACCAAATTAGCCGGCCGTACCTTGTCGACCACGACACCGGCCATTGCAGCAATTCCTATGCCGGAGGAGGGACTCGAACCCCCGACACGCGGATTATGATTCCGCTGCTCTAACCAGCTGAGCTACTCCGGCGGGGAGGGGGATCGTAGCGATGGCGCGAGGACCGGGATGGGCGGCGATGCGGCCGGTGCTGGTGGCGTTTCTGCTCGCTGCCGATGCGTTCGTCGTCGGCGCCCTGGCAATCGCCCATCCGGGCGGCTGGCTGCCGCCGTTCATCGCCTTCGGCTCGATCCTCGTCGGCCTGATCTGGTTCGAGGCTTGGGCGATCCGTCACCGCCATGACGACGATTGAGGCGCGCGAGTTGCTGGGGATAGGGTGGGGCGCGTGAGCACCGAGCTGGACAGCGCGATTCGAACCGTGGTGCGCCACTGCATGGGC
>DASYKG010000084.1:0-5962 GCA_035995645.1 Solirubrobacteraceae bacterium
GACGTCGTCAACTTCGCCGCCAGCGGCTCCAGCGTCGAGAAGGGCGAGTCGCTGAAGGACACCGTGCTGACGCTCAGCGCGCACAAGCCCGATGCGATCGTCCTGCGCACGCCGTGGGCAGGCGCCGCCGAGCTCGTCAGCGGCTGGTGCAGCGCGGCGATCGTCAACGCCGGCGACGGCAAGCGCGAGCACCCCACGCAAGCGCTGCTCGACGTGTACACGCTGACCAGCCGCCTGGGCAAGCTCGACGGCGCCTCGATCTGGATCATCGGCGACGTCGCGCACTCGCGCGTCGCGCGCTCGAACATCGTCGCCTTCCAGCGCATGGGCGCCAGGGTCACCGTCGCCGGGCCGCCCACGCTGATCCCGCGCGGGATCGAGGCGCTCGGCTGCGACGTGCGCTTCACGCTCGACGAGCTTCCCACCGCCGACGTCGTGTACACGTTGCGCATGCAGCGCGAGCGCATGAGCGAGACGTGGGTGCCCTCGCTGCGCGAGTACGCCTCCTGGTATCAGGTCAACGGCCGGCGCCTGTCGCCGCGACAGGTGCTGATGCACCCCGGCCCGGTCAATCGTGGGGTAGAGCTCTCCGGCGAGGTCGTCGACTCGCCCCAGGCCGTCATCACCGCACAGGTCGAGGCCGGCGTCGTCGTGCGCATGGCAGTCCTCTACGAGCTGCTCGCCGGAGCCAGCGCGCCGCCGACCTCGCCATCCTCAGGACGCCCGCAGTCCGCCGGCGGCCGCCCGCAGGCCGCCAGCGCCGCGATCGGCGAGCGCCAGCCCGCGTGATGGCCGCCAAGGCGCTCGTCCACGGCCCGCAGCAGCCGGCCGACGTGCTTGTGCGCGACGTGCACGTGCTCGACCCGCGCGCGGAGATAGACGGACGCTGCGACGTGCGCGTGCGCGCCGGCGAGATCGCCGAGCTCGCCGCTCCCGGCACGCTTGGCCAGCAGCCCGGCGAGGAGCTGCTGGAGGGGCACGGGCGCCACTTGCTGCCGGCGTTCTTCGACGCGCACGTGCACATGCGCACACCCGGGCAGGAGCACAAGGAGGATCTCGACAGCGGCACGCGCGCCGCCGCTGCCGGAGGCTACGCCGCCGTTCTCGCGATGCCCAACACCGACCCCGTGCTCGACTCCGCGCCGCTGCTTCGCTCACTGCGCGACACCGCCGCGCGCGAAGCGCGCATATCAATCGGCTTTCTGCCCTGCATCACACGCGGCCTGCAGGGCGAGCAGCTGACCGAGATGGCCGAGCTGCGTGAGGAGGGCGCCGTCGGCTTCACCGACGACGGCAGGCCCGTGCAGAGCGCCGGCATGCTGCGCAAGGCGCTGCAGTACCAGCGTCTGTGTGGCGGCGTGATCGCGCTGCACGAGGAGGACCCGACGCTCTCGCGCGACGGCGCGATGCACGAGGGCACCGTCAGCGCCGCGCTTGGCATCGGCGGCATTCCCACGATCAGCGAGTCGACGATGGTCGCGCGCGACGCGGAGCTCGCCGGCTACGAGGACGCGCGCGTGCACTTCCAGCACCTCAGCTGCGCCGCCTCCGTGCAAGCCGTCGCGCACGCCAAGGCGCAGGGCTGGCGCGTCAGCAGCGAGGTCTCGCCGCACCACCTGCTGCTCACCGAGCAGCAGGTGCGCACGATGGACACGCGCATGAAGATGAACCCGCCGCTGGCCACCGAGGCCGACCGCCAGGCGCTGATCGACGGGCTGCGCTGCGGCACGATCGACTGCGTCGCCACCGACCACGCACCGCACGCGCGCGAGGAGAAGGAAGTGCCCTTCGAGCAGGCGCCGATGGGCACGACCGGCCTGGAGACGGCCTTCGCCGCCCTCTACACCGGCCTCGTGCTGCCCGGCGTGCTCGGCCTGGACGTGCTCGTAGCGCGGATGACCGCAGGCGCCGAGCTGTTCGAGCTGCCCACGCCGCGCATCGTGCCCGGCGAGGACGCCAACCTGACGCTCGTCGACCTCGATGCCGAGTGGGTCGCCGGCGAGCGCGGCTGGGAGAGCCGCTCGGAGAACTGCTGCTTTGCCGGGCGCAAGCTGCACGGCCGCGTGCTGCTCACGCTCTCCAACGGCGCCGTCGTCTATCGCGAGCGCGCGTTCTCGGTGGTCGGTGCCTGATGGCCGGAGCGCGTGCCTGATGGCCCTGCTGAAACGCGACAGCGCCGCGCTCGTCGTCGTCGACGTCCAAGAGGGCTTTCGCCCGTATGACTCCTTTGCCGGGGTCGCGGCCGCGTGCGCCAAGCTGCTCGCCGCCGCGCGCATCCTCGACGTGCCCGCGCTCGTCTCCGAGCAGTACCCCAAGGGGCTCGGCCACTCGGCGCCGGAGCTCGGACTGCAGGACGAGCCGCGCATCGAGAAGACCGTCTTCTCCGCCGTGCGCGCCGATGGCTTCGACCGATCGAAGATCGCCCGACACGAGCGTGGCCAGGCGATCGTCTGCGGCATCGAGACGCACGTGTGCGTCTCGCAGACGATCCACGACCTGCTCGCGCGCGGCGTCGAAGTGCACGTGCCCGCCGATGCTGTCGGCTCGCGCCACCAGGTCGACCACGAGCGCGGCCTCGAGCGCCTGCAGCGCGCCGGCGCGGTCGTCAGCACCGTGGAGACAGCGCTGTTCGAGCTGCTCGGTCAGGCCGGCACGCCGGAGTTCAAGAGCGTCCAAAAGCTGATCTTGTGAGCGAGCGCCGCGACGGATACGTGCTGCTGGAGGACGGCGTGCGCTTCGACGGCGAGCTGTGCGGCGCCGATGCGACGGCGCTCGGCGAGGTCGTGTTCACGACCGGCATGTCTGGCTATCAAGAGTCGATGACCGACCCGTCCTTCGCCGCGCAGCTGATCGCCTTCACGTACCCGCACATCGGCAACTACGGCGCCAGCGCCGCCGCGATGGAGTCCGATCGCCCGTGGGCGCGTGCGGCGATCATGCGCGAGGCCGGCAACCGCGAGGACGCGCCGACCGCCGAGCGCGGCTGGCTGGACTGGTTGACCGACTGCGGCGTCAGCGCGATCTCCGGCGTCGACACGCGCTCGCTCGTGCGCCACATCCGCGACGCCGGCGCGATGCGCGGTGGCGTGTTCGCCGCGAGCGTCGCCCAGCGCGACGCCGCCGAGCAGATCCTCGCCGAGCCGCCGATGGCCGGGCAGGATCTCGCCGCCGTCGTCACGCCCGGCGAAGTCAGCCACCACGGCCAGGGCGGCGACGGACCGCGCATCGCCGTGATCGACACGGGCATCAAGGGCTCGATGGTGCGCGAGCTCGTCGCCCGAGGCGCGCACGTCTCGCTGCATCCGTGCGCGTCCAGCGCCGAGCAGCTGCTCGCCGACGACCCCGATGCGATCTTCCTCGCCAACGGCCCCGGCGACCCGGCGGCGCTCGAC
Source organism: Solirubrobacteraceae bacterium (assembly GCA_035995645.1). Taxonomy (GTDB): domain Bacteria; phylum Actinomycetota; class Thermoleophilia; order Solirubrobacterales; family Solirubrobacteraceae; genus Palsa-744. The sequence goes on from DASYKG010000084.1 coordinate 3,393, forward strand.
TACATCGTGCAGACGCTGCGCCAGCTGATCGGCGTAAAGCCCGTGTGGGGCATCTGCCTCGGCCACCAGCTGCTGTGCCGCGCCGTCGGCCTGGAGACGTTCAAGCTGCCCTTCGGCCACCGCGGCGCCAACCATCCGGTCAAGGACCTGCAGACCGGCAAGGTGGAGATCACCTCGCAGAACCACGGCTTCGCCGCCGTTGGACCGGGCGGCGCGCGCACGATCGACTCCGACGAGCCCGTGCGCTGGGAGACCGACTTCGGCGCCGCCGCGCTGTCGCACGTGAACCTCTACGACCGCACCGTCGAGGGCCTGGAGCTGCTCGACGTGCCCGGCGGCACCGTGCAGTACCACCCCGAGGCCGGCCCCGGCCCGCACGACAGCCTGTACCTGTTCGACAGGTTTCTCCAACGCATCGCCGAAGCCGTCTGAGCCGTGCCGCGGCGCAGCGACATCCACAAGATCCTGATCCTTGGCTCGGGGCCGATCGTCATCGGCCAGGCCGCCGAGTTCGACTACTCCGGCGTGCAGGCGTGCAAGGTGCTGCGCGAGGAGGGCTACGAGGTCGTGCTCGTCAACTCCAACCCGGCGACGATCATGACCGACCCGGAGTTCGCCGAGGCGACGTACATCGAGCCGCTGCTGCCCGGCCCGGTCACGCAGGTGATCGAGCGCGAGCGCCCGGACGCGCTGCTCGGCACGCTCGGCGGGCAGACCGCGCTGAACCTCGCCAAGGCGCTGCACGACGACGGCACGCTGGAGCGCTTCGGCGTCGAGCTGATCGGCGCCAACTACGAGGCGATCGCCTGCGCGGAGGACCGCGAGCTGTTCGGCGAGGCGATGGCGCGCGCCGGGCTGCGCATGCCCAGGAGCGCGATCGCCACGAGCCTCGCGCAGGCCAACGAGGCGCTGGGCGAGCTCGGCCTGCCGTGCGTTGTGCGCCCCGCCTTCACGCTGGGAGGGCGCGGTGGAGGGATCGCTCGCACGGGCGAGGACTTCCAGCGGATCGTCGCCGCGGGAATCGAGGCCTCGCCGATCGGCCAGGTGCTGCTCGACGAGTCGGTGATCGGCTGGGGCGAGTTCGAGCTGGAGGTGATGCGCGACCGCGCCGACAACGTGGTGATCGTCTGCTCGATCGAGAACGTCGACCCGATGGGCGTGCACACCGGCGACTCGGTCACCGTCGCGCCCCAGCAGACGCTCACCGACCGGCTCTACCAGCAGCTGCGCGACCAGGCGATCACCGTGATCCGCGCCGTCGGCGTGGAGACGGGCGGCTCCAACGTGCAGTTCGCCGTCAATCCCGAGACCGAGGAGATCCTCGTGATCGAGATGAACCCGCGCGTCTCGCGCTCCTCCGCGCTGGCGTCCAAGGCGACAGGCTTTCCGATCGCCAAGATCGCCGCGCGCCTGGCCGTCGGCTACCTGCTGGAGGAGATCGACAACGACATCACCGGAGTCACGCCCGCGTGCTTTGAGCCGACGATCGACTACGTCGTCGTCAAGTGGCCGCGCTTTGCCTTCGAGAAGTTCCCTGGCTCCGACGCGACGCTGTCCACGCACATGAAGTCCGTCGGCGAGACGATGGCCTTCGGGCGCACCTTCCAGCAGGCCTTCGCCAAGGCGCTTCGCTCGCGCGAGCTCGACAAGCCGCCGGCGCTGGGCGGCTGCGGCGACGACGAGCTGCTGCAGCGCCTGGAGATTCCCCTGCCGGATCGCTTCGAGGTCGTGCTCGAGCTGCTCGCGCGCGGCGTGAGCATCGACGCGGTGCACGAGCCGACGCGCATCGACCCGTGGTTCCTGGCCGAGCTTCGCGCGCTGGCGCTCGATCCCGACGGTCCGTTCGCCGGCGAGCGCTCGTTCATGTCCGTGGACACGTGCGCGGGCGAGTTCCCCGCGCGCACGCCCTACTACTACTCCGGCTGGGAGCGCTCGGGACCGGGCGGCGTGCGTCACGAGGTGCGCCGCGAGGGCGACCGCGGCGGCGCTTCGGGGCGCTCCTCGATCGTCATCCTCGGCTCCGGGCCCAACCGGATCGGGCAGGGAATCGAGTTTGATTACTGCTGCGTGCACGCCGCAATGACCGTGCGCGAGTCCGGCTGCGATGCGGTGATGATCAACTGCAACCCGGAGACCGTCTCCACGGACTACGACACGTCCGACCGCCTGTACTTCGAGCCGCTGACGCTGGCCGACGTGCTCGCCGTCGTCGAGGTCGAGAAGCCGCGCGGGCTGATCCTGCAGTTCGGCGGTCAGACGCCGCTGAAGCTCGCCGCGGGGCTGGCCGCGGCGGGCGTGCCGCTGCTCGGCACGAGCGTCGGCGCGATCGACCTGGCCGAGGATCGCGGGCGCTTCGGCGCATTGCTCTCAGAGCTCGGCTACAAAGCGCCGCCCTATGCCACGGCGCGCTCTGTCGCGCAGGCGCTTGACTGCGCCGGCGACGTCGGCTTCCCGCTGCTCGTGCGTCCTTCCTACGTGCTCGGCGGACGCGCGATGGAGATCGTCTACTCGCGCGACGGCCTCGCCGACTACCTGCGCCGCGAGGGGGTGTCCGACGGCGAGACGGCCGG
>DASYKG010000085.1:0-32679 GCA_035995645.1 Solirubrobacteraceae bacterium
CTCGCCGGTCATGACGACGTTCGCGTCGACCTCCGCGGTGGAGTCCTCGGAGTAGTCGAGGTCGAGCAGCGGGGCGCCGTCGATCATGCCGCAGGACACCGCCGCCAGCGTGCCGATGAGCGGCGTGCGCTCGAGCCGGCCCTCGGCCTGCAGCCGCCCGCACGCCAGCGACAGCGCGACGAACGCGCCGGTGATCGACGCGCAGCGCGTCCCCCCGTCGGCCTGCAGCACGTCGCAGTCGAGGTACATGGTCCGCTCGCCCAGCGCCGCGAAGTCGATGACCCCCCGCAGCGAGCGCCCGATCAGGCGCTGGATCTCGACGGTACGGCCGTCCTGGCGCCCGCGCGTGGCGTCGCGCGCCTTGCGCTGTCCGGTCGACGCGGGAAGCATGCCGTACTCGGCGGTGAGCCAGCCACGACCCTGTCCGGCCATCCAGCGTGGCACGCCGTCCTCCGCCGAGGCCGTGCAGATCACGCGCGTCTCGCCGACGGAGATCAGCGCCGAGCCGGTCGCCGTGCGCATGAAGCCAGACTCGATCTCCGTCGGGCGCAGCTCCCCGGCGCCGCGGCCGTAGCTGCGAGTGGGCGCCTGCGGCTGACTCATGCCGCCGCCTCCACCGCCGCCAGCTGCACGTGCTCGACCGTGCCCAGCGGCATCTGCAGAAAGCGCGTGCCCAGCTCGGTGAAGCTCTCCGTGTCTCCCGTGCACAGGAAGCGATAGTCGCCCTCGCCGTCGCGCGGGTTGCCCAGCGAGCGCGTGCTCAGAGCGTGCTCGACCTGGCGCGCCAGCGCCGCACCCGAGCTGATCAGCTCGACCCGCGGCCCGAGCATCCGCTGCAGCATCGGGCGGATCAGCGGGTAGTGCGTGCAGCCGAGGATCACCGTGTCGACGTCCGCCTCGCGCAGCGGCTCGCACGCCTCGCGCACCATCTGCACCGCGCGCTCGTCGAACTGCTCGCCAGCCTGGATGATCGCCGCCAGCCCCGGGCACGCGACCGGGTACAGCGTCACGTGCGAGTCGATCGCGTGCACGGCGTGCTCGTAGGCGCCGCTCTGCACCGTCGTCGGCGTCGCCAGCAGGCCGATGCGCCCCGAGCGCGTACTTGCCACCGCCTGCGAGGCCTCTGGGCGCACGACGCCGAGCACGTCGACGCCGAGCGTCGTCTCGAGCATCCGCCGGTGCAGGCTCGGCAGCGCCGCCGCCGTCGCCGAGTTGCACGCCACCACCAGCAGCTTCGTGCGCCGGCGCAGCAGCTCCTCGGCGATCTCCGCGGAGAACTGCGCCAGCTGCTCCGGCGAGCGCTCGCCGTAGGGGAAGCGCGCCGTGTCGCCCACGTACAGGAAGTCCTCGTGCGGCAGCTGCACGAGCAGCTCGTGCAGCACCGTCAGGCCGCCGACGCCCGAATCGAACACGCCGATCGGCCGCTCGCGCGGATCTGGGGAGCTGGAAGGCGGACTGCTCACCCGCGCCATCATTCCAGAGCGCTACCGTCGGGGCTCGTGCGCGCGCTCGTCGTCTCGAACATGCTGCCCGACCCCGCGCACCCCGAGCGCGGCAGCTTCGTCCGCGACCAGGTCGCCGCGCTGCGCACGCTCGGCGGTCTCGACGTCGAGCTGTACGAGTTCGCACCCGGCGCCCGCGCGCTGGGTCGCGCCGCGCTGCAGCTGCGCCGTCGCGCCGCCGAGCGCTTCGACGTCGTGCACGCGCACTTCGGCCTCACCGCCTGGCCCGCGCGCGCGGTGCCCGCGCACGTGCGCGGGTTGACGCTGCACGGCACCGACCTGCGCCACCCGCGCACGCGGCTGCTCACGCGCGCCGCGCTGCCGGCGATCGACCTGCTCGCGACGGTCTCCGCCGAGCTCGCACGCGAGCTGCCTGCGAAGGCAGGGCGACGCGCGCAGGTGCTGCCCTGCGGCGTCGACCTTCAGCGCTTTCGCCCGCTCCCCCGCGCGCAGGCGCGCGCCGAGCTCGCGCTCGACGCGCAGGCGCCGTACCTGCTGTTCGCCGCCGACCCCGCGCGAGCCGAGAAGCGTCACGACCGCGCCAGCGCGCTCGCCGCCGATCTGGGCGTGGCGCTGCTGACGCTCGGCGGCGTCCAGCCCGCGCGCGTGCCGCTGTGGATCAACGCCGCCAACGCCGTGCTCGTGCCATCCCAGCGCGAGGGCTTTGGCCTCGCCGTGCTCGAGGCGCTCGCCTGCGACGTGCCCGTCCTCGCCACGCCCGTCGGCATCCACGAGGAGGCGCTGCACGGCCTTCGCGGCACCCTGTGCGCGCCGTTCGAGCTGTCCAGCTGGCGCTCCGCGCTGCAGCCGCTGCTGGGCGCCCCCGACCCGCGTGTCGAAGGACGCGCGCGTGCCGAGCGCTACTCCGCGACGCGCATGGCCGAGCGCGTCGCCGCCGCATGGCGCGCTGCCCGGGAGCGCGCTGGATAGCATTGGTTGGCCGTGGATCAGACATCTGCCACGACTCCACCAGCCGCGCCCGCGCGGCCGGACGAGGCCGGCCAGCCGACCGACGCGGCCACGTCCACGACGTCGGCCGATTCGCGCTCGGTCGGCTTCGGCACGCGCGGTCGCATTCGCCGCCGCGCGCGCTTCCTGCGCAAGGCGCGCGAGCTGGCCTACCGCGATCTCGGCGGCCTCGTCTACAGCCTGCACCGCTTCGGCCAGCGCAACGACTCGCTCGTGCTCGCCAAGCTCGCCACGCTGACGCGCATCGATGCAGAGCTGCGCGGGCTCGAGGCCAGCCTGTCCGAGCGCCACGCCGTGACCGTTCTGCGCGAGGCCGGCATCACCGCCTGCCCGCGCTGCGCCGCCATCCACAGCGGCGAAGACCGCTTCTGCCCCAATTGCGGGCTGCCGATGAGCCGTAACGTCGACCTGCTGGCCGATTTCCAATCGGTCGCCAGTGCGCAGGCCGCCGCCGGTGCGCCAGCCTCCGCCGTCGGCCCCGCCGCAGCCGGCGCTCCTCCCACGACAGCCGGCGCTCCCGCCGCCGCCGCGGCACCCGTGCCACAAGCCGAGCCATCGTCCGCCGCCACGGCGTCGTTCGCCGCCGTTCCCGCGCCGCAGCCGGCTCCGTCGCCACCGCCTGCCGGCGCGGCCCCCGGTCCGGCCGGCGCTCCCGCGCCTGCTTCGCAGCCGGCGCCGTCCGCTCCCGCCACGCAGACCCATCCCGTCACGCCGCCGCCCGGCGGACGCTCGCCCGTGCCGCCGGTTCCCGCCAAGGCGCCCTCGCCGGCGCGGGCCAGCGACGACGACCAGCCGACCGAGATCATCCGCCCGCCCGCGGCCGGCTCGTGACGGTCGCCGCCGCTCCCACGAACCCCCCCGGTGGCGAGCCCGGCTCGCCCGCCTCGCAGCCGCCTTCCGGTGACCCCCGCCTCGCGATCCCGCAGCGCGTCGCCGGCGGCGAAGCGTGCCCGCTGTGCGGCACGCCGCTCAGCCCCGAGCAGGACTGGTGCCTGCGCTGCGGCGCCGCCGCGCGCACGCGCCTGGCGGCAACGCCCAACTGGAAGGCGCCAATCGCGACGATCGCCGTCGTCGCCGTGCTCGCGCTCGCTGTGCTCGCGGCCGCGCTCGTCAAGCTCGCGGGCGGCTCGGGCTCGTCCTCCGCGCCGGCCACGACGACCGTGACGACGCCCGCCGCCAGCGTGCCCACGACGCCGACCACGGCGGCTCCCGGCACAGCCACGACGCCGGGCGCGACGACGCCGGGGGCGGCGCTGCCCGGCGCGGGCACGCCGACGACGAGCACGCCCGCCACGACGATCCCGACCCCGCCAGGCGCCGGCGCTACGACGCCGCACGCCGGCGCGGCGACGCCGGGCGCCGGCGGCACGCCGAGCCCCGGGGCGACCTCGACGACGCCCGGCGCTCTCGGCAAATCGTCCAAAGGGCTGACGCCCGCCGAGCGCGAAGCGCTGCGCAGGTTCCTGCACCCGCGCGCGACGAAATAGCCGCGCGCCGCCGATCCCGCATCGCGAGATACCTTTCCCGCGATGCCTGCGCCCCCCCTCGCGGTCTCGCGTGAGACCGACGTAGCAGTCCTCGGCGCGGGCGCAGCCGGGCTCTACGCCGCGCTGTGCGCCGCCCGCGAACACGCATCGGTCGTGCTCGTCTCCCCCACGCCGCTCGCGCAGACCGCCAGCTACTGGGCGCAGGGAGGCTTGGCCGCTGCGCTCGCGCCCGACGACAGCGCCGAGCTGCACCTGCGCGACACCGAGCTCGCCGGGCGCGGGCTCGTGCGGCGTTCCGCGGCCGAGATACTCGTCTCAGACGCGCCCGACTGCGTGCGCGACCTGCAGGCGCTCGGCGTGCGCTTCGATGCCGACAGCTCGGGCCAGCTCGCGCTCGGGCTCGAGGGCGGGCACTCGGTCCGCCGCGTCGTGCACGCCGGCGGCAGCGCCACCGGACGGCGCGTCGTGCGCCAGCTGTCCGCGCTCGTCGCCGCCGAGCCGCGCATCGCCGTGCTGGAGGGAGCGCGCGCGCGGGCGCTGTGGAGCGTCGACGGCGTCTGCCGCGGCCTGATCTGCGACGACGGGCAGATCATCGCCGCGCGCGCCGTCGTGCTCGGCACCGGCGGCGCTGCCGCGATGTGGGCGCGCACCACCAATCCACCCGGTTCGCAGGGCATCGGGCTGCTGCTCGCCCACCACGCCGGTGCCGACCTCGCCGACCTGGAGCTGCTGCAGTTTCACCCGACCGCCGTCATCGGCATCGCCGGGCGCGAGGGCTTTCTGATCACCGAGGCGATTCGCGGCGAGGGCGCCACGCTGCACGACAGCGGCGGCGAGCGCTTCGTCGACGAGCTCGCGCCGCGCGACGAGGTCTCGCGCGCGATCAACGCCAGGCTGCAGCAGAGCGGCGAGCGGTCCGTCGGCCTGGACATGCGCACGGTCGACCCCGCGCACTTCCCCAACGTCGTCAGCGCGCTGCGCGAGGCCGGGCTGGATCCCACGCGCGAGCTGATCCCCGTCGCCCCCGCCGCCCACTACACGATGGGCGGCATCGTCGTCGACCTGCACGCCCAGTCGACGCTCGCCGGCTTGTACGCCGTCGGCGAGTCCTCCTGCACCGGCCTGCACGGCGCCAACAGGCTCGCCTCCAACTCGCTCAGCGAGTGCTTCGTGTTCGCCCGCCGCGCCGTCGCCCACGCTCTCGCCCAGGCGGCGCCCGCGCGACAGGCCGCCAGCGAAGCCGAGCTGCAGCGGCTCGGCGCACTGCCCGCGCCGCCGCTCGGCGACGCCGCGACGCGAGCTGCGCTGTGGCAGGACGCCGGCATCGTGCGCAGCGCCGACGGCCTGGAGCGACTGCTCGACAGCCCCCACCCGCTCGTGCGCGCGATCGCCCGCTGCGCGCTCACGCGCGCCGAGAGCCGCGGCGCGCACCAGCGCTCCGATCACCCCCGGCGCGACCCCTCGCTCGACGGCCGCCACGTCGTGCTCGCGAGCGACCTCCATGCCGGCGCCGAGGGACTGGGCGACGCCGAGCGGATCGACTGGCAGAACTGGACCTGACGCCGGTGCGCGAGCGCCGCGCCCGACTTCGCCACCCGCTCGTGCCAGACCGCGCGCACGCCGCATGACCCCGTTAGGGGTCCTTTCCTAAAAAGTTCATCAGTTCGTCTTTATCTCGATCCTTTGTGATCGGAGGCGTGTTATCGCGCGTAGAAGGAATCGGAGTCTTTTGGAGTCTCTGAGACCGGGGGGTGTGCTCCACATACAAAAGAGGGTCAGGAGTAGCCATGTACCAGTTCAGCCGCGCGATCTACAGGGAGCTAGCTCCCCAGATCGTCCCTCCCCTGCCGGGCGCCCCCGCCGCCTCAAACCACGCCGCCGTGCTGCGCGCATGCGAGGCCGTCGTCACGCGCCTCGCGACAGACCGCCACTACTTCGCGCGGCCCGAGCGCACGCTGTTCTCCGACATCCGCAACTACTTTCCGATGTCCGCGCAGTCGCACGTGCACCAGGTCGTCTGCCGCTACGTGCAGTACGCGCAGGAGTTCGTCACGCTGCACCCGCACGAGGGCTACGCCGCCGTCAGCGGCGCTCCGCCGCAGTGTCGCGCGACCACGCGCAAGGGCTCGGCGTGCCAGCGCGTGCCGCTGCCGCACAACGGCTACTGCCCGTCGCACCAGCACCTCGCCGAAACCGAGGACCGCGAGCTCGCCGCCGCATAAGCCGCGCCGGCGCCCGCAGGCGAGCGGCCTGCCGCCGGTGCGTGAAGTCCCGAGCCGTCGCGTAGGCTCCGAGCGTGCTCCTCGGGGTCGATGTCGGCGGCACCTTCACCGACGCCGTGCTCGTCGGCGCCGACTCCGCAGTCCACACCGCCAAGGTCCCCTCCACGCCGCACGAGCAGTCGCGCGCCGTGCTCGACGCCGTGACGCTCGTGCTCCAGCGCGCCGGCGCGCGAGCGCAGGACGTGCGGCGCTTTGCGCACGGGATGACCGTCACGACGAACGCGCTGCTGCAAGGGCGCACCGCGCGCACCGCGCTGATCGCCACCCACGGCTTCACCGACGTCATCGAGCTCGCCCGCCAGGCGCGCCCGCACCTCTACCGCCTGTGCGACGCGCCGCCCGCGCCGCTCGTGCCAGCCGAGCTGCGCTTCGCCGCCCCTGAGCGCATGACCCCCGACGGGCCCCTGCGCGAGCTCGATCCCGACGACGCGCGAGCGCTCGTGCGCGAAGTCGCCGCCAGCGAGCCCGAGGCCGTCGCCGTCGCGCTGCTGCACTCCTACGCCCACCCCCAGCACGAGCGCCTGCTCGGTGAGATCGTCGCCGAGCTGCTGCCGGACGCTCACCTGTCGCTGTCCAGCGACCTCGTCGGCACGTTTCGCGAGTTCGAGCGCACCGCCACCACCGCGCTCGACGCCGCGCTGTCGCCGCTGCTGCACGACTACCTCAGCCGCCTCGGCGGCGATGCGCGCTCGCGCGGCCTGCCCGAGCCGCAGATCATGCAGTCCTCCGGCGGGCTCACCGACCTCGCGCGAGCCTCCGCGCACGCCGCGCTCACCGTGCTCTCCGGCCCCGCCGGAGGCGTCGGCGGGGCGCTGCTGCTGGCCGAGCTCGCCGGCGAGCGCGACGTGCTCTGCTTCGACATGGGCGGCACCTCCTGCGACGTCTGCCTGATCGGCGACGGCGCCGTCGCCGAGACCGCCGAGCGCGAGATCGCCGGCCGGCCGCTCGCCCTGCCCGCGCTTGACATCCACACCGTCGGCGCCGGCGGCGGCTCGATCGCCTGGCGCGACTCCGGCGGCGCGCTGCGCGTCGGGCCGCAATCCGCCGGCGCCGACCCAGGGCCCGCCTGCTACGGGCTCGGCGGCGACCAGCCGACCGTCACCGACGCCAACCTACTGCTCGGGCGCCTGACCAACGCCTTCGGCGTCGGTGCCCCCGACTCGCCGCTCGCCGGCGGGCTGACGCTCGACCGCGATGCCGCCTCGCGTGCGGTCGCCCGCCTCGCCGCCGAGCTTGGCATGGGCGAGCTGGCCTGCGCGGAGGGCATCGTGCGCGTCGCCGAGTCAGAGATGCTCGCCGCCCTGCGCGTCGTCACCGTGCAGCGCGGCATCGACCCGCGGCGCTTCGCGCTCATGCCCTTCGGCGGCGCCGGTCCGCTGCATGCCTGCGCGATGGCGCGTGAGCTCGGCATCCGTCGCGTTCTCTGCCCGCGCGCCTCCGGCGTGCTCTGCGCGCTCGGGCTCGCGGGAGCCGCCCCGCGCCACGACGTCTCGCGCACCGTCCTGCTGAACGTCGAGCAGCTCCACGCCGAGCGCCTGCGCGAGTTGCGCGACGGGCTGATCGCCGAGGCCGCCGCCGCGCTCGCCGGCGATGCGCAGCGCCAGCGCGTGCTGTACGAGCTGCGCTACAGCGGCCAGTCCTTCGAGCTCGCCGTCGAGCAGTCTCGATCGGTCGGTCCCGCCGAGCTGCGCGAGTCCTTCGCCGCCGCGCACGAGCAGCGCTACGGCTACCGCGACGCCGCCGCCGCTGTCGAGCTCGTCAACGTGCGCGTGTCCGTGTGGGGTTCCGCGCCCGAGCTCGACATACGCGCCGGCGAGCACGACGCCTTCGCACCCGGCGCTCGCGTCGTCGGGCCTGCCGTCTGCGCGCTGCCCGAGTCGACGCTGTTCGTCCCCCACGGCTGGTCAGGCGCGGTCGATCGACACGGAACCATCGTGCTGGAGGACCGCGCATGAGCGGACTCGACGCGATCGAGCTGCAGGTCGTCAGCGGCGCGCTGCGCGCCGCCTGTCAGGAGATGGGCGTCGTGCTGATCCATTCCGCGCACTCGTCGAACATCAAGGAGCGCCGCGACGCCTCGACCGCGCTGTTCGACACCGACGGGCAGATGATCATGCAGGCCGAGCACATCCCCGTGCACCTCGGCTCGATGCCCGCAGCCGTCGCTGCCGTGCTCGACCAGCGCCACGCCCCCGGCGTCTCGTGGATTCTCAACGACCCCTTCGCCGGCGGCACGCACCTGCCCGACATCACCGTCGTCACGCCCGTCCTCGCCGGCGCCGCAGACGCTCCCGCGAGCGGCGCCGGGCGCGCGGGCGCCGCCGGCGCGCTGCTCGGCTTCGCCGCCTGCCGCGCGCATCACGCCGACGTCGGCGGGCGCGTGCCCGGCTCGATGCCCGCGGACAGCCACAGGCTCTCTGAAGAGGGCGTCGTGATCTCGCCGCGCGTGCTCGACGACGCCGCCATCGACGAGCTCGTCTCGCGCATGCGCCAGCCGCTGGAGCGCCGCGCCGACCTGCGCGCGCAGCTTGCCGCCAACCGCATCGGCGCGCTGCGCCTGCGCGCGCTCGCCGAGCGCCTCGGGCGCGAGCGCCTGCGCGCGGCCACCGACGCCGTGCTCGACTACGCCGAGCGGCGCACGCGCGCGTGCCTGGCGGCGCTGCCCGACGGCGAGCTGCTCGCCGAGGACGTGCTCGAGGCGCGCGAGGGCGACCTCGTGCTGCGCCTGCGCGCGACCGTCGACGGCGAGCGGCTTCTGCTCGACTTCTCCGGCAGCGCCGCCCAGCACGACGGCAACCTCAACTGCCCCCTGGCCGTCACGCGCTCGGCCTGCCTGTTCGCGGTGCGCGTGCTCACCGACCCCGACATACCGCCCTCCGCCGGCGCCCACCGGCCGATCGACGTGCGCGCGCCCGAGGGCACGCTGCTCAACGCGCGACCCGGGGCCGCCGTCGCCGCCGGCAACGTCGAGACGTCCTCGCGCGTCGCCGACCTCGTGCTCGGCGCGTTCGGCCGTGCACTCGGTCAGGGCACGATGAACAACCTCACGCTCGGCGCCGAGTCCACCTCCGGCGGCGACCGGTCGTCGGCGCGCGGCGGCGACGACTCGTTCACCTACTACGAGACGCTCGGCGGCGGCCAGGGCGCGTGCGCGGACGCCGACGGGCCCAGCGGCGTGCACGTCGCGATGAGCAACACGCTGAACACCCCCGTCGAGGCGCTCGAGCGCGAATTTCCGCTGCGCGTCGTGCAGTACGCGCTGCGGCGCGGCTCCGGCGGGGCTGGCGCGAAGCGCGGCGGCGACGGCGTCGTGCGCGAGCTGCAGGCGCTGCGCGAGATGACCTTCTCGCTGATCGCCGAGCGCCGCCGCCACGCACCGCGCGGCGGCGCAGGAGGCTCACCGGGGGCACCGGGGCGCGATCTGCTCGACGGTCAGCCGTTGCCCGGCAAGGTCACCGGCACGCTGCGCCCCGGGCAGCGGCTGCGGATGGAAACGCCCGGCGGAGGAGGGTTTGGCCGCGCGGACAGTCCCTCCGGCGGGCCTCGCAACCCGAAGGTGCCTTAATAAACCCCCGATTTGCAGGCGATTTGGGATTTTCGCCTGGGTTTCGTATCTTTAAGGGGCCGGCGGCCGTCCAACAGGGGCGGAGCGCAGGCTAGATAGAGACGCTTTCTTAGCCTCAACGTTATGCCAATTGCTTTCAAAGAATGGGCTGTCACCGTCCGCGCCCTGGCGGAAGGCGAGCAGCTCCTAACTCTCCGCAAGGGCGGGATCCGCGAACCGGGCAAGTCGCTGCGACTTCCCCACGAACGGTTCTTCCTGTACCCGACGTTCGACCACCAGACCGGCGATCTCGTGCGCGAGTCCCACCAGCCAGAGCTGCGCCGCGCGCTCGAGGAGGGCGTCTGGAGCGAGGGCGAGCCGCACCTGCACGCGTTCACCTCCGGCGCGCCAATGCAGCAACCCGACCGCGTGCGCATCCGCGCCTGGGCCGAGGTCGCCGACCACTTCACGATCGCCGACCCGCGCTGCGTGGACGCGCTCTCGCCGTTCTACGTGTGGACCCCCGACTACGCCGAAAAGCGGCTCGGCTGGCGCCGCCACCAGCCGCTGCACGTGCTGCTGCTGCGCACCTACCGCATCCCCCGTCCGGTGACCGTGAAGGTCAAGGACGAGTACACCGCCGCGCAGGCCTGGATCGAGCTGCAGCGCGAACTCCCCTTCGAGGGCACGCCCGTGCTCTCCGACGCAGAGTTCGAGCGCGCCTCCGAGGAGATCCGCTCGATCACGTCTGAAGCAGCCGGCCAGCCCGTCCTGGCCTAGCCAGGCGCTTCGACCGCGGCCGTCGCGTCGGCTGGAGGCGGCTTGAGCGCTTCGCGCGCGGCCTCTGCGCCGGATTCCGGCACGAGGACGTCGCGCGGACCTGCGGCGAGGAAGTCCGGCACGTCAAAGCCCCCCGAGCGGCGCGACATGCTGGGGATGCCCTCCTCCAGCAGCAGCGCCTCGATCAGCTCGGACTCCGGCTGGTTGTTCGCATGGGCGACCTTGACAAGCCGTCCCTCTGAGTACTGCGGCTTGATCTTGCGCGCCTTGCGCTGGCGCTCTGAGGCGTCGTGCTCGCTGCCCGGCACGTGCACGAGCGGCATCTGGCAATCGGGGCAGAAGCGCTCGGAGCGCGGATGCGAGGTGCCGCAGGACGGGCAGATGAGCGGCTTGTCCTTCAGCTGTGGCGCTCCTGCGCTGCGACCTCGCGCAGCGGCGCCTCTTGGACGTCGGCGCCGTCGATCACATACGAGCGCACCTTCGCCTGCTCGCCGCTGGCCAGCCCGACGATGACCCACTCCACGCCAGGCCACTGCGCCGCGAAGCCGATGTCCGTCTGCGACGGGTAAGGCTCGCTGCGCACGTGCGAGTGGTAGATCGCGCCGATCTCCCAGCCCTCGTCGTCGATCGCGTTGTTCACGCGCAGCAGCTCCATCGGGTCGATCTCGAACTTCAGCGCGCTCGAGTGGATGTTCTCGGTGCGGTACACGCGCGTGGCCGTGCGCTCGCCGCCACCCTCCAGCGACTCGACGGCGACGACGCCGCAGCACTCGATCGCGGGGTTCTCCAACGCGTGCGCGACGATCTGCGCGAGCAGGTCCGAGGCGATGTTCATGAGCGTCCGCGCGCGCCGCGAGCGATCGGCCGGCGCGTTACCACCAGACGGTCGAGTCCAGGTTCTCGATCTGGTCGATCGGCAGCGTGTAGATGCCGCTGGAGAGGTACTTCCAGCCGTCGTCCGCGACGACGAACACGACGTTGCCCTCGTCCAGCTCGCCGGCGATGCGCACGGCGATGCTTGCGATCGCTCCCGTGGAGACGCCGGCGAAGACCGCCTCCTCGTCGAGCAGCTTGCGCGTCCACACGATCGCGTCTGAGTTGGTGACGAAGATCTTGCGGTCGAGCAGCGAGATGTCGATGATCGGCGGGATGAAGCCGTCGTCGAGCGAGCGCAGCCCCTGCACCGGCTCGCCCTGCATCGGCTCCGCCGCGACGATCTTGCAGGCGTCGCCAAATGTCTCCTTCAGGCGCCTGCCGTTGCCCATCAGCGTGCCGCCCGTGCCCAGGCCGGCGACGAACGCCGAGATCTCGTCGAGCTCTTCGAGGATCTCCAGCGCCGTGCCGTTGTAGTGGGCGTTGGGGTTGGCCTGGTTGCCGTACTGGTAGGGCATGTACAAGGAGGGGTCCGCGGCCGCCATCTCCAGCGACATCGCCACCGCGCCGTTGGATCCCTGATCGCCCGGCGAGTAGACGATCTCCGCGCCGTACATGTGCAGCAGCTGCGTGCGCTCGGGCGTCACGTTCTCCGGCATCACGACCTTCAGCTTGTAGCCCTTGCGCGAGCAGATCATCGCCAGCGAGATGCCCGTGTTGCCGGACGTCGGTTCGAGGATCGTCTGCCCCGGCGCGATCGCGCCTTTCTCCTCGGCGTCTTCGATCAGCGCGCGCGCGACGCGGTCCTTGACCGAGCCCGTCGGGTTGTGCGACTCGAGCTTTGCCCAGATGTGCACGCCGGGCTTTGGCGACAGGCTCGGAAGCTCGATCAGCGGCGTGTTGCCGATCGCCTGCACGATGTCGCCATAGCGACCGCCGCACGGCCGGTTTCGCAGCCTCTCAACAGCCATTACTTCACGGAATATAGCGGGGTTCGGCGTCCTCCTGAGAAGCGTGGCCGCGGGCGGCGCGTCAGACGCGCCCGAGCAGGATCAGCACCAGCAGGATCAGCGCGATCGCACCGACGATGCCGCCGGCGACGGCGACTTTGACGAGCACCAGGACGATTGCGATGATGATGAGCAGACCGAGCAGCCATCTGACCATTTGTTTCCTCCCCGCGTAGAAGTGACGGCGTGACCCTTGCTTGGCTACCCACGTCGCGGCGGCGACAAACCGCGGCAAGGCGCCGGCGGTTGGTGTTGGCCGCACAGCCAGCCAGCCGGTAAGCTCGCGTGTGCGCCGGGGGACGGCTGTACCTGCCGGGCGGCGCCCGCGAGACATGAAGACACTCAAGGACAGCTTCGACTTCGACTGGCTGGTGATCGGCTCGGGCTTCGGCGGCAGCGTGTCGGCGCTGCGACTTTCCGAGAAAGGTCATTCGGTGGGCGTGCTGGAGTGCGGGCGGCGCTTCGCCGACGACGAGCTGCCGAAGTCCACCGCGGATCTCAAGCGCTACTTCTGGAACCCGATGCTCGGCATGAAGGGCATCTTCCGCATGACGACCTTCAGAGATGTCTCGGTGGTGTCGGGGTGCGGTGTGGGCGGCGGCAGCCTCGGCTACGCCAACACGCTGTACGTCCCGCCGAAGGCCTTCTTCCAAGACCGCCAGTGGGGAGACATGCAGGACTGGGAGGGCTCCCTCGCGCCTCACTACGCAGAAGCCCAGCGCATGCTCGGCGTCGTTCAGAACCCGCACGACGATCCCGCCGACCAGCTGCTGCGCGAGCTCGGCGAGGAGCTGGGCGTGGGCGACACGTACAAAAAGACGCCCGTCGGCGTGTACTTCGGCGAGCCTGGCGTGACCGTGCCGGACCCGTTCTTCGGCGGCGACGGGCCCGACCGCACGGGCTGTCGCCTGTGCGGTCGCTGCATGGTCGGCTGCCCGCACGGTTCCAAGAACACGCTCGTCAAGAACTACCTGTACCTCGCCGAGAAGCGCGGCGCGCGCGTGATGCCCGAACGCACGGTCGTCGACATCCGGCCGATCGGCTCGCCGGACGGCAGCGAGGGCTACGAGGTGGAAAGCGTGCGCTCGGGCGCGTGGCTGCGCAAGCAGCGCCGCGTGCAGCGCGCACGCGGCGTCGTCGTCTCGGCCGGTCCGCTGGGCACGAACAAGCTGCTCGCGCGCTGTCGTTCCAACGGCGCCCTCCCGAGCATCTCAAACCGCCTCGGCGAGCTCGTGCGCACCAACTCCGAGTCGATCCTCGCGGTCACAGTGCCCGAGGACTACCCGCAGGACCTGGCAAAACGCGTGGCGATCACATCGTCGATCTACCCGGACGCGAACACGCACATCGAGACCGTCACCTACGGCGACGACGGCGACTCGATGCACCGCCTGAACACGCTGCTCGTCGGCGACGGCACGCGCGTGACGCGCCCGCTGAAGCTGCTCACGCAGATTCTCGCGCACCCCAAGCGCCTGGCGCAGGTGATGTTCCCCAAGCACTGGTCGCGGCGCACGATCATCATCCTCGTGATGCAGACGCTCGACAACGCGATCGCGCTGCGCCCGCGCAAAGGCCCCTTCGGCTCGTTCTGGCTGAGCACCGAACAGGATCCCGAGCGCCCCAACCCGACGTTCATCCCGATCGCCAACGAGACGGCCAAGTGGTTTGCCAAGCGCACCGGCGGGATCGCCCAGAGTTCGGTCACCGAGGCGCTGTTCAGCATCCCCACGACCGCGCACATCCTCGGCGGGGCCGTGATCGCGCCCGATCCCTCGCAGGGCGTCGTCGACGCCCGCCAGCGGGTGTTCGGCTATGAGAACCTGCTCGTCTGCGACGGCTCGGCGATCCCCGCGAACGTCGGCGTCAACCCATCGCTGACGATCACCGCGCTGGCCGAGCACGCGATGAGCCATGTGCCGACCGCCCCCTTCGTCGCCGCGGCCGAGCCGCCCCACGGCGCCGCGGTGGCGTAGGCGCGCGGCCCTACCGCGCCTGCGGGCGCCGGCGTGGCCCAGGCATTTCCGAGCCGGAAGTCCAGGCCACTAGAACATTCGTCGTGTTCTGAACAGTTTGTTCTGTCAAGCCTGGACGGTGGCGCCGACCTTCGCTGCATGCCCACTCCAGACGCAGGCCTGCACGCGGGCCGCCCGCGGGCGCGCGAGGACAACCGCTCCGCGGAGATCCCGCAGGAGCATTCCGATGATCTACGCCGCCTGGCCTGCGAGCTGACCAAGCGCACGCACGACGTGGTCGCGGGAATGGGCGAAAGGACAAGGCGATCGGGCGTGGTGCTCGACGACGCTGTGGAGGACAGCTTCGCCAAGGTGGGCGTCCTCTCGACGGTGGCGGTCGCCAAGTGGATGGCCGGCGAAGGGGTCGAGGTGGCGCGCGACGTCGGGCAGGAGTCGTGGTGCATCTTCGGCCAGCTGGCCGCGCAGCGCCACGCGCCGTTGAACGAGGTCACCAAGCGTTGCCTGCGCTGGTTCGACGCCGCCGCTGACGTCGCGCGCGATGTGACGGCGGAGCTGCAGCTGACGCCTGAGGTGCTCGCGCAGGCGGTCGCGATGCTGCAGCGCAGCCTCAACGTGACGCTGGTTCGCATGTGCGAGTCCTTCGAGGCCGAGCGCAAGCGTTCGGACGACGAGCTGACTTTTCTGGCGACCCACGACGTTCTCACGGGGCTGCCCAACCGCAAGCTGATCCGCGACCGCACTGAGCAGCTGCTGGCACGCTCGCGCAGATATGGCGTTCCGCTGGCTGCGATCTTCATCGACCTGGACAACTTCAAGCTGATCAACGACACGTTCGGCCACCGCGCCGGCGACGAGCTCCTGTGCGCCGTCGTCGCACGGCTGCAGGGCGCGGTGCGCGAGACCGACACGCTCGGGCGCCTGGGCGGCGACGAGTTCGTGGTGATCGCCGAAGAGCTTTCGCTGGCGGCCGGGCCGGAGCTGATCGCCGAGCGCCTCCTGGAAACGCTGAGCGAGCCTTTCACCGTCGGAGACGGAGCGCGCCTGAAGGTGACCGCGAGCGTCGGCGTGGCGTCCGGGCGACGCGACTCCGCAGAGGAACTCCTGCGCGACGCGGACATCGCGATGTATCGCGCCAAGTGCAACGGCAAGGACCGTTACGTGGCGTTCGAGTCAGAGATGCAGGGCGCCGTGCAGAGCCGGCTGGAACTGGAGATGGATTTGCGCGAGGCACTGCTGAACGACGAGTTCTTCCTCGTCTATCAGCCGATCTTCAACCTCAACGACATGAGTCCGTCCGCCGTCGAGGCGCTGATCCGCTGGGAGCACCCCAGGCGCGGCGTCGTTCAGCCTGAAGACTTCATCCCGCTGCTCGAGGAGACGGGATTGATCACCGAGATCGGCGGCTGGGTCCTGCGCGAGGCGTGCGAGCAAGGCGCCAAATGGCGCGCGGCGGGTTGTGCGATCGAGATCGCCGTCAACGTCTCCGGGCGACAGCTCGACAGCGACGAGTTCGTGACAGAAGTGCGCCAAGCGCTCGAGAGCAGCGGCCTGGATGCGCCGGCGCTGACGATCGAGATCACCGAGACGACGCTGATGCGCGACGCCGAGCAGACGATCCGCCGGCTGAGCGCCGTCAAGGCGCTCGGCGTGCGCATCGCGATCGACGACTTCGGCACGGGCTACTCGTCGCTGACGCACGTGCAGAAGTTCCCCATCGACGCCCTGAAGATCGATCGGTCGTTCATCACCGGGTTGAAGGACAACAAGGAGGGCGAGGCGCTGATCCACACGCTCGTGCAGCTCGGCAAGGCCCTGTCGATCGAGACCGTGGCCGAGGGCATCGAGCTGCAGCAGGAGCTCTCCCTACTGCAGGGAGAGCGATGCGACAGCGGGCAGGGCTTCCTCTTCGCCAAGCCACTCGACCTGGCCGCCACCGACGAGTTCCTGATGAGCTGGGCAAATCAAGGCGCCGCGTCCTCTGCGCTCGCGCCGGAGGGACTGTCGCCGGCGGCGTGACTTCAGCGCAGCGGCGCTTGGCAGCTCAGCAGCCGCCGGCCATCGCCGGCAGGATCACAAGCGTGTCGCCGTCGCCGACGGTGGTGGCGAGCCCGTCGAGCACGCGCACGTCCTCGTCGTTGAGGTACACGTTGACGTAGCGGTTCAGCTCGCCCTCGGCGGAGAACAGCTGGCTCTGCGTGGCGGGATGCGTCGCGGCGAGATCCTTGAGCACGTCGCCGACGTTCTCACCGGAGGCGCCGACCTCCTTCTCGCCGCCCACCGAGGCGCGCAGAACTGGGGGGATCTTGATCGTGGCCATACGCTGCGCGCGAGACTACCGACTAGCCGGCGGCGGCGCAGAACGCCTCGTAATCCGGAAACACGCCGAGCTCCTCGTCGGCTATGTCCTCGGGGTCGCGCGAGCAGATCGGGCACTCTGGGTCGCGGTGCACCTTGACCTCGGTCAGCGTCGCGCCGAGCGCGTCATACAGCAGCAGGCGCCCGATCGCGGGCTCGCCGATGCCGACGATCAGCTTGACGACCTCGGTGGCCTGCAGCAGCCCCATCGTGCCGGGAAGCACGCCGAGCACGCCGTTGGCGCCGCACGAAGGCGCGAGCTCGGCCGGCGGCGGCTCGCGGAACAGGCAGCGGTAGCAGGGCCCCTCGTATGGCTTGAACACGGAAAGCTGTCCGTCGAAGCCGAGGATCGAGGCGGACACGACGGGGATCTTCAGGCGCACGGTCGCGTCGTTGAGCAGGTAGCGGGTGGGGAAGTTGTCGACGCCGTCGACGATCACGTCGTAGTCCTTGATGATCTCGACGATGTTCGACGCGTCGACGCGCGTCTGGTACTTGACGACGTTCACGTCGGGGTTCAGCGCGTGGATCGACTCCTCGGCGGAGTCCACCTTGGGCGTGCCGATGCGATCGGTCGTGTGGATCACCTGGCGCTGCAGGTTGGAGAGATCGACCACGTCGTCGTCGACGATGCCCAGCGTGCCGACGCCGGCAGCGGCGAGATAGAGCGCGGTCGGCGAGCCGAGGCCGCCGGCGCCGAGCAGCAGCACCTTCGCGTCGAGCAGCTTCTGCTGGCCCTCGATGCCGATCTCCGGAACGAGCATGTGGCGCGAGTAGCGCTCGCGCTGCTCGGCTGTGAGCGTGCGCGGGACGTCGACCTGATAGCCGCGGTCCTTCCACAGTGTGATGCCGCCGGTCATCGAGCGCACGTGCTCGTAGCCGAGCTCGTCCTTCAGCGTGCGCGCCCCGTATGCCGAGCGGTTGCCCGAGGCGCAGTAGAGGATCACCTGCGTGGAGCGGTCGGGCACGACGCCCTCGATGCGCGACTCCAGGTAGCTGCGCGGCACGTGCTTGGCGCCAGGCAGGTGCCCGGCCGCGTACTCCTCGGTCTCGCGCACGTCCACGACCGTCACGCCCTCATCGATCAGCTCGGCGACCTCAGCCGGGTCGACCTCCTCGATCTGACTCTTGACTTGGCGGAGAAGCTCAGCTCCAGAGGGACTCATCTCGAAACTCCTAAACCACGGTCGGAATTCAATAACTTCAGAAAGTATAGCGCCATCGGCCGGGCCTCCGAAGGCTCGGCGAGCGGCCTGCCGTACTCTCATCGATCGATGCCCGCCCGCGCCTTTTCGGCCCTCTCGCAGCGCGCCGGCACGGCGCTCACGGCCGTCCTGATTGCCTCGTCGCTCGCCGGCTGCTCGTCGGGATCGTCCTCGTCCTCGTCGCCCACCTCGCAACTCGCCGGCGCATCGGGCTTCGACGGCGCGGCGCTGCCGCCCGGGGTCGCGGCGCCAGCCTTCACGCTGACTGATCAGCACGGGCGGTCGGTGTCGCTCGCCGGCCTTCGCGGACAGGTAGCGATCGTCGCCTTCGTCTACTCCACGTGCGGCTCGACGTGCGTGGTGATCGCCCAGCAGATTCGCGGTGCGCTGGACGAACTCGCGCACCCCGTGCCGGTCCTGTTCGTCAGCGCCGACCCGGCGGCGGATACGCCGGCCCACGTCAGCCGCTTCCTGTCGCGCGTCTCGCTGAGCGCCCGCGTCAGCTATCTGAGCGGCTCGCCCGCGCGGCTGCGCCCGCTGTGGCACGCCTTTCGCGTGGTCTCTGCGAGCGGCGATCGCAGGGCGTTCGATCGCACGGCTTCGGTCTACCTGATCGACCGCGCGGGGCGCGAGCGCGTGATCTACCAGCTGGAACAGCTCACGCCCGAAGCGATCTCGCACGACGTGCGAAAGCTGCTCGAATGAGCTGGGACGCCACGATGCTGCTGATACCCTAGCGCGCAGGTAGGTATTCGACGATGATGTTCTCAACCAAGGCCGAGTACGGCGTGCGTGTGATGGTCGAGCTGGCTCGCAGAGCCGGCGAGGAACCGATCCCGCTCGCGGAGATAGCCGAGCACGACGGCCTGCCGCTGGCCTACCTGGAGCATCTGGTGGCGCGGCTGCGCAAGGCCGGCCTGGTCGACTCGCGCCGAGGCTCGCGCGGCGGCTACCTGCTCGCGCGTTCGCCGACGCAGATCACGATGGCCGAGGTGGTCGAGGCGCTCGAGGGCTCGATCGCGCCGATCGAGTGCATCACCGAGGGCTCGGACGGCTCGATCGTGTGCTCGCGCGAGAAGCAGCCCGGACACGTCTGCCCGACAAAGCTGCTGTGGACGCGCGTGCGCTTCTCGATCGTGCGGACGCTGCAGGAGACGACGCTTGCCGACCTCGTCCTCGCTCCGGCGCTGCCGGCAGGCGCAGCGCTTACGACCGGCCCTGTGCTGCCGGCGCTGGAGACCTCACCCCCATCCCTCACGACTGGAGCTTGAACCAAAGACCATGGCTGACCTAGAGATCAGAGACCTGCACGTGCGCATCGAGGACCGCGAGATCCTCAAGGGCGTCGACCTGGACATCTCGCGCGGCGAGATCCACGCCCTGATGGGGCCCAACGGATCGGGCAAGTCGACGCTGGCGAGCACGCTCATGGGCCACCCCTCCTACGAGATCACCGAGGGCTCGATCGCGTTCAAGGGCGAGGACATCACCGCGGCCGAGCCGCACGAGCGCGCGCAGGCCGGGCTGTTCCTGGCCTTCCAGTACCCCGTCTCGATCCCGGGCGTGTCTGTGGCGAACTTCCTGCGCATGGCGATCAACGCCAAGCGCGAGGAGCCGATCCAGGTCAAGGAGTTCCGCACGCACCTGCAGCACGCGATCGAGCTGCTCGACGTCGACAAAGCGTTCACCTCGCGCCATCTCAACGACGGCTTCTCCGGCGGCGAGAAGAAGCGCGCGGAGATCCTGCAGATGGCGATGCTGCAGCCCGACATCGCGATCCTCGACGAGACCGACTCGGGACTGGACATCGACGCGCTGCGCACGGTCGCCGAGGGCGTCCAGCGCCTGCACGACGAGCAGGGGCTCGGCGCGCTGATCATCACGCACTACCAGCGCATCCTGCACTACGTAAAGCCCGAGTTCGTGCACATCCTGATGGACGGCCGCATCGTGCTCGAGGGCGGCGTCGAGCTGGTCGAGCGCCTGGAGCGCGAGGGCTATGACCAGATCCGCCAAGAGGTCGGCGCAAGCGCAGCCGACGCCGTCGCGGCGGGTAATCCGAGCCCGCCCACCCATGCCTGAGCAGAGCGACGCGATCGCCCCCGCCGCGGTCACCAACGGCGCGACGCCGGCGCAGGCCAAGCCGGGCCGCCACCGCGAGGCGACCCTCTATCACGCGCTCGCCGGCGCGGGGGCCGGCGACGGCCGCACGCTGGCGCAGCTGCGCGAGGCCGCGCTGGCGACGTATGACGCGTGCGAGCTGCCCGTGTGGCGGCGCTCTGGCTTCTGGACGACGAGCCTGCAGACGCTCGATCTGCAGGCGCTCTCGACACAGCCCTCGCCCGCTCCCGCCGGCGTTCCCGAGGTCGTGACGCGCACGCTGCCCGACCGCCCGCGCGCCGGGCGCATCGTGCAGAGCGCCGGCTCGGTGGTTCACGTCGAGCTCGACGCGGAGCTTGCCGCCAAGGGGGTGATCCTCTGCTCGCTGGAGGACGCCTTCCGCGACCACGCCGAGCTGGTCGCGCCGTGGTACTCGCGGCGCCTGACGATCGACCGCAACAAGCTCGAGGCTGCCAACGCCGCGTTCTGGACCGGCGGCGCCTTCCTGCACGTGCCCGAGGGACTGGTCGTCGAGGATCCGTTCGAGATCGTCTATGCGATCGAGTCGCCTGGCGTCGCGCAGTACGGGCGCACGCTGGTGCTCGGCGCGCCGACGAGCGAGTTTCGCGTGCACGAGTACGACCTCGCCGAGGACTTCGACGGACAGGCGCTGCACGCGGGCGCGTTCGAGCTGTACCTGCAGGACGGCGCCCGCTGCCGCCTGGCGCAGGTGCAGGACTGGGGAGCGGGAGAGGTGTTCGACGTCTCCACGCGCTTCGTCGGCGTGGGCCGCGACGCGCACTGCCACTGGCTGCCTTCGCTGCTCGGTGGGCGGCTCGTGCGCCAGCATCTCGAGCTCGCGGTGTCAGAGCCGGGCGGCGACATGGCCTTCCGCGGCCTATTCTTCACCGAGGAGCACGAGCACCTCGACGTGTTCGCCGTGGACCTGCACGAGACGGGACCGTCGGGCGGCGACGTGCACTGGCGCGGCGCGGCTACGGGTGAGAGCCGCGCGAGCTTCGAGGGCCTGATCCAGATCGACCCGGGCGCACAGCAGACGCACACGTATCTGCAGATCCACTCGATGATGCTCTCGCCGAAAGCGCGCGTGGACGCGATCCCCTCGGTGCTCGTCTCCTCCGACGACGTCTCCGCGTCGCACGGCGGAACCGTCGGCGAGCTCGACGAGACGGCGATCTTCTACATGCAGACGCGCGGATTGGACCGTCCGTCGGCGGTGCGCGTGATCGTCGAGGGCTTCTTCGAGCCACTGATCTCAGAGCTGGAGGACGAGCCGCTGCAGGAGCTCGTCCGCGCGAAGGTCGCCGAGAAGCTGGCCGCTGCGCGCGAGGACATCGAGGCGTATGCCACAAGCCGTTGAGAGTCTTTCTTCGATGAGGACCCCCTCCGGGGGTCGGGATGGCGTGCGGGCTGACTTCCCGATCTTCGCCCGCACCTTCGGTGGCCGGCGGCTGATCTATCTGGACTCGGGAGCCACCTCGCAGAAGCCGCAGGTCGTGATCGACGCACAGGCCGAGCACCTGCGCAGCCACAACGCGAACGTCCACCGAGGCGTCTACGCGCTGGCGCAGGAGGCCGACGCGGCCTACGACGATGCGCGCAGGAAGGTCGCGGCGTTCGTCGGCGCCCAGCCGCAGACGACGATCTTCTGCAAGAACGTGACGGAGGCGATCAACCTCGTCGCCTACTCGTGGGGCCGCGCGAACATCGGCGCAGGCGACGCGGTGCTGATCACGCAGATGGAGCACCACGCCAACCTCGTCCCTTGGCAGGTGCTGTGCCGCGAGCGCTCGGCCGAGCTGCGCTACCTCGAGGTCGACGAGCGCGGCGAGCTGTCGCTTCAGGCGCTCGATCGCGAGCTCGCGCGCGGCGACGTCAAGCTGGTCGCCTTCGCGCACGTCTCGAACGTGCTTGGCACGATCAATCCGGTCGCCGAGATGACCGCGCGCATCCGCGCGGCGGGCGCCGTGTCACTCGTCGACGGCGCGCAGGCCGTGCCACAGATGCCGGTCGACGTGCAGGCGCTCGGCGCCGACTTCTACGGCTGGACCGGACACAAGGCGCTCGGGCCCACGGGTGTCGGCGTGCTGCACGGGCGCGAGCAGCTGCTCGAGCGGATGGAGCCGTTCTTGACCGGGGGCGACATGATCGCCTCAGTCGACTTCCAGTCGGTCAGCTGGAACGAGCTGCCGTACAAGTTCGAGGCGGGCACGCCGCCGATCGCGGAGGCCGTCGGGCTCGGTGCCGCCGTCGACTACCTCTCGGCGCTGGGGATGGAGAGGGTGCGCGAGCACGAGTGCTCGCTGACCGCATACATGCTGCGGCGGCTCGCCGAGGTTCCGGGACTGCGCGTCGTCGGACCGCCCGAGCCCGAGCGCCGCGGCGGCCTGGCCTCATTCACGATCGAGGGCATCCACCCGCACGACATCGCCGAGCTGGCCGACCGCGGCGGCGTGTGCATTCGCGCCGGCCACCACTGCGCGCAGCCGCTGATGCGCTGCCTCGGCGTGGGCGCCACCGCGCGCGCGTCCGTCGGCGTGTACAACGAAGCGTCGGACATCGACGCGCTCGTCGACGCGCTGCAGGCCGGGCGCGAGGTGTTCGGTCTCTGATGGACGATCTGTACCGCGACTACATCCTCGAGCACTACAAGCGCCCGCACAACTTCGGCGAGCTGGACCCCCACGACCTGGAGGGACTCGAGCACAACCCGCTGTGCGGCGACGAGCTGGGCGTGCACATCCGCGTGAAGGACGGCCGCATCGAGGACCTGCGCTTCCACGGCCACGGCTGCGCGATCTCCCAGGCCTCGGCGTCGATCGCCTCGCAGGAGCTCAAAGGGATGCAGCTGGAGGACATCGGCAAGCTCGACGCCGACTGGATGATCGAGCTGCTCGGCATTCCCGTCTCGGCGACGCGGCGAAAGTGCGCGCTGCTGAACTTGAAGGTCGTGCGCGGGGCGGTCACCGGGGACAACAGCTGGCCGGTGAGCAGCACCGAAGCGGAGAGCCCGCGGGGCTCGGCCATATCGAACGTCGGCGACGAGGAGCTCGCCGAGCCCGTCGACGTCGAGCGGGAGGCCATCGGCGCCCGCGATACAATTCCTACTTCAGAGCACAGGATTCTGAAGCCGACCGGCAACGAGGAGCCCCATGGCAACGATTGACCGCACCACGATCACCAAGCCCAGCCCGATCGTCGAGGACGACCAGGGTCAGCTGCGCGCTCGCCAGGGCATCTCGCGCGAGGTCGTCGCGGAGCTCTCGAAGGTCAAGGGCGAGCCCGACTGGATGGCCGAGAAACGGCTGAAGTCGCTGGAGATCTTCGAACGCAAGCCCGTGCCGACGTGGGGTCCGGACCTGGGCGGCCTGAACCTCGACGACCTGGTCCTCTACTCGCCGCCGACGGCAGGCCGCTTCAACAGCTGGGACGACGTCCCGGCCGAGATGAAGCAGACCTACGAGGACCTCGGCATCCCGCAGGCCGAGCGCGAGCACCTCGCGGGCGTCGTCGGCGTGTGGCGCCAGGAGCCCGTGTACGAGGGGCTGAAGGAGGAGTACGCCAAGCAGGGGATCCTGTTCTGCTCGATGGACACGGCGATCAACGAGTACCCCGAGCTCGTGCAGAAATACTTCATGACGAAATGCGTGCCGGCGCAGGACAACAAGTTCTCCGCCCTGCACGGCGCCGTGTGGTCGGGTGGGGCCTTCTGCTACATCCCCAAGGGCGTCAAGTGCGACCTGCCGCTGCAGTCCTACTTCCGCATGGAGGGCGCCGGCGAGGGGACGTTCGAGCACACGCTGATCGTCGCCGACGAGGGCTCTGAGGTGAACTACATCGAGGGTTGCACGGCGCAGACCTACAGCGTCAACTCGATGCACTCGGCGGTCGTCGAGATCTTCGTGCACGAGGGCGCCAAGGCCCGTTATACGACCGTGCAGAACTGGTCGAAGGACGTCTACAACCTGAACACCAAGCGCGCGATCGTCGATGCCAACGGCACCGTCGAGTGGGTCGGCGGCTCGATGGGCGCCAAGTACGTGATGCTCTACCCCGGCTCCTACCTGATGGGCGAGGGCGCGCGCGCCGACCACCTGAACGTCGGCGTCGCCGGCAAAGGCGTGCACAAGGACACCGGCGCGAAGGTCGTCCACCTGGCGCCGAACACGACGTCGAACATCCTCGCCAAGTCGATCTCCAAGGACGGCGGCATCATGGGCTACCGCGGCCTGGTCAAGATGGGCCACAACTCGGCAGGCTCGAAATCTCGCGTGCAGTGCGACGGGCTGATGATGGACGGCGAATCGAAATCGGACACGTGGCCGGACATCCAGATCCAGAACCCGCACGTGACGGTGGCGCACGAGGCGACCGTCGGGCGCATCTCCGACGACCAGCTCTTCTACATGGGCTCGCGCGGCTTCACCGAGGACGAGGGCGCGGCGATGATCGTCAACGGCTTCATCGAGCCGGTGACGAAGGAGCTGCCGATGGAGTACGCGGTCGAGCTCAACAGGCTCATTCAGCTGGAGATGGTCGGAAGCATTGGCTAGACGCGCGCCCGGCCGTTGAGGGCGCCTGTCGACAGCATCGCCGCTCCGCTGTTCCCCACGAACCTTCCGTGGGTGAACGCGACGGGCGGGCAAGCCAGCACGATCCAGCGGGGCAAGCCGATGCTGGTGGAGTTCTGGGACTTCTGCCGGCCGAACTCGATGCGCACGCTGCCTTACGTGAAGCAGTGGCACGAGCGCTACGCGGATGCAGGGTTGCGCGTGATCGGGGCGCACTCCCCCGGGTTTGACGCATCGCGCGACGAGGACGCCGTGCGCGCGGCGGTGGCGCGGCTGGAGATCAGCCACCCCGTGCTGATCGACAGCGAGCTGCAACTGTGGCGCGACTACGAGAACGAGGGCTGGCCGGCGCGCTACCTGTTTGACGGGCACGCGCGGCTGTTCGAGTACCACTACGGCGAGGGCGCCTACGGGGAGACCGAGCTTGCGATTCAGGAGCTGCTGGGCATGCAGCGCGAGCCGCTGGCGCCGCTGCGCCCCGAGGATGCGCCCGGCGCGGCGCTGGCAGCGCCGACCGCCGAGCAGCCGGGCGCCTACTGCGGGTCGTATGAGGCCGGGGGCGTGTGGGCCGTGCTCGACGGCTCGGGAACGGTGCGCGCAAGCGACGGGGCGTCGGGCGCCGCCGTCGAGCTTCACGTCGGCGCGCCAGGTGCCTACCCGCTGCTGGAGCACGACCGTCACACGGCCGGTGAGCTCACGCTGGAGCTCGAGGGCGAGCTGCGCTGCCTGGCGACCTGCTTCACGCCCGGACTGGCCTGAGGCGACCGGCGTGAACCGCCTATCGATTCACGCGGCGCTTGGCTCGCGCCGCGCGGGCTTGAGCTCGGCGTTGGTGCGGTCGAGCAGCAGACGCTGCAGCACCGGCGCTCCGGAGTCCTCGACGAGCACGCAGTTGCCCGGCCAGTAGGGGCTCTCGCCGGGCGTGTCGGTGAGAAAGATCGAGTCGTAGGTCCAGGATCCGGTGTTCACGAGCCTTGGGCCAGACACCGCGCCGGAGCCGGGTGCGGGCGGGCGGTTCCACTCGCTGTCGTCGTCGCCGGGCAATGGCCCGGAGCGATGGGTGTGGCCAAAGACCACGTAAGCATCGCCGAGGCCGAGGCGCGAGGAGACCTCGCCCATCGCGCGCAATCCCGCGCCGCGCAGCTCGCCGGAGGAGATCTGCGAGCGCAGCGGACCGAGTCCGGCGCGATTGAGCGCGGCGACGGCCAGTGGAAAGCCGTGGACGAGCGCACGCGCGCGCACCTTCGCAGCGAGCGTCGCGCGCAGCGAGCGTCGGCTGCGTGCGCGATCGCGGCTGGCGCTGTCGCCGTCGCGACCGCCGCCGAGCGTGCGCCAGGCGTGAACCGTGGCGATGCCGTTGAGCGCATCGCTCGTGCGTGCGTCGCGGGCGATCGCGTGGCGCCAGGCGTACATCGGCGCGGTCACCGACTCGTAGTCGCCAACCTCGTCGAAGTTGTGAGCGGGGCGGCCGAGCAGCCGGCTCATCGCCCCGATGCTCAAGCGCTCGATCGTGGGAACGGTCAGGTGGCAGTCGAGGTAGTGCCCATGCGTCGCATAGACGTCGGGGCGCACCCACAGGCCCGGATACGCAAAGCGCACCTGCGCAGGGGCCGCCCAGTCGGCCAGCCGCCTGACCATCGGCGAGGCCTCGGCCGGCTCCAGCAGCTGCTGCAGGCCGAGCGGCTCCGGCCCTGGGAGCTCTGCGCGCAGCGCAAGCCACGGCTCGATCAGGGCATGGTCGTGATTGCCGGCGACGAGCACGAGCTCTCTGCCCTGCAGCGCGCGGCCGAGGTCCTCGAAGAACGGCCTGGCGATTGCGAGCGCCTCGCGCGGGGGGCCATGACGAAGCTCGAGCACGTCGCCCAGCAGCACCACCCGGTCGACGTCCTCGAAGGCGCGCAGCAGCGGCTCGCGAAGCTCTGGCCGGCGCAGCAGGTCCGAACGAGAGACACCGCCGAGGTGCAGGTCGGAGAGGATCAGCGTGCGCATCGTCGTGCCTGGTTGTGATTCGCCGCACGTGCCCCGGTCGGGCATCGCAGCGCAAGCGGCGCGACGCTCAGCGTGCCTCGACCACGCCGTCGCGGCGCGATGCCCCGGTGGCGGCTTCGCGAATCGTCTTGGGCAGCATGAAACGGACGTCCTCGCGGATCACGTGGAACTCCGAGACGTCGGTGACGCCGCGATCGCGAAACAGCTGGACGAGGTCCTGCACGAGGTTCTCCGGTGCGCTGGCTCCCGAGGAGATGCCCACGACGCGTGCGTCCGTGAGCCACTCCTCGCGGATCTCGTCGGCCGTGTCGATCAGGTGAGACTCGGTGCCGCAGTCGCGCGCGACCTCGACCAAGCGCACCGAGTTGGAGGAGTTGCGCGAGCCGATCACGAGCAGCAGGTCGCAGTCCTCGGACATCTGCTTGACGGCGGCCTGGCGATTGGTCGTGGCGTAGCAGATGTCATCCGTGCGCGGACCGACGATCTTCGGGAAGCGCTCGCGCAAACGGGCGAGGATCGCGGTCGTTTCGTCGACGGCGAGCGTCGTCTGGGTGATGTAGGCGACGCGGCCGGGATCGGCGATCTGCAGCTCGGCGACGTCCTCCTCGCTCTGCACGAGCACGATCTGGTCGGGCGCCTCGCCCATCGTGCCTTCGACCTCCTCGTGGCCGTCGTGGCCGACGAGCACGACGGTGTATCCGTCGTGCGCGAAGCGTACGGCCTCGCGATGGACCTTCGTCACCAACGGGCAAGTCGCGTCGATCGTCTGCAGCTTGCGCGCGACGGCGCCTTCGCGCACGCTCGGCGCGACTCCGTGCGCGGAGAACACACACACGGCGCCCTCGGGCACCTCGGTCTCCTCCTCGACGAAGATCGCGCCGCGTGCGCGCAGCTGCTCGACGACGTGCTTGTTGTGCACGATCTCCTTGCGCACGTAGACCGGCGCGCCGTGTATCTCCAGCGCGCGTTCGACCGTTTGCACAGCCCGATCGACGCCCGCGCAGTAACCGCGCGGCGCCGCGAGCAGCAGCTTCTCGACGGTGTTCGCCACGATTGCCATTGTAGGGCGCGCCCCGGTACGCTAAGCGCTCGTGCCCCAGCGACACCTCGACAGGCTGACGCCAGTAGACGCCTCGTTCCTGCACCAGGAGAGCGGGAACTCACACATGCACATCGGCGGACTGACGATCGTCGAAGGGCCGCCGCCGACGATGGGCGAGTTCCTGGAGCAGATTCGCCGGCGCCTTCATCTCGTGCCACGCTACCGCCACAAGCTCGCATCCACGGCGCTGGACAGCGGTCGCCCGGTGTGGGTGGACGACCCGAGCTTCAACCTCGAGTACCACATCCGGCACACCGCGCTGCCCTCACCGGGCGGCTGGGAGCAGCTCTGCGGGCTGACCGCGCGGATCTTCTCCCAGCAGCTCGACCGCTCCAAGCCGTTGTGGGAGATGTGGCTGATCGAGGGCCTGCAGGACGACCGCTTCGCGCTGATCACCAAGACGCACCACTCGCTGATCGACGGCATCGCGGGAATCGACCTGGCGACCGTGCTGTTCGATCTATCGCCGGAGCCTCCGGCGATCAAACACAACGGCCGCCCATGGCAGCCGCACAGCGAGCCGGGGACGGCCGAGCTGGTCGCAGCGGGACTGCGCGGCGCGGTGCGCGCGGGGCTGGAGCTCGCCGAGGGCGCGATCGACGCCCTCGCCCACCCCGACCGCGCACTGGCGCGTGCTCGCGAGGCGGCCGAGGGCGTCGGCGAGATCGTCTGGGCCGGCCTGAACCCGGCGCCGGAAACGCCGCTGAACGTCCCGATCGGGCCGCACCGGCGCTTCTACGGCATCGGCAGCAGCCTGGCGGACTTCAAGACCGTCAAGAACGCCTTCGGCGGCACGGTCAACGATGTCGTGCTCGCGGTCGTCACAGGCGCGCTGCGAACCTTCCTGATCTCCCGCGGCCGGCGCACCCAGGGAGTGGAGATGCGCGCACTCGTGCCGGTCTCGGTGAGAGTCGAGGACGAGCACAGCCAGGGCGGCAACCGGATCGTCGTCATGCGCGGGCCGCTTCCGGTCTACATCGCCGATCCCGTGCAGCGCCTGCGCTTCGTCTCACACGCGATGGACGGGCTGAAGGAGTCAAAGCAGGCGCTGGGCGCCGAGGTGATCGCCGGCGCGCAGAACTTCGCGCCGCCGACGATCCTCGCTCAGGCCTCGCGGCTGAACTTCTCCACGCGCCTGTTCAACCTGCTGGTCACCAACGTGCCCGGTCCGCAGTTCCCGCTGTATGTGCTCGGGCGCGAGATGCTCGAGGCCTACCCGGTGGCCTTCCTGCCGGAGAACCACGCGCTGGCGATCGGCATCATGTCCTACAACGGACAGATGAACTTCGGCCTGCTCGGAGATTACGACGCGCTGCCGGACATCGGCGCGATCAGCGAGAACATCGCCAGCGAGCTCGCCACGCTCGTGTCGCTCGCGCGCGAGTCCGTCGCGGCGCCCGCTTGAGAAGCGCCGATACGGGCGCTTGCGACGCGCATCCCTCAGCGGCGCGTCGCAAGCAACCCTCCGTCGTGCCACTGCCCGGGCCTGCGCCAGGGCAAAGGCAGCGACCCTAGGACGGCCCCCATGCGGGTGGCCAACCCGCTGTGGGGTTACCCCGGCACTCGTTGACGGAAACCTCTTGCTCTATGGCGTCTGCAGGTTGTGGACGGGAAACTCCTTGACGTCTGGAGGACTTGGAAAACCCTGGTCGCCAAGGCCGTGCAGGCGCGGCATCAGTCGCTCTTGCACGAAGTTGTCGAACGCCTCGCGCGACTCCCAGAAGTCGATCACGCCCCAGCCCCCGTCGACTGGGCCGGCGGAGTGGACGATCATGCCCGCGGGCGGGTCGGTGTCGATCTCCATCACCCCATGCGCCGCGTCGTAGTTCTCCTGCGTCCCGCCGCTGAACTTCAGTCTTATGCCGATAGCCATCGCCGTTCCTCTCCTCGGGTATGTGCGGCGACCATACTGCGCACGTGCACCAAGCGCACGAGAGGCGCAGAGTCAAACGCCACAGACCGGCCTGCGACGAAAGCACACGCCGCGAGCGCCGCCGCCGCCGCCGGAGCGGCGATTCCCAAACAAGCGATCTGTTTGCCTGGCCGATCGACCGGGAAGGAACCAGCCAAGCTTCGGATCACATCCGGGATGACAGTAGAGCTATCGAGTGTTCACAGGCAGGATGCCCGTGGATGGGTTCCCCGGCCGTGGCTCAGTACACGGCCGGGGAAATCGCAAGCTCGGCCGGCATAGGCATCGCAACAGCAGCAAGGAGCCGCTTGAAGAACGCGCGAACCCAGATGGAGATCATCGAGACGCTGGAGGACGTGCAGGCGACGCTCGAAGTGCTCGTCGAGCACCTGGGCCTGGAGGGCTCGGTCAAGAATGCCATCGGGGCGAGACGGCTGAAGTCCGAGCAATCACGTCTGGAGATCGAGCGATCGCTCGGTTACGGCCTCGATCCCGACCACGACGCTCGACGGTAGGTCGGTAGCGGGCGGTCAGCAGCGCTTCGGGCGTTGGGAGTTCGGCAGGTCAGTAGCCGAGCGCGAACTTGGCGTCCTCGCTCATCTTCTCCGGCGACCACGGCGGCGTGAAGACCATCTCCGAGTCGACCGCCTTGACTCCCTCCAATTCGCCGACGAACTCGTCGATCTGTTCGGTCACCTGCGGCCCGATCGGGCACCCTGGAGTGGTCAGCGTGAACGTCACGTTGACGTTCCCGGCGTCGACCTCCACCCCATAGATCAACCCGAGCTCGACGAAGTCGAGCCCCAGCTCCGGATCGATCACGTTCGACAACGCATCCATCACCTCGTCGACGGTGGGTGTGGCGGCAACCTCAGACATGCCCCGAGTCTAGCGCCGACTAGTTGTCGCAGCCCAGCCTGTCCCACATATACAGCTGGATGCACTCGTTGGCCAATTCGATCGCGCGATCGCGCGACAGCCGCGGCAACACGGTGTCGAGCGCCTGCTCCTCGGAGACGCCGGCCTGGAAGGCTTCCTCGCCGCGGAAGCCTGCGGCGATCTTCAACGCCTCGCGACGGTTCTCGCCCAGGCTCGGAAAGACGCCGACGAGAAAGTCGGTGTTGGGGATCGGCTGACCGACCTCCAGCGACGCGTGCCAGGCGGCGAGCAGGTGCAGATCGTCCTCGTCGAGATCGGCGATCGCCTTGGCGTAGTGAACCGACAGCTCCGGCTCGGGGATGTCGTCCACCCACGCACGCACGACCTCGCCGACCAGCTGACGGCGCGCCTCGCGTCCGACCGACTCGGCGATCACACGGATTGCGTCCTGCGGCTCGATGAAGCAAAGTGGCATCGCGACTCCCGGGGGGCGATTGCAAAACAACTGACAACGGGCACTGTAGGCACCCGTGAGGACGACACTTTCGCGCCTTGGCGATCCTTGCCGAGAGTTTCACGAGAAGGTGAGGGCTGCGCCCGGCGAAGGCCGTCCGATCAGAGCGCGAGAGCGCTTCGGGCTCGCTGGAGCGCGTCGTCGTCGGACGCGTCGGCGGTGAACCCAAGCGAAGCGCGCTCGCCCGTCCCCCAGTTGGCCAGCGCCAGCTCCAGCGACCCGATAGGCACGCCGATCGCCTCGGCGAGCGCCCCCGCGCGACGGTCCAGTAGCAGCGGATCGCCGATCGCGAACACGCGCTTGGCGGCAAGCGTCGCGGGATCCTGAGCGTCGCCGGCGCGCACGGAGAGGTGCAGCGCATCGGCCTGGAGCTCATACGCGCCCAGAGAGCCGAGCAGGATCAGCAGCTCATAGCGCGCGGCACGTGCCAGGCCGGGCAGTGCGATCCGCTCGAACAGCCGCTCGAAGCGCCGCTGCGCGGTCCAGCTGGCGTCGCCGGAGAAGGCGAGCGCCTGAGAGCCGGCCTGCGCCGCCCACCGGCGATACGCGTCGAGCGTTTGCGCACCTCGCGCCGGGTCGTGTGAGGTGCGCGGCCCGAGCGACACATCTGAGAGCTCGTGCAGCGCACCCCGCTCGACCTGCATGGCCTGGCGGATTCCGGCGAACGGCTCGGGCCCCTCCAGTGGAGACAGATAGGCGATCAAGAAGCACGCCCACGTGGCCTGCTCGAGATCGCCTGACACGAGTTCGCGAACCTCTGCGTAGAGGTCTGGCTGCCGCACGTCCGGGCGCTCGCCCTGCAGGACGAGCAGGCGACCGCTGGAGAACGCGATCTCCTCAGCCAGGCGCGCCGCATCGGCGGAGGCGCGCAGCCCGGGCAGCAGCGGCGAGCTGTAGCCGTCCTCGGCGGCGCGCTGCTGACGGTGCACGCGCAGGCCGGCGTCGCGACGCGTGCTCGTGCGTGGACCGGACGCAGCCTTACGCCGGGGCGCCGCGCCCGCGAGTCGCCCGCCGGGCGACTCGCCGGGCAGCGTCTTGCTGCAGATCGGGCAGCGCTCTATGAAGCGGTTGTGCCGGCAGAACGTGGGCATCGCGAGAGCGGCCGAGCGCTCAGTCCTCGGCGGGTATTGCAGGTCCGACGTGCTGCGGCGGACCCTCCGGCCCGCGGTCGGCGTCCGCGTGCCCGGCAAGCCCCTCGTCGTGTGAGACGACGCCGGCCGTTGCGCCCACGCCGCCGTTGCGCTTACCAGCCAGGTAGCGATCGACCATGCGCGCGCACTGGCGTCCCTCGTTGATCGCCCACACGATCAGTGATTGCCCTCGGCGGGCGTCGCCGGCGACGAACACGCCGTCGAGAGAGGTCGTGTAGGGCTTGACCGCCTTTACGTTGCCGCGGGGATCCTTCTCCACTCCGAGCTGGTCGAGCAGCTCCGGTTCGGGGTGCAGGAAGCCCATCGCAAGGAGCACCAGCTGCGCCGGAAGCTCGCGCTCGGTGCCCTCGACCGCCGCGAACGGCGGCTCGGCCGTTGCCTGCGCCAGCCGGATGGCGGCGAGCGTTCCGCTTCCGTCGTCGGCGAAGGTTGTCGTCGCGACCGAGTAGTCCTGCTC
>DASYKG010000086.1:0-3492 GCA_035995645.1 Solirubrobacteraceae bacterium
GCCGACCACTCGCCGATGCCCTTGACCGCGACGAGCTCCGCAATCACCGCATCGTCGTCGAGCTCGTTCAGCCGGTCGAGCTCGAGTTCGCCCGAGAGCGCGTGCTCGGCGAGCGAGCGCAGAAAGCCGACCTTCGCATGCGACAGGCCCGCGGCGGCGCGCAGCTCTTCGGGGTCATCGGCCAGTATCTCCGCCGGCGTGGGCGCGCGGCCGCCGAAGCGAGCCGTGAGCCGGCCGTAGATGGCGCGCGCGGCGAGCACCGAGAGCTGCTGGCCGACGATCGCCCGCACGAGGGCGCCGTAGTGCTCGCCGGGCGCCGGCCGTCCGTCGCGCGAGTCGGAGATGGGGCCGATAGCTGTGATCAGCCCTGCCAGGACGGGGTCGGCTGCGCTCAGCGCGACCGCTGCCTTGCGTCGCGACGGCGCCCTGCGTCGAGGTTTCGCGACCGAGCCGGCCTGGGCGCCTGCGGCTCGCCTCTGCGCCACTAGCGCAGCCCTCAGGCCGCCGGCAGGGCTGCCTCGAAGGCCACCGACTCGCCGTCGAGCGCGTTCAGCGCGCGCCCGAGCGACATCGCGATGCAGGTGAAGCTGGGGGTGTCGCGCACCGTGAAGCGCGACGCCTCCGTCGTGCGCAGCCGCTGTACGAGGTCCAGGAAAGTCCCCACGTCGTCGGTGTCGAAGGCGACGACGAACTCCTGGTCGTCGAGGCCGAAGGAGTAAGTCGTGTGGTTGTCCACGCCCGGGTATTCACGACCGACCTCGATGTGCCCCTGCATGATTCGCCAGCGCTCGTCGGCCGGCAGCGCGTACCACTCGCGCGACTTCACGAACGGGTACACGAACACGTACTTGCCGCGAAAGCCACGCGGCACGGTGCGCTCGTCTTCGGAGTATTCAGAGCTCTTGCGCATGCCCAGGAACGAGTGTGAGATCTGCGACCACTTCATCAGCCCGCTCTGGCCCAGGACGACGTGGAACTCGTGGATGCGGTCGAGGTTCTCCGCCTCGGCGAGCAGCATCAGCTCGGCATCCCCGCGCGTGCCCACGAGCGAGAAGGTCTGCAGCAGGTGGCCGTCGGCGAAATCCTCGCACGCAGCCATCAACTCGCGCTTGTCCTCCGCACGCCGCTCGGCGTCCAGCCGCCGCCAGGCGGGGTCGACCTTCAGGAACGTGTACTTGACGAAGTGGCGAGCGCTCACGCGAGTCGATTATCGCAGCCGCCGCCCGCCGGGCCGCCCGCCGGTCGGCGTCGTTCGCTCGCGGGCGCCCGGCTTCGTGGATAGAGTTGCGCTGTGCGCGTCGCGCTGCTCTCGCCGTACTCGTGGACGTACCCGGGTGGAGTCACCCGCCACATCGAGGCGCTCGCCCGCGAGCTGACCGACGAGGGCCACGAAGCCCGCATCCTCGCGCCGTTTGACCCCGACGACCGCTTCTCGCGGCGCCTGCATCGTGGCGCCCGTCCGCAGCGTCATCCGACGCCCGACGGGTTCGTGGCGCTCGGGCGCACGTTCGGCATCCCGGCCAACGGCGCGGTCTCCAACATGGCGCTCACGCCGCACGCCGTCTTCGCGTTGCGCCAAGAGCTGCGTGAGGGCGCATACGACGTCGTTCACATCCACGAGCCGGTCGTGCCGGTACTCGGCTGGGACGCGCTGTGCTCGGCCGGAGACCTGCCGCTTGTCGGCACGTTTCACACGTACTCGGAGAACCCGATCACCAACGGCGGCATCGCCGTGGGGCTGGGCGGGCGCAGGCGCATGAACAGGCTGCACGCGCGCATCGCAGTGTCCGAGGCCGCCGCGTGGACGGCCCGGCGCTTCTACGGCGGGCGCTATCGCATCGTGCCCAATGGCGTGCGCATCCCGACCGAGGCCGAGCTCGCGCTGGCCGGCGAGCAAGCGGACGGGGCGACCCGCGCAGACGGGCAGCTGCGCATCCTGTTCATCGGCCAGGCGGTCGAGCGCAAGGGCCTGCCCGTGCTGCTGCGCGCGTTCGAGGCGCTGCGCGACCACGTGCCCGCGACGCTCACACTCGTCGGCGCCTCACGGCAGGAGGTGGTGCACATGACGCTCGACGAGCGCGGTGTGCGCGCGCTCGGCAAGGTCTCCGACGAGCGCAAGCTCGCCGAGCTGGCCCGCGCGGACGTGCTCTGCGCGTCATCGCTCGGCGGCGAGAGCTTCGGCATGATCCTCACCGAGGCCTTCGCCGCGGCGACGCCCGTGATCGCCTCCGACATCCCCGGCTACCGCGACGTGGTGCGCGACGGCGTCGACGGACAGCTCGTCGCGTCGGGCGACCCGCTCGCGCTCGCCGAGGCGCTGCGTCGCCTGTCGCTGGATCGCCCCCGCCGCGAGCGCATGGCCGTGGCGGCGCGCGAGCGCGCGGAACGCTTCGCCTGGCCGCACGTCGCCGCCGAAGTGCTCGACACCTACGAGCAGGCGATCTCGCTTGCCGACCCGGCACGCCGTCGCGCGCACGGTCGCCTGGAGCGGGTCGCGCTTCGCCGTGGCTTCATGCCCGCCGACCTGCAGCCGCGCGTCCCGGCGCAACGGCTGCCGTCGCTGGCGCCCGAGCGCCCGCCGCTCGTCGGTCGACAGCGGCGCATCCGCACGCTTCGCCGTGCCGGCCTTGTCGCGTCTTCGCTGGCCGGAGCGGGTCTCGCCGCGCTTGCGCTGCAGCGCGTCGGCGTGGCGCGCGTCGCCGCTTCGCTGTTCGCCTCCAAGCCCGGCCTGCTGCTCGCCGGTCTGGCATTGATGTGCGCGGCGATGTTCACGCGCGCGATCGGCTGGCACGCGATTCTCGCCGCGGCGCCCACGTGGCGGCGTGCCAAACGCCGCGATGCGATGCAGGGCACGTTCATCGGCGTGCTCATGTCCTCGACGATGCCCGCGCGCCTGGGCGAGTCCTCCCGCGCGCTGATCGTCGCCCGCCGGCTCGGCCGTGCGCGCGAGACGCTGCCCATCGTGCTCGGCACGATGGTCTCGCAGACGCTGCTGAACCTGCTCGCCTTGGCTGTGCTCGGCGGCGTCACGCTGTCGGCCGCCAGCGGACTCGACAGCCACTACCGCGCGCTTCTGCTCGTCGGGCTCGCGCCGCTGCTGGCTCTGCTCGTGAGCATGCTCGGGCCGATCCTCATCCCGGCCGACCCGGCGTCTCGCTCGCGCCGCCTGCAGGCTCTGCGCGCGGCCATGCGCCGCTCGCTGCTGCGCCTGCGCGACGGCCTGCGCGTCTTTCGCCGCCCCCGCCAAGCCGCGCGTGCGATCGCCATCCAGCTGGCGGCCTGGACGCTTCAGTGGCTGTCCTGCTGGCTGCTGCTCATGGCGCTCGGGCTCAACGTCCGCTCGGGTGGCGCCGCTGCCGCCGGCGTCCTGTTCGCCGTCAACGTCACCGCCGTGATGCCGGCGACGCCGGCCAACGTCGGTGTGTTCCAGGCCGCGTGCGTGGCCGTGCTGGCCGGCGCCTACCACGTCTCCACCCCCGACGCGATCGCCTA
>DASYKG010000087.1:0-52841 GCA_035995645.1 Solirubrobacteraceae bacterium
GCTCGTGCAATGGTTCGTGCGCACCGCGAGGACTCCTGCGAGGTGGGAAGGTTGGGGCCGGCGCTCGATGCCGGCCCGGGGGCAGGCCGGGGCCGGCGGTGCATGCCCGCCCGGGGGAGGGCCTGGGGCGGCGCTCCATACCCCCCGAGGCGAACAACTGTTCCGTCCGGTGCCGGCCGTACCTTCTCTGGCTCATCCCTACCGGAGGAGCTTCACCATGTCCGTGACCGAGCAGGAGAAGGCCGCCAAGGCGCGCGACGCCGCGCTGCAGGGTGCGCTCACGCAGATCGAGCGCGAGTTCGGCAAGGGCACGGTCATGCGCATGGGCGACGAGGGCGCGCAGGTGCGCTGCGAGGCGATTCCCACGGGCGCGCTGTCGCTCGACCTCGCGCTGGGCATCGGCGGCGTGCCGCGCGGGCGCATCGTCGAGGTGTTCGGCCCGGAGTCCTCGGGCAAGACGACGCTGATCTATCACGTGCTCGCCGAGGCGCAGAAGCTCGGCGGGGTGTGTGCGTTCATCGACGCCGAGCACGCGATGGACCCCCTATATGCAAAGGAGATCGGCGTCGACATCGACGAGCTGCTGGTCTCCCAGCCCGATTACGGCGAGCAGGCGCTGGAGATCGCCGACATGCTCGTGCGCTCGGGCGCCGTCGACGTGGTGGCGATCGACTCGGTAGCCGCGCTGACGCCGCGCGTGGAGCTCGAGGGTCAGATGGGCGACCAGACGGTCGGCGCGCAGGCGCGCATGATGTCCCAGGCGATGCGCAAGCTCGCGGGCAACCTGAACCGCACGCAGACTCTGTGCATCCTGACCAACCAGA
Source organism: Solirubrobacteraceae bacterium (assembly GCA_035995645.1). Classification (GTDB taxonomy): domain Bacteria; phylum Actinomycetota; class Thermoleophilia; order Solirubrobacterales; family Solirubrobacteraceae; genus Palsa-744. The sequence continues at coordinate 825 of DASYKG010000087.1, forward strand.
TCCGTGAAAAGGTCGGCGTGATGTTCGGCTCGCCCGAGACCCAGCCGGGTGGCCGCGCGCTGAAGTTCTACGCCTCCCAGCGCCTGGACATCCGCCGCATCGAGACGCTCAAGGACGGCACGGAGGCGGTCGGCAACCGCGTGCGCGTGAAGGTCGTCAAGAACAAGGTCGCAGCCCCCTTCCGCCAGGCGGAGTTCGACATCGAGTACGGCAAGGGCATCTCGACGTCGGGCTGCCTGATCGACCTCGGCCTGGAGCACAACATCGTCTCCAAGTCCGGTTCGTTCTTCTCCTACGGCAACGACCGTCTGGGTCAGGGACGCGGCAACGCCAAGGCCCACCTCGACGCCAATCCGGAGATGGCCAAGGAGATCGAGGACAAGGTCTACGCGGCCCTCGGCCTGGGCAAGGACCTGGTCACGCCGATCGACCGCGACAAGGACGCCCCCGCTCCGCTTGCCAGTGAACCGGCAGTTGCTGCTGTTGCCTAACGCCCAGGGCTAACCTGTGGCGCATGAAGCGCTACCACGTAACAACGTTCGGCTGCCAGATGAACGAGCACGACTCCGAGCGGATGAAGGGCATGCTCGAGTCGTTGGGCTACTCCGAGGCGCAGTGGCGCGGCGAGGCCGACCTGATCCTGTTCAACACGTGCTCGATCCGTGAGTCGGCGGACAGTCGCTTCATTGCTCACCTGGGCGAAGCGAAAAGGCTCAAGCTCGAACATCCGGAGCGTATCGTCGGCGTGGGAGGCTGCTGGGCGCAATCGGTGAAGGAGGAGGTGTTCGAGCGCTTTCCGTTCGTGGATGTGGCGTTCGGTCCGGGCCAGGTGCACAAGCTGGCGGAGTTCCTCACGAGCGATTCGCTGACGGCGCAGGGCTATTTCGAGTTCGAGGGCTTCACAGGCCACCTGCCGGCGCATCGCGCGCGGCCGTTTCAGGGCTGGATGCAGATCAGCGTTGGCTGCAACTGCGCGTGCTCGTACTGCATCGTCCCGTCCACGCGCGGTCGAGAGGTCAGCCGCCCGATGCACGAGCTGGTCTCGGAAGCGCGGACAATGGCGGCGGATGGCGTACGCGAGTTGACGCTGCTCGGGCAGAACGTCAACTCCTACGGCCGCGATCTGCCGGCGCCGGACGCCGCGCGAAACCAGGAGGGTCGCCCGTCGCGGCCGACGTTCGCGAAGCTGCTGGCGGAGATCGACGCGATCGACGGGATCGAACGGGTTCGCTACACGAGCCCGCACCCGAAGGACATGCGCGAGGATGTGATTCGCGCCCACGCAGAGCTCGAGAGCGTGTGCGAGCACATCCACCTGCCGCTGCAGTCGGGCTCCTCGCGGATCCTCAAGGCGATGCGCCGCACGTATGACCGAAGCCGCTACATGGAGCGCGTGGCGATGATCCGCGAGCACGTTCCGGACGTGGCGCTGACGACGGACATCATCGTCGGCTTTCCCGGCGAGACCGAGGAGGATTTCGCGCAGACGCTGCAGGTCGCCGAGGAGGTCCGCTACGACGCGGCGTTCACGTTCATCTTCTCGCCTCGCCGAGGCACGGAGGCGGCGGCGATCGGGGCGGGGCTGGTCCCGCATCCGGTGAAGGTGGAGCGCATGCAGCGCCTCTTGGAGGTCGTCCAGCGCGGTGCGCGCGAGCGCGCTCAGCGCTTCGTCGGGCGAACGCTGGACGTGCTCGTCGAAGGGTCCTCGCGCACGGACCCCGAGCGCCTGCGCGGACGCACGCGCCACAACAAAGTCGTCAACTTCTCCGGCCTGGCGGCTCCTGGGGAGATCGCGCACGTGCGTGTCGACTCGGCGACCAGCCAAACGCTTGCGGGGGAGGAGCTGCTGCTCGCCCGCGTCGGCGCCTGAGGAGCCTAGGCGAAGACGGGAGCGCCGAGCGCGGGAGGGGCGGTCTCGGCGTCGGAGAGGCATACGCGGTCGCGCCCGTTTCGCTTGGCGCGATACAGCGCGACATCGGCCATCTTGAAGACCTCGGGGTAGTCGAAGGGGGCACCATTCTGCGAGGCGCCCACGCCGAAGCTCATCGTGACGTCGAGGCCGCTGGCAAAATCGTTGCTCGACACGGCTTCGCGCAGCTGCTCGGCCAGCTTGGCGGACTGCTCGAGGTCAGAGCCGGGCAGGAGGATCAGGAACTCCTCGCCGCCCAGACGGTAGGCGAGATCGAACGCGCGCAGCTGCTTGCGCATCTCATAGGCGACCTCCTTGAGCACGACGTCGCCGACGGTGTGACCGCGCGTGTCGTTGATCGACTTGAAGTGGTCGAGGTCGCCGACGATTATGCCGACGGACTCGCCGGTGAGCTGCGACTGCTGGGCGAGCTCGGCGACGCGCGTGCTGAGCGCCTTGCGGTTGAGCATGCCCGTCAACTGGTCGATCACCGCGTCGCTGCGGTGCTGGATGTCCGAGCGCATCAGCGGCGTGGAAAGCACGGCGACGCAGAGCAGCAGGGCGACCGGGGCGATCACGAGCACGGGGTCGTGAGCGATCTGATCGGCGTGAACGCTGAAGGCCACAGCGAGCAGGATCACGATGTTGACGATCACGCCGACGACCACGCCGCGCATGGGAAAGCGCGAGCTGAGCGTGATCACGGGGATCGCCAGCCACGACAGCGTCGGCTGGCTGGGACCGCCGCTCAGCGCGACGGCTCCGCCGATCACCAGGCCGCTGCCGATCCACGCGCCGAACATCAACAGCTCCGGACGTGCGACGCGTGGCATCAACAGATCGGCCGCGCCGAAGCACAGCGCCGCGGGAATCAAGAACAGCGCAGGCCACCAGCCCAGCCATGGGCCGGAGGCGATCAGCGCGACCGCGAGGATCGCCAGCGCGCGCTGGCGGACGGGGCGCACGCGCTCCTCCATGTCGAGCATGCGTTCGCGGTCGAAATCGTCACGGCAGAGCCACGAGCTCGCACCGGACCTTGACTCCTGGGAATGCACATGATCCTTCGACATCAGCCCTTTGCTCGACCCGACGGTCACCCGCGATAACAGACGTACGCCGCCTTGGACGAACGTTGTCCGCGAGGCCTCGCGGCGCGCGTCTGCCGCGATGTATGCGAACATATGTTCGTGCGCTGGAGCAACCTTACGCTTGGCGAGGAAGAGCAGCGCAGGCTGCCTGGGTATCGCGACGAGGCGATCGTGCGTCGATTCGACGCCCCGCAGGCTCTCCAGACCCGCTTCTACGAGGTTCGCGCCCGTTCGGTGCTCAACCGCGTGCCCGAGCAATCGCGCATGCCGTTTCGCTGGACGATCAATCCGTACAGGGGTTGCAGTCACGCTTGCCAGTTCTGCTTTGCTCGTCCCACGCACACGTATCTGGGCTTCGACGCCGGCCGCGACTTCGAGCGCGAGATAGTCGTCAAGGTCAATGCGCCGGAGGTGCTGCGCGTCGAGCTCGCGCGCCGGTCGTGGAAGCGCGAACACGTCGCGCTGGGGACCAACACAGACCCGTATCAGTGGGTCGAGGGGCGCTACAAGCTGATGGAGGGGATATGGGAGGCGATGCGCGATGCCTGCAACCCGTGCTCGGTGCTGACGAAGTCTCCGCTGCTGCTGCGAGACCTCAAGCTGATGCTGCAGATCGCCGAGCGGACGAGCTTCGGCGCGTGCCTGTCGATTCCCACGCTCGACGAGAAGGCATGGCGCGCGACAGAGCCTCACACTCCCAACCCGCGGGCGCGACTGGAGGCCGTGGCCGAGCTCAACCGCGCCGGCATCGCCACGGGCGTGATGATCGCCCCGCTAATGCCGGGAATCAACGACTCTCCGGCGCAGGTCGAGAAGCTGTTGGATCTCGTGACGGAAGCGGGCGCGACGAGCGTGAGCGGCATAGCGCTTCACCTGCGCGGGGAGGTGCGCCAGGTGTTCATGGGCTGGCTGCGCGAGCAGCGTCCGGACCTCGTGGCGCGCTACGAGCGGCTCTACAGCAGGGGCGCCTACGCCCCGCAGGAGGAACGCAAGCGCTTGTCGCAGCTGGTTCGACGTCGCGGGCAGTCAGGGCGCTTCGTGCGCGTCCGCGCCGACCCGGCCGGCGCGCCCGTGGCCGATTCCCCGGCACAGGCTGCGCAACAGGCGCTGTTCTGAGCTAGCGCATGCCGGCTTGCCCGGCGGCCATTTCGTCGGCGACCTTGTCGCCGCCAGAGCGGCGGCTGACGGCCGCGCCGAACTCCGGGGCGACGCTGGCGATCATCGCGCCAACGCGCAGGGGGAGGGGGGCCACGTCGATCTCTCCCTTGTTGCGCTCGATCCCGCGGATCGTCGCGCGCGCGACGTCCTCGGGCGTGCGCGTGCCGACGGTGGCTGGCAGCTGCGCGCCGGCGACGGCGAACATGCCCGCGTCGCGGATGAAGCCGGGCAGCACGGTGGTGACGCCGACGCTGCTGGCGCGCAGGTCGATGCGCAGGCCGGCGGCGAAGCCGCGCAGCCCGAACTTGGTCGTCGTGTACATCAGCGAGACGGGCGTGGCCGCCTTGCCGCTCAGGGAGGAGACGTAGACCAGGTGTCCTCGGCCGCGAGCGATCATCGCCGGCAGCAGCGCGTGCGTCAGCGCGATCGGCGCTCGCAGGTTGACGGCGAGAGCGCGATCGATCTCGTGCATCGTGAAGCTGTCGAGCGCGCCGGTCGCCGGGAGCGCGGCGTTGGCGATCACGATGTCCACATCGCCGGCCTCGCTGACCAGGCGATCGACCTCGCCGGGCTCGACCAGATCCACGGCGATGGCACGGGCGTCGAGCTCCTCGGCGAGCGGCTCGAGCACATCGGCGCGCCGCCCGGTGAGGACCAGCTTGGCGCCTTGGGCGGCGAGGGCGCGGGCGATCGCGTGGCCGATGCCGCCGGTTGCTCCCGTGAGAAGCACGTTCGCCCCTGAGATCTTCATCTCGGCAAGCCTACGCAAATCCTCCGAAGCGGGCAGGCACGCCGACGGGCTCGTGTGCTGGGTTCTGCGTCGCAGGCGGCGATACTCCGGCAATGGCCTCGCGCAAAGCGACCACGACCGACAATCCTGCGTCGGGGAGTCCCAAGCTGATCGCCCTGTTCGGGCCGACCGGCGTCGGCAAGACCGCGATCGCCGTCGGACTCGCGCGGCGGCTGCGTGCTCGTGGCGAGACTCCCGTTGCGATCTCCGCCGACGCGCTGCAGGTGTACGCGGGCCTGGAGACGCTCACCGGGGCCGCCTCGGCAGAACAGCGCGCAGAGCTCGATCATCGCCTCCTGTCGTTCGTGCCGCTGGACGCGACCTTCAGCGTCGGCCAGTACGCACGGCTCGCGCACGCGGAGATCGACGCGCTGCTGGGCGCCGGGCAAAGGCCGATCGTCGTCGGCGGTACGGGCCTCTACCTGCGCGCGGCGCTCGCCGACCTCGACCTGCGCCCGGAACCGGCCGAGGGCGTGCGCGAGCGCCTGATGGCAGAGCTCGAGCTGCGCGGGGCTCCCGCGCTGCACGCCGAGCTCGCCAAGGGCGCCGCGTGGGCCGCGCAGGGCATCGAGGAGCGCGACTGGCGGCGGATCGTGCGCGCGCTGGAGCTGCTGCACGCGGGCGAGCTGCAGCCTCCGCAGGGACCGTCGCAGCTGTGGAGCGACGAGCTGCGCCACCCGACGCTGCTCGCCGCCCTGACGATGCAGCGCAAGGCGCTGTACGAGCGCATCGACGCCCGCGTCGAGGAGATGCTGGCGGCCGGGGCGCGCGAGGAGGTGCGGCGCGCCCATACGGCCGGGATCTCGGTGACGGCGCGCAAGGCGCTCGGCTTCGACGAGCTGCTCAACGACGACGTCGAGGCGATGAAGCAGCGCACGCGCAACTACGCGCGCCGTCAGCTCACGTGGATGCGAAAGCTCGCCGGGGTGGCGTCGATCGACGTGACAGGCCGCTCGGCGGACTCCGTCGCCGAGGAGATCCTAGACTCCGCCGCCTGACCATGAGATTCGAGAAGTGGCAAGCGCTCGGCAACGACTACCTGATCGTCGAGCGCGACGACCTGCCGTTCGAGCTGACGCCAAAGCGCGTTCGGCGGCTGTGCGCGGCGCACTTCGGCGTGTTCGCCGACGGCGTGCTCGAGCTCTCGCCCGCCAGCGATCCCGCGCACGTGGCAGACCTGCGCATCTTCAACCCCGACGGCTCAGAGGCCGAGCTGTCGGGCAACGGCGCGCGCGAGGCGATCCTCTACCTGCGAAGGCGCGGCTGGACCGAGCTCGACAGCTTTTCCATCCACACCGCCGCAGGCACGATCAGCCCGCAGATCACCGGAGAGTTCACCTGTCGCGTGGACATGGGACGCGCGAGCCTCATCTCCAAGGACTTTCCCGCCGGCCCTCCGGACGGAGCGGCCGAGCTGCGGCTGGACGCCGCCGGCGGCGATACGCCGACGGCGGACACCTGGAGCATCCAGCACGTCTCCGTCGGCAACCCGCAATGCGCGATTCGCGTGGCGGACGCGGCAACGCTGGACGCGCTCGACCTCGGCGCGATCGGCCCACCGCTGGAAGCCCACCCGGAGTTCCCCAATCGCACGAACGTCTCGTGGTACGCCGAGATCGAGGCAGGCCCGCCCGTGCGCATCCGCGCGCGTATCTTCGAGCGCGGCGTGGGCGAGACGCTGTCCTCGGGCACCGGCGCGACCGGCGCCGCCGTGGCGCACCTCCTCGCCGGCTCAGCCGAGCGCCCGCCCGGACCGCCCGCCGAGCCGACGCGCGTCGTGGTCGCGCTCGATGGCGGAGAGCTGGAGGTCGAGGTCGACTCCGAGCTGCACGTTCACCTGTCAGGCTGGGCGCTGCCCGTCTTCGCCGGACGCCTCAGCGAGAGTTTCGTCGATGAGCTGCGCGACGCCGGATGAGCCCGACGGCCTTTCAACGGACCGACATCGAAGGAGCTGGATGAGACCGAGCAAGCGCCTGGAGCGCATACCCCCGTACGCCTTCGCCGAGCTCGAGCGCAAGATCGCCGACAAGCGCGCCGCCGGCGTCGACGTGATCAGCCTGGGCATCGGCGACCCCGATCGGCCGACGCCCGCGCTGATCGTCGAGGCGATGCAGGAGGCGGTGACCGAGGCCGAGACGCACCAGTACCCGTCCAACCGCGGGCGCAAGGACTTCCGCGGCGCTGTGCGCGACTTCTACGAGCGGCGCTTTGACGTGACTCTGGATCCCGAGCGAGAGATCATTCCCGCGATCGGCGCCAAGGAGGCGATCTTCAACCTCAACCTCGCCTTCCTCGACCCCGGCGACTACGCGCTCGCCGCCGACCCCGGCTATCCCGTGTACACGGGCGGCCCGTGGCTCGCCGGAGCCGAGCCCGTGCTGATGGCGCTCGAGCCCGAGCTCGGCTTCGTGCCAGACCTCGACGCGATCGACGAGGACGTCGCGAGCCGATCCAAGTTGATGTACCTCAACTACCCCAACAACCCCACCGGCGCGCTCGCGCCCGACGGCTTCTTCGAGCGCGTCGTCGAGTTCGCCCGGGCCCACGACATCCTTGTCGTGCACGACAACGCCTACTCGGAGATCGCCTTCGACGGATATCGCCCTGCGTCGTTTCTCGCGACGCCCGGCGCCAAGGACGTGGGCATCGAGGTCTTCTCGCTGTCCAAGGGCTACAACATGACCGGCTGGCGCTGTGCGGTGCTGGTCGGAAACGCCGACGCGCTGCACACCTACTGGCGCCTGAAGACGAATGTCGACTCGGGCCTGTTCGACGCCGTGCAGCTGGCGGGGATCGCCGCACTCTCGCCCGAGGCGGACGCCGAGGTCGCCTCGATGACCGAGCTTTACCGGCGCAGACGCGATCTGGTGTGCGACTCGCTGCGCAAAATCGGCGTGCACGTGCGCACGCCGCACGCCACGATCTACGTCTGGGCGCCGATCCCCGACGGCTACGAGAGCTCGGCGGCCTACGCCGAGCACGTGCTCGAGGAGGCGGCCGTCGTGGTCACCCCCGGAGCGGTCTACGGTCCCGCCGGGGAGGGATGGTTCCGCATTTCGCTGACCACTCCCGACGATCGGCTGCTCGATGCGATGCTGCGCCTCGGCGCGCTCGCCAAGTGATCACAAGCGCGCTCGATAGGCCGTCTAGACTGGATCGTTGATGCAGAGAAGCCGCAACGGTCGTACAACGCCGACGCAGCCGTCGCAGAACGGCCAGAGACCCGAAGAGCAAGCGCCGCGCGCGCGCCAGCGCGCGTTCTGCGTCGCGGCGCTGCCCAAGGGCGAGGACGACCTCGCCGAGCTCGCCGAGCTGCTGCGCACGGCTGGCGTCGGCGTCGTGGGGGAGATGGTTCAGCAGCGCGATCAGCCGCACCCCAACACGTACCTGGGGCCGGGAAAGGTCGCCGAGGCCAAGGCCGCAGCGAAGGCCGCCGACGCCAACCTGATCGCCTGCGACGACGAGCTGACGGCACGCCAGGAGCGAAACCTCGAGGAGGCGGTCGGCCTGCCTGTCGTCGATCGCACGACCGTGATCCTGGACATCTTCGCCTCGCACGCCGGCAGCGCCGAGGGCAAGCTCCAGGTCGAGCTGGCACAGCTCGAGTACAACCTCGCGCGCATGCGCGGGCTGTGGAGTCACCTCGAGCGCCTCGGCGGCGGTATCGGCACGCGTGGACCCGGCGAGACGCAGATCGAGACCGACCGCCGTCTAGCGCGCGATCGCATCGCCGCGCTGCGCCGCCGCCTGGAGCACGTCAAGGGCACGCGCGCCGTGCAGCGCGCCGAGCGCGAGCGCGCCTCGCTGCCGACGATAGCCCTCGTCGGCTACACCAACGCGGGCAAGTCGACGCTGCTCAACGCGATGACTGGCGCCGACGTCGGCGTGCGCGACCGGCTGTTCCACACGCTGGACCCGACCACCCGCGAGCTTCGCCTCAGTGGCCGGGCGCATCTGCTGACCGACACCGTCGGCTTCATCTCAAAGCTTCCCCACCAGCTCGTCGACGCCTTCGCCGCGACGCTCGAGGAGACGCGCCGCGCCGACCTGCTCGTGCACGTGCTCGACGCATCGGCGCCCGAGGGGCAGGCCGACGTGATGCGCCACTCCGTCGAGCAGACGCTCGAGGAGATTGGCGCCGGCGATCGGCCACGGCTGCTCGCGCTCAACAAGGCCGATCTGCTTGACGGCGACGCGCGCGACGAGCTGCGCCTGCGTCACCCCGAGGCCGTGCTCGTCTCGGCCGCCACCGGCGAAGGGCTCGACGAGCTCGGCGAACGCATCGAGCGCGAGCTCGCGCACACCTTGCGCACGATGGAGCTGCTCGTTCCCTACGCCGACGGCGGCAGCCTCGCCGAGCTGCACGACCTGGCCGGCGAGGTCAGTCGCGAGGACACACCTGAGGGAGTGCGCGTGCGCGCGCTGATTCCCGCCCGCGTCGCCCAGCGCTTCGAGCGCTTCGCGATCGCCTAGTCAGCGCTCGTCGCCGCTGCCCGACAAGACTCCACGGCGCTGGCGGGAGAGCAGCTTGTCGAGGTTCGCCTGCGCGACCTCGTCGAGCTCGAGCTCCAGCTCGCTGGCCAGCTGCGCGACGTACCACAGCACGTCGCCGAGCTCCTTGGCCATCTTCTCCCGACGCTCGGGGCTCACCGCGCCCGCGTCGTCGCGAATCGCCTTCTTGGCGTGCTCGGCTACCTCGCCGGCCTCACCGGCCAGGCCGAGAGCCGGATAGGCCAGCCACGCCTCGCGCGGGTACTCCGCGGTACGACGCGACAGGCGCTGATACTCCGAGAGCTCCACTTACCTCGATCCTAGAGCCCGGCGGCGTGGCGCGCGCTCAGATGCGCGTCGTCCTCGAGACGATCGTCCAGCAAAGCCAGCTCGGACACTTCGACGCCGAGGGCACGGGCGATCAGCCAGTCGGCGAACCACGCGTTCTTGGGCAGCAGTGGACCGTGCAGGTAGGTGCCGATCGTGTTGGCGCTGCGCGCCCCCTCAAAGCCGCTGCGCCCGTCGTTGCCGTGGCCGCGCAGGACACGACCGAGAGCCGACGCACCCTCGCCGAGCGTCGTGCGCCCGCCGTGGTTCTCGAAGCCAGCGAGCACGCGAGCGCCCGGCTTCGCGTAGGCGTCACCGTCGTCGAGCTGGACCTCGATCGCCACGTTGCCGATCAGCCGCCGAGCGTCCTCGCGCACGGTGCGCACGTCGAGCAGGCCCACGCCTTCGATCGTCTGCTCGCCGAGCGTGTAGGAGCGCCCGAGCAGCTGATAGCCGCCGCACACGCCGAGCACGACCGCATCGCGCGCCGCCGCGTTGTGCAGCGACGCGCTCTTGCTCTCCAGCAGATCCTCCGCGCACAGGCGCTGATCGCGATCTTGGCCGCCGCCGAGGTAGAACAGGTCGTGGGCGTCAGCGTCCAGTGGCTCGCCGAGGCCGCTCGGCGTCAGCGCAAAGCCCATGCCGCGCCAACGACAGCGTTGCTCGAGCATCAGCAGGTTGCCGCGATCGGCATAGATGTTCATCAGGTCGGGATACAGCGCGCAGACGCGCAGCGTGGGCGTCGCGTCGCTTGCCTCAGACACCGAGCACCACCACGACGCTGCCGACGTGCTCGGCGGTGGCCGGCACCTCCAAGCGCTCGAGCGGGCGCAGTCCCGCCTCACGCGCCTCGCGCTGCAGGTCGCGCGCGCTCACGCGATCGAGCTCGATGGAGTCGCGCAGGGGCGCGCGCTCGGCCTCGGCAGTCCGCCGCCGCGAGACGCGCTCGGCCACGCCAGGGCGGTCGTCGAGCACCCTGCGCTCACGTTCGATCACGACCGTCTCCGCGAGCTCGCTCACGCGCGTCGCGCGGCTGAGGTACAACAGTCCGTCCACGTGCACGCGCTCCGCCGCCGGCCCGGCGCCCCCGTCAGAGCAGTCGAAGGGCTCGAGCGCGCCGAGGATCGCACAGGCGACGACGCCGCCCGAGCGCACATGCTCGCGCGCGCGGCGAAGGAAGGCGACACGACCGGCCGTCCCGCCGAGCAGCTGAATCGTCTGCATCGGCACGAGGCACGCGCCGAAGTCGCGTCGCTCCAGCGCAAACGAGCGTGCGTCTGCGCAGACCGTCTCGATCTCCAGCCCCGTCGCCCGCTCGTCGAGCGCCGCGAGCAGCGTCGCATCGAAGTCGAGCGCCGTGACCGCGAGCCCGGCTCGCGCGAGATCCAGCGAGACGCGACCGGCGCCGGCGCCGACGTCGAGCACCCGTCCGCCCGATCGCTGCGCCAGCTCGCGCCACAGGCCCAGGTCGGCGCGGTAGCCGCCGCACTCCAGGTCGTGCCACACGACATGGGCAGGTGCGTATCCGACGGGCTGTGACCCCAGCGATCGCCCGGTGCGCCGGTCGCTCACGACCACGAGTTGCTCACCTCCCCGCGCGCGACGAGCAACTCGCGAAGCGACAGCATCGCCGTGTACGTGGGCAGCGCGTACAGCGGCGCATCGCCGTCCGGGCGATCGGCGGCCGCTTGCTCGAGCGCACTGCGCAGGTTCGCCCGGACACGGATGCGCGCCGGGTCGATGCCGGCGTACTTCATGCGCACGGCGAGCTCTGGCGCGCGGCTGCCACTGCACGTGAAGCTGCGCACGCGACCGGCGAGCAGCTCGAAGTCGGCGTCCCAGATCCACGATACGTCGCGACCGTCGGCGATCTTGTCGTTGAGCACCCCCAGCACGTCGTGCTCGCCCGGCTCCAGCGCGAGCGTCCGCAGCACCTCGTTGGCGCCGGCAGGGTTCTTCACGAGCAGGATGCGCAGCTCGCGCGGCGCCTGCGCGAGACCATCGCCTGTGCCGTTGCCGGCATGCGAAGGCCACAGCGTGACGGCCTCTGCGCGTCCGAAGGCGGCCCTGCTGTCCTGCAGCCCGGCGACGATGTCCGCCAGGGCGATCTGCAGCGCCGTCGCCAGCGCGGCGGCGCCCAGCGCGTTGTAGACGTTGTACAAGCCCGGCAGCGCGAGGCTCACGCGCGCCTGGCCCTCGGGTACGTGCAGGGTGAAGCTGGCCGCCCGCACGCCCTCCAGCGTGACGTCGCTCGCGCTCACCGCCGGCGCCGGGCGGCGCTGGCCGCAGCTCTCGCAGTGGTAGTGGCCGAGATGACCGAGGTAGATCGTCTCGAACACATACGGAGCACCGCAGCGGCGACAGTGCTTGGCGTCGGCGGCGTGCGCCATGCCCGGCAGGGCCAACGAGTCGTCCTCCACGCCGAAGTACAGCGCTTGGGGCCGATCGCGACCGAGGTCGGCGATCATCGGGTCATCCGCGTTGAGCACGAATCGCTCGGCCCGCACGTCGTTGGCCCAGCGCTCGGCGATCGTCTCCAGCTCGCCGTAGCGGTCGAGCTGGTCGCGAAACAGGTTGCCCAGCAGGATCGCGCGGGGGCGAAGCTGTGCCGCCACCGCGTCCAGCCACAGCTCGTCGACCTCGAATACGCCCAGCTCGCCGGCGATCGCCCCGCGCGGGCGGGTGGCGGCGAGCAGCGCCGTGGCGATGCCACTGGCCATGTTCGCGCCAGCGGCGTTGTGCACGATCGGCACGCCGGCCCGGTCGAAGATGGCGGCGAGCATCGCCGTGGTCGTCGTCTTGCCGTTCGTCGCCGACACGAGCACGCTGCCCCGGCGCAGGCGCGCCCCGAGCTCGGCGATCGCGTCGCCGTCGAGCCCGAGCAGCACCTTGCCCGGGGCGCTCGTGCCGCCGCCACCGCGCAAGCGCGCAAGCGCGGCAACGGCACGCGCCAGCGCGAGCTTCGGAGCGAGCGTTCCAGCGGCCATCAGCGATCCTGCTGCGGGGCCGCGGCGTCGGAGAACGCCGGCCTGGCGGGCTGGCGCGCGGGGGTCAGCACGCGGACCGCGCAGCTCACGGCGCGCACGCTCAGCGGTAGCTCGCCGATCGGGTCGCCGTCGGCATACATCGTGAACGGCCGGTCGGCGCTGATCGAGATCTCGCGCGCGCGAAAGACGTGCACGCTCGGCTCGTTCACGTGCGTCCCCTTGAACACCTTCGGAAGGATTTTCGTCAAAAAGGCGAGCTTGCCGATGCTCTCCAGCACGATGACCTCGAGCAGGCCGTCGTCGAGCATCGCGTCGGGCGCCGCCAGCATCCCGCCGCCGTATGCCTTGGAGTTGGCCGTTCCGATCGTGTATGCGGTGAACGCATGGCGCTCGCCCGGCGGATCGAGCTCGATCTCGAATCGAGCGGGTCTCCACGAAGCCAGTGCCCTCAGCGCTCCGTAGGCGTAGACCAGACCACCCAGCCACGACGGGGCTTCGTTGGCGATGCGGTTTGCTTCGCTGTCAAAGCCAACCGAGGCGATCCCCACGAATCCCCTGCCGCGCGGCTGCTCGGGGGCAGCACAGACCTCGCCGACGTCCATCGCGCGAGCCACGCCGTCGGCGATCGTCGTGCAGGCCTCGCGCAGGTCCTCCGGTATCCCGAGCACGCGCGCCAGGTCGTTGCCGCGGCCGCCTGGAAGGACGCCGAGAACGGCACCGGGCACGCCACGCAAGGCGTCCGCCACGGCGCCGATCGCGCCGTCGCCGCTGAGCACGACGACGGTCTCGCCGGCGCGTGCAGCCTGCACGGCCAGCTCGCGTGCGTGCTCGAGATCGCGCGTGTCGGTGCGCAGAACCGTGAGCCCGCGGGCTCGCAAGGCGTCCTCGGCCTGTGGCGCGAGTCGTCCCGCCTTGCCGCCGCCGGCTGCGGGATTGACGATCAGACGGATTGCTGGAGCGTGCGCGGACACGGCGCAAGCGTAGTGCGCGCGCTGGCCGCGAACCCAGACGTACCGCGTGCGCGCGCCGACACAGCTGCGACGTCGGCGCGACGGCGCCGACAGCTGCTAGCCGGAGGCGGCCTTGGCCAGGTCGCGGCGGCGACGGCCGACGGCGGCCGCGACCCCCAGCGCTGCGATCACGACGAACAGGCCCAGCAGCACCGCCGGTGCGGTGCTGATGCCGCCGAACGGCAACGAGACGAGCTCGACGATCCCAAAGCCGATCGCCAGCAGCAGGATCACCAGCAGCAAGATCAGCACGATGCCGCGCAGGCGCGCGAGGATTCCGGCCGAGCCGGGGGGAATCAACAGACCCATCGCGCGCAGGGCAAACAGCTGCCGACCGGTGGGGGGGGTCTGGCCGAGGCGCTCCACCGCGCTCTTCAGATCGCCCGCGCGTCGTTCGGCGAGGGCAAGCGACGCGTCGGCCATGCGCCGCAGCTGCATCCGCTCCTGCGGACGCGCCGCGGCGATCGCGCGCTGAAAGTAGCCGCGCGCCTGCTCGGCGTCGAAGCGCTCGGCGGCGCGCGCGCCGAGGATCGCCAGCGCCGCCGACTTGTATTTCGTCTCGCCTTCCAGCTCCTCGTCAGAGCGCTGCTCGAGAGCCTGAATCGCCTCCAGGCCGCCGCGCTGCTCCATCCGGATCTGACGCTGTTTGGGTGCCATCGCGTGCCATTCTATGGTTTGCGAGGGCGCCGCGCGGGTGGCTGTTCCAGCGCACAGGCGATCGTTTGTCGCGCGCCAGCCGGGCGGGTATGCTCGGCTGATGTCGAGCAGCTGTCAGACTCGCTGGCGCGCCCGAGTCGCCCGTCCGTGCGCGTGCGCGTTGCTAGTGCTGGCGCTGGTCGCGGCGAGCGCGCCGGCGGCGGCACTGGCGGTCGGCGCCGGCGGCGAAGGCGGCGCATTCAACGAACTGAGCCAGGGGGCCCAGCAGGAAGCGACGAAAACGCAGCAAACAGAAACGACCGGCTCGACGCAACCGACCTCGAATTCGAAAAAAACGATCGTTGTCGCCTTGGTCGCGGCGGTCGCGCTGCTGGTTGCGATCGCTTTCGTGATCGTCCGCGACGCCCGCAAGATGGCTCCTGCGGGCGATCCACAGTTGGCCGAGGCCAGATCGACGCACGACTCGGCGATGATGCTGCGGCGCAGGCGCGCCAAAGCCAAGGCCGCGCGCCAGCAGCGCAAACGAAATCGCTAGCGCAGCGGACTCAGTGCGAGACCCGCACGCGCCGCACGCCGCGAGCAGATGTGCGGACGCGGGGTGGGGAGGGGGGAGACGGCGTGCCGTGTGGTCCCCGACGCGGTGCTCGTGGTCGCGGGCCCCAGGGCAGCGGGCGTCTCGGACGGGGATCCAGCGGCCCCGCTGGACTCGCGCGCGTGCCGCCGTCGTCGTCGGACTGCTCCGGTGGCTCGGGCGCGTTCATCGCGGCGTCGTTGCGGAAGGGAATCCACAACATCAGCCCAGCGATCGGAAGCTTGATCAAGGCGAGCAGCGCGATCAGCGTCCACAACGGCATAGCCCCAACGATGCTACTACTGGCTCGTGAACGTGGAGGCAAGTCAGCCGGAGGGCAAGGCCGCCGGCGAGCGGACGGCGCCTGGCGGCGAGCTGGCGTCTCTCGCGCAATCGGTGTCGCACTGCAGGCGCTGCCCGCGGCTGGTGTCCTGGCGCGAGCAGGTGGCGCGCGAGCGTCGCGCTGCGTTTGCCGACGAGCGCTATTGGGGGCGCCCGCTGCCGGGCTTTGGCGATCCGGCGGCGCGCGTGCTCGTGCTCGGGCTCGCGCCGGCGGCGCACGGCGCAAACCGCACCGGACGGGTGTTCACGGGCGACCGCTCCGGAGACTTCCTGTTCGCGGCGCTCGCGCGCGCCGGGTTCGCCAACCAGCCGACCTCCCGCTCACGCACCGACGGTCTGCGCCTGCGCGACCTGTGGATCACCGCGGCGGTCCGCTGCGCGCCGCCGGCGAACCGCCCGACGCCCGACGAGCGCAGGCGATGCCTGCCTTGGACCGTTCGCGAATTGGCGCTGCTGCAGCGTGTTCGCTTGATCCTGTGCCTCGGCGGCCTGGCATGGGACGCCGCTCTCAGCCTGCTTGCCGCCACCGGCGCCCCCGACGCGCGCCCGCCGCGACCGAAGCCGCGCTTCGGACACGGCGCAGAGCTGGCCGGTGGGTCCTATGCGCTGCTCGGCTGCTATCACCCGAGCCAGCAGAACACGTTCACCGGGCGCCTCACCGAGCCGATGATCGATGCCGTGCTGCAGCGCGCCCGCGAGCTCGCCGGGCTGACTCGCCAGCGTCAGGCGATGCCAAGGCCCTAGCCACGGCGGTGGGGGGGCTCGGCGGTGGCCGCACGATGCCGCCATTGCCCTGCAGCCAGGCCGTCAGCGCGTCGGCCGCCAGCGGGCGCGAGATGAAGTAGCCCTGGCCGGTGTCGCACGAGAGCTGGGCGAGGTGCTCGAACACGGCCTGCGTCTCGATCCCCTCGGCGACGACCCGCAAATGGAGATGTCGGGCCAGATCGATCGTCGAGCGCGCGATCGCCTCGGCGCGCTCGTCCTCGCACAGCCCGGTGATGAACGCTTTGTCGATCTTGATCTCGTCCGCCGGAAGGCGCGCGAGGTAGGCGATCGAGGCGTTGCCCGTGCCGAAGTCGTCGATCGACACACGGATCCCGCGTTCGCTCAGCGCACACAGCACCTCGACGCCCCTGTCGGGGTCGGCCATCGCGGCGCTCTCCGTGACCTCCACGGTCAGCCGCTCGGGCGAGATGCCGCGATTGCGCAGCAGCGTCTCGATCCTGTCCGGCAGGGCGACCTCGAGCAGGTTGCGCGCCGAGAGGTTCACCGACATCTCCAGCTCGACGCCCTGCTCGCGCCAGCGAGCCATCTGCTCCACAGCGCGCTCGAGCACACGCTGCGTGACCGATTCGATCAGTGCCGTCTGCTCCACCAGCGGGATGAACGTCATCGGTGCCAGCAGGCCGTGCTGCGGGTGGCGCCAGCGCAACAGCGCCTCCACGCCCGAGACCCGGTTGTCGGACAGCTCCACCTTCGGTTGGTAGTGGAGCTCGAACTCGTCGCGCTCCAGCGCCGAGCGGACTTCGCCGAGCAGCAGCAGGCGGCCCGGGTCGAAGTTGTCGAAATGCGCGGAGTAGACCTCGACGCGGCTGCGCTGCATCCTCGCCCGCGCGAGGGCCGCGTCGGCGTGTTGCAGCAGATCGTCGAGGCTCTCCTCGTCGTCGTCAAGCACGGCCAAGCCGATGCTCGCGTCGACGTTCAGCGCGATCCCGCCGACGATCAGCGGCGCCTCCATGGCGGTCTGGATGTTCTCCGCGGTGATCAGCGCGCCCGACACGCCGTCCGCACGCGGGCAGAGGATCGCGTACTCGTCGCCGCCGATGCGTGCCACGAGGGTGTCCTTGCCGAGTTGCGCCCGCAGGCGCTGCGCGGTCGCGCAGAGCACGGCGTCGCCCGTGGGGTTGCCGAGCGTGCCGTTGATCTCGGTGAAGCCGTCGAGGTCGATCAGCAGCACCGCGACCGCATCGCGGCGCGCTCCCGCGCCGTGCAGGGCCGTGTCCACGCGTTCGCGAAACAACGTGCGATTGGGCAGGCCGGTGAGCGGGTCATAGCGCGCGAGCGTGTAGTTCTGGCGAGACTGGCGGCGCAAACGGCGTGATGCCTGGGCGACGATCCGAAACAGGATCGCCCACAGCACGGCGAGGCCGATCGCCACGACGAGCACGATCAGGCGCTTGTCGTGGGCGATCGCGGCCGCGATCGGGCCGTAGCTCAGGTAGATCTCGAATGCGCCGGCGGGGCGGCCCGAGGCAGCGAAGCGCAGGGGCACATAGACCTCCACGAGCTGACCGAGGCCCACCTCGCTGGCGGTCTCGCTGCCCGGTCGGGGCGTGATCACGTCGGCGTTGTTTGAGCGTCCGGCGAGTGCGTCGTCGAGGTCGTGGGCCGCCGAGAAGCTGTGGCCGATCAGGCGGTGATCGTCGGAGTAGACGACGACGTGAGCCGCGTTCCAGATCTTGATCCGCGCGAGGTTCTCGGTCGTCGAACGCGCGCGCAACTGCCTATCGAGTTCGCGTATCTCGGCCGCCGTGAGCCCGGCGCGCAGCTCGTGCGGCGACAGGCGTGGCTGGATCCCGATGTTCGCGATCAGGCGCGCCGACTGGCTTGCGTCGGCCACGCTGTGGGCCTCCACCTGATGCTCGATCACACGTGTGAGCACGAGCCCCAGCACGACCATCGGCACGAGGCTCATCAGCGCCACGCGCTGTGTGAGGCTCAGACGCCCGGGCAGGCGCTTGCACGCGCGCAGGAGTGACATCAGCAGATGCTTCGGCACATTTGACGGGCGCTGAAGCGCGTGATCGGGATCCAGACGACTGTGTGACGCCGCAAGGAGCCGAGTCAGAGACGCGTCAGCCGGGTGCGCCGGCGGTCGCCACCCGCGCGCGCTGGCGAGCCGCGTGCACGGCGGCGCTGAGCGTGTCGATGTCATAGGCGCCCTGGTGGCGGCGGCCGTTGATGAAGAAAGTCGGGGTCCCCGACACGCCGCTGGCGTCAGCGCTGGCGACGTCCTCGGCCACGCGTTGTGCGTGCTCGTGGTTTCGGATCTCCCTCCAGAAGCGGTCGAGATCGAGCCCGAGCTCCTGCGCGATGCGGCCGATGCCCTGCGGCGTCAGCTCGTCCTGGTGAGACAGCAGCGCGTCGTACATCTCCCAAACACGGCCCTGGGCGCCAGCCGCCTCGACGGCCTCCGCTGCGAGTTGCGCGTTGCTGTGCACGTCGTTGAGCGGCAGGTGGCGCCATACGTAGCGCACGTCGTCTTCGGAGGAGGACAGCAGCTCGCGCACGACGGCCTCGGCCTGCCCGCAGTACGGGCACTCGAAGTCGCCATACTCGACGAGCGTCACGGCGGCGTCTTCGGGTCCGCGGATGTGATCGCGGGCGGGGTCGACGTCCTCGGCGAGGTCGATCAGGTCATCCGCCGTGCTGCTGATCTGACGCGCGCGCACGCTCGTCGGCAGGCGTTTCACCAGACGCAGGATTGCCCACGCGACGATCGGCGCGACGATCGCAGCGCCGAGCACGCCGAGCTTGGCCTCCTGCAGGCGCTCACCCGTGAAGGCGAGCTGGGAGATCAGCAGCGAGACGGTGAAGCCGATTCCCGCCACGGCGCCGCCGCCGAGCAGGAGCGGCCAGCTGATCGGTGGGCGTGGTCCGTGGAAGATCGGTCGCGTGGCAAGCCATGAGGCGGCGAAGATGCCCAGGGGCTTGCCGACCACGTAGGCGACGAGGATGCCGAGGGTGATCGGCGAGGTGACCGCATCGCCGAGCAGTGAGCCCGTCACGTGGATGCCAGCGTTGGCAAGCGCGAACAGCGGCACGACGACATAGCTCGTCCACGGATGCAGCTCGTATTGAAGTCGCTCGTTGGGAGAGATCGCGGAGATCACGCTGAGCTGGGCCGAGCGGGCAAGCTCGGGCGTCGGCTGCTCGCGAAACGAGCGCGTGACCTCGGTCGCACGCTCGAGATCCTCGCGCGAGGGGGGGTAGGCGCTAGTCACGAGCCCCGCCGCCAGCCCCCCGATCACCGGATCGATTCCCGACTCGAACAACGCCACCCACAACGCCACGCCCACGAGCACCGAGGCCTGGGCTCGCCAGGCCGGTGCGAAGCGCAGCGCGATCAGCAGCGCGAACAGCCCGAATGCGACGAGCAGTGCCGTAACCGAGACGTGTTTGGTGTACGCCGTGGCGATCACGACGAGCGCGCCGAGGTCGTCGACGACCGCGAGCGTGAGCAGGAACACGCGCATCCGCGTCGCCGCGCGGGGCGTCAACAGCGCCAGCGCACCGAGCGCGAAGGCCGTGTCGGTCGACATCGCGGCGCCCCAGCCGTGCGCTCCCGCGCCACCGGCGTTGAAAGCCAGGTAGATCGACACGGGCACCGCCATCCCTCCGATCGCCGCGAGCACCGGCACCGCCAGGCGCCGGCGCTCGCGCAGCTCGCCCACGTCGAACTCCCGCTTGGCCTCCAGGCCCACGACGAGGAAGAAGAACGTCATCAGGCCCTCGTTGACCCAATGGCGCAGGTCGGCCGAGATCCCACTCGCGCCCACGTGAATCGAGAGCCTCGTCGTCCATACCGATTCGTAGGTGTCAGACCACGGGGAGTTCGACCACAGCAGCGCGACAATCGTCGCGCCGAGCAGCGCGATCGCGCTGCCCGTCTCCGTGCTCAGGAAATCCCGTACCGGCGCTGCGAGGTTGCGCGCCCAGGCGGTCCGGCCACTGTAAGAGCGAGCTTGCGCATCGGCCATGGCCGCGATTATCGCGGCCGGCCGCCGCCGAGCCGAGCGTCGGCGTCAATCTCTCCTGATTTCGCCCTTTTGTTTACATAACCTGCATTATCGAGCGTTGAAGATCGTCTACGCCACCCAGCGAAATCCGGTGGCCTCGGGACGTGGCGCCAGCGGGCTGGCCGGCAGCTCGCCCCGCGGGTCGTCCTCGTTGTAGGCGCTCGGCGCGACGTCGTTGGGCGCGTCGGCGTGGAACAGCGCAGCCAGCAGCTCGATCTGCCCGCGCCCGACGCCCAGCTCGCCCATGCCGCCGCCGTACATCGGCCGCCGCTCGCGCGCGCAGCGCGCGTACACGTCGAACAGCGCACGCAGGCTGCCGATGCGCGACGGCTTGACGTTCACCACGCGCGCGGCAAGCGGCGTCGCGCCGATGTCCTCGGCGGTGTGGATCGGCGCGTCGTAGGACACGCGCTCGAGGTGATCGCCGAGCCGCCGGGCGATCTCGGGCAGGTCATGCGGATCCTCCAGGTACGCGTCCGGGAACGCTGCAAGCACGCGGTCGTACAGCGCGCCCAGCGCCTCCGGATCCTTCACCTCCAAGCCGTACTGACCCTTGAAGTCGATCGTGTCGACGGCGCCGCTCGCCGCGACCTCGTCGACGAGCGCCGGCGACCAGGTCGCCTCCGCGTCGAGCTTGAAGCGCACGCCCGGTGAGCGGGCGAGCCGCCGGCGCACGTGCTCGATCGACGGCTGCTCGCCGAGGCCCAGCGAGTTGACGAAGCGCACCGGCCGCGGCTCGAGCCCGAGCACGTCGTGCAGGGCACGGCCGGCCTGTCGCAACGCGAGGTCCAGCGCCGCCGACTCGAATGCCCAGTTGCGATAGCGCCGGGCCGCCTCCCACTCCGGCGGCTGGGGCCACGGATCGAGCGTCGCGAGGTGATCGCAGAAGCCGGCGAGGGTCCACTCCCCGGCGAGCGGTAGCGAGGGCTGCGTCTCGTGCAGCGAGCCGCCGTCCTCGACGTGGACCGAGACGTCCTCCCCGAGTCCGTCGGCGCCGGCGCCGACCAGCCGCACGTGCGTCGTCACGCGCTGGAACTCGTGGGCGAGCACGGCGTGCAGCCGGTCGTACTCGCACGACTCGATGACGAGCGCCAACCCCGCGAGCCGCGACCACAGCGACTCGCCATTGATCGTTGCGCTCCCAGATTTCACGAACGCGATTGTCTCATCAGATCGACTCTCACTGACCGCGGCACTATGTCACGTACTTTGTGTGAGACGCCGCATCAAGGCAACCATCCACCCCCGACAGGCAGCGCTCAGCGGCTCGCCGCGATGAGGAGGAACCCATGACCGACGAACGGCAGATCCGCCACCTGATCGAGCGCTGGGCCACGGCCGTGCACGAGGGAGACCTGGCCACCGTGCTCGCCGACCACGCGCCCGACATCGTCATGTTCGACGTCCCGCCACCGGAGCAGGGCGTGCGCGGCATCGAGGCGTACCGTGAGACCTGGCCCGGCTTCTTCGAGTGGCAGGCATCGGGCGCCGTATTCGAGATCGAGTCGCTAGAGATTTCCGCCGGCAGCGATGTCGCCTTCGCCTTCGCGCTGCTGCGGTGCGGCACGCCCGCAGAGTTCGAGCGCGACCCGGAGCAGCGGCTGCGGCTCACGCTCGGCCTGCGCAAGGTGGAGGACCGGTGGATCGTCACGCACGAGCACCACTCATTTGCCGACGCGACCGTGCCGCCAGATGCTCCGATCTCGTGAAGCGCCCGTCCTCGCGGAGAATCCGGTCGCTTAGATTGTGTGACATGCCCGTAGACGTCGACGCCGCCGAGCAGTTCGTCCTCGCCAACGCGCGGCTGCTCGACCGCCACCGGTCAGCCGTGCTGCTGCACGATGGGCCAATCGAGCCCGTGCTCGCGGCGTTGCGCGCCTACTGCAACGGCGATGGTGGGTTCGGCCACGCGCTCGAGCCGGACGTTCGCTCTCCGCAGAGCGAACCGGCGGCGGCGCTGCACGCCCTGGAGGTGTTGGCGGAGATCGGCGCGCTTGACGATGCGATGGCCACAGACGCCGCCGCCTGGGTCGCGTCGATCGCCGAGCCCGACGGTGGAGTGCCGTTCGTCCTGCCGACGGCGGCCGCGTATCCGCACGCGCCGTGGATGGTGCCGAGCGCAGGCGGCTCGCAGCTCACCTTCGCAATCGCCGCCGTGCTGTTGCAGGCCGGCTCCAGCGATCCGTGGCTTGCCCGCGCGACCGACTGGTGCTGGGCGAGACTCGAACGTCCGGACGAGGTGGGCGGCTATCAGATGAAGTTCGCACTCGACTTCCTCGACGCCGTCGCCGACGGGGCGCGAGCCGACGCCGTGATCGAGGCCTTGCGTCCAAAGCTCGGAGCAGACGGCTCGATGCCGGTTCCCGGCGGCACCGAGAACGAGCGACTCACCCCACTTGCGCTGGCACCGCGCCCGAATGCACGCAGCCGGGGCCTGTTCACCGGCGGGCAGATCGCAGCCGACCTCGATCTGCTGGAACGCGGACAGCAGGACGACGGCGGATGGACGTTCGACTGGCTGGCGTGGTCGCCCGGGCAATCGGTGGAGTGGCGCGGCATCCGCACGTTGGAAGCGCTCGCCACGCTGACTGCGCACGGACGCATCGAGCTGCCCCGCGAAAGCAACAGCGCGCGCTGACGGGCGCGTGGCGCTGCCGCGCATCGCCACGCCACCGCACCCGCGCGAGTAGGCTCCACGCAATCCCCACCACTCCGGAGGACAAGATGACCGAGACGCCAACGCTGTTCGTCTGTCACGGCGATGACGGCGGTCCGCGGATTCATCCGTGCCGCCGCGTTCAAGAGGCGCTGCGCAGCGCCGGCATCGAGTACGACAAGGTCCTCGCCGCACACGGCAGCCCGCTCCCGTTCATGCGCAAAGGCTCGCGCGAGGAGCTGCGCGAGGCCACCGGCGACACGAAGCTGCCGGCGCTGAAGCTCGCCGACGGAACGATGGTCACGCACTCCAAAGCGATCTTCGCGTGGATCGAGCAGCAGCGTTGATCGAGTGAGCGCAGCGGATGCGTCGAACGCCAGCCCGCACAACGCTCCGCCCACAGCCGGCATGACCCGCCGATGAGCGCCGCCGTCTTTCGCGAGCGTTCCGCCGCGGGCGAGGCGAGCGGGCTGCTCGTGCTCCACCACGGGCGCGGCGCCGACGAGCACGACCTCCTGCCACTCGCCGACGCGCTCGATCCCGCAGGGCGCCTGCACGTCGTCACGCCTCGCGCGCCGCTGACAGTCGCCGGCTGGCCCGGCAACCACTGGTATCTCGTGCCGCGCGTCGGCTATCCCGACGCGGACTCCTTCCACGCCGCTTACGCGCTGCTCGGCGAGCTCCACGACGAGCTGTGGCAGCGCACCGGCATCTCGCCGGCACGCACCGTGTTCGGCGGCTTCTCGATGGGCTCGGTGATGAGCTATGCGCTCGCGCTCGGCGCGGATCGTCCCGCGCCGGCCGGCGTCCTCGCCTTCTCCGGCTTCATCCCCACGGTCGACGGATGGCAGCCGCAGCTGGAGGATCGCACCGAGGTTCGCGCATTCATCGCCCACGGGCGCAACGACCCGGTCATCAGCGTCGAGTTCGCCCGCAGCGCGCGCCAGCAGCTCGTCGCGGCAGGGCTCCGCGTCGACTATCACGAGTTCGCCGGCGGTCACGAAATCGACTCGTCGCGCATCCCGGCTGCGCGCCGGTGGCTGCAGGATGTGCTGAGCGACGACACGCTCAAGACCTCTGCCGCTCGCTGACAAGCGCCCGCTCGAGCCCGCCAGTCCGCACTCGGTCCGGCCCTCGGTCAGCTGACCCGAGCTCACGTGACGAGCAGGTCGACGATCGCCGCCACGCCGACGACGACGATAAGCGCGCGCAGCGCGCTCGGGTGCAGGCGCCGGCCGTAGCGTGCGCCGATCTGCGCGCCAGCGATCGACGTCACGGCGATGATCGCCGCGGGCGCCCACTCGACGTGCGCGGCGAAGATGAAATACATGCCGGCGACGCCGTTGACGGTTCCCGCGAGCACGTTCTTCAGCGCATTGGAGCGATGCAGGCTCTGCGGCAGCATCACGCCGAAGATCGCCAGCAGCATGATCCCCTGCCCCGCCCCGAAGTAGCCGCCGTACACACCGGTTATGTAAACCGCGAGCGGCGTGAGCAGGACCGCGTGCCGCGGGCGCGCCGCCATGTGTCTCGCCAAGCGCCTGTTCAGCCGTGGCTGAAGCACCGTGAGGAGGATCGCGACGGCGATGAACACGGGCACGACGTCCTTGAAGGCCGACGCCGGCAGCACGAGCAGCAGCACCGCGCCGGTCACGCCGCCGAGCACCGACATCGCGCCGAGCCTGATCGCCGTCGCCCGCTGGCCGGCGAGCTCGCGCCTGTAGCCGATCGAGCCGGACACCGCGCCCGGTACCAGCCCGATCGTGTTCGATACGTTCGCCGTGACCGGCGCGTAGCCGAACGCCAGCAGAACGGGAAACGTAACGAGCGTGCCGCTGCCCACGACCGTGTTGATAGTCCCCGCGGCCGTGCCCGCCACGGCGATCGCGATGATCTCGCCGATGCTCATCTAGCGCACGGCGAAGCCATCCGCAGGCGCACGGCGAAGAACTCGACGATCGACGCCGCGCGCGGTCACCCGCCGCAGCCTATCCACGAAGCCACGCGCCCGTTCAAGTTTCGCGCCGATTGCGCCGATTCAGCGGCGACGCCCGGATCCCCACGAGGTACCCCACGGATGGCTACTGACAGGCTGCGCCATGACGACCGCTGAGTCCGCGCACGCGGTCGCGTTGACGCACGCCCGGCGCTCTTGGACGACCGCGATCGCGTCGGCCGCCCTGCTGATACTTCTCGGCACGCTCGCCGCGGCGGTCGTGCTCTCGCACAAGCAGTCCAGATCGCAGATCCAATCGTCCTTCGGGCTGCGCGGCGTCGCTTCGGCGAGGTTCGTCTCCACGTACGTCGACGGGCAGGCCAACCGCCAGCGCGATGTCGCTCGGCGATCGTTCGCCACCCCGCGTGTCTCCGCCGATCATTTCCAGCTGATCGTCGGCGCCCTCGGCAGCGGAGCCGCAACCCTCTTCGCGGCAGACGGGCACGTGCTCGAGGCGATTCCCTCCCATCCGGCGCGGCCACGCGCAAGCGGGTCGGCGCGGTCGAACGCCGTTGTGCCAGCCGCCCACGCAGGGCCGACCGGGCCTCCACCGGGCTCTTCCCGTCCCCCGGCCATCTCCGGCGCCGAGCAGGTCGCGGTCTCCGGCGTGCACGTGGCGCCCAACGGCGACGTCGCGACCGCGATCGCCGTTGCGTATTCCAGCGCCGCCGGCAGGCGCATGCTGAGCGTCGACTATCCCGCCTCCGCACTTGGCCTGCAGGCGCTCGCCGAGCACGCGATCTCCTATCCGCAGCACAACGTCTACATCCTCGACTCCGCCGGGCGCCTCGTCGCCGCCAGCCCGATCACACCGGCGCGCACGCTCGCCGCGGCGGATCCTCAACTCGCCAGCGCGATCGCGAGCTCGTCACGCGGCTCGGTCCCCGGCGCGCATCTGGCCAGCACGTTCACCGTCGCGCCGGTTCCCGGCACCGCGTGGCGCATGGTCATCGCCGTGCCCGACGGCCGCCTGTATGCGTCGATCGCCGGCTGGACGCTGCTCGTGCCGTGGCTCGTGCTCGGGCTCGTGAGCGTGCTTGGAGCGCTGCTCGTCGCGCTGTTCGGCCGCTCGATGTCCGACCGCGCGCGCCTGACCAAGCTGTCGGCGGCGATGCGGCGCACCGCGCAGACCGATTCGCTGACCGGCCTGTACAACCGGCGCGCGCTGACCGAGCAGCTCACGCGCGCCTCCGCACGCGCCCGCCGCCACGAGGAGCCGTTGTCCGTGCTGATGATCGATCTGGACCGCTTCAAGCAGACCAACGACGCCTTTGGGCACCAAGCCGGCGACCAGGTGCTGTGCACGATCGCCGAGTGCATGCGCGACGTCCTGCGCATCGACGACATCTACGGACGCTGGGGCGGCGACGAGTTCCTCGTCGCGCTTCCGGTGACAGACAACGCCGGCGCGAGGGTCAGCGCCAAGCGCCTGCGCGAGGCGGCCGGGACCGTCGACCTCGCCGGCATCGGCCTGCCCGCCGGGGTCGCGCTGAGTGTCGGCGTGGCGACCGGCGTGCACACCACGCCGATCGAGCTGATCCGCCAGGCCGACCTGGCCCTGTATCGCGCGAAGGCCGCCGGGCACGACGCCGACGTGCTAGCTTCGCGCGGGTGAGCGTGCTGCGCGATGCCGCGCTGACGCTGCGCCCGCCCGCGGGCGACCGCCACGGCCCGCTCGTGCCGATGATGGTCGCGCTGACCTTGCTCACGGGCCTCGTCGACGCCGTCAGCTATCTCAAGCTCGGCCACGTGTTCGTCGCCAACATGACCGGCAACGTCGTGTTTCTCGGCTTCGCGCTGGCGGGCGCCGGCGGCCTCTCGATCGCCGCGTCGCTGATCGCGCTCGCCTCGTTCCTGCTGGGCGCCTTCGCCGGCGGCTGGCTGGGGTCGCGAAACGCCGCGCACCGCGGGCGCCTGCTGCGCGCGGCCACGGTCACGCAGGCGCTGCTGATCCTGCTCGCGCTGCTGCTCGCGCTGCTCGCGCACGAACCCCTCGCCGAGGGCGCGCGCTACGCACTGATCGTCGCCCTGGCGCTGGCGATGGGCGTGCAAAACGCCGCGGCGCTGCGCATCGCCGTGCCCGAGCTGACGACGACGGTGCTCACGCGCACGCTCACCGGCCTCGCCTCAGAAGCCCACGTGATCGGTGGCGGGGGCTCGAACGCCGGACGGCGCAGCGTCGCGATCGCGGCGATGCTGATCGGCGCTGTCGCCGGCGGACTGCTCACGCTGCACGTGTCCGTCGCCGCCACGCTCGCGCTCGCGCTGGCGATCGGCAGTGGCCTGGCGCTCGCCGCGCACGTCCTCTCGGCGTCCACCGCCGCGTGGACGCGCGGCTGAGCGAGAGCCGCCGCCGCGGCGCCCGAGCCTGTGCCCGGGCGCAGTCACGGAGCCGTTCGCCTATTTGACGGTCAGCGTGCCTTCCATGCCGGCCTGACGGTGTCCGGGGACCGAGCAGAAGAACTTGTACGTGCCGGGCTTCAGCGTCACCGACACCGACTTCGCGCCACCGCTGAACGTCGGCGTCGCGCCGACCTTTTCTCCGGACGAGGATTCGATCGTGACGTTGTGCGGCAGCGGCGATTTGTTCGTGAAGTCGACCAGCACCTTGCCCGCCTTCGCGCTGAGCGACTTGGTGTTGTAGGCGAGCTGGCCTTCGGGGTTCGCTTCCAAGCTCAGTTTTTCCGAGCCGGCCGCCGGCGCGGGCGTCGCGGCTTTGGTCGAGCTCGTCGTGGGAGCCGCCGCCGAGCTGCTGGTCGTGGGCGCGGCCGCCGAGCTGGTCGTCGGCGCTTGCGCCGCGGTGCTCGCCGAGGAGGAGCTGGAGGAAGAGCTCCCGCAGCCGGCCAGCGCCAGCAGAGCTGCCGCGAGCGCGAACGCGGAGATCGAGAGCACGGAGCGCTTCGTTGCGTGACCTGCTGCTTGGAACCTCACGTCGGATCCTCCAATGGTCGGGGTCGTCGGCTGTTACGACACCGCCCGGTGCAGATCCTTCCCGGCCGCCGCTACCGGCGGGCGCCGTCATGCGCTGAGCATACGCCCGAGCGCGCCGGGAGCGCGAGCCGCTGCCCGCGCCGGGAGCGTGCGCCGCTGCGCTCTACCGTTGTCCTGCGATGAAGCTCGAGCACGCCATCCGCACACGCCGAACGCACAAGGCGTTCGGCCCCGACGCGCTCGACGCGGCGACGCTCGACGAGCTGTTCGAGCTGGCGCGCTGGGCGCCCAACCACCACCTCACCAACCCGTGGCGCTTTCGCGTGCTCGGCCCGCGCTCGCGCGAGCGGCTGATGGAGCTCGCCGAAGAGGCGCAGCCGGGTTCGGCCGTCAAGCTGCGCCGGGCGCCGACGCTCGTGGTCGTCAGCGTGCACAGCACCGGCGAGCCCGCGCAGGAGCGCGAGGATCTGCTGGCGACGGCCGTCGCCGCCTACATCGTGCTGCTCGGCGCGCATGCCCGCGGCCTCGCCGGCTACTGGCGCACCGTGCCGCTGCTCGAGCACCCGCGCACCCGCGAGCTGCTCGGCCTGGACGCGCGGGAGTCGCCGCTCGGCCTGCTGTACCTCGGCACCCCCGTGCAGGAGCAGCGCGTGCCCGAGCGCGCGTCGCCGGGCGAGTTCGCCACATATCTCGATTGAGCCTGGGGGCGCGGGCCGCGAAACCCCCTAAGCCGCAGCCGGCGCGCTCTCCTGCGCTGCCGTCGCGCCGTTGGAGGATGCTTGCTTCTCCTCGGGCGCCGGCGACGGTTCGGGCTGGCTGGCCGTGGCCGCGTACGCTCCCAGCGCTCCCGCCACGCCGCCGGCCAGCGCAGCCAGCGCCCAGCCGGGGCCAGCGCGTTCGCGACCGCGCGCCGCGTCCAGCGACAGCGGGCCGGGGCCGAGCTCAGCGATCGCCAGCGCCGCGGCGATCAGCACGACGTTGTACTCATAGCCGCCTTGCGTCGCCCATGGGCCGTTCTTGAAGTGCACCGTCCTGATCGCCGTCAGCATGGTCGCCGTCAGCGCAGCCGCCGCGAGAGGCGTCTCCACGCCCGCCAACATCATCGCGCCGCCGCCCGTCTCCGCGAGGCCGGCGGCGAGGGCGTTCGCCTTAGCCGGGCGCAGGCCCAGCTGGTCGAAGCCTTCGGCCGTCCCCTCCAAGCCGTTTCCGCCGAACCAGCCGAACAGCTTCTGTGTCCCGTGTCCGATGAAAAATCCACCGACGGTCGTGCGTAGGAGCAGACGTCCGATCTTCATCTCAAGCACCTTTCCCGTTCGTTGCGGTGTCGCCCGTGGCAGTAATCGCTCTGCGCTGCATTGCAAGTACCCGATGCGCGATAAAAGAACCAAAGTCCGCTTCAATCCGGACGATGCTCCTGCGCTTCCTCGGCTTCGCCCGCGTGGTGGTAGGTGCCGCCGCGCATCAGCGACGCCGCGGCGGCGATCAGGCAGGCGACGATCGCGAACAGGAACGCCTCGTGCAGGCCGCTGCTGAAGGGCCCGGAGATCAGGTGCGGGAAGAACGAGCGCCCCGTCAGCGCGGCGTGATTCTGCGTCGACAGCGAGCCGAGCACGTGCCCTCCGACGAGGTGTTCGATCGGGTTGTAGCCGAGGAAGGCCGCGAACAGGATCGACACCGGCGGCACGTTGGCGGCGCTGTGCGCGCTAGCCGCCGATACGCCATGGGCCTGCAGGCCGGAGGCGAGCGCGTGCGGCAGGTTCGACGCCAACCCGAGGATCATTAGCGTGAAGAAGATCCCCACCGACAGCACCTGCGCGGAGTTCTGGAAGGTCTGGTTCATGCCGCCCCCCGCGCCGCGGTCCTGCGGCGGCAGGCTGTTCATCACCGCCGCGCGGTTGGGCGAGGCGAACAGCCCCATCGAGGCGCCCATCAGCAGCAGCACGGCGGCGAACACGCCGAAGGAGAAGTCGATCGGCAGCAGGCTCAGTAGCGCGAAGCTCAGCGCCGAGCCGAGCATCCCGCCGGTGGCGAACCAGCGCGCGCCGAAGCGGTCTGACAGGTAGCCGGACGTCGGGCCGGCGATCAGCATGCCGAGCGTCAGCGGCAGCATGTACAGGCCGGCGCGCAGCGGCGTGTCGACGTAGTCGACGCCGTGCTCGGGCAGCCAGATGCCCTGCAGCCAGATGATCAGCATGAACATCAGCCCGCCGCGCGCCACCGCGGAGAGGAACGTGGAGAGCGTGCCGAACGTGAACGCGCGGATGCGAAACAGCGGCAGGCGGAACATCGGGTTGGCCACACGTCCCTCGATCGCGGCGAAGGCGATCAGCGAGGCGACGCCGGCGCAAAGCAGGGCGAGCACGCGCGGACTGCCCCAGCCGGTCTGGCTGGCGCCGTACGGGCGGATGCCGTAGGTGACCGAGACCATAATCAGGATCAGCCCGAGCGCGAAGGTGACGTTGCCCCACCAGTCCACCGGCGCGCGGCGCGGCTGCGAGCGCTCCTCGAGCTTCAAGTACGCCCACACCGTGCCGAACAGCCCGACGGGCACGGAGATCAGGAAGACCAGGCGCCAGTCGATCGGCGCGAGCAGGCCGCCGAGCACGAGGCCAACGAACATGCCGCTGACGCCGACGATGTTGTTGATGCCCAGCGCCATGCCGCGCTGGTTGGCGGGAAACGCGTCAGTGATGATCGCCGCGGCGTTCGCCAGCAGGAAGGCCGCGCCGATGCCCTGCACGATGCGAAAGACGATCAGGTACGTGGCCCCCGCGCGACCGGTCATCCAGTCGACCGTCAGCAGCAGCGAGGCGAGCGTGTAGATGACGAAGCCGAGGTTGTACATGCGCACGCGCCCGTACATGTCGCCCAGGCGCCCGAGGCTGACGATCAGCACGCTGGAGACGACGAGGAAGCCGAGGATCATCCACAGCAGGTAGAAGCTGTTGGCCGGCTGCAGCGGATCGAGATGGATGCCGCGGAAGATCGCCGGCATGGCGATCAGCGTGATCGACGCGTCGAGCGTCGCCAGCAGCACGCCCAGCGTCGTGTTCGACAGCGCGATCCACTTGTAGCGGTCAGAGCCCTGGGGTGTCCGAGCGTGTCCGTGACCGCTGGCTCGGGTCTTCAATGCGAACGACATCAATTATAAATATATACAGGAAAACTGCACAGTCCCCCTGACGATATTCGGGTATATTCCACGGCATGGCCACGGCGGTCGACACGACTCTGCTCGCCAGCCGGCTGCGCCTGGCGCTCGGGCATCTCGTGCGGCGGCTGCGCGCCGAGCACAGCTTTCCCTTCACGCAGGGCTCGGTGCTCGGGCGCCTGGACCGCGAAGGACGCAAGTCGATCGGCGACCTCGCGGCGCTCGAGCGCGTGCGACCGCAGTCGATGACGCAGACGATCGCCGACCTCGAGGCCGACGGGCTGATCGAGCGCAAGGCCGACCCCGGCGACGGGCGGCGCACGCTCGTCGAGCTGACCGAGCGCGGCCTGCAGACGCTGCAGGCCGACCGGCGACACCGCGAGGGCTGGCTCGCCGGCGCGATTGCCGACGACCTCTCCCCGCGCGAGCAGAAGCTGCTCGCGGACGCGCTGGGGCTGCTCGAGCGCCTCGCCGACGGCTGAGAAAGCGCGTCGCTGACGCGCGCGGACGCAGGCGCGCAGCGTTGCATCGACCGGCGCGCGAGCT
Organism: Solirubrobacteraceae bacterium; assembly: GCA_035995645.1. Classification (GTDB taxonomy): domain Bacteria; phylum Actinomycetota; class Thermoleophilia; order Solirubrobacterales; family Solirubrobacteraceae; genus Palsa-744. Next base: position 32,234 of record DASYKG010000087.1, read on the forward strand.
ATACAAGCGGTTGCGATGACGGCCGCGCACCAGGCGTACCTGCTGCAGGCGCGACAGATGCAGGCGCTGTCGTTCACCATGCACATCCCGCTCGTGTGCTTCGGCATCGCCTTCCCCGCGATGGTGCTGTTCGCCGAGTGGCTGTTCCTGCGCTCCGGCGACGAGCTCTACCGCACGCTCGCGCGCCGCTGGACGCGGATCATGGCCGCGCTGTTCGCCGTCGGCGTGATCACCGGCACGATCCTCAGCTTCGAGATGGGGCTGCTGTGGCCGCAGTTCACCGCCACGTTCGGCAGCGTGTTCGGCCTCGGCTTCGCGATCGAGGGCTTCTCGTTCTTCACCGAGGCGATCTTCATCGGCATCTACGTCTACGGCTGGACGCGACTGTCCCCGCGCGCGCACTTCCTCAGCGGCATCCCGATCGTGATCGCCGGCATGACCGGCTCGCTGATGGTGATCGCCGTCAACGCCTGGATGAACCATCCCTCCGGCTTCACGCTCGTGGGCGCGCGCGCGACCCACGTGCACCCGCTGTCGGCGCTGTTCGGCAACTCCTATCTGTGGCACGAGCTCGTGCACATGTACATCGCCGGCTACATCGTCTGTGGCTTTCTCGTCGCCGGCGCCTACGCGATCGGCCGGATGCGCGGCAAATGGGGCCGCTACGAGCGCACCGCGCTGGCGATCCCGCTGACGATCGCCGCGCTCGCCGCGCCCGTGCAGGTGCTCGTCGGCGACTGGGCCGGGCGCGAAGTCGCCACCCAGCAGCCGGTCAAGCTCGCCGCGCTGGAGGGTCTGGCGAAGACGACCAAAGGCGCCGACGAGCACGTGCTCGGCTGGTATGAACACGAACGGGTCAAGTACGGCATCGCGATCCCCAACCTGCTGTCGCTGCTCGCCTTCCACAACCCCAACGCGACCGTCACCGGTCTCGACGCCGTGCCGAAGAACCGCCAGCCGCCGGTCAACGTCGTGCGCATCTCTTTTCAGGTGATGGTCGCCATCGGCACGCTGCTGGCGTTGCTCGGCGTGTGGCTGCTCGCCGTGCGCATCAGACGAAAGCGCCTGCCCGAGTCGCCGTGGTTCTACCGCGCCGTGGCGCTCGCCGGGCCGGCCTCGCTCGTCGCGCTGGTCGCCGGCTGGGTGACGACCGAGGTCGGGCGCCAGCCGTGGATCGTCTACAAGGTGATGCTCACCTCACAGGCCGTAACCGGCGCCGGCGGCATCGTCGTCGGCTACGCCACGCTGGCGCTCGTCTACCTCGGCGTCGTCTGCGCGGTCTTCTGGATCCTGCGGCGCCTGGCGCGCTCGTCGCTGCGCGAGCGCGGCGAGGCCGCGCCGCCACCGCCCTCGACCCCAGCAGCCGCCACCTGATGCACCTGTACGAACTACCGCTGATCTTCGTGCTGATCGGCCTCGCGCTGTACGTCGTGCTCGGCGGCGCCGACTTCGGCGCAGGCTTCTGGCAGCTGCTTGCCGGCGCCGGGCGGATGGGCGAGCGCATCCGCGATCACGCGCACGAGTCGATGGCGCCCGTGTGGGAGGCCAACCACGTGTGGCTGATCTTCGTGCTGACGGTGACCTGGACGGCTTACCCGACCGTGTTCGCCTCGATCGCCTCGACGCTGTCGATCCCGCTGTTCATCGCCGCCGTCGGCATCGTCATGCGCGGCGCCTCCTACGCGCTGCGCGCGGGCGCGTCGACTGGCCGTGAGCGCCGCCGCATCGACCTCGTGTTCGCGCTGTCCTCCGTGCTCACGCCGTTCGCGCTCGGCACGATCGTCGGCGCGATCGCCTCGCGTCGCGTTCCCGTCGGCAACGCCGCCGGAGATCTCTTCTCCAGCTGGTTGAACCCGACGTCGATCTTCGTCGGGGTGCTCGCCGTCGCCACCTCGGCCTACCTCGCGGCCGTGTTCATGGCCGCCGACGCGCGTCGCCTCGCCGGCGCCGGACATGCCGAGGACGAGCTGCTAGCGGCGCTGCGCACGCGCGCGCTCATCACCGGGCTGATCGCCGGTGCCGTCGCGGTCGCCGGGCTCGTCGTGCTGCACTCCGACGCCCACTTCCTCTACACGCGCCTGCTGCACGGCGGCGCGCTGGCCACCGTGCTCGTCTCCGCGCTCGCCGGCCTCGGCACGCTCGAGCTGGTGCGTCGCGGCAGCTTCGAGCTCGCGCGTTACAGCGCCGCGATCGCCGTCGCCGCCGTGCTGGCCGGGTGGGCGCTCGCTCAGCGCCCGCTGCTGCTCAAAGGGCTGACCGTGCAGCAGGCGGCCGCGCCGCACGACACGCTCGTGCTCGTCGTCATCGCCGTGCTGGCCGGCGCGACGATCCTCTTCCCGTCGCTCGCGCTGCTGTTCCGGCTCGTGCTGCACGGGCGCCTCGATCACGCCGAGCCGGACGGCGAGGACTCGCCCGGCGCGAGGTCACCCGGCGCGGCCGACCGGCGCTCGCAGTTCGGCCAGCTGCTCGCAGCCTCGGCTCAGGGCCTGCTCGCGCGCGCCGCCGGCGCTTGCCTGCTCGTGGGCTTCGGCTTTCTCACGATCGCCGAAGCCGGCTGGGCGCACGCGGTCGGCGTCGTCGCCCTGCTCGCCTTTCTCGTCTGCGGCTTTCTCGCGCTCGTGCCCGCTCAGCTCGCCGGCCTCGCGCGCGACGAGCGCGAGGCTCAGTAGGCCGGGTACGGGTACGGCGGCGGCGTTGGCGTAGTCGGCGTGGTGGTTGGAGTGCTCGGCGTCGTCGCAGTGCCTGTCGTCGGTTCGCTGGGCGTGCTCGCCGGGTAGCTCGGTGGCGGCGGCGTGGTGGGCGGCGACATGGGTGGCGTGCCCGTCGCCGGTGGGTGCGGGCTTTCGCCGCCGGAGGCGGTCATCGCATGCCACGTGCCGCCGAAGCTTTCCACGCCCTCCCCCTTGGCCTGTCCTCTTGCGTGGTCTTCGGCGTAGCGGTACAGCGGCAGCCCGCGCAGCGTGACCTGCAGCGTGCCGTTGCCGCGGCGCAGGATGCCGAGTCGGCCGTGCACGCCGGGCGCGGCCTTCAGCTTGGTCGCGCTCGAGCTCACCGTCAGCGGCGGCCAGTGCCTGAGGCATTCGCCGCTCTTGCACAGCAGCCGTCTGGCCGTCTCCGGGCTGAGCGCGTACAGCGTGCGCCCCTGCGGGCTGACCACCACGCTCTCGCCGAGCGTCGCGTTGGCCGACGAGCCGAGCGCCAGCGCGAGGTGCGCTGCGAGTGCCGTCGAGGCGAGCAAGACGAGCAGCAGCGCCGCGCCGGCGCTCGCGCGCAGCCACCGTTGCGGGCGGCGTCCGATCCGTGACGATCCCCGGCTCGAACTCCCGCTGTGCGTGCGCGCCTGCTCTCGCATCTCGCTCCCTCGCTCGTGGTCCACTGACCATCGAGACACCGCGCAGGCGCGATCCTTCCCGACGAGACGATCCGTCCGGCGTGCGCGGTCCGTCCCGCCGCGCGCTCAGGGCTTGGTGCGTATGACCACGTCGGCGATGTTGGGGATGCGCTGGCGCAGCTCCTCCTCCAGCTCGCTGGCCAGATGGTGGGCCGCCGACAGCGACTGGCCGGGCTCGACGCCGAGCGTGAGGAAGGCGACGCGCCCGGCCTCCGTCGACAGCAGCTTGACGCGCTGGGGCGGCGAACCGGTCCGCTCGCGCACCAGCCGGTCGATCTCGCGCGTGGCGTGCATGTCCGCGCTGACGTCGGCCGCGCGTGCGACGAGCGTGCGCTCCAGCGGCTCCAGGTGCGTCTGCACGGTCGCCACGCCCGGCCGCTCGCAGATCGCGCGCTCGACGCGGTCGGCGATCTCGTCGGCCTCCCGCAAATCGAGCTCGGCGGGGAACTTCAGGTGCAGCGAGACGTTCACCGCGTCGTCCTGCTCGAAGATCGTGATGTCGTGAGCCTCCATCACCAGCGGCTCGGCGAGCGCGATCGAGAGGATCCGGTCGCGCAGATCGAGACCGCGCCGGCGCGGCTCGACGTGCACGACGACGTCGCTTCCCGGCAGCGCCTGCTCGACGGCCTCCTCTATGAGGTTTGCCGACTGGTGTCCCTCGACGACCGCCTGGCCCGGCGGAACGGCGACGACGACGTCGGCGAAGTAGCGCCCGGCTGACTCGCGCAGGCGCAGGCGCCGCAGCTCGATGTCGACGCCGAGCTGCGCGATCGCGCGCTCGGCCGCCTCGCGCGCCTCGGCCGGCGTGCGGTCCATCAGCACGTTGGCGTTCTCGCCGATCAGCCGCACCGCGGCCGCGCAGATGATCACGGCGACGACCAGCGCCGCGACCGAGTCGCCCTGGGCGAAGCCGGCATCCACCGCCAGCAGTCCGATCAGCACGGCAAGCGAGCCGACCATGTCGCCGGCGAAGTGAAAGGCGTTGGAGCGCAGCGCCGCGCTGGAGTAGGCGCGCGCGACACGCAGCGAGACGAGCGTGCGGCTGAGGTCGACGACGATCGCCACGGCGATCACCGCGAACTGGTACCAGTGGAGCCCCGGCGCCGACGAGTCGCTGAGGAGGTGGTGGACGGCTTCCACCCCCACGAACACGCCTCCGGCGACGAGGATCGCCGCCTCGCCCAGCGCGCCGAGGTTCTCCGCGCGGCGATGGCCGTAGGGGTGCTCGGGGTCGGCTGGCCGGCCGCCGAGGCGCACGGCGAAGAACGTCAGCACCGCGGCGACCACGTCGCCGCTGGACTCGATCCCCGTGGAGATCAGCCCGAGGCTGCCCGTCGCCAGGCCGACGCCGAGCTTCAGAGCGACGAGCAGGCCGGCCGCGGCGATCGACACGAGCGTCGTGCGGCGGGGCGTCAGCAGCTGCTCGGTCTCCTGCGCCGCGGACATCGCTAGAGACTAAGCTCCGCGCCCGCCGCAAGCGGTGCGCCGAGCCACAGCCGCCCGGCGGCGGCCGTGGAGCACGCGCGGCCCGGTCGTTCGCGGCGGCGAAAGGAATCCCGGCCGCAGGCGTCTTTTTCAGTAGTGCCGGTTGGCGGCCTCGCACCGCCCGGCTTCCCCGCCTCGCAAAGGAGTCTCGATGCGCCGAATCACGACATGCCTGCTCCCCGCCATCGCCGTATCGCTGACGCTCGTCGCCTGCGGCGGCAGCTCCTACAGCGCAGGCTCGTCCTCCAAGTCAAACGCCGCCGCCACCTCCGCCGCCTCGTCGTCGGGCGCGTCGTCGAGCTCCAGCGCGGGCGCGGTCGTGAAGACGGCCGCCAACTCCACGCTCGGCGCAACCGTCCTCACAGACGCCGCCGGCATGACGCTCTACCGCCTCAGCGGCGAGCAGGCCGGGAAGTTCATCTGCGCCACCGCGGCGTGCACGCAGATCTGGCATCCGCTGGCCGCGTCTGCGACGAGCGCGCCGAGCGGTGTCGGCTCGCTGGGCGCCGTGAAGCGCCCCGACGGCAGCCGGCAGGTCGCCTACAAGGGCATGCCGCTGTACACCTTCGCGCAAGATCGCCGGCCCGGCGACGCCAAGGGCCAGGGCCTGAAGGACGTCGGCACGTGGAACGCTGTGACCGTCGCCGCATCCGCCAGCCCCGCCAAGCCTGCCCCGGCATCCGAATCGCCGCCGGCGGAATCCGGCGGCGGCTACCGCTACTGATCCAACGGGCGCGAGCGACATGGCCGGGTCCCCCCCGGCCCGCTCGCGCTGCTCGCGCTCGCGCTGGCTGCCAGGTCGTATGGTGAGCCCGTGGCTCACGATCACACGGGGCACTCGCACGCGGTCCGCGCCGACGCAGATCGGCGCCGGCTGGCGATCACGCTCGGCCTGATCGTCGCGTTCGTCGCCGTCGAGATCGGCGCGGGCGTCGTCGCGCATTCGCTCGCCCTGCTGTCAGACGCCGGTCACATGCTCACCGACGCGGCCGCGATCGGCTTCTCGCTGGTGGCGATCGGCCTGGCGGCGCGCCCGGCGAAGGGCGCGATGACGTTCGGCTTCAAGCGCGTGGAGATCCTCTCCGCGCAGGCCAACGGCGTGACGCTGCTGGTGCTCGCCGCGTTCATCGCCTACGAGGCGATCCGCCGCCTGTTCGACCCGCCCGTCGTGCGCGGCTGGCTGATCCTCGTGGTCGCGCTGGTGGGCGTGCTCGTGAACCTCGCGGCAGCGTGGACGCTCGCGCAAGCCAACCGCGAGAGCCTGAACGTGGAGGGGTCCTTTCAGCACATCGTCACCGATCTGTACGGCTTCATCGGCACGGCCGTCGCCGCCGCCGTGATCCTGCTGACGGGCTTTCAGCGCGCCGACCCGATCGTCTCGCTGCTGATCGCCGGGCTGATGACGCGCTCGGGCGTCTCGCTGGTGAAGGCCTCCGGGCGCATCTTCATGGAGGCCTCGCCCGAGCGCCTGGACCCGCAGGCGATCGGGCGCGCGCTCGTCGCCCAGCCCGATGTCGTCGAGGTCCACGACCTGCACGTGTGGGAAATCACCAGCGGCTTTCCCGCCCTCTCGGCGCACGTGCTCGTGGGCAGCGACAGCGACTGCCACGCGGCTCGGCGCGACATGGAGGCGATGCTGCACGCGCGCTTCGCGCTCGACCACACGACGCTGCAGGTCGACCACACAGGCGGCGAGCTCTTGGACATCCAGCCGGCGACGCGCGCCGGCGAGACGAGCTGACACGAACCTAAACGACGAGGAGGAAGACGATGACGAAGGCTCTCTACACCGCCGAGGCGCACGTCACGGGCGGACGCGCAAACGGCCACGGGCGCACCTCCGACGGAGCGCTGGAGGTCGATCTCCGCCTGCCTGCGGAGATGGGCGGCCAGGGCGGCGCCACGAACCCGGAGGAGCTGTTCGCGGTCGGCTACGCGGCATGCTTCGAGGGCGCGCTCGGCACCGTCGCGCGGCGCAACAAGCAGGAGACGGGCGACGTCGCGATCGACTCGCAGGTGTCGCTGATCACGACCGACGAGCGCGGCTTCACGATCGCCGTGCGGCTCGACGTAAGCCTGCCGGCGATCGAGGACTCGGCCGAGGCGGTCGAGCTGGTCCGCGCCGCCCACCAGGTGTGCCCGTACTCCAACGCCACGCGCGGCAACATCGAGGTCGCGCTGACCGCCAACGGCCAGCCGGTCGAGTAGCGCCCGGGGAGCGGCCGCCGCCGGATGCGGCCGCTCCCCAGCGCCGTGCGCTAGCTCTTGTCGAGCTTGCTCCCGTCGGGCTTGAGCACGTACCAGCTCGCGCCGAACTCCTTCGAGCCCTGCCCGTAGCTGTCGCCCGCGTCCTTGTCATCCCCATAGAAGTACAGCGGGTGGCCCTTGTAGGTGACCTGCGTGGTGCCGTCGGAGCGCATCGTCGTGCCGAGATCGGCGCTCACCGCGCCGGCTCCGGCGCTCGGTGCGCCGGTGCTCGTGACGGGCGGCCAGTGTTTTGCGCATTCGCCCGTGCAGCTCGACGTGGCGCCCTTGTCGGCTTCGAACAGGTAAACGGTCTTGTGCTTGGGCCCGGCCGCGAGGATCGTGCCGAGCTTGCTGTGCTTGGCCTCGACTGCGACGCCCGAGCCTGCCGCCGCGTTGCTCGTCGATGCGGTCGTGCCCTGAGTCGACGTGGCCGCCGCCGTCGACGCGGGGGTCGATGCGGCTTTCGAGCTGCTGCTCGAGCTGCTCGAGCCGCATCCGGCGAGCAGCGCAACAGCCGCCGCCGCAGCGACGGCGAAGCCTAGGGGTCGTGTCACTGTGGCCTCCTGTCTGGATCGACGCGCGTGGCGGGACGCCTCGCGCTCACCCCTCAGACGCGCCCGCGCGCAGAACCTTCCCGGCGGCTGCCCGGCGGCGCTAGCCGACCTGCCCGCTCGGGCGCACGAGCACCTCGTTGACGCTCACGTTCGCCGGCTGGCCGATCGCGTACAGCACGGCGCCGGCGATGTCCTCGGCGCGCAGCGGCGTGACGCCCGCAAAGCGCTTGGCCATCTGCTCGAGCACCTCCGGGCGGTTGTGGCCGGTGAGCTCCGTGGCGACGGCGCCAGGCTCGATCAGCGTCACGCGCACGCCCAGCCCCACGCCCTCCTGGCGCAACGACTCCGAGAAGGCGCCGACGCCGAACTTCGTCAGGTTGTAGACGCCCGAGCCCTGCCTGGCCACGCGGCCGGCGACGGAGCTGACGTTGACTATGTGACCGGAGCCCTGCGCGGCCATCAGCGGCAGGGCGGCGTGTGTGCAATAGAGCACGCCGAACACGTTGGCGTGGATCATCGTGCGCCACTCCTCCGTGGGCGCGTCGGCGATCGGCCCGAGCAGCATCACGCCGGCGTTGTTGACGAGCACGTCCAGACGACCGAGCTCGGCGTGTGCGCGCTGCACGAACGCCTGCGCCTGCTCCTCGACGCCGACATCGGTCGGCACGGCGATCGCGCGCCCTCCCGCCGCGACGATGCGCTCGGCCAGCGCGTCGATGCGCTCGCCGCGCCGCGCGGCCAGCGCCACGGCGGCTCCAGCGTCGGCGCAGGCCAGCGCCGTCGCTTCGCCGATCCCCGACGAGGCGCCGGTCACGGCCACTACCTGGTTTGAGAGATCTATGGTCATTCGCCGAGCTTAGCCCCCACGCCTCAGCCTGCCTACCGGCTCGGCCGATGTCCCCGTCAGAGCCCTCGCGAGCGCGATTCCCGGGCCGGCGTGCCTTTTGGGCGCCTGCGGGGTTTAGTTGTGCAGCGCCCGCACGGACATAGATTCAGCCGTGAGGGGGAAGGTACGTGCTTAGGGGGCGTCGAAGCAGGGCATCCGGAATACGCTCGAAGAATATGGTTGACAACGCAACTATCGCCACGTATAATTCCGACTCCAAGCATCGGATTAGAAGGATCAAATGTCAGATTCCCCAGTAGCCACAGTACCCACCATCGACCCGACAGCTCCCGCCACAGGCGAGGAGCGCGAGTCCGAGGCCGTCGCCGACGGGGCAGTCAAGGCTGCGCCCGGCCGGCTCGACAGCCCGATCGAGCGCATCGACCTCAGTGCGTCCGACACGTTCATCCCCGAGGCAGTCGACCAGCTGCTTGCGCACTCGCGCCGCTACCCCCTGCTCACGCCGGCCCAGGAGATCGACCTGGCCCAGAAGATCGAGCGCGGCGACCTGCACGCAAAGGAACTGCTCGTCAACTCCAACCTGCGCCTCGTCGCCTCCAACGCCCGGCGCTACCAGAACCAGGGCCTGCCGCTCGGCGATCTCGTCCAAGAGGGCATGCTCGGCCTGATCCGCGCCTCGGAGAAGTTCGACTGGCGCAAGGGCTTTCGCTTCTCCACGTACGCGACGCTGTGGATTCGCCAGGCCATCCAGCGCGGCCTGGAGAACTCCGGTCGCACGATTCGCCTGCCCGTGCACGTCGCGCAGCGCTCGCGCAAGGTCGGCCGCGTCGAGCGCGAGCTGTCGGTGCGGCTGGGCCGCGAGCCGACGATCGAGGAGCTCTCGCAGGAGACCGGACTGCCGATCGAGCAGGTCGAGGAGGTGCGCCACCAGCGCGCTGCGCTCGTCAGCCTCGACCAGCAGATCGGCGAAGACGGCGACACCGCACTCGGTGACCTGCTCCCCTCCGACGCCGAGGCGCCAGAGGAGACGGCATGGGACAACGAGCGCGAGCGGATCGTGCACCGCGCGATCTCCGAGCTGCCCGAGACCGAGCGCACCGTGCTGACGCTGCGCTTCGGCACCGGCCGCGAGGAGCCGCAGACGCTCACCGCCATCGGCAAACGACTCGGCTTCTCCGCCGAGCGCGCGTCGCAGCTGGAGCAGCGCGCACTGAAGAAGCTCGCCGAGTCGCCTGAGCTGGCGGCCCTGCGCGAGGCTGCTTAGGCCACCCAGCGCCGAAGGGCGCCCGAAGATGTGTGACAACCGAGGCCTCGTCGCGAACGCGACGGGGCCTCTTGTCCGTCGCGGCGGCGGTGGGTCGTGTATGTCGCTTTGCACACTGCGGTAGCGATCGTATATACGGCGTAGATACCATGGCTACCGCTCCGCGTAAAGGGACCGAGCGTGCGCAGGTGGTGGATGTCTCTTCGTGCGGCGCGGCGAACATCCAGCGAGAGTGCCGCCCTCTAGGATGCTGCGCGTGAGCGAGCGGCAGGGCAGGTCGCTGTGGGAGCGCACGGTCGAGCTGACGATCGCGCTCGGCGAACACGTCCTCGCGCCTGTCGAGCGTTTCATCGGCAAGCGCTCGCTCGTCGGCGACGCGACGTTCTTCGAGCTGGAGCGCTTCCCGTGGGTGGCGCACATCGAGGACAACTGGGAGGTGATTCGTGAGGAGGCCGAGCGACTGCTCGAGGACCGCGACGAGCTGGCCAACTTTCAGGACATCTCCAAGGACCAGATCGAGATCACCGATGACGACCGCTGGAAGACGTTCTTCCTCTACGGCTACGGCTTCCAAGCCAAGCTCGGCGTCGAGATGTGCCCGAAGACGGCCGCGCTGATGCGCGAGATCCCGGGCATGACGACGGCGATGTTCTCGATCCTCTCGCCGCGCAAGCACATCCTCGACCACCGCGGGCCGTACAAGGGCGTGCTGCGCTACCACCTCGGCCTGATCGTCCCCAAGGACGCAGAGGCCTGCCGCATCCGCGTCGGCGACGACTTCCGCCACTGGCAGGAGGGCGAGAGCATGGTCTTCGACGACACGTTCAACCACGAGGTGTGGAACGACACCGACGAGACGCGCGTCGTGCTGTTCGTCGACGTGCTGCGGCCGCTGCCCTCGCCCGACTCGGCGATCAACCGCGCGATCGTCAAGGCGATCGGGTGGTCGCCGTTCGTGCTGGATGCGAAGCGCAATCAGGAGGCGTGGGAAAGGCGCTATCGAGAGCGCCGGGCCGAGGGCGGCGCGGTCGAGCAGGCGGCATAGTCACCGCCGCCACGGCGCCGGGCGCTGCTAAACCCCCGAGACGTCCAACCCCGTCCCCTGCAGCAGGGAATTGGCCTGCGAGTTGAGCACGGTGAACTCCCCCGTGATGATCAGCACGCCCAGCACGATCATCACCACGCCGCCGACGGCGATGATCGTGGGAAAGTTGCGCTTGACGACCGCCAGCGCCCCGGTCATCCGCTCGAACGCGAGCGCGATCAAAAGGAACGGGATCGCCAGGCCGGCCGAGTAGAAGGCGAGCAGCAGCGCGCCGTGCGCGGCCGAGCCGGAGACGGCCGCCTGCGTGAGGATCGCGCCGAGCGTGATGCTCGTGCACGGCGTCCAGGCGATCGCGAACGCAGCACCGGCGACGAGCGGGCCGCCGCGCCCGGCCACGCGCAGCAGCGCGTCCGGGTGCCACTCGCGATTGAGCATGCTTACGAACGGCGTCGCCAGGAAGATCAGCCCCAGCGCGATGATCACGGCGCCGCCGATGCGCTCGAGCAGCTGTTTGTGGTCGTTGAGCGTCGAGCCGATGACCGTCGCAGAGAGGCCGAGCAGGATGAAGATCATCGAGAAGCTCGCGATGAACAGCAGGCTGGGAACCAGCACGCGCCTGACTCCCACGCCCTCCTTCAGGTCGTTCGGCGTCACGCCGATCACCGTCGAGAGATAGCCCGGCACGAGCGGCAGCACGCACGGCGACAGAAACGAGACCAGCCCGGCGGCGAGCGCCAGCGGGATGCCGACGCCGCTGGCCGTGTCAGACGTGGACGCGAGCAGCAGCGCGGCGTGGCTCATTGCGCATGCACCCGGCCGGCCGGCTCGACCGCGCTGCGCAGCTCGGCGAGCTCGCGCTCGATCCTGCCGACGCGCTCTGACAGCTCCTGCAGCGCGTGGACGGCGTCCTCTTCGGCGCTCGGCGGCGCTTGCGCGCCTGCTTCGGATTCCGAATCCTGCTGAAGCAGCTGCGCGTAGCGTTCCTCCTTGTGCCCCGGGCGGCGCGGCAGGCGCTCCACGAGCTCGCGCTCGATCAAGCGCGTGAGCGTGTCGTTGACCTCGCCGAGGTCGGCGAAGGCGTGCATGCGCTCGCCGCGCTGCTTGAGCTCACCCGGCGTCTGCGCCCCGCGCAGCATCATCACGCACATCACCGCCTGCTCGGCCGAATCCATCGGCAGCGCTTCGGCGAGCAGGTGGCGGTACTTGGCCGCACGGCTGCCGGCGCCGCTTGCCAGGCGCGTCAAGCCACGACGCTCCAGACGGTGCAAGGCGTCGCGCAGCAGCGCGTCGTCGTAGTCGACGACCGGATCGCGGTTGGTCGACTGGTTGCACGCCATGCGCAGCGCGTTGAGCGACAGCGGATAGGCGTCGGGGGTCGTGCGCTGCTTCTCCAGCAGGCACCCGAGCACGCGGATCTCCGAGGCAGACAAATCCATGGCCGTTAACCCTACGACGGCTAGAGTCAACGCGTGAGCAGCCAGCCCTTTTCTCAGGGCCGCTCGGGGGAAGGACGCCACTCGCCGCGTCCGGAGCTCCGGCCCGAGGACGTACCCTCGACGCCGGTCTCGCTGCGTCGCGTGGCTCGCCTGTTCGGGCCGTACCGGCCGCGGCTGAGCCTGCTGCTGGGGCTGATCTTCGTGTCGGCGGCGCTCGGCGTGATCAGCCCGTTCCTGCTGCGGGAATTCATCAACGACGCCTACCCGCGCCACGATACGACGCTGGTGATCGAGCTCGTCTCGGGGATGATCGCGCTGTCGATCCTCACGAGCGTGATCGGCGTCGCGCAGACGTGGATCTCAAATCAGGTGGGCCAGCGCGTGATGCACGACCTGCGCGCCGCCGTGTACGCGCACCTGCAGCGCATGTCGCTGGCCTTCTTCACGCACACGCGCACGGGCGAGGTGCAGTCGCGCATCGCCAACGACATCGGCGGCGTTGACAGCGTCGTCACCTCGACGGCTACGTCGATCGTGCAGAACGTCACGACGGTCCTGGCGACGATCGTCGCGATGGTGCTGCTGGACTGGCGCCTGGCGGCCTTCTCGCTCGTGTTGCTCCCATTCTTCGTATGGCTGACGCGCCGCGTGGGCGAGGAGCGCCGGCGCATCCAGTCGGTGCGCCAGAGCCGCCTGGCGGACATGTCGACGCTCGTCGAGGAGTCGCTGTCGGTGTCGGGCATCCTGTTGGGCAAGACGATGGGCCGCTCGCCGGAGCTCGTGCGCCGCTTCGGCGGCGAGTCGGGCGAGCTCGCGGACCTCGAGGTGCGCGCGCGCATGGCCGGTCGCTGGCGCATGGCCTCCGTGCAGATGAGCTTCGCGATCATGCCGGCGCTCGTGTACCTGTTCGCGGGCGTCGACCACGGGTCCGGCGGCAGCGCGATCTCGATCGGTACGGTCGTCGCCTTCACGACGCTGCAGACGCGCCTGCTGTTCCCGATCCAGTCGCTGCTGTCGGTGGGGCTGGAAGTGCAGACGTCGCTGGCGCTGTTCGGGCGCATCTTCGAGTACCTCGATCTGCCGGTCGACATCGTCGAGCGCCCCGACGCGCGGGCGATGAGCGACGTGCGCGGCGACGTGCGCTTGGAGGACGTGTGGTTTCGCTACGCCAGCGACTCGCCGTGGACGCTCTCGGGCATCGGCGCAGAGATACCCGCCGGCAGCACCACCGCGCTGGTCGGCGAGACCGGCTCGGGCAAGACGACGCTCGCCTATCTCGTCGCTCGCCTGTACGAGCCCGAGCGCGGCAGCGTGAGCATCGACGGCGTCGACATCCGCGACATGACGCTCGCCTCGCTGGCCGCGACGGTCGGCCTCGTCTCCCAGGAGACATACCTGTTTCACGCCTCGATCCGCGAGAACCTGCGCTTCGCCTGTCCGGAGGCATCTGACGAGGAGATCGAAGACGCCGCTCGCGCGGCGCAGATCCACGAGCTGATCTCCTCGCTGCCAGACGGCTATGACACGCCGGTCGGCGAGCGCGGCTACCGCTTCTCCGGCGGGGAGAAGCAGCGCATGGCGATCGCGCGCACGGTGCTGCGGAACCCGCCCGTACTGATCCTCGACGAGGCCACCTCGGCGCTGGACAACGAAACCGAGCGCGCCGTGCAGCAGGCGCTGGACGAGCTCTCGCGCGGGCGCACGACGATCGCGATCGCCCACCGCCTGTCTACGATCCGCGACGCCGACCAGATCCTCGTGCTCGACGGCGGACGGGTCGTCGAGCGCGGCACGCACGAGCAGCTGCTCGAGCTCGGCGGCCGCTACGCCGCGCTGGCCAGCGCGACCGACGGCGACTACGCCGTGGCGTCGATGTTCAGGCGCACGTAGTCGACGACGACCGGCTCGCCCAGCACAGCGAGCACGTCGTCCATGAACGGCTCGCGCAGCCGCTCGGGCAGCCGCTGGACGTGCGGGCCGAGCACGATCGTCGAAAGGAACTCGCGCGCGTGCTCGGGCTGCTGGGGGGCGGGCTGCAACCAGCACTTCGCGCTGATGAAGCCGGCGGCGAGCAGGCGCCGCTCGGTCTCGCGCGGGCCGGCGTAGTTCCACGGCGGTCGCCAGCCGAGGAAGTGCTCGGCGTACGGATCGCGCGCGAGAACCGCCTTGGCGTGACCGCGCAGCACGTCGATGTTGCCCTCTCCCCCGCACTGCGCGACGAGCTGACCGCCCGCGCGCAACGCGGTGTGCAGGCGCGAGAACAGGCGATCGTGATCGGCGATCCAGTGAAACGTCGCCGTCGAGAGGATCGCGTCGATCGGCTGCTCCAGCTCGATCTCCAGCAGGTCGGCGACGCGCACGTCGGCGCCCGGCAGACGCTCGCGTGCGGCGTCGACCATCGACTGCGAGGCGTCTACGGCGATCGCACGCCCATGCGGCAGGCGCTCGATCAGCAGTTGCGTGATCCGGCCCGAGCCGCAGCCGGCGTCGAGCACGGTCTCGTCGCCGCTCAGCTGCAGCCGTTGCAGCACCTCGCGTCCGAGCGCCTCCATCGGCCCGGAGATGCGGTCATAGCTGCGGCCGTCCCATTCTCGCGTCTGCGGCATACATCTGTACGCTATCACGTATGCCCGGTACGGGCCAGGCGCCGGCGCCGTCCGCTCGGCTCCTCGCCATACCTCCGCTATACGTCCGCGCGCGCGGCGAGCTCGGCGATCACGCGCGAGAGCTGCCCGCCCTGCCAGGCGATTGGCGAGCGGGCGGGCGGACCGGCGTGCTCGACGACGAGACGCGCCGCGGGAATCTCCTGCGCATAGCGTTCGCCGACGGCGAGCGGGTGCCCGGGATCGGCCTCGTCGCGGCTGGCGACGACGACCGTCGGCACGCCGATCGCGCCGAGCTCGTCGAGCCGCTGAAACGGGCGCGAGCGCGGTACGGCTTCCAGCGCATCGGCGACGGCGAGCGGATGCTCGTGGGCGCCCAAGCGCTGTCGCAGCACCTTCTCGACCGTCTCGCGCCAGGCTTCGGGGACGGCGTCGAGGTCATACGCACGCACGAAGCCGTCGACGCCCCCCTCGCGCAGCCCCTGCGCAAGCGCGTCCCAGCGTGCGAGCTCGTCCTCCTCGCGCGCAGACTCTGGGTGAAACGACGGCGTGACCAGCGCGAGCGCGGCGACGCGCTGTGGCCGCGTGAGCGCCAGGCGCACCGCCGTGTGCGCGCCCATCGAGGCGCCGGCGAGCACCGCGCGCTCGATTCCCGCCGCGTCGAGCACCGCCGCCAGGTCATCGGCGAGCAGCTCGTAGCCGTACGCCGACGCGCTGGGCGCGGGCGAAGACGCGCCGTGCCCGCGCGCGTCGTAGGCGACGACACG
This sequence comes from Solirubrobacteraceae bacterium, assembly GCA_035995645.1. GTDB lineage: Bacteria > Actinomycetota > Thermoleophilia > Solirubrobacterales > Solirubrobacteraceae > Palsa-744. Next base: position 47,873 of record DASYKG010000087.1, read on the forward strand.
ATGCCCCGAGCGCTCCAGCGAGCGCGAGCCCATGACGACATAGCGGCGCGTGGCGGTGAGGCCGTGCAAGAGCACGACGGGCGTCCCCTCCCCGGCCTGTGAGACCGACAGCTCCACGCCGCCGGCGTTGACGCGCAGCGCGTCTTGATCGTCGTTCACCTCCGGAGGTCTAGCAGCGCGCCCCGCCGGTCTGCTCGGCCACCAGGGGACGCCTCGCTCGCGCAGATCGCCTATTCGTAGGTGAACCGGTCGGCAGGCGCGTTGACCGCGCTCGTCGCCTTGTTCGCCGACGCGCGCACGTCTACGCCTCCGGCGCCATGCGCGGGGACGACGACTTTGCATTCGCTGCTCGACGCGCAGCTCGCCGACTTGGATTTGGACGAACCGAACTTGAAGCTCGTCAGGTTCACGCCGACGGCGAACCCGGCGCCGGCGATCGTCACTGTTTCGCCACCGACTCTGCTGCCTTTGCTCGGCGTCACGCCGCTGACGACCGGCGCAAATCTGAACACGTCGGACTTCGACGTCGCGCTCGTCCCCCACTGCGTCGTCAGCGTGACGTCCACGCTCCCGGCTTCGCTCGCCGGCGAGACGGCGCTGACGACGGTGCGACCTTTGACCTTCGTCACGGCGAAGCTCGCCGCGTTGACCGAGCCGAACCTGACGGCCTGCAGTTCGTCGTGTTCCTCGGCGAATTTCGTGCCGTAGATCGTCACCGTCGTGCCGCCGCCTGCCGAGCCCGCGTGCGGTGTGAGCTTTTCGATCTTCGGCGGCGTCTGGTAGCCGAACAGGACAGAGCTCGGGCTGATCCCGGCCGGGGTCCTCACCCTGACCTCGACGAACCCATTGCCCGGCGGCGGCACGGCCGGCGGCGTGACCGCGGTGATCGAGGTCGGCGAGTCGACGGTGAATTCGCTTGCCTGCGCGGTGCCGAATTCCACGGCGTTAGCCCCTGTGAATCCCGAGCCGGCGATCGTCACCGTCGTGCCGCCGGCCTGCGTTCCCACCGGCGGGCTCACGCCCGTCACGGCCGGGCACGGCAGCGTGCTGGTCACGCCGAAGACGTAGCCGGCGAAGTTGCCGCCGGCGACGCCGCCGGCTTGCATCACACCGCACATCATCACCGGCAGCGGGCTCTTGGACCCGAGGCCTTCTTCACCGATCCCCAGCTGTCCATGTTCGTCGCCACCCCACACGGCGACCGTCTGATTCGTCAACAGCGCGAGGTTGGAGTACAGCCCGGCCGCGATTGAGACCGCACCGCTGAGCCCTTTGACGGCGACCGGCGTGGCGCTGTGCGCGCCGCTGCCGAAGGCGCCGTTGCCCAGCTGGCCGAATTCGTCGCCGCCCCACGCCATCGCCGTGCCGTCGGCGAGCAGCGCGAGGCTGTGGCGCCCGCCGGCGGCGATCGCGGCGACGCCGCTGGACAGGCCGCTGACGCCGACGGGGACGTGGCTTTCGGTCGTGGCGCCGGCGCCGAGCTGGCCGTAGGCACCGTTGCCCCAGGCGAACACGGCGCCGGCGCTTGTCAGCGCGAGGCTGTGCTCGCCGCCGGCCGCTATCGCCGTGACGGCGCTGAGGCCTTTCACAGCGACGGGCGCGGTGCGGTCTTCGCTGCCACCGTCACCGAGCTGCCCGTGGACGTCGCTACCCCAGGCGAGCACCGTGCCGTCCCCGAGCAGCGCGAGGCTGTGGGCTTCGCCGGCGGCGATCGCGACGACGCCGCTGAGGCCGCTGACCGCCACGGGCAGATCGCGTGATTCGGTCGTGCCGTCGCCGAGCTGGCCGTGGCCGTTCGCACCCCACGCCATGACCGTCCCGTTGGCGAGCAGCGCAAGGCAGAAGCGGCCGAAGGAGGAGATCGCCGTCACCTCGCTCAGCCCGCTGACCGGCGTGGGAAACAGGCTGCGTTCGGTGGTGCCGTTGCCGAGCTGCCCGACTTCGTTGCCTCCCCAGGCCATCACGGTGCCGTCGGCGAGCAGCGCCAGGCCGCCTCGTTCATGCCCGTCGACGCTGGTCACGTCGCTCAGGCCGCTGATGGCCGTCGGCAGGCTGCTGTCGTTCGTGGTTCCGTTGCCGAGCTGTCCGTAGGCGTTCTGCCCGGCGGCCTGCACGCTGCCGCTCATCGCCGAGGCGACAGTGGCCTGTGACGCGGCAAGCGCGCACACGCTCGCTACGCCGATTGCGAACCCTACTCACCCTCTGCATCCCCCCGCCCCTCTCGTCGCCCCTCAGTGACGATCGCCGCGCATGGCCTGCGGTCGGCGCAATCGTACACCCGTTGACACGACGGATGTGACTTGTTTGCTTCCGTCGTCAGGCGGGGACGGCGGCGTGCTCGCGCACGAGCTCGGCCGCGCGCTCGGGCCGCTCCCAGAAGAACAGGTGTCCGACGCCGTCGAAGATCTCCAGGCGCGCGCCGGGGATGCGCGAGGCGATCAGGCGGCCGTTCTGCACGGGCAGCAGCCGGTCCTCGGTGCCGTGGATGACGAGCGTCGGGGCGGCGACCTGCGCCAGGCGTTCGTTGGTGTCATGAGCGGCGCACGCCTGCATCTGCTGCATGATCACCGCCACGGCGACGGCGCGGCGCATGGCGATCTCGCGGAACGTCGCGAAGGCGTCGTCGTCGGCGGCGAGCGTCGGCGAGACGTTGATCTCCCAGCCGGCGCGCAGCGCGCGCTCGCGATCGCCCGAGCCCATCGCCTCGACGAGCCCACTCAGGTCCTCTTCGGACGCCAGCGCGCTGCCCTCGCCACCGCAGTAGGTGCAGCCGAGCGTGAGCGTGCGCACTCGCTCGGCGTGGCTCAGCGCTAGCTCCTGCGCGATCATGCCGCCCATCGAGATGCCGACCACGTGCGCGTCGTCTAGCTCCAGCGCGGCGAGCAGCCCGGCCGCGTCGTCGGCCATCTCGCGCGTCGTGATCGGGCCGTCCAGCGGCGTGCTGACGCCGACCCCGCGGTGGTCGTAGGCGATCACGTCGAAGTCCTTGCGCAGCAGCTGCAGAAACGGCTCGCCCCAGTGCAGCGACGTGCCGCTCATGCCCATGATCAGCAGCAGCGGCGGCCCGCTGGCGTTGCCGCTGCGTTCGTAGTCGAGCTGGACGTCACCGACGTCAATGACGGTCACAGGCCGATCCTACCGGCGAGGCCCCGGCGGCACCGTGCGGCCGTCCTGCCCCTACACGGGGAACGCCATCTGCGGCGCGTCATCCGCCACGGGCGCGCGCGCTGCCGGCTGCTCGCCGTGCGTCAGCCCGGCGACGCGCACGCCGAGCAGGCGCACGGGGCGCGCGGGCGCGTACTCGCGCAGCAGGCGCAGGGCGATGGCGAAGACGGTGTCGTAGTCGCACGTGGGCGCGGCGATCGAGTGCGCGCGGGTGACGGTCGTCCAGTCGTCGAGGCGCACCTTGATGCCGATCGTGCGCCCGCTGCGCGCGTTGGCGGTGAGGCTGTCGCACAGCGTGCGCGTCATCGCGGCGAGCGACTCTGCGAGCTGGGAGAACTCGTTGACGTCGTGGTCGAAGGTGCGCTCGCGCGACTCGGAGACGACCTTGCGCTGAGCGCCGATCTCGCCGTCGTGCTCGAAGCGCGCGCGGCGCGCGAGCTCGCGGCCGTGGTTGGGGCCGAAGCGCTCGACGAGCACGTGCTCGGGCGCAGAGCCGACGGCGGCGAGCGTCTTCAGCCCGAGCGCGTGCAGGCGCGCGGCGGTCTTCGGCCCGATGCCTGGGATCAGACCGGGCGGCGCGTCTGCGAAGCGCGCGCAGGCCTGTTCGCGCGTGAGCACGACGAAGCCGGCCGGCTTCTCGGCGTCGGAGGCGACCTTGGCGACGAGCTTGTTGGGGCCGATGCCGACCGAGCAGGTCAGCTGCGTGGCGCGCTTGATCTCGGCGACGAGCCTGCGCATGGCGGCGCGCGGGGAGTGCAGGCCGTCGAGGTCGAGGTAGGCCTCGTCGAGGCCGACGACCTCGACGCGCTCGACGTGCGCGCGCACGAGGTCCATGACGGTGCGCGAGACGGCGCGATACGTGGGGAAGTCGGGCGGCAGGACGATCGCCTGAGGGCACAGCCGCCGCGCGCGCGAGGCGGGCATCGCCGAGCCAACGCCGTACTTGCGCGCCTCGTAGCTGGCGGTGGTGACGACGGCGCGCGGGCCGGAGCCGGCAACGACGACGGGCTGCCCGCGCAGCTGCGGACGCCGCGTCAGCTCGATGGATACGTAGAAGGCGTCGGCATCCAGGTGCGCAACGCGCAGGTTGGAAGCTGGCGCGGACATGGAGGATCGAATCTAGCGCGGCGCACGGCGGCTCTTGCGGCGGCGGCCATCGTCTCGGCGAGCTATGCGCAGATGCGACAAACGGGGTGACGTGTCACCGTCGAGGCCGCCTGGGATACGCTTAGGCGAGCTCATGGATCTGACCTTCTCAGAGCAGGAGACGGCGTTTCGCGACGAGCTTCGCGAGTGGCTGTCGGCGAACAAGCCCGGCAGGGCGCCAACGGGCGAGGGCGAGGACGGGCAGTACGCGTGGCGGCGCGAGTGGCAGCGCAAGCTGTACGACGCGGGCTGGGCGGCGCCGGCGTGGCCGACCGAGTACGGCGGGCGCGGAGCGTCGCTGACGGAGTCGGCGATCTACTTCGAAGAGCTCGGCCGCGCGCGCGTGCCGATGGCGGCGAACGTGCTCGGCCTGCTGCTGGGCGGGCCGACGCTGATGGTGTGGGGCACCGACGAGCAGAAGGAGCGCTATCTCAGTCCAATTCTCTCGGGCGAGGAGATCTGGTGCCAGGGATTCTCCGAGCCGGACGCGGGTTCGGATCTGGCATCGCTGAAAACCAAGGCGGTGAAGGACGGCGACGAGTGGGTGGTGACGGGCCAGAAGGTGTGGACGAGCGGCGCGCAGTACTCCAAGTGGTGCATGCTCGTCGCGCGCAGCGACTCGGGCGTGGCCAAGCACAAGGGCCTGACGTACTTCCTG
>DASYKG010000088.1:0-56095 GCA_035995645.1 Solirubrobacteraceae bacterium
GCCAGGTAGATGCTCAGCTTGCTCAGCGATCCCGGCGCCGTCAGCGCATAGCGGTTGACGCGCTTGCGGTCGGCCAGGAAGCTGTCCGAGGACGCGCCCACGCTCGTCTTGCCGAACGTCGTCGGGGGCTGCGCGACGACGCCGCTACCGCTGAACGCCACTTCGTGCAGGCCCGTGCTGTCGTCGCCGTTGATCGGCCACGTGGCGCTGGCGGAGCCGGCGGCGGTGGGCGAGAACACGACCGTCTCCGTCAGCGATTCGCCGGGCGCCACCGTCGTTCCCTCGCTGAGCGTCGTCGTAGCGGCGAAGGCTCCGCCGATCGGCGGCTTTGACTTGGTGATCGTGACCGCCGTGCCGCCGGAGTTGGTGATCGTGAAGGACTTCGTCGCCGTCTTGCCGACTTCCACCGTGCCGAAGCTGTTCTGTTCGCCTGCGATCTGCAGCGCTCCCGGCGTGGCAGCGCTCCCCGACAAGCCGACCGCGCCGTTGCCACCCGTCGTTTCCAGTCCGATTTCACCGGTGTAGTTGCCCGTCGCCGTCGGTTCGAATGTGACGTTGATCGACAGCGATGCTCCAGGCGCGATCGTGCTGCCGAGCGCCGGCACGCCCGTCGCACCGAACGGCGCATTCGGCAGCGTCACCGCGTTGATCGTCAGCGGCGCGCCGCCGACGTTACGGAACGTCGCCGCCCCTGAGAGGTGCCCGCCGACGGTCGTGCCGCCGAACGACAGGACCGCGGGCGTCGTCGTCAGCTGCGCGGCCGCCGACTGCCCGGTGCCGGACATCGCGAAGGACACCGTTCCCTGGTTCGTTTCCGCCGACAGCGTGGCCCCGATCAACCCTGTCTGCGTCGGCGTGAACGTCACCGGGATCTGGATCGTCTGGCCGGCGGTGAGCTGCGCGGGCAGCGCCGGCGACGGCGTCGCGATCTGGAACTGAGACGAGCTCGATGTCAGCCCGCTGAGCGTCAGCGTGTTCGTCGCCGTGAGCGTCAGCGTCTTCTGACTGCTCGCGCCGATCGTCGTGGTCGCAAAGCTCGTCGCCGGGCCCGTCAGCAGAGGCGTCACCGGCGAGCCGAAGCCGAGCACCTTGCCGTCGCGCGTGCCCACGTACACGCGCCCGGCGCCCACCCCCGGGATGGCGAACTTCGCCGACGTCCCGACCGGCGCGCTCCAGCGCAGCACCGGCTTGCCTTCGACCGGAAGCGGGTCGTAGGCGCGCAGCTGTGCACCCGTGCCCGAGCCGTTGGGCGTCCACACCGTCCACACCAGCGCCGAGCCGGAGTTCACGCCGTCTGACGTGATGACGGGAGCGCTGGAGGTGAAGCCGAACGCATCCGAGGAGGTTCCCTGCAGGGAGAGCGTCGGCTGGCCGGTCCCCGAAAGGCCGTATCGGTAGACGCGCAGAAAGCCAGTGGAGCCGGCCCCGCTCGTGCCGCCGGAGGCGGTCGGAATGTAGACCCAGCCACCGTCGCCCGGCCACACTCCCGGTCGCGACCACACGCCCCCGTACGGACCGATCCGCTGCACGACCCTGTCGGCGCCGCCAGAGCCCTGTTGGAAGCCGCCGAGTTCGTCGCGGTTGAGCAGGTACACGTAGCCGTCCTTGCCTACGACCACCGCCAGGTTGGGGGTCGCGAGCGTGCCGAAGTACTGACTGTTCAGGCCCGTGATGCCGCCGGAGGCGAAGTCGGCGTCCCACGTGTCCAGCTGCACGGCGTCGAACGGCGCAAAGAAGTCGACGGCCTTCAGCGACCCGTCGCCCTGCACCGCCAAACGTACGACCGACTCGCCGAGGTCCGCAGGCGGAGAGTTGCTCGCGGCCGGCGTCGAGGGCGCGCCGCCGTTGCCCGTGCTGATGAGCAGCCTGCCCGACCCATCGGAGGTCAGACCGGCCCCCGACTGCCATATTCCCGCGCCGTCGCCCGATGCGCGAGCGACCCAGCGGGCCTTGACCTGCCCGGCGGTCGACACGCCGAACACCCATCCCTGCCACGGCGAGTGGTCGCAGTGCGAGCCGAAGGCCGCGTAGACGACGCCGTTCAGCAAAAGCAGGCCCGGACGCTGAAGCTCGGTGGTCGGCTGGAAGGTCTCGCTCGGTTGGTTCTGCGCGGCGCCGCTGAGCTGTACGGGGAAGCCGGCCTTCTCGGTCCCCGTCGAGAGGTCGATCGCGTCCATCCACCAGCGCGCCGTGCCCGACGTGCCGGACGCGTAGCTCTTGTGCGTCAGGTAGCCCGTGTTGGTCGCCGCATCGATCACCGGCGTGGCGGTGACGCCGATGTTGGGAGTGAGATCTCCGCAGCCGATGTCGGCGGCTTTCCAAGGCGTCCCCAGGTTCAGCGGCGCAGCCCAGCGCAAAGCGCCCGTCGCCGGGTTCAGCCCGTAGACCTTGTTGTTCTGCGTGGCCACGAGCAGCGTGCCGTTGGCAAGCAGCGGTTGCGCGTACACCTGTCCGTCGACGGTCGTCGACCACAGCTGGCCAAAGCTGCCTCCGCTGACGAGCTGCGGGGTCAGCGACGGCTGGTCGGGATACCAGCCGTCACGCAGATCGTCGCCCGAGTTGGTGACGCCTTCGGCGAGCGCCTGCCCGGCGAAGACCAGCCCGACGGTCACACCGAAAAGCGCCACCAGCGCATATACCGACGCCAGGCCGCGGGTTCGTCGTGACAACCGGGCTGTCACTCGGCGGCGATCACGCTTTCTCCACCCCCAACGCATCCATGCCTCTTCTCGGCTTCGCTTTCGGTCGGGCGTCACTCCCAGCCTCGGGCCCGACGTGCCTTGGGTGAGCATACGGCATGGGCGGCGTGAGTCACAGCGCGCGCACACGCCCATATATGATCGCCGGCGACAACGGCGTCGGCGAGTCAGGAGGACGAACGAGATGCTGAGATCAGTGAGGGTTCGCCTCTGTCTACTGCTCTGCGGAAGCGTCGCCTACGCCGCGTTGCTCGTCCTTCTGCGCGGCCGGCCGAGCTTGAAATCCGATGCGGGCGTCTTTCTCAGCGTCGCTGGGAGCCTGCTCCATGGCGACCGCCTCTACGTCGGGGTGATCGACAACAAGGATCCGTTGTTCTTCTACGCGCACGCCGCGTCGCTCGAAGTGTTTGGCTGGACGGGACCGTTCCTGCTCGACGTGCTGTGGATCGCAATCGCCGCGGGCTCCACGCTGCTGCTGCTGCGAGCGATCGGAGCGTCCTGGCTGACGGCCGCGCTCGGGTTCCTCACCTACCCACTGCTGCTCACGGGAGCCTGGTATCTGTCCGGTTACTCGTTGTTGGCGGCCCTCTCGTTCGCTCCCTTGATCGGCTGGCTGTGGATCCGCGACCGCTTCGTGCTGGCGGGGGCGCTGCTGGGCGTCGGCATGCTGTTCAAGGTGAATCTCGCTCTCGTGCTGGCGAGCGTCCCTGTGACGATGCTCGTGCTTCACCCACGCGGGGCGCGAGCGCAAGTCGCCAAGGCGCTGGGCGGGCTCGGGCTGGTCGCCGCAGTCGCTGCGCTCGCGCTCGCGCTGCGCGGTGAACTGGACGGGTACCTGAAAAACTTCAAGGACAACATCAGCTACTCACACGAAGTGCTCCGTGCAACCGGGAACATGACCGGAGTACCCGGTCACATCAAGGTCGCGGCGGGGGCGGCGAGCAAACCGGTTCACTTCGCCGGCCTCCCTGTCGGCAAGCCGCTGCACCTCGCCGTCATCGCCGCGGCTTTCCTCGTGGCAGGGTTTTTCGCGATTCGCACGCTGCGTGAGAGGCCGGCGACGTGCGAACCCACGTCACGGTTCTCGGCGACCCGCGTGCTGGCCGCGTTGTTCCTCTGTTCGACGGTGACCACGGCGGTCACCCTTGCGCTGACGGCCGCATGGTCGCCCCACGACCAGATGCTCGCCCTGCCGGGCGTCATGCTGATCGCGTTCGTCGCAGCCAAGGCCGCTCCCGCTGTCATCGACCCGCCGCGCGCGGCGGCTGTGTGTGTGGCGGCGGCGCTCGGCGTCGTCGTGCTCGGTGGAACGGCCGCCGCGCCGTTTGCCAGGGAAGGCGGGGTGGGGTACTGGTTCGACAGCGCTCGCAGCGAAACCGCCAATCTGCTCGAGCGTGCCGCGGCCAGCCGATTTCCTAAAATCGGCAAGGTCACGTTTGCGCACCTGGGCCAAAACGACGAAGAAGGCGTGGCGGCGTTCCTGGACGGGCGATTCTCACTCGCCTGCCCGGCGATCGCTCAGTATGTCTTCACACCGCACCTCGACAGCGTGCTGCGATGCGTCAGCGCCAAGCGGCCGCAGCTGATCCTCGTGACGCAGAAACTCCAGTTCGTATCCGGTGCGCCGGCGCAATGGAACCAGTTCGTCGCGCGCGGGTCGCGCCTGCTGGCGCAGAACTACCAGCGTGTTTCGGCGCGCAACACCCCCAGCGGCTCGGCTTCGGTCTGGGCGCTGGCCGGCGAAGCCTCCAAGCACGCCCGCTAGTCCAGGGCGCTCTCGCGCTCAGGTCGTGCGGCCGTCGGCCGTCCCCGGTTGCTCATAGCATGGGCGCTCGCATGGCCCGCACCGCTCTTCCCAATCGTCAGGCGGGTCGCGTGCGCGTGGTCACGTTCGTCGATTTCTTGAGCTGCTTCGGGGGCGCCGAGCACCTCGCGCTGCTGATCGCGACGAGGCTCGATCCAGACAGATTCGAGTCGATCCTGTGCGTCAGCCGGTGGCCATTGACGGGGCCGTGGAAGGACGATCCTTCGGCGCAGCAGGCGCTCGAGATCCTCGAGGCCTCGCCGGCGCGCTTCCTTGCGCTGGCGCGCCGGCGAAAAGTCGACATTCCCGCGCTTGCCCGTCTGGAGCGCTTCCTGCGCCGCGAACGCGTCGACGTGCTGCACACGCACAAGTTCGGCTCGAACGTGTGGGGGACGCTCGTCGGGAGCATCGCGCGCGTACCGGTCATGCTCGCCCACGAGCACACCTGGTCCTATGAGGGTCAGCCGCTGCGGCGGTTTCTCGACCGCGAGCTGATCTCGCGCGCGGCAACCCGCTTCATCGCCGTCTCGCGCGAGGACGAGCGGAGGATGAGCGAGGTCGAGGGCATCGACCCGAGCCGGACTCTGTTCATTCCCAACGGCGTGGTCTCATCGCCGCCCCCCAGCGGGCGCGACGTGCGCGCGGAGCTCGGCATCCCTGTGGCGTCCCCCGTGCTCGGCGCGGTTGGCGTGCTGCGCGCCCAGAAGGCGCTGCACGTGCTGCTGCGCGCGATACCGCAAGTGCGCGAGCGATGGCCCGACGTCCGCGTGCTGATCGTCGGCGACGGCCCAGAACGAGCCCCCTGGCAGCAGCTGGCGAAGGAGCTCGGGATCGAGGACGCCGTTATCTTCCTCGGCCATCGGGGAGACGTTCCAGACGTCTTGCGCGCCCTCGACGTCGCCGTCTCCTGCTCGGACTTCGAGGGCAGCCCGCTCGCGGTCATGGAGTACATGGACGCGGCACTGCCCGTCGCGGCGACCTCCGTCGGCGGCGTCCCCGACCTGATCGAGTCCGGCGTGCACGGGCTGCTCGTAGCGCGCGGCGATTCCTCCGCCCTCGCGAGCGCGATCGTGGAGCTGCTCGCGGATCCGGCACGCTCGCGCGAGATGGGCGCCCGCGCCCGCGAGCGCCGGCGCACGGAGTTCGACATCGACACGCTCGTGCACCGCCTGGAAGACCTCTACCTGGAACTGCTGGCGCAGCGCCGGCGCGAGCTGAGCTAGCAGCTAGGCCTGCGCCGGGCTTGGCTCTCGGCGGCCGGAGTGGCTGTCGGCGGCCACCGGCTCGGAGGCGTCGTCATGGCGGGCTATCGCGTACATCGCCGGTCCGAGGGCGAGCAGCACCCACAGCAGCTTGCTGTACATGACCGAGATGAAGAAGTCCGCCACCAGCATTCCGCACAGCCCGAGGAACATCGAGCGGGCGAGCACCTCCATGACCACTTCGCCACGGCGCGCCCAGATGCGCGCGGCTCTCAGCGCCCAGCTCATGCACGCGGCGATGATGCCGAGGAACAGCAGCAGCGCCGGCACGCCCATCTCGGCCGTGATCTGCAGGTAAGTGTTGTGCGTGACGTACGGTCGTTCGTTGAAGATCAGATCGGTGCGCTGCAGCGGGCCCGCGCGCAGCGTGTATTCGGCTGAGGTGTTGGGGAAGTTGCCCACGCCCACTCCGGTGATCGGGTGGGCCTGCACCATTCGCGATGCGACCGTCCACAGGTCCGTGCGCCCCGTGCCGCCCTTGGCGCTGCTCACGCGTTCGCGCGCCGGCAGCGGCGCCAGCTGCGTGAAATAGATGAACCCGCCTCCGGCGATCGTCACGAGCATCAGCGTGATCGCCATTCGCCAGCGTCCAGCAAAGATCGTGCCCGCCAGCATCATCGCCGCGAGCGCGACGAGGCCGCCGCGCGAGAGGCTGAGGAAGACCCCGGCCAGGCACAGCGGAACCGCCACCGCGGCGACGACGCGCATCAGCGGGGCGCGTCCGCGCCCGAGCGCGAAGCCCGCCCCGAGCGCAAGCCCCACGAGCAGCACCGCCGCGAGTTCGTTGGGGTCGCCGATCGTTCCCGTCGCGCGCGCGCTTTCTTCGACGATCGCCGGATTCGGCGGCTGCAGAACGGCGAAGGCCGCCGCCACCATCGCCCCCAGGATGATCGCGCCGACGACGATCGCCAGGTCGCGCCGCGTGCGCACCGCGGTGTAGCCGATCGGGATCAGCAGCAGGTTCGGCGCGTATCGCTGCAGCGCCCCGGTGCTGGCGCTCGTGCTCGGCGCCCACAACAGCGAGATGACGGCCCAGCCGAAGAACGCGATCAGCGTCCACGTGAGGTAGGAATGATCGGCGAAGAAGTCGCGCTCGGAGCGCTCGCCGAGGCTGAAGCGGGCCAGCCACGCAACGGCAAGGAGCAGTCCCGCGGCCTTGGCCGGACTCAGCGAGCCCGACGCCAACGACTCCAGGAAGCTGAGAAAAGCGAGCACCGCAAAGCCGGCGGCGAGGTCGGAGAAAACGACGTACGCGAGCACGAGCCCGGCAACCAGGGCGACGGCGATGGTCGGCTGCAAGGCGGCGATCACGCCGAGCACCGCCGCCATCGCGAGGATCGTCGAGGGAACCACCTCGAACGCGCGCGTTCGGGCGTTCATAGCGGTGCTACGCCCCGATGGCGGGAATCTGCTCGCGTACTTTGCCGCCCAGCCTGCCCGACGACGAGGGCGTCGGTGCGTAGTAACCGCTGCCGTGTCCGAAATCGTCGCTGACGATCACGAGGCCCGAGGGGCGCACGTCCTGGCGCGAGAGGACTTCACCGAGGTTGACCAGCTGATCGGTGCGGCTGTGTCCGAGGCGCGCGACGATCAGCACGTCGTCGACATGCCGGCTGAGCGGCAGTGCGTCGCTCACCTCGGTCACCGGCGGCGCGTCGAAGATGATGAAGTCCGCCAGGTCTTCGGCCTGCTGCACGAGCTCGTCGGCCGAAGCCAGCAGGCCGTCGGCGAGATAGGGGGCCGATTGCTCGACCAGCAGCGCGCTGAGGTTGTCGCTCAGGGCTTTGACCGGAATGAGCGCGTCCTTGAGCGAGACCTCGCCCATCAGAACTCCCGCCGTGCCGCGTTTTCCGCGTTTGGCGGAAAGGTCCAGGGCGCCTGCCAACGAGGGACGGCGCAGGTCGGCCTCGGCAAGGATCACCTTGTGCCCGGAGAAGGCCAGCGTGGCGGCGAGGTTGAGCGCCACCGTGGACTTCCCCTCCGAGCGGGTCGAGCCGGTGACCATGATCGAGCGCAGGCCGCCCGAGTGGCCGCGCGCCCCCAGGGCGACGCGGAGCATGCGGTAGCTCTCCTGGGCCGCCGGCGAGAGTTCGCCGGGGCGCATCGGCAGCTTGCGCGAAGCCGGTCGGCGTTCGCGCGGGATGCGCGCGAGCACGGGGAGGCGGAAGATTCGACGCAGCGTCTCCTCGCGACGCACGCGCGGATCCAAGTTCTCCAGCGCGAAGGCGCCGCCGACCCCGATCACCAGCCCGATCAGAAACCCGGCGATCACGCTCAGCTTCGTTCTGGGCCACGTGGGCGAGCTGGGACGCTGCGCGAGGGACTCGACGGACATCGTCGGATCGGGCCCGGCGAGCAGCGTCTCCAGCGATGACAGCCGTTCGCCAAGCGAGCCCTGACCGGTTCGCTGCAGCGGCGGCAGCGCTTCGACCTGCTGCTTGAGCGTGGGAATGATCGTTTCCAGCTGACGGTGGAGGGTGCGCGTTCGGTTTTTCACCGTCGCCTCCGCGAAGGCGTTGGCGATCGCCTGAGCCCTCGCAGCGTTGGTCGCAGTGGCGGTCACCGCGACGACGTTGCTCTGGGCGACCGGGACGGCGCTCACCTGACCGAGAATCGCCCGCCCCGAGGTGTTGCCGACTTTCGCGGCGGCGAGCGCCGCGACTTCTGATGTGGTGACGAGGCTCGCAGCGGTTGACACGTCGCCGGTGGGATTGCCCGTGCTCGTTATCAATCCCAGCCCGATCAGGTTGCTTTCGCCGTTTACGGGCGTGACGAGCAGGTGCGCTTCGGCCTTCCACGAGGGCGTTGCGAGCTTTGCGTAGACCCCTGCCACGACGGTGACGATGAGCACGCACGCGATGATCAGGCGCCGACGGTCGCGGATCACCTCGACGTAGCGGCGCAGCCCCTCGCGTGGGCCCTGCGGCGTGAGCCAGTCGGCTGAGCGGGAGTCGTTGGAGCGTTGCATGGCTGGAGACGGCCGCGCCTAGCCGCGGAGTTCAACAAAGGTAGCGGCTATCTCGGCGAAGCGAGGCATCTTCGAGGAGCGCAATGGACGTTCGTCGGAGGGGGAGCGCGGTTCGGTCATTGGCTGCGGTGAGGGGTCGATGAAGGCATGCCCACCACTCTTACCGGAGGCCGCGCCGTCGATGCTTAATCACGCAAGCCGAGTTTCACCCGATCCTTCCGATGCGCCTGCCCGCGTGCGCTGCGCTCGCCACCGCGCCCACCGCGCTCGCGCGCTGGGCGCGGCACTCGTGCTGTGCGGCCTGCTGAGTGCTCTGTGCGTCGCGTCCGCCGGCGCGGACTCGCTGCCGACGACCTGCGACAAGGTCGCCTCGCAGCAAGGCTCCGATTCCAACAGCGGCTCGGCGGCGGCGCCGCTGCAGACCGCGAGTGCGCTCGCCGCTTCGCTGTCGCCCGGGCAGGTCGGCTGCCTGCACGCTGGCACGTACGCCGGAGGCCTGCGCATCAGCCACGGCGGCGCTCCCGGGGCGCCGATCGTGCTGCGTAGCTATCCGGGCGAGCGCGCTCTGATCACCGGCCGCGTGTACGTCCCTCAGGGATCTGACTACGTCACCGTCGGAGCCGTTTCCCTCGACGGAAACTTCCAGCGCAGCGGAGAACGGCTTCCGAGCCCGACGATCAACGCCAATCACGTGACGTTCGAATCCGACGACGTCACCAACGATCGCACCGAAATCTGCTTCGACGTGGGGAGTTCGACGTGGGGGATGGCCGATTCGACGGTGATCGCGCACAACCGCATCCACGACTGCGGCGTCCTGCCGGCGACCAACCACCAGCACGGCATCTACGTCCAGGACGCGACGAACACGCAGATCGTCGGCAACGTGATCGTCAACAACGCCGACCGCGGCATCCAGCTTTACCCCAACTCCACCGGCGCCGTGATCACCGGCAACGTGATCGCGGGCAACGGCGAGGGTGTGATCTTCTCCGGAGAAGGCGGCGCGACCTCCAACGGCAACACCGTCGAACACAACCTCGTCGTCAACTCGCTGATCCGCCGCGACATCGAATCGTGGTACCCGAGCGGAACGCCGCATGGCGTCGGCAACCTCGCGCGGAACAACTGCGTCTCCAGCCGCGGGATCGACACGAGCGCGGGCGGGTTCAGCGCGCAGGGCAACGTGACAGCCTCCTCCGGCGAACTCGTCGCCACCGGCGAAGGCGGCTACGCCGCTGCCGCCGGCTCCGCCTGCGCGGCGGTCCTCGGTTCAACCGCCAGCGGGCCCGAAAGAACCCCATCGGGTGGTGGCCCGACGCCCGTGGGAAAAGAAGCAGGCCCCGGCGCCACACCGGCCCGGCGACAGGGCGCAGGCGCCTCTTCGCCCGCCGGCGGTTCCCAGCAAGCAGCGCCCGCCGCGACTCCCGCCACCGCGCCCGGCGCGGTCAAGAACGTCGCGCGCCCGTCCACCGCCGCCGCGAAGCCGCACGTCGCTCACAGGCGTCACCGGCACAGCTCAAAGCGCAAGCACGCCACGCATAGGTCAAAGGCGACCCACCGAGGGTCCGCCCGGCGCCACTGATCGCTGATCGCCGATCGTCTGCGTCAGGGTGACTGCGCAGGCTGGCCGAACCGGCGCAGCACCTGCAGCGCGTC
This sequence comes from Solirubrobacteraceae bacterium, assembly GCA_035995645.1. Classification (GTDB taxonomy): domain Bacteria; phylum Actinomycetota; class Thermoleophilia; order Solirubrobacterales; family Solirubrobacteraceae; genus Palsa-744. Next base: position 10,393 of record DASYKG010000088.1, read on the forward strand.
CCACACGGCCATGCGACGTAGCCGCCGTAGCGGGCGCGACACCTTCAGGCGAAAGCGCCGGTCGTCGTCTGCCCGGTACACGCCGATTCGCGGCCAGCGCAACGGCTCATCGGCGTGCAAGCGTCCGGGCAGCGCGGCGGCGGCGGCGTAGCCGCTTCGCGCGGCCGCCGCGACGACGCGGTCGTCCACGTCGCCGTAGGGATAGGCCAGCGAGGTGCATGGCAGCTGCAGCTCGCGTTCGCAAGCGGCCTTCGAGCGCACGAGCTCGGACTGCAGCGCCGCGTCGTCGACCTGGGTCAGATGGGGATGCGAACCGGTGTGCGAGCCGATCTCCCAGCCGTGGTCGGCAAGCGCGCGCAGTTCGGCCCAGGACATCGGCATCAGCTCGGACTCGTGTGGACCGCCGATCCAGCGATCGATTCCCGGCCAGCGCAGCGGGCCCTCGACGCCGATCTGATCGGTCGGCGCAAACACCGTCGCCGTCAGGCCATGGCGGTCGAGGATCGGCCGTGCCAGCTCGTTGACAGAGCGGTAGGCGTCGTCGAAGGTCACGGCGAGCACGCGCTCGCCAGGCGGGGCGCTGACCGCCTCGGTGAACGTCGCCCCGCGATAGCCGCGCTTTAGGAGCGTCGCGATCTGGCGCTCGAAGCGCTGTGGCGTCGTCGATAGCGCGGCATCCCACGTCGGGCTCACGGCGTGATAGCAGAGGACGATTACGTCAGTCACGTTGCAGGGCCCGGTTCCGGAGGCGCCGGACAGCATAATGAAACTGCGTGAGCGCTCTTCCGGCATCCAGCCCGGCCGCATGGCGGGCCGACGATCACGTCGACGTCAGCGTGCTCGTGCCGGTGCTCAACGAGGAGCGCCACATCCGCGAGACGGTCGCGGCGATGCAGGCTCAGCGCTTCGCAGGCACGGTCGAGCTGCTGTTCGCCGACGGCGGCTCGGACGATCGCACGCGCGAGATCCTGCTCGAGCTTTCAGCTGCCGACCCGCGTATGCGCGTGCTCGACAACCCCCGCCGGCGCACTGCCAGCGGGCTCAACGTGTGCCTGCGCGAGGCCCGCGGGGAGTTCGTCGCGCGGATGGACGCGCACACCTACTACAGCGATCGCTATCTGTCCGCGGGCGTCGAGCGCCTGCGGCGCGGCGACACCGAGTGGGTGAGCGGGCCCGCCGTACCGCGGCCGGTCGGTGCGATCTCCACGGCGGTCGGCCTCGCGCTGGCCTCGTGGCTGGGGCGCGGCGGCTCGCGCAAGTGGAGCGAGGACCTCGACAGCGCCGAGGAGCGCGACCTCGACACCGGCGTCTTCGGCGGCGTCTGGCGGCGCCAGCGCGTGCTCGAGGCCGGCGGCTGGGACGAGCGCTGGCCGATCAACCAGGACTCGGAGATGGCATCGCGCTTCCTGCGCGGCGGTGCGCGCCTGGTGTGCCTGCCGGAGATGGCCGGCTACTACGTCCCGCGCGACTCGCTCTCGGGCCTCGCGCGTCAGTACTTTCGCTATGGCTTCTACCGCGCACGGACCTTTCGCCGCCACCCGACGAGCATGCGCCGCTCTCATCTGATCGCGCCGGCGCTCGCGCTGACGCCGATCGTCGCCACGCTCGCCCCCAGCCCGCTGCGCAAGGCCGCGCGCGTGGGACTGCTCGCATATGCCGGCGCCGTCGCCGCCACTGCCGCCACGTCGGCCACGAGCGCCACGTCGGCCACGACCGCGACGTCGGCCACGACCGCTGGCGCGGCGAGCGAGCCCGGCCGGCGAGTCGACGGTGCGCTGCTGCTCGTGGTGCTGCCGGCGATGCACCTCGGCTGGGGCCTGGGAACGCTCGCCGGAATGCTGCGATTCGGCCCGCCGGTGTCCGCCCTGGCGACGCTCGTACGCGGGGGCGAGCGGGCGTCGGTGCAGGAGACGCCGGACGACGTCTACGCGCCGTCGCTGCGGGGCGAGGACGCCTGACGTTGCGCCTGGCGGTCTACACCGACTACGAGTACTGCTCCGACGGCGTTCGACGCTACGGACAGCGCGCGTTCGTCGTCTTCCTCGAGGCCCTGCGCGAGCGCGTCGACCGTCTGGTGCTCGTCGGTCGCCTCGATCCCGAGCCAGGGCGCTCGCACTATCCGCTGCACGAGGACACCGAGCTCGTCGGCTTGCCGCACTACGAGAGCCTCGGACACCCGGCTTCGGTGGCACGCTCGCTGATCGTCTCCGTGGGGCGCTTCTGGCGCCTGCTCGACGAGGTCGACACCGTGTGGGTGCTCGGTCCCTACCCCCATTCGGTGCTGCTGGCGCTGCTGACGGCGATGCGCCGGCGCCGGCTCGTGCTGGGCGTCAGGCAGGACATGCCGCTGTATGTCCGCAGCCGCCGCCCCGACCGCCGCTGGATGCATTGGAGCGCCGACGTCCTCGAGGCGATCTGGCGCCTGCTGGCTCGTCGCTACGCGGTCGTCGTCGTCGGCCCCGAGCTCGAGCGCAAGTACCGAGACGGCCACGCCTGCAGCGTGCTCGCGACCACCGTCTCGCTCGTCTCCGAGGATGATCTCGCACAGGCTGCCGACGCGGTCGCAGCACGCGACTACTCCGGCGAGCTCACGCTGTTGACGGTCGGGCGGCTCGACGCGGAGAAGAACCCGCTCCTGCTCGCCGACATCGCGGTGCTGCTGGGACGCGACGGGCGGCGCTGGCGCCTGCTCGTCTGCGGCGACGGCCCGATGCGCGAGCAGCTGCACGATCGCCTGTCCGAGCTGGGCTTGCACGACCGCGTCGAGCTGTTGGGCTACGTTCGGATCGACGGCGGCCTGCTCGATCTCTATCGCACGAGCCATGCGTTCCTGCACGTCTCCTGGACCGAGGGCTTCCCGCAGGTGCTCGTCGAGGCGTTCGCCAGCGGCCTGCCGACGGTGGCCACCGCGGTCGGCGGCGTGCCCGCGGCCGCGACCGGCGCGGCGATTCTGATCGAGCCGGACGACGCCAACGCCGCCGTCGAGGCGCTGGAGGCAATCGCCGGCGACGAGCAGCTGCGCGAGCGGCTGATCGAGGCGGGGCTGGAGCGCGCTCGCGGCGGGACGCTCGAGGCCGCCTCGGCGCGACTGGCCGCGTTTCTGGCAACGGCTCCGTGAGCGCGCGCCGCGCGATGTGCGGCGACGCGTGCGTGAAGCGCGCTGAGCCGCCGCCTGGGTGTGAACCGCGCGGGCGCCTCAGCGCCGGTGGGCGCGGATGCGTCGCAGCGACTGGTAGACGGCGGGGCTGAGGCTCTTGGCAAGCTTCTTGGCGTTCCACTCCAGCCACAGGCGACCGCAGGCGACGCGGTCGCCTTCGGCATAGGCCGCAGCGACGCGCGCCGGCGTCGACGCCCAGATCGTGTAGCGCCCGCGCACCTCGACCCCGCGCTGCTGGACGCGAGCGGTGGGCTCGGAGGTGAACAGGATCTCGTAGCCCGCCGCGGCGGCGGCTGCGATCACGGCGTCTGAGAGGAAGCCACCGGGCACCGAGGCTGTCCGCGGCGCGGACCCGAGCACGTCTGCGATGCAGGCGCGGCTATGCGCCCACTCCTCGTCGAGCTGCGCGCGCGTCAGGCGGCCCATGTATGTCGGATGAGTGTGGGAGTGGCTGCCGATCACATGACCGCGCGCGCTCAACTCGCGCAGCTCGTCGGCCGACATGAACCCGGACATGTCGATCTGCGAGGACGTGACGAAGAAGTGACCGCGCCAGCCCCGCCGCTCCAGGGCCTCGGCGGCGAGCGGGGCAGAGGCCCCGCCGTCGTCGAACGTCAACGCGACGGCCGGTGCACGTTCGCTTCCGGCGAGCGTGCCGACCTGCGCGCCCGTGGCCGCGACCGCGTCCAGGTGGGCTTCGAAGTCCTGCGGGTCGAGCTTGTAGCGCGCCGCAAGCGAACCTGCAAAGCCGACGGTGTCGCCGTGGCCGCGCGGGGCGATGTCGTGGTACATGAGCGTGCGCATGGTCTCGGGCCGGCCCGCGGGAAGCCTAAGGGGTCGCCTGGCATCTCGCCCGTCGACCGTGCTCACGCCGGCGTTGACGTGCGATGCCACAGATAGTCTCAGCCGCAATGGCCGCGCTACTTGGCTGGATGGCGAAGCTGACCGGCACCTTGCGCGAGAGCCCGACGACGTTGCCGGCGCTGGGGGCCGTGGCGCTTTTCGTCGCATGGGCGGCCAACCAGGCCGGCTATCCGCTCACGCACTGGGCGCCCGGCGCGCTGATCGTTCTCGCGCTGCTGGCGATCGCGCTGTTCAGCGTGCCAGTGCGTCTTGCAGAACTGCCGATGGTGCTGCGGATCGCGCTCGGCTGTCTCGCGCTGTACACCGCGCTCAGCTATCTCTCGATTCTCTGGGCGGGGGTCCCTGCGGATGCATGGGAAGGAGCGAACCGCACACTGCTCTACCTGCTCGTCTTCGCATTGTTCTCACTGTGGCCGCGGCGGGGCGCCAGCGCCGTCCTGTTGATCGGCGCGTGGACGATCGCGATGATCGCGCTGGCCGTCTTCGTGATGCTCCACGTCGACGCGTCGACGCATCCGGCGCAGCTGTTCAGCGAAGGACGCCTGAAGTATCCAGCCGGGTATGAAAACGCCAGCGCTGCGATGTGGGCGATGGTCGTATGGCCGGCCCTGCTGCTGGCGGCAAGCGCGCGCATCCCGTGGGCCGTGCGCGGACTGCTCGCCGGTGGCGCGGTGCTGCTTGCGGACCTCGCCCTGCTCAGCCTCAGCCGCGGCTCGCTGTTCGCGATGGTGGCGATGCTGATCCTCGTGTTTGCGCTGCTGCCGGGGCGCCTGCGCGCATTCGCCGTGCTCGTGCCGAGCGCCATCGGGGTCGGCGTCACCACTGCGCTGGTGCTGCGCGTGGGCGACCGCCTGTCACACGGGGGAGACGTGAAGGCGGCGCTGCACGGCGCCACCACAGCCGTGTTCGTCGCTGCCGCGCTGGTCGGCCTCGTCGTCGCGGCGGGCGCCGCGCTGGAGAGCCGCGGCGCCTTCTCACAGAGCACGATCGCGCGGATACGCACGGCGTGGGCTGCGATTGCGATCGCGACAGTCGTCGCAGCGCTGGCAGGTGGCCTGGCGGTGGCGGGCGACCCGATCGCCCGAGTCGAACATGGTTGGCACACCTTCAAGGGCGGCTACGCGGCAGACCGCAGTGGCGGCAGCCGTCTGACCAGCGGGCTGGGAAGCAATCGCTATGACTTCTACCGCGTGGCGATCGACGAGTTCGCCGCTCATCCACTCGGCGGGATCGGCGTCGACAACTTCCAGCAGCAGTACCTGCTGCATGGTCGCAGCGGCGAGACGCCGCACTACCCGCACAGCGTCGAGCTGCGGACCTTGACCGAGACGGGCCTGCTCGGCGCGCTGCTGGCGATCGTCGGCCTCGCGGCGGCGCTCTGGGCGAGCTCGCGCGCGTGGCTCACGGCGGCAGCTCGCCGTGCCGATCCGCTCGGTGCGTCGGTTGCGCTGGCCGCGCTGGCCGGCTTTGTCTATTGGCTGGTGCATGGATCGGTCGACTGGTTCTGGGAGTTCGCCGGTCTCGGTGCGCCGGCGTTCGCCCTGCTGGGGCTGGCCTGCGCCCTCGCGCCGGCGCAGCGCTCCCCTGGCACGGCGCGCGATCCGGTCGTGACACAGCCGGCGTCGGCGCGGCCGCGCGAGCGGCGCCGACGTGTGCCGGTGGCAGCGACGATCGCCGCTACCACGCTCGCCGCCCTGGCGGCGAGCGTCTCGCTGGCTGCCCCGTGGCTCAGCCAGACACAGGTTCACGGTGCGGCGCGGATCTGGAGGACGGCGCCGCGCAAGGCGTATGCCGACCTGCAGGATGCCGCCCGGCTCAACCCGCTCAGCGACGAACCCTTCCTGGTGGCAGGCACGATCGCCCTGCGCTTCGGCGACGTCGCCCGAGCCGACCGGGAATTCTCCAGAGCCCTCGCGCGGACGCCCGGCGACGCCTACGCGACGCTGGAGCGGGGCGCGATCGCCTCGACCAGGGGCGAGCGAACGCAGGCGCTGAAACTGCTCGATCGAGCGGTGCGCCTGAACCCTCGCGACGAACTGACCCGCCAAGCGTTGGCGCTGGCGCTGCAAGGGCGGCGCGTGGACATCGACGAACTGAACCGCTCAATCCTGCTCATGGCTGGGAAATTCGCATAGAGCCCGCTCGCGACCAGCCGAATCAGGCGATTTTCGCTCGACACGCCGGACCGCCTCCGGTACAGTCCACAGCGGTCGGCGTCGGTTTGCTGGGACTGTCTACTCGTGCGCTGCGGTGCTGAAAACGAGGGGACCTGGTATCACGAGAACGCGACAAGGAACGTGCTGTGGCACGTGCTCCAGGCGAGACCGAGGGCAAGGAAGCATGACAAGGCATCGCACGATCATTCTCATAGTCGGTTCGCTCGTTGCATTCGCGGGGATTTCGTCTGACGCTGCGCTGGCGAGCTCGCTGCTCAGCGGCTACGGCGGCCCAGGGCAGGGAAACCAGGCGCTTCTCGGCTCCGCTCTGCTGAACGGGCCTGGCGGAGGCGGCGGCTCGGCGGGCGCGGCGGCGGCGCCCTCGGCGAGCATCGCTCCCACGACAGCCGAAGCTCCCAGCCGTAGCGCACGGCGCGGATCGGCCGGGCGCTCCCGCCCTTCACACAAACACGCAGGCGCCGGTCAGGCCGGCTCGAAAGGCGCCGCGGCAAGCAGTCAAACAAGCTCTCCCACGCGTATCTCCGACATCTACGCCGCCGCCGAACGCGGCGCGTCGGCGCCGTCGACGGGCGTGCTGGGACTCTCCGGGGCGGACTTCCTGCTGATCGTCCTGGCGTTGCTGACGCTCGGGTTCACGGGCGTGCTCACGCGGCGGCTGACGCGGTCAGCGCCGGCGGGAAGGCAGCGCTAGCTAAAGGGATGCGTCGCATCTACCGAGTAACTGGCTAAGGACAGGACGCCCGACAGATGGCTCGCACCCCCGTCACCCAACAGACCACCACCACGCTTCCGCTTCGCGGCGAGCTGGGCCGCGCTGCCCCGCGGCCGCGCTCTCTGGCGGACGGCAAGTTTGGCGGAAAGCTGCAGTGGGCGCTCGAGGGCAGCGGCTGGAGCGTGCTGCGCCCGGCCGTGGACTTCGCGCTGCTGTGCGCGGCCGTAGTGGTCGCACAGGGCGGCGTGCACGCAACCCTGCACGCCAGCACATACCGAGCGCCGATATCCGCACTGCCGCTGGTGGTGATGCTGCTGTTCTACCTGCGAGGCCTCTATCGCACCCGCCTGCGCGCGCTGGTGCTCGACGGCGTCGTTCCGGTCATCAGCGCCGTTTCCGTCGCGGCGATGACCGTCGCCGTGCTCGGGCTGTTCCTCAACGGGCATGCTCCACCGCAGGGGGTGACCGTGCGGGCGTGGCTGTTCGGCTTGGTCGCAGTCGGCGTCGGGCGCATCAGCCTGTCCTTCGCCCAGCGCTGGGCACGCGCCCGGCGGCTGGTCGGTAAGCCGGTGCTGATCATGGGGGCCGGCGTCGTCGGAGCCCAGGTCGCGCGGCGACTGGAGAGCCACCCGGAGTACGGCCTGGCCCCGATCGGCTTCCTCGACGAGGATCCGCGTTCGATCGCGGAGGTCGGCGGTCGCGACCTGCCGGTGCTCGGCACGGTCGAGGACCTCGACGAGACCGTCGCCGCCACGGGAGTGCGGCGGCTGATCGTGGCTTTCTCATCGGTCGCCGACGAGCGCGTCAGCCGGCTGATCCAGCGCTGTCAAGAACTGGGGATCGAGGTGTCGGTTGTGCCGCGGATGTTCGACACGATCAACAATCGCGTCGGCTACGACACGGTCGGCGGGCTGCCGCTGATGTCGTTCACAACGGTCGATCCTCGCGGCCTGCAGTTCGCGATAAAGCACGCGCTCGACCGAGTGCTGGCGTTTGTGCTGCTGCTCGTCCTGGCGCCGCTCATCCTGGCGTCGGCGCTGGCCGTGCGCTTGAGCTCGAGCGGTCCCGTGCTGTTCCGCCAGCGTCGCGTCGGTCGCGACGGCAAGGCCTTTGACCTGTACAAGTTCCGCTCGATGCGCATCGAGCCGGGACGCAGCGATCTGGACGAGGACGACAGCGGGCCGCTGGAGTTCCTGCTCGGAGGCGACACGGCTCCGGGAGGCGTCGAGGGCTCCGATCGGCGCACGCCGGTGGGCCGCTTTCTACGCCGCTGCTCGATCGACGAGCTCCCGCAACTGCTGAACGTGCTGCGCGGCGAGATGAGCCTGATCGGCCCCCGTCCCGAGCGCCCTGAGTTCGTCGAGCTGTTCAAACAGGACATCGTCCGTTACGGCGACCGTCACCGCGTGAAGTCGGGCATCACCGGCTGGGCGCAGGTGCACGGCCTGCGCGGGCAGACCTCGCTGGCAGAGCGCGTGGAGTGGGACAACTACTACATCGCCAACTGGTCGCTCGGTCTCGATGTGAAGATTCTCGCGCTCACGTTCGTGGCGCTCCTGCGCAACGCCGAGTGACTCCGGCGCGGCGTGCGCCTCCTCAGATGCTCTTGCTGGCGCCCCTGCTGGTCCCGCTCCAGCGCTGAAAGACGCGGACCTGCAGGCCGGCGGTGCCGAGCACGCGCGGAAGGGCGAGCTTGTAGCTGTTGAAGCGGTCGAGCGTGAACAGCGCGCGAAAGCGCGGGACGCCGCTCTGCAGCACTTCCAGCTGCATGAAGTCGCCCACCGGCCCCGAGCCGCTGGCGACGACGCTCCCGCCACGAGCGGCGAGGTTCAGCGTGACCCTGCTGGGGCTGCCCAGCGGTGACACGAACACGTTGGAAAGCGTCGCGAATGAGGGCTTGCGTCCGCCGCGCGCGTTGAGCGCGCCGAAGTTCTCGCCGCTGGAGTCCTGCAGCTTGAAGAAGACCTCAGCGGCCACATACGGAGTGTTCGCCAGCGAGCGAAAGATGTCGCGGAAGTTGGCAGCCTGCGTGCTGGGCGTCACGCACGCCTGTTCCTGCTGGATGCGCTTCTGCGGCCAGCAGCTGGTCCAGCCGAACTCGTCGAGCCACAGCGGTGTCGCGTCGCCATTGGCCAGCTGCACTTCATGGGTCGCACGCAGCGCGGCGAGGGTGAGCGTGTAGAAATGAACGGCAAGCCCGTCGTAGTAACCCTTGATGCCGGCGGCGTACAGCGCGCGCAGGAACGTCCCGTTGGAGCCGACGAGCGAGCCTGCGAGCACGGTCACCCGCGGGTTGGCCTGCTTGATCGCCGGATATGCCGCCTTCAGCAGCGCCGCGTAGCGCTCTGCCTTGTGCGGGCCGGCGAAATACAGTTCGTTGGCCTGGTCGGGCTCGTTCCAGACTTCGATCCCTGCGAGATGGTCGCCGTAGCGCTGGGCGAGGTATGCGACGAAAGCGGCATACGTGGAGGGGTGTGCCGGTGGCCATGAGTTGGCCTTGCTCGGGCGGCGTGGCACGCAGCTCGACTGCAGCGAGGCCGGCGCCGAGGACGCCCAGCAGGGCGTGCCGTCGACGAGCATGATCACCTGCATGCCGGCGGCGGCCGCGTCGGAGACCAGGCGGTCGGTGAAGGCCATCGCTTTCGGATCGATCTGCCCCGAGGCGGTTGGCTCGAACACCGCCCAGGTCGCCTCGATGCGCACGACCTTCGCACGCAGCGCGTGCGCCTGCGCGATCTCCTGGTCTGCGCGCGAGAGCTTCAGGCCACCATCTGGGCCACCCAGGTTCACTCCGCCCAGCGGGCTCGCCACCGCGAAGGACGCTAGGACAGCAAAGACTGCAAGGACGCCGAGGCAGAGCGCGAGGGCGACCGTCGGCTTGCGAGAGCTTGCGAGCAAGCGATGGACCTTAGTCGATGCCCTAGGCGAGCCGGCGCAGTGCGCCAGCTAGGCTGCGCTTGCGATGTCGCCGACCTGGATCTGGATGCAGATAGCGATCGTCGTGTTCGTGCTGATCGGGATGGTCGTGGCGATCACGAAGCTTGCCTGAGCGGGCCACGCCGCCACCAGCGGCGTTGGCGCGAGCGCTCGGGCGTGCCGAGCGCGACGCTCGGACGCGGCGGAACCGACTCCTCGCCGGAGAGGATCGCGCTGGGCACGCTGTGCGTCAGCCACGTCGTCAGCGCGCCGAAGCCGGCACGCTGCAGCTCGTCGGCCATTCCAGGCTGACGGCGATCGACGTCGTGCGCGTCGGAGGCGACGTTGTGGACGAGCTCGGCTTCCATCAGCTCGAGCGCGAAGCGCCGGACGCTCGAGCCGAAGCTGCCGATGAGCGAGCCGGCCGTGATCGAGGTGAGGACTCCGGCGCGCACGAGCGACTCCAGCAGCTGGGGGTCGCGCTGAAACGCGGGGCAGCGCTCCGGATGGGCAAGCACGATCTGGTGCCCCTGCTCCTGCAGTTCGTCTGCCAGCGTGTCCAGGCCGACGACGGCGGAGCTGAAAGGACACTCGATCAGCAGCCACGGCCCGTCGCCGAGCGTCAGCGCAGCGAGCTCCGGCGCGGCGAGGTCGACTCCCCGTGTGATCGCTATCTCGGCGCCGGCGACGACGTTCACCGTCAGCTCGGCCGCCGCAAGAGCGGCGTTGGTCTCCCGCACCAGGCGCGCGATCGTCTCGGCGTCGTTGTCATAGTGCCAGCTGACGTGCGGTGTCGCCACGATCGTCTGGACACCGCGGGCCTGTGCGCAGCGCGCGAGCGCGACGGACGCCTCGAGCGTCGGCGGCCCATCGTCGATGCCCGCGAGAACGTGGCAGTGCAGGTCGATCACGGGCCTGGAACCTTACGCCGAGGACCGCGCGCTTTCGCCGCACGGGTATGATCGTGCCTCGTTGTATTCGCGTCGAGACAGGCGAGGAGAATGATGTTCAGGTCGATCGTGGTGGGAACCGATGGCTCTGACACGGCCGCCCAGGCCGTCCGCCAGGCCGTCGATCTGGCTGGCGCCGTAGGGGCGAAGCTCGAGCTTGTCAGCGCTTACTCGCCGGTGTCCCAGCAGCGCCTCAGCGAGGAACGCCGCCAGGCGCCCGAGGACCTGCAGTGGGCGATCAACCCGCGCGAGGACGTCGACGCAACGCTCGAGTCGGCGGCTGCCGTCGCGCGAGAGGCGGGAGTCGCCGTGGACGTGTATCCGCGCCAGGGGGACCCCGCCGACGCGATCCTCGACGTCGCCGAGGAGCGTGAGGCCGATCTGATCATCGTCGGCAACAAGGGGATGACCGGCGCCAAGCGGTTTCTGCTGGGTTCGGTGCCCAACAAGGTGTCCCATCACGCCCCTTGCTCGGTGCTGATCATCCGCACCACCTAAGAGGTCTTCGACAGTGCGTGCTTGAAGGCGCGCTGCAGTTGGTGCTCCAGCGCACGGTCGAGCGCCTCGTGCGCGCTTCGCTGAGAGTCGGCGGAGCGCAGCGTGTGAACGTTGCCGGCGATCAGCTCGACCCCGACGTTCGGCCAGCGGTCCAGGCGATCCAGACGACCTTCGTCGCGAAGCTCTTCATACAGCGGCTCGTTCGAGGAGAACATCAGCTGGATGCGCTGTTCGGCGTCGCGCAGCTGATCCAGCGCACGGTCGAGCTCGTCGCCGCCGCGGCGCTGTGCCGCACGTCGAGCGACCTGCGCGACGGCCCGGCGTGCGAGCACTCCGGGCGCGCGGTAGGCGAGCCGCGCCATCCGTGCCATCGGGATCTCGCCGTGCACGACCCTCTGCCAAACCGACGCGCGCGCGAGAGCTTTGCGGACCTCGCGCGTCACGTCGAGCGATGGATCCCAGAACAGCGCGCGGGGGTTGAGCAGGTAGGCGGCGACGACTCGCTCGTCTGCCAGCGCAGCGTGGAAAGCCCAGTAGGCGCCCGAGCACAGGCCGGCGAGCACGAAGCGCGGCCCCAGCTCGCGCTCTGCGAGGTCGTCGAGAGCGCCGCGCACCTGGTCGACGAGCGCCGGAACGTACAGCTGGGCCATCTCTCCGAAGGGGCTGGTGTCGCCGCCCGCGTCGCCGATTCCCTCGAGATCCAGTCGCAGCGTGGGCACGCCGAGCGCGGCCCAGCGACGGGCGGTCTCGACCCACATGCGGTTCGGTCCGATCCGGCGGATCGCGCCGGCGTTGAGCAGCACCGCGCAGACATCGCCGCTGGAGGCGCTCAACGGCTCGGCGAGGATGCCGAACAGCTCGCCGAAGGGCTGGGCGATCGTTATCGGCGTCTCGCGTATGCGCGCGCCGGCGATCGACAGCTCGATCGAGCTCGACGCATGCTCGGCACGCACCTGCGCGGCACGCGAGTCCGGCGCTCGCTCGGCCGCCGGCGTCTGCTGCGCGGCCGGCGTTTGCTCGGCGGTCGGCGTGGGGGCTGCTTTCAGCCACTCGGTCACCTCGGCGAATGCCTCAAGCGGCGAGCGCGCGTCGTGCGGGCGAGCCATCATCTCGCCATAGCCCTCGCCGGCGGAGACGGTCACGTCCGCGCCGAGCTCCTCGAGGCGCTTGTGCAGGCGCCTGTCCGCGCTGATCCCGTCGCGCCCCAGTAGAAGGGCGCGTCGAGGCAGTCCGCCGGAGAACGGCAGCTTGCTGACGTCGAGCTCTTCCAGCGCTCGCGCCGTCTCGGCGGTCAGCAGGAACCCACCGACCCACACGTCGCCCTGCGCGGTCACCGACGGCTGTGGCGCTTCCTCGGGAACCGCGACCAAGTCGGAGTCCTCGAGGCTTGCGAATGTCCGCAGCTCGCGCAGCAGCGTGCGCCCGCGGGCGGGCACCGCCCAGAGGACGACCTCCTCGATCTGCGCTCCGTCGGAGATCGCGCGGCAGACGAGCAGACCGCCGAGGCCGATGCCGATCGCGGCTACGCGAGTGCAGCTGGTCATCGCGCGCAGCTCTGCGGTGGCTGAGCCGACGGCGTCGATCCACGTCGCCAGTCGTTGGGGGTCGTGTGGCGAGCCGCCGCTGTCGCCCGTGCCGGGAAGGTCCATGCGCAGGCAGGCGAAACCGTCGGCGGCGAGATGCTGAGCCCAGTCGCGCCGGCTGCGATACGAGCAGGTGTCATCCCAGCCGAACGGCGGGCTGATCAGCACGGCCGTGGAAGCGGGGGAGGCCTGCTCGGGCTCGTGGAAGATCCCGAAGATAGGGTCGCGTCCGTCGCTCAGGTAGAGGGCTTCGCCCTGCGCAGCCGCGCTCACGTGTCGTCTCCCTGCGCTTGGATGCGCACCCGCCCGTCGAGGTTGAGCGCCGTCAACGCACCGCCTGTGTAGTCCGCCGCGCGCTCGCGTGCCCGCAGCAGGACGGTCCGTTCACCGCCCGGCTCGATCGAGAAGGCGTCGTCGCTGGGGGTGAAGCCCGGCGCGTGGACGCGCACGCCGTAAGCGAAGCGTCTGCTGCACACGCGCAGGCGCATCGCGTCGTCGGCGAGCTCGTCGACGGTTGCGCTCAGTCCGATCCTGTCGGCGCTCTCGACCACGGTTGGACGCGCGGCGGGAAAGCGCACGCTCTGTGAGATCAGCTCGACGCCGTGCTCGCTGCAGCGCTCGAGGCTTGCGACCAGCAGGTCCTGCGCAGGCGGCCCGAAGCGATAGGCCGACGAGGCGTCGACGAAACGACCGAGCAGCTGCTCGACGTCGTGTTCGGAGTGACCGTGCGCGGGGAGCTCGATCGTCTCGTGGGACTCGTCCACCTGCAGCTCGAAATCACGGTACAGGCTGACACGAAGCCGCGCGTCCAGCGTCTTGGGAGGATCGTTGGCGACGTGCACGGCAACGCCGTTGAGTCCCTCGTCGGTCGTCCACACGGCGACGGGAGCGAGCGCTCGACGCAGATGGTGATAGGCCACCTTTGGCCCGCCACGGTTGTCGACGACGCCCCAACCGGCACCCGCGGCGAGGTCGCGAAGCCACAGCACCAGGCCCCCGCCACAGGACGAAGCCGAACGCCGCCACTCGCCGAACACCTCGGCCATCACCTCTCCGGTGACCGCACGGGACAGCTCGAGATATCGCTCGTGGTCGACGCGGCGCAGTTGCACGGGGTCAAGGCCGAACAGCAACTGCAGATAGTGGTCGCGAACGTCCTCGAAATCCCAGCCGCTGCCGGAATCCCGGGGCACGCCCTGCTTCCAGCGGGGATGGTGCACGACGAGCTGTCCCGGGGCATCGGGAAGCATCTCTTCGACAGCCGCCTCGTCGGGAACGTTGGAGAAGGCCAGGCACTCGGCGGCGAAGCGCACCTGTGCCAGGCGCGCGTCCTGCAGCGGGCGCATGTAGCCGCCGACGCCGTAGTAGTTGCTGATCCCGCGATCGGTTCGGAACGGCAGGTTCCCGCCGCAGGGCGCCGAGGGAATGTACGCGGCGTCCGCTCCGCTCTCGTGCACGAGCTGGGGCAACAGCTCGCCGAACAGCTCGCCGCGGCCGAGCGAGGGCTCCAGTCCGAGCATCGTCACCTGCTGCTCCACCTCGCTGTTGCCGCAGAGGATCGCCAGGCTCGGACGTCCGGCGATACCGGCGAGCACGTCGCGAGCCTCGCGTTCGACGGTGTGCTTGAACGCGGGATCGGCGATCGGGTAGTCGAGGTTGGCGAACATGAAGTCCTGCCACACGAGCAGGCCGAGCTCGTCGCAGAGGTCGTGAAAGGCCTGGCTCTCATAGGCGCTCGTGCCGGGGATGCGCAGCATGTTCATGCCGGCGTCGCGGACCTGCTCCAGCGCGGCGCGCAGCGCCGCTGGTGACGGCGCGAGACCGACGGCATCGATCGGCGACCACACGCAGCCGCGCGCGAAGACGCGCGTCCCGTTGACGTGGAGATCGACGCCGTGCTCGAGGACATCGTGACCTGGATCCAGCCCCATCGCAAGGCTGCGAAACCCGACCCGACCGGCGGCGACGGCGAACCTGGAGTTGGCGTCTGAGAGGATCAGCCGCGCCTCGTACATCGCCGGATCGCCGTGCGTGTGCGGCCACCACAGGGCGGCGTCTGAAACCACCAGCTCGCCCTCGCACTCGAGGCCTCCGTCATGCTCGGCGACCGCGAGCGGCGCGCGCAACGTCTGCGATCCCCGCGACAACTCGACCTCGACAGCGGTGTGCGACGCGTCGTCGAGACGTCGCAGGCGTGCGTTGACCGCCAAGCGCCCGTGCGTGCGATCCACACGCGGACGCAGCGACAGTGCCTCGACGACGGCGCGCCGTCGTCGCTCCAGGCGCACCTCGCGCCAAGGCCCGACCGCCGGCGGCCCGGGAGCAAAGCCAGGTGCGCGACCGAGCAGCATCGTGCGAAAGAAGCGCAGGTTGCCCTCGGCGACCAGGCGCGTGCGCCAGCGAGCGCGCGGGCGCCGGCGCGCGCGCAGGCGCGGCGCAAGTCCCCGGCAGCAGATCGTCAGCTCGTTGGTGCGGCGCAGCAGCGAACCGACGTCGAGCGCGTGCGCGGCGAACATCGAGTCGCTGTCGAGCACCCGCTCGCCGTTGAGGTGAACCTCGGCGACGGTCGCGATCCCGTCCAGGCAGAGCACGACCTGCTCGCCGTCCTTTGCGGGCTCGGCGGCGAAGCTCGTGCGAAACCACCAATCCTCGCCGTCGAAGTCGTGCGGCTCGCCGATCCGCCACGCTGCGGCATCGGCCAGTACGCCGGCGGCGGTGCCGGGTACGCGCGCCGGCCACCAGCTCGCGGCGGCGTCGGCGGACTCGGCGCTCAGCTCAGCGGCTGTCGTCGAGGCCTGCCAGCCCTGCGACAGCACGTGTATCTCGTGGCCCTCGACGAGAGCCTGCGCCGGAGCAGCGGCGACGTGTGTGGTCTCAGCTACCGAGCTCATCGAGCCGAGCCATTGTCTCGTCCCACGCCACGGCGATCCCGGCGACCGCGTCCTGGGGCTCGAAGGCCCGGCGGCGTGCCAGGCGAAAAGACAGTGCCTTGCAGCCCTCCACGATCCTTCCCGCCGCTTCCTGGGCCTGCGCCCCGGCGTCGCCGAACAGCCAGTCGATGTGCGATCCGGCGGCCTCAAAGCCCGAGCCGGCCATGCGCACCGTCGCAAAGGCGTAGGCGTGATAGTCCGAGGCGTCGCCGTCGAGCAGGCGCGGCAGCTCGCGCTCGAGCTGCGCGCCGAAGCGCACGAACGGATTCGTCGCGGGGCGGCGCTGCAGGCGCGTGCGCAGCAGCTCGCGCGAGGCCTCGCGCAACTCCGCGTCCTGCAGCGGGTCGCCGGCGTCGAAGCGGACCAGCTCGGTGTAGGGAGGCAGCTCGTCGGGGCGCCGGTCGTCGAGCCGGAACACGCCGCGGTAGTCCTCGTCGGAGAGCGCGTGCAGACCGGTGGCGTGGAAGTAGCGAAGTGTCTGCCCCTCGAGGTCGATCGCCTCGGGGACGATCGAGCTCTTGACGTGTTCGGCTCGGTAGCTGGTCGCGGCCGTGTCGGGCAAAAACCACGAGTCGAGCTCGACGGTGATCGTGCGGCCGCTGGCGATCTGCTCGGCGATCTGCTCGGGCAATGCGCGGTAGGGCTGCATCTCGTGCACGTCCAAGCCGTAGAGCTGCTGCAGATCCTCGGGCGCCGGCTTGAAGAACGTCCACTGATCTCCCTCGAAATCCATCTGCACGGTCGCGCCCATCGCGGCGAGGGGCTCCTGCGCGCGAGCGTGCAGCAGCTCGATGAGGATGTCCGCGTAGCAGTTGATCTCCCTGTAGGTCCGCTCGGGCGCGTGCAGTAGATGCGGTTTATAGGTGGCCGGGTCAAGTCCCAGCAGGCTCACCGGCCCGGTCGTGGCGCTCAGGTTCGCCATAGCTCACCTCGAGTCCGCTCGGGCCATGCAGCCAACTCCAGGCCGTGCGTGCGAAACAGGGCAAGCGCGATCCGCTCCAGCCCGAAGCCGAGGCAGGCGGTGTGCGCGCCGCTTCCGTCGGACATCTCGATCCCGTAGGCCGAGGCGAAGTGGTCCTGGTGGTAGTTGAAGGAGGCGACGGCGGTCGGCTCGGGTCCGGCGATCGGCACCGAAACCTCGAACTTCAGCTCCTGCTCGCGCTGGCTTGCCGCGAGCATCCGTCCGCTACGCCCGAAGAAAGGGTCGGTGGCGACGTCGAGCTTGGCGTCCAGCCCGATCCGCCGCAGCATCTCCACAGCACGATTACGCCAGCGCTCGCGCCACGCGGCCACTTGCTCGGGCTCGCCGATGCGCACGATCTCGCGCTGGTGGAACATCTGCATGCGCGCGGGGTCGCCCGACGGCTCGTGGCGAAAGACGTAGGCGCTGCCGGCGTCGACGGTGACGCCGCCGGGCGCCAGCTGGCCGCGCGCTGCGATCGCCGGGTAGACCGGGTAACAGGCCGCGGGCGTGAGCACGAGATCGGTCATCGACTGGAACTCGCTCCAGTCCTCGTGCCGGCACGCCCGGTCGTACTGCTCGGCCGCCTCGTCTTCGCTGCCGTCGAAGGCGAAGATGCTTCCTGCGAGATGTGGAAAGGACTTCAGATAGCCGACGGTCTCCAGGTCGTGGCGTGGCAGGACCGGGGGGAAGCGAAGGCGCTCGGGGTCCTCGGCCGCCCCCATTCGCGTAACCAGGTCGGCGACACCTTCGCGCACGTCCTCGAAGTCGCCTCCCCGACCATAGATGCCGGGAACGCCGGTCTCGAGCAGCAGGCCACGTTGCACGAGCTCGCCGCAGAACTCAGCCTGGTCGGCGGTGGCCGGGCGAAGCTCGGCCATCAGACGTCCTTGGCGATCAGCAGCAGGCTCGCGTTGGTCTGATGGATACGTTCGTTGGCGACCATCAAGCACGCGGACATGGTGTCGCGCAGGTGGCGTCCGACGCTGAATGGCGTGTCGTTCTTGAAGCCCATGATCCCGCACACGCCCATCGCGCCCTGGCAGACGCGCGGCGCTTGCTCTGATGCGGCGATCTTCAAGTTGTTGAAGCGCAGCTGGGAGGCCATCGTCGAAAGGCTCTCGCGACCGGGCTCCTGCGAGGCCTCGACGAAGCCCCGCAACCCCGAGCTGACCTCGGCGCGCAGCAGCGAGAGCTCGCTCATCAGGTGCGACAGCCGCAGGGCTGTGGGAGGGGGCTGGCCAGGCTTCTGCTTGGCCGCTGCGCGCACGAAGGAGCGCGCACGATCGAAGGCGTCGGTGGCGATTCCCAGCCACAGGTGCGACCAGAGGATGTGCGACACCGGCACCATCGACTCGACTGACACGCTGGAGAAAGGCGTCGCGAGGATCTGCTCCGGCAGGAACTCGGCGCGCACGGTGTAGCCGGGCGAGCACGTGCCGCGCATACCGAGGGGATCCCACGTGCCGGCTGGCTCGAGCTCGATCTGCTCGCCTCTGCTGAGCACGAGGACCTGATCGCTCGGCTCCGCGTCGGGCGTACGCCGCAGGGTGGTGAGCAGGTCGTCGGCATAGGCGCCGTAGCTGACTGTCGGTGCACGCTTCTCGAAGCTCAGCGTGCCGTCGGGCGCAGGCGTGACGGCGGCGACCGAGCGCCCCATGTCTCCGCCGGTGCCGATCTCCGAGGTGACCGAGGCGATCAGCCGTTGTTCGTCGGCGACGTCGCGCAAATACGCTTCGAACCAAGGCGCCTGGTCGAGATGGCGCGCGATCGTGACGACCTGGATCTGGTGCATCGCGAAGACCATCGCGCTGGCGCCACAGCGACGTCCCAGCGCCAGGCACGCGGCCGCGACCGCCTCGAAGGAGACACCTGCCCCGCCGAGCTCGGTTGGGATGAACGCCGACAGCGCCTGCTCGTCGCGCAGCGCCTGAATCGCCTCGGCCGGAAAGCGCGCTTGGCGGTCGACGTCCACGGCGTTTGGCGCAGCGACGTCGTCTGCGATACGGCTCACCGCGGCGACGAACGTGGCGTCGCGGTCGACGGCGACGCTCATGCCGCCGCTTCCACCTGAAGCTCCTCCAGCGCCGTTGCGATCGAGGCGATGCTCTCGAACACGCTGCGCTTGAGCATCCGGTCGGGGAACTCCACGTCGAAGCGGTCCTCCAGCGCCAGCATCACGTTGACGCTCGCGTGGGAGGTCATCCCGGCCTGGTAGAGATCGGCGTCCACCCCGAGCGCTGCGACATCGTTGGGCAGACGGGCGTGATCTTGGATGATTTGGCGTATCTCGTCGTTCATTGGTCACTCATCGGTGGGTCGTGCGGGTTCCTTAAGCGCAGGTCGCGATCACGACCGCCGCTGCCATGCCGGCGTCGTGCGTCACGCTGAGCGCCAACTCGGTGATACCCGCTTCGGCGGCGATTACCGCTGCCGGGCCGCTCAGCTGCAGCGAAACCGGGCCGTCGGGATCGCGCACGACCTCGATCGCGGAGAGCGGGACGCCGACCTCGCCCGGACGCAGCACCTTCAGCGCCGCCTCCTTTGCGGCGAAGCGCGCTGCCAGGCGTTCGGGGTCCACGCCGGCGGGCGTCGTGCAGTCATCGACCTCCCGCGGCGTGTACACGCGCTGCAAGTAGTGCTCCGCGTGAGTGGCGAGCGAGTCACGCACCAGCTCCACCGATGCCAGATCGATTCCCACGCGCAACGGCATGTATGAACTCTCTCATAAACCTCCCAGCAAGCGCCTGTGCTGGCCGGTCCCGCTAGGCTTCCCGACGGTGCAGGAACGCGATGTGTACGCTCGCCGCCGCTGGCGTCCGCGCGAGCAGACGATTGGCGCGCGGCGACGCTCGCTCGCCGCCGTCGGCGCGGCTGCGACGATCTTGGCGTTGCTGATCGGGCTCGGTTGCTCATCTGGCGTCAAGGCGCAGCGTACCGCGCTTGATTCCAACAGCTCGAACGCTGCGACGTCCCAGCCGTCGGCGCGCTTGGCCGCCGGCTCCGTGCACCACTACGAGTACGTATTCCCGGACGGCTCGATGTACGTATACGACATGGATGCCGGCCAGCGGCTGCTGCGGCGAGTCGCGCTGCCGATGGCGAGGGGTATCCGCGGTGTCGTCGCCAGTCCCGCCACACACACGCTCTACATCAGCTACGGAGGCGACGGTGGATCCAACGGGTCCGGCTCGCTGCTCGCCTACGACCTGCTCGCCGAACGCGTGCTGTGGCAGCGCTCCTACGACACGGGGATCGACAGCATGGCGGTCGACCCCGCCGGAGCACGCATCTACATGCCCACGGGCGAGCTCGACTCGAGCGGCCTGTGGAACGTGCTCGACGCGCACGACGGCCGGGTGATCGCGAGCATCCACGGTGGCTCGGGAGCGCACAACACCGTGATGAGCCTCGACGGGCGCCAGGTCTATCTGGGGGGGCGCGAACACGACTACCTGGAGGTCGCCGACACGGCGACCAACCGCGTGATCAAGAACATCGGCCCGCTGCGCAGCGGCGTCAGGCCGTTCACGATCAACGGACGCCAGACGCTCGCCTTCACCACCGCGACTGGGTTCCTCGGGTTTCAGGTCAGCAGCGTGACCTCCGGGCGCGTGCTCTACTCGCAGGCGTTCCCAGGCTTCAACTGGAGCCCCGCGAGCTTCGCTCCGAGCGCTCCCAGCCACGGGATCTCCCTGTCGCCGAACGAGCGCCGGCTGTGGGTCATGGATGCACCCAACGGCTACGTGCACGCGTTCGACGTCTCCTCGCTGCCACGCCGCCCGCCGCGGCTGTTGCGCAACCTGCGCCTGTCGCACGCGATGAGCGGCGAAGAGAGCCCGTGCAGCTATGACTGCGCTCGCGACGGCTGGATCCAGCACAGCCTCGACGGCCGCTTCGTGTACGTGGGCGACTCCGGCGACGTGTTCGACGGGCGGACGTTCCGGCGCGTGGCATACCTGGACGCGCTTCACAACACGCGCAAGATGATCGAGATCGACTGGCGCGGCGGCGTGCCTGTCGCGACGAGCTCGCGACAGGGCATGGGCTACGTGCGCTGAGCGGGCACGTAGCAAGGCTCGTCGCCACGTCTCGGGGGTATGGATCAGGCCGGCGCGCGCGTCTTGGCGCGGATCAGCCTGGCGTGTAGGTCGCGAACAGCGAGGTCTGCTCCGCGTCTGTCGATAGCGAGCCAAAGGCGGTTGACGGTCCGGCGGAGAAGCTGTTGGCGTTGTAGTCGCGCGACCCGGCGACGCTGTCGTAGCGGAAGCCCGCGACGCCGCCGCTGGCGCCGGTGATCACGCCGATCCAGTATTCGCCGGCGGTCAGCTTCAGCGGCGCGGAGAACGTGAGGTCGTACCACCCGGCGGCGCTTTTCGCTTTGAACGTCAACGCTTCGGAGCTGCCCAGCAGCGTGGTGGGCTTGCCGGCCGAGCCCGCGTAGACGACCCCCTGCAGGAGCTGCTGTCCCGAGGACGCAGCCGACGTGAGGTAGATGCTCAACTTCGACACCGAGCCTGCAGTCGTCAGCGCGTAGCGGTTCACCCGCTTGCGGTCGGCGGCGTACGTGTCCGAGGAGGAGCCGACGTTCGTCTTGCCGAACGTCGCGACGCTCTGGGAAACCGGTTGCACGAGCGCGGTTTGCGACGAGCTCGCCGCTGTGGATGGGCCCGCCGCATTCGACGCTGTGACTGAGACGCGCAAGGTCGTGTTCAGATCGCTGGCGCCAAGCGTGTATGTCTGCGCCGTGGCGCCGGAGACCGCCAGGCAGTTCGAGCCGGCAGAGTCACAGCGCTGCCACTGATAGGCATAGCCGCTCGGGCTTTCACTCCATGAGCCCGAGCCGGCGGTCAGCGTCTGGCCGACCTGCGCGGTCCCTGCGATCGTCGGCGGCGTCGTGTTCGCCGGCGGCGAAGGCTGCGCCGGCGCGCTGGATGATGTGTAGGTCGCGTAGATCGAGGCCTGCTCGGAGTCCTTTTCGGCCGATCCGAACGGATCGGTCGGCCCGCTGGCGAACGCGTTGGTGTTGTAGGCGCGGCTGTTGGCGACGCTGTCGAAGCGGTAGCCCATCCCCTCGGTCGTCGTGCCCGTCGTGAAGCCGAGCCAGTAGCCGCCTGGGGCGAGCGCGATGGGCCCCGTGAGCGGAAGGTCGAACCAGCCCGAGCCATTGGTCGTGCCGCGATAGGTGACTTCGGGCCCGCTGGCGACGAGCGCACCGGGCGACCCGCCCGAGTCTCGATAGATCACCGCGCGAAGGGCCTGCGGGCTGGGTGAGTTGATCCCCGGGACCGCGTACACGCTGAGCTTCGTCACCGTGCCGGCGGTCGGCAGCGTCGCGGCGTGGACGACCTTGTAGCCGGAGAAGATGCCGCTGTCGGTCAAAGCGCCCACGATCGTCTTGCCGAACGTCGCCGTCGGCGCAGGCTGCTGCGTGGCGCACCCGACGATCGCCTTGCACACGTCCAGGCGCCCGCCGGTGATGACCCTTCCGCTGAGCGAGGGCAGTGGGTCGACGTTGCCCAGGATGCGCGCCTTCAGTTCGGTCGCCGACAGCGATGGCGCAGCGGAGAGGATCAGCGATGCGGCTCCGGCGACCTGTGGCGACGCCATCGATCCACCGCTGAGATAGCCGTAGGCGCCATTGCGCAAGGTCGAGTCGATGCTCACGCCGGGTGCCGCCAGGTCCACGGTGTGGGGACCGTAGTTGGCCCAGCTCGGCAGCCGGTCGTTGTTGTCGGTGGCCGTGACGCAGATCTCGCTCGGGCGGTCATATCCGCACGGATAGCGCCTGACTCTTTCTTCGTCGTTGTTGTCGCCGGTGTTTCCCGCGGCGGTGACGAACAGGATGTTGTTGGCGCCGAGCGTGTCGATCTCGTTGGCGAGCGCCTCCGAGGAGGCCGTCCCGGGGAACGTCGCCGAGTCGTTGACGACCCTCACGTTCACGCCCGCCTGCTTTGCCGCGACCATCCATTGCAGAGCTTCGATCAGACCGCTCGTTTCTCCCCACGCGGAGGCGCTCAACCACTTGACCGGCAAGATCGTCGTCTGCCAGTTCATACCCGCCACGCCGACGCCGTTGTTGGCGACGGCTCCCATGATTCCGGCGACGTGCGTGCCGTGACCGCCGTAGGTCTTGTCGTCGTCCATCGGTTCGCAGCTGTGTTTGAGCACGTTGTAGCCGTGCGTGCCCGCCGCGCAGGCGCCGACGCCGCCGGGATTGCTCCAGACGTTGGCCGCCAGGTCGGGGTGGTTGTAGTCGACGCCCGTATCGGCCTCGCCGATGACGATCGAGCGGCTGCCAGTGGTCACGCCCCACGCTTGCAGCGCGCGATCGTCGGCCCCCGCCGTGCCCTTGGCTTCGGCGCCGAGGATCTCTTCGGATTCCTGGGTGGGGATCAACTGCCCGGTGTTGTGAGCTGCCCATTGCAACGAGAAGGACGGATCGTTCGGCGTGGCGCTGGCGGTCATCAGGTAGTCGGGCTCGGCGTAGGCGACCGCGCGATTGCGCCGTAGGCGGCGCGCGACGGCGAGCACCTGCGTAGGCGCCACGCGCAGCTTCAGCGGGGAGAGGTACTGCGGTTCGTCGGCCGCAATGCCGTCGCGGCGAGCCGGCTTGATCGATGGCCCGATACGCGTCGCGCCCTGCCCGCCCGCGGCCCGCTCGATCGCGTAACGCGCGCCGGCCGACACGCCTGAGCGAAAACCGACGAGCACGACCCCGGAGCGGTACGGGTCGGGACTCGTGGGGGACACAGAAGCCGTGGCTGCGAGGACATCGATGCCCTGCGACTGGGCTGCCAACGCGCGTGGCACGACGCTCGCCTGCGGGCGCGCAGCGCTCGCAGGCGACGCACCCGCGCTGCAGACGCCGATGGCCGTCAGCGCAGCCGCCAGCGTTCGCGCAGCGTGGTGCGGCGAGCGGTTGCGGCCCGACGTGCGTCCGTGCGCGTTTGGGCGCTTCACTTCGTGTCCTCCTTGATCTGTGCGTCGTGCACCGCATCCAGCGGCGAGCGCCCGAGTCTAGGGCACTTGAGCCGATAAAGCGAGCATCGACAGATATACGAGCCGGATCGTGAGCGCGGTGATGAGCGGAAGCTGCGCGCTACCGACTGCTGGGCTTCTTCGCGCTGCTCGTGACCGCTCGCAGGTGCACCGTCTTCGTCTGACTGCCGCTCGACCCGGTGGACGGCCTGAGGATCGTCAACAGCGCGTCGAGCCTTCCACGCGCCGCGCTCAAGCGGGCGCGTCCGCTCGCGCTGAGCGCGACTGTGACGGACGCCGTCTGACCGGCGCGCAGCGAGAAGCCGATCCGGCCGATCGTCTGCACCCGCGTCCTCGTGGGCTTGCCCCGCTGGTGTATCGCCAGCTTGACCGCGAGGGTAAGCGTGCTGCTGCATGCGCGCGAGCCGACACAGCGAAGCTTGATCGCGGCCCGACCTCGTTGGACCGCCGCCGTCGATGTGGCGAGCACGATCGCGCTCGAGCCGCTGGTCGTTCCCAGCACGACAGACTGCCCGGGCGCGCCCCCCTGGACGACCGTGCTCGGTGCTGCGCTCGTGCTCGCGCCTGGAGACAGCGTCGGGCCGGGCGGGCTAGGGGGGGTCTCGGCGATGTAGGTGAAATGGTCGCCCGCGCCCGTCGCGCTCGTGCCGCCGGAGGTCGTCACGGTCACATCGACGGTGCCGGCGCCGGCCGGGGAGGTGGCGGTGATCGAGGTTGGCGAGTTGATTTTGAAGGTTGCCGCGTTGTTCGATCCAAACTTGACAGCCGTGGCTCGGCTGAGGTTCGCGCCGGTGATCATCACCGACGTTCCGCCGGCTGCAGGACCGCTGTTGGGAGTCACGCCTGTGATGGCGCCGGGCATTGCCTTGGCCACGTTGAGACGCCCTCCCGTGCGGACCTTGCTGGCGAGCGAGGCCAGCGGGTCGACGTTGTTCAGGATGTCCGCCTTCAGTTCGGCCGTGTTCATCGTCGGTCTGGCCGAGAGGATTAGCGCCGCTGCGCCGGAAACCTGTGCGGCGGCCATCGAGCCGCCGCTGAGATAGTTGTAGTTGCCTTCCCGCAGGGTTGAATAGATGCTGACGCCCGGGGCGGCGAGGTCCACGGTCGCTTTGCCGAAGTTGGCCCAACTCGGCAACTGATCCTTGTTGTCGGTGGCGGTCACGCAGATCTCGTTGGGGCGGTCGTAGCCACACGGATAGCGCCGCTTGCTTTCTTCGTCGTTGTTGTCTCCCGTGTTGCCCGCGGCGGTGACGAACAGGATGTTGTTTTCGCCCAGCACGTCGATCTCGTTGGACAGCGCCTGCGAGAACGGGGTGCCGGAGAAGGTCGGCGAGTCGTTGACGATGCGGATGTTCACGCCGGCCTGCTTGGCCGCTACCAGCGCTTTGAGGGCTTCGATCAGCTTTTCAGTGCTGTTGCTCCCGTTGGCCGAGCTCAACCACTTCACGGGCAGGATCGAGGTCTGCCAGTTAAGTCCGGCTACGCCGGTGGCGTTGTTGCCGAGCGCGCCCATGATTCCCGCGACATGCGTCCCGTGGCCGTCGTAGCTGGTTTTTCCGAGCGGTTCTTCATCAAGCGGTTCACATCCGCGCAGGGGTTCGAGCACGTTGAAGCCGTGGGTTCCTTTTTGGCATCCGCCCACGCCGCCAGGGTTGGCCCAGATGTTCGCCGCCAGGTCGGCGTGTTTGTAGTCGACGCCCGTGTCGGCCTCGCCGATCACGATTGAGCGGCTACCGGTCGTCACTTCCCACGCTTCATACGCTCGATCGTCCGCTCCGGGAGTTCCCGAGAGGGGTCCTCCAAGTTTCTCTTCAGATTCCTGGAAAGGAATCGCCTGCCCGACGTTGCGGTCGCCCCACTGCAGCGAGAAGGAAGGATCGTTCGGAGCGACCGCCATCGCCACCGGTGCGGCCAGCGCAAGGACGGCGACGGTCAGCGCCGCGGTCAATGGGCCGCGTGTGGGGGTTCCAGCTCGCCGATTGCGCAAGTGGCGATTCACAAAACTCTCAACAGAAGGACCGTCCGTGGATTTGTCCGCGCCCTACGCCCCCACGCAGCGCGGCCTTGCAGCTTAAAGGACATGGCCTGTCCCGGCAAGGCAGAGCGGTCGCGGCGCGACTCGTCCGTTCGTCGAGCACGGCCGAAGCGCCTTCTATGATGCCCGTCAATGAGGCGCGGGCCATGGTAGGAGCGGAGCAACCGTCGGCCAGCGAGCGCTATCTGCAGCAGATCGGGGTGCGCCCGACGCCGAAGGCCACATGCCCTTTTGATCCCGGTTACGACCCGGTGACCGTGCAGTCGCATATTGCCCAGAGCGCCCATCTGATGGGCACGTTGAAGATCTCGATGGCCTGCTGGATGGTCGCCGAGGAAGGCGCGACGCGCAGCAAGATTCAGGCCGCTCGCGACGCTGGCGTCCCGACTGTGGCTGGGGGAGGCCCGTTCGAGACGGCGGTCGCCCAGCGTGCGCTACCGGCGTACCTCGACCTGTGTGCCGAGGTCGGGTTGTCACGGATCGAGTGCGGCGAAGGGTTCACCGATCTGTCGCTCGCGCCGGCCGACATCGTCCGCCAGGCCTCCGAGCGTGGCCTGGAGGTCGAGTTCGAGTTGGGCGAGAAGCACAGCGGGCGCTTCACCAACGAGCAGACGGAGGAGCTGATCGCGACGGGGACGAGCTGGCTGGAGGCCGGCGCGGTGCGGCTGGTGGTCGAGGCGCGCGAGAGCGCGCAGGACGTTGGGCTGTTCACCGCTCCGGGCGAGTTCGACCCAGCCCAGGCCGAGCGCATCGCGGACGCCTTCGGGCTGAAGACGGTCCTGTTCGAGGCGCCGAACAAGGCGAGCCAGTTCGCGATGATCGATCACTTCGGCCCGGAGGTGCAGCTCGGCAACGTTCGCCTCGAGGAGGTGCTGCGCGTCGAGATCTATCGCCGCGGACTGCACTCAGACGCCTTCGGACGCGAGAACCTGCGACCCCGGCCTCCGGCCGGGGACCAGGCCTGACGCCGGTCGTCTCGATGCCGAGCGTTGCAATCGACTGTTTCCACGAGCACCTCGCGCCGCTTGGCGGCGACGAGGTGATCGTCGCCGTCGACGTGATCCGCGCGACGACGACGGCTGTGACGGCGGCGGCGATCGGCCGCAAGGTGTACCCGGCCGGCTCGATCGAGGCTGCCGTGCGTCTCGCGGCCGACCTCGACCGGCCGATCCTCGCCGGCGAGTTGGGCGGCGTGCAGCCGTACGGCTTCGACCTGCAGAACAGCCCGACGCAGATGGAGGCGCTGGAGCAGTCCGAGCGGCCGATCATCCTGCTCTCGACGTCGGGCACGCGTCTGATGGCCGAGGCGATGCGCCGGGCGAGAACCTACCCCGGCTGCCTGCGCAACGTCACGGCGCTCGCCGGGCATCTGGTCGAGCAGGGACGCGACGTTCGCGTGCTCGGCGCTGACAGCCGCGGTGAATTTCGCGAGGAGGACCAGCTGTGCGCGGCTCGCATTGGGCGGGCGCTCGCGCAGGCGGGCTATGCGCTCGCCGACTGGCTCACTGAGGAGGTGATCGAGCGCTGGGGGAATGTCGACGCCGACGCGATCCTCGACGGCCCCAGCGCGAAGTACCTGCGCGATACCGACCAGCACGAGGATCTGTCCTTCGTGCTCGAGCGCATCGACGACCTGGACACCGTCTTCGCGATCGAGCAGGACGAGATCCGCGCGATCGCCCACGCCTGACGCGCAGGCGTCGGGCGGCCCTACCCGCGCGCGAGCAGGCGCCGGGGCAGCCAGTAGAGCAGCAGCCCGGTCCACAGGGCGAGGAACGGCAGGGGATCGTCCGCCGCGAACCAGGCGTCCTCGCGGACGTGGCGCAGCGAGCGAGCCCATTCGCCGAAGGTGATGTCGCCACGTCGCCTGTAGGCGATTGACGACGCCAGGTCCCATGGCTGGACCACCCACCGGCGGCCGTGTGAGAGCGTCGTCGACGGCACGTCCTGACCGGTCAGATCCAGGTACATCGCGCGCAGGACGTCGATCCCGTTCTCGGCGACGAACAGCCTGAAGGTGCCGCCGATGCGCGGGTTCACATCCAACAGCTTGTATGCGCCGTCTCGCTGATCGAAGCGATAGCCGATATCGAGTATGCCTCTGTAGCCGACAGCCTCCATCAGGCGCACCGTCGCGTCTTGCACTGTCGGGTTGGGCAGACACACACCGAGCGTCGTCGCGCCCGTGTACGGTGGCGTCTGTCTGATCTTCTTTCCGGTGAAGCCGAGCTTGCACTGCGACTGACCGTCGAAGTAGCCGTTGAACATCCAGATCGTTTCAGGCTTGCCGGGGACGTATTCCTGAATCATCAGGTTCGGTCCGTCGGGGGACTCCATTTCGTGGTAGGCGGAGAGCAGCTCGTCGCGGTTCTCCACAATTGCCACACGCGGGGCATCCGGTGGGGCGTCTCCGGCGTTGATGCACTTCAACACCGTGGGAAACTCCCCGCGCTCGGCGTGCTCGAGTACCTCCGCTTCGGACTGCGGAAAGACTGAGGCAGGTGTGGGAATGCCGTGCTTCATGCAAAGTTCATACATTTCCCGCTTGCTGGAGAGGGCCTGGGCCAGGCCGGACGGCTGGCGCGGGAAGAGGAAGTCCTCCTGGAGCGACTCGCCGCGCTCGTCGACGAACACGCTCGCGGCATCGTCGATCGGGATCAGCAGCGCCCGCCCGACGCGGAGGCTGAAGGCGTGCAGGAAGTCAAGAACCTCAGCCGGAGTGGCGTCCTGCGGGACACGCGACCACCCTCGGCTGTAGCGCGACAGGCGCGCCGGGGCCCACGACTCGCGGCAGATGCGATGAACGGGTATGCCGAGCCTGCCGGCCGAGCGCGCGATGCCCAAGGCGCCGTGGTGGAAGACGCCGCGGCTGAGGCCGAAGATGACGATGGGCGTCTTCGTGTTCACCGCGCGTCCAGCCGGCGCTCGACGAGCGCGCCTTGCGAATACGTGAGCCGTCGGAGCAGAACGCTAGACTCGCCGCGCGGGGTCTCGGCACCATGGTCTTCATGCTGACTCCGGCGCATAATTCTCCTACTCAGCGAATGGTGCAATATGGACAGACCGGATAGTGACAGCGAGATCGAGCGGAGGGCGGGTGGCGCGGAGCCCGCAGGCTTTCAGAAAAACGTTAACACGCACTTCGATTCGACCGTATCATACTGGGATCAGGTCTACCGGGAAGACGACCTGCAGGGGCGCATATACCGCCACCGTCAGAGCGCCGTCCTCACCTATATCGATGCAGCCGGGCTGCAACCGGGCAGCCGCGTGTTGGAGATCGGCTGTGGCGCGGGCCACCTCACGATGCAACTCGCCGAGCGCGGGTTGCGGGTGCAGGCAATCGATGCGAGCCCGGCGATGGTAGAGCTCACGGCTGAGCGCGCGCGGGAGAAGGGCTTTGAGCAGTTGGTGAACGTCGGCGCGGCTGACGTGCACGCGCTGCCGTTCCCCGCCGGGGATTTCCAGCTCGTCGTCGCGGTGGGCGTGCTGCCGTGGCTGCACACTCCGGCTTCGGCGGTTCGCGAGATGGCGCGTGTGCTCAGCGACGATGGCCAGGTCGTGCTGACGGCGGACAACGGCGCTCGCCTGACCTCGTTCACCGATCCGCGCGAAATCCTCGCGCGCACGCCGCTGCGCGGCCTGTACCACAGGCTGCGCAAGCGCCCGGGGGTTGCGATGTCTCGGCTGGACTTTCCGCGACGGATCGATCGGCTGGTGCGCGAAGGAGGACTGCGCACGATCGAGCGGAGGACCGTCGGCTTCGGCCCGATGTCCTTTCTCGGCAAGCCGATGCTCGACGAGCGACGAGGCATGCGGATAGACGATCGCCTACAGCGTCTGGCCGATCGCGGGGTGCCCGCACTGAAGTGGACGGGCTGGCACTATGTCCTGCGTGCAAGGAAGCCGTAGTGGGGATGGGGGCACGGATCATGCTGCCCGGTTTGGCGTCGCGTCGTTCGCGCGGTTAGCGCTCGCCGCCGTGGTCGCGCTTGCGGCTGCCCACAACAGCATGGCGATCGCAAGCTCGGATGCGCCGCTGCAGACGGTCGCGCCTGCACCGCTTGCCGCCTCGTCTGAAATCCGCCACTACGAGTACGTGTGCGACGACGGCACGATCTACGTGTATGACATGGACCGCTCTCACCAGCTCGTGCGGACGATCAGCCTGCCGCAGACGGAATCGGGCATCAGAGGGGTGACGGTGGACCCGGCGTCGCACCGACTGTTCATCTCCTACGGGGGCGACGGCTTGGGCTTCTACGGCTCGGTGCTCGCGTATGACCTAGTGAGCGAACAGGTCGTGTGGACGGTGCATCTGAACGCCGGCATCGACTCCGGGCAGGTCAGCCCGGATGGCTCGCGCCTGTACATGCCCACGGGCGAGAACACACCGAGCGGCGTGTGGAACGTTCTCGACACGTCAAACGGCGCGGTCGTGGGAACGATTCAGGGCGGTTCCGGGGCGCACAACACGATCGCTTCCAACGACGGCCGCTACGTGTATCTGGGTGGACGAGAATACGACTATCTCGACGTGTATGACACCGCCACGGGCGCCGTCCGCGGGGTCGGCCCGCTGAAGAGCGGCGTGCGGCCATTCACCGTCAATGCGGCGAACACGCTCGCATTCACCACGGCGACGGGCTTCGATGGATTTCAGATATCGAGCATCGCCACTGGCAAGGTGCTTTTCACGGTTTCATTCGGACCCGTCCCGCAGGGCTTTCCGATCACTGCGCCGAGCCACGGGGCTTCCCTTTCGCCTGACGAGAAGCAGCTGTATGTGATCGACAGTCCCAACAAACAGATCCACGTCTACGACGTCTCGAGGGTCGCCGAAGGCGTCGCGCCGAGCAAGCTGGGGACGATTGCCGTGGCCGGACTGAGCGGGACGGAGTCTCCGTGCGCCTATGACTGCGGTCGCGGTGGCTGGCTGCAGCACTCGCTCGACGGGCGCTTTGTCTACGTCGGCGACTCTGGCGAGGTGATCGACACCGCCAACCGTCAGGTGCTGACCACGCTGCCGCCGCTTTTGAACACGAAGAAGATGCTCGAGATCGATTGGGCCGGTGGTGTGCCGGTCGCGACCAGCGGGCGGACGGGCGTGGGGCACGTGGGAAGCGTCCCGCCACCGGGCATCGTACCGCCGGGGCCTCCACCGCCGCCCACCGCGCCGCCGGCATCACAGCCGTTTGCCGGTGCGCCGGCGGCGAGCGCCCTCGCCGAGGTGGTCCTCGGCGGCGTCGGCTCGGTGGCCGGCGTCCAGCAGTCCGTCCCGGCGCTTGCGCGCGTCGCCTCGATTCGGCACATGTCGATCTTCCCGCGGTCGTTCAGGGCCGTCGACTGGAACGGTGCGGCGACGCGGCGCCGGTCGAGCAAGCCAGCCGCCACCGTGCGCTTCGAAGACACCCAGCCGTCGACGACCACCTTCTCGATAGTGGCCCTGAAGCTGGCGAGCGGAATCTCACGGCATGCGTGCGCCGACGGCTCGGGGACAGTGGCTCGACGGTGCTATCGGCCTGTGACCATCGGCCGCTTCGTCCTCCGCGATCGCGCCGGGTGGAACCGTCTTGGCCTCAGCGGGTGGTTGGGGGCACGCAAGCTGTCCGCGGGCCCGTATCGCCTGCAGGCGGTGCCTTCGCTCGACGGCCGGGTGGGCGCGGGCGCCACGGTGGCCTTCCAGATAGTTCCGTAGCCTTTTGCGACCTCCAGCTCTTTAGAAAGGCGCTAGGGGAGTGCCGCCGGCGATGTAGATGGCACAGCGGTTGGCGGAGGGAACCGCGTAGTTTCCCGCGGCCACGCTGGCGTACTGCGGGTTGACCGCTTTGTTGCCGACCCTCGCCGTGTAGCCGGATTCCTCGCCGATCGCGCCCTGCGCTCCCGCGAAGATGCAATTGTTCCTGACGACGTTGTTCACACCGCGAGGAGTGCCATCGGGGTAATAGCTCTCGACGTCGTAGCGAATCTTTGCGTTGGTGATGAGGTTGAATTCGACGAGCGTGTTGTTCGACGATGTCCCGTCGCCGGAGAAGGTTATGCCCTCGCCGTTGCCGTCGATGACGTTGTGCTGGATGACGGTGTTTTGCGCGTCGGGGAACAACTGGATGCCGCGGTCGGCATTTTTGAAGATGACATTGTTGGTGATCCTCGCCCCATCGGACTCGGCGACGTAGATCCCGTGATCCTGGTTGTGCGACGGTTCCTTGCCGCAGTCGTGGACGCGGTTGGCGTTGATGACCGTGCGCCTCGCGCGACCGTAGCCGCTGGAGCCGAGGATGAAGCAGATCCCGGTGTGTTCGTTTGTGACGTCGTCGCCGGTGAATTCAGCGTCTTCGCTGTTGACCGTCGGCGAGGGCAGCGACGAGCGATTCCTGCCGTTGAGGTTCATCTGAGCGATCGTCACGTATCTGGAGGCGCGGGGGAGGTACAGGCGGCCGACGAGCGTCGCGCGTTCGCCTTCGTAGCTCTCGATCGTCAGCCTGCGTGTGGCGTCGCGGCCGCCGTGTTTGATCTTCACGTCTTCTCGGTAGACACCGCCGCGAACGCATCCGAGCTGACCCGCTCTCAGCTTGTCGGCCAGTCGCTGAACGGTCCTGAAAGGGCGGGCGGCGGTCCCCCTGTTGTGATCGGAGCCGCTCGTCGCTGTTACCAGCGTGCATGGCGCCGCCGACGCCTTGGCGCATGCCAGGCATGCACTGGCGACGGCGATCGTCAGCACCCCGGCGATCGTCAGCCTAGGCAGCGTCGAAACCAACCGAGACACCGGCGTTCTGCTCCAGTTGCGAGGCCAGCCGACCGACCACATCGCTCCAGCGCCCCTCCTGCAGGACGTTGACATGAGCTGCGCGTCCCATCGCTGCAGCCGTGGCCGGCTCGGCGAGCAACTCGGCCAGCGCAGCGGCGAGCGGTTGTGCCTCGCCGATCGGCACCAACCGACCGGTGACGCCGTCTTGGATGATCTCCGGTATCGCGCAGCAGAAGGTTCCGACGCACGCCAGCCCGTAGCCCATCGCCTCGCGAAAGACGTTCGGGCAAGGGTCGAATGTCGACGGCAGCACGAATACGGATGCGGACTGGTAGAGCTCGGCGAGTCCCGCTCGATCGACCCACCCGATCCACTCCACGCCCGGCGGCAGCTGTCGATCCGGCTGTGCGCCCGGTCCGGCGATGACCAGCTCGGCGGTGGGAACGCGCTCGCGTACGAGCGGCCATGCGTCGAGCAGGACCGATCCGCCCTTGCGCTCGAAATCGACGCCGACGAACAGTGCTCGTGGTGTCGTGTAGTCCTTGTCGCCGAGCTCCTGCAGCAGCTGATTTGCGCCGCCGCCGATCGAGATCACGTGCTCGGGCGAGTCGCCGTAGTCGTCGATCACCGAACGTCGGGCGAACTCGCTGAAGGTGAAGACGGCGGCTGCGAGCCGGCAGACCTCAGCCTCGTAGCGCATCCACCACGCCGCAGCCTTCGCCGACAGCGGCGCCCACGCGGGATACATGCGCTGCGTCAGCGCCATTGTGTTGTCGGTGTAGACGACGTAAGGGACTCGGCCGCGCTGGAAACCGGGCGCGGACACGGTCTGCACCTGCACGATCAGGTCGAAGCGACCCTGATTTTCCGCGAGCGCACGCTGCACCGCGTGCGTACGCTTGCTCGCGACGGATTTGTTGAACCCGGCGTTTGCCTTCCAGCGCGCCTTGCGCGGGTGAACCGTGCGAGCGAGGTTGAGATAACGCTGAGTATCTGACAGCTCGGGCTGGACGACATCGACCAGCTGAAAGCGCTGCGCGAGGGCGGCGAAGAACTGCGACCACTGGCCCTGTGGAACCGGCTCGCGCCAGTCGCTGACGTCAGGTATCGAGACGCCCAGCACGCGAAGGTCGGCAGCGGGCGACATCGCGCGCAGGCTAACAGTTGCGCTCAGGCTCACAGGGCGAAGGCGCGCTCTGCCTGATCGCACACGTGCTTTGCGATCGCCAGCGAGGCCGTGGCGGCGGGCGACGGCGCGTTTCGCACGTGCAACGCGCGCTCACTGATGGAGAAGGCGAAGTCATCGAGCAGCCGGCCGTCGCGTGCGAGCGCCTGCGCGCGCACGCCGGCAACGCCAGGCTGGACGTCGGCGACTGTCAACGCCGGCACCAGGCGCGCCGCCGCCGCGACGAGTGCCGCGCGCGACGCCGAGCGGCGAAGCTCGGCGACGCCGGCCGGCCAGAAGCGCCGGAGCATCCGCCACGTTCCCGGCCAAGCGAGCGTGTCGCGCACGTCCTGGCGGCGCACGTCGCGCAGGTCGTAGGCGTCGCGCGCCCCTACGATCAGTGCCGTGGGCCCGATCAGCACGTCGCCGTCGACGTGGCGCGTGAGGTGCACGCCGAGAAACGGCAGCGCGGGGTCGGGTGTCGGGTAGATCAGCGAGCGCACGAGCTCGCGCCGCTCGGGCGCGAGCCGCAGATAGGAGCCGCGGAACGGCACGATGCGCGGATCGGGGTCGGCGCCGGCGGCCACGGCGAGGCGATCTGACCATGCGCCGGCGCAGAAGATCGCGTGCCCGACCTCCGTCTGGCCTTGCGCATGCGACAGGCGCAGCGAGCGAGCGCGCACGTCCACCGCCGTCACCGCGCAGCCGCACGCGACGATCCCTCCCGCCTCTGTCAAATCGTGCGCGTAGGCGCGTGCCACCTCGCCGAAGTCGACGACGCCCGTTCCCGGACTGTGCAATGCGGCGAACCCGCGCGCATGCGGCTCGATCCGCTGAATCTGCGCGGCCTCCGCCAGGCGGAGGCCGCTAGCGCCGTTGACCTCGCCGCGGCGTTGCAGCTCGCGCAGCTGCGGAAGCTGGGACTCGTGGGTCGCGACGATCAGCTTTCCACGGCGCTCGTAAGCGATCGCGTGCTCGTCGCAGTACGCGTAGAGCTCGCGCGCGCCCTGCACGCACAGCCGCGCCTTCAGCGATCCGGGGCGGTAGTAGATGCCAGCGTGGACGACCCCGGAGCTGTGGCCCGTCTGGTGGGTGGCCAGCTCGCGCTCGCGCTCGAGCACGCACACGGAGGCCCGCGGATGACGGTGCGCCAGCTCGCGTGCGACGGCCAGCCCGACGATGCCTCCGCCTATCACGGCCAGATCGCAGCTCGCCGGCGCGGGAGCGTGCACGCGTCGCCTCGCGCCTAGCGCGGGACGACGCCCGGGCCGCCTGGCGCGGTAGCCGCCGCCGCGTCGACGAGTCCGGCTCCGTACAGGCCTTCGTCGCCGCCTCCGCCGAGCTTGCGCGCGGTCGCGCGCAGCCGTGCGACGAGCTGAGCGGGCGTCGGGCGCCGTCCGATCACGCCGCTGGCGATGACCAGGGCGGCGGTCGCGGAGACGTGGGGCGCGGCCATGGACGTTCCTTCATAGCCGGAGGGCATGCCAAAGCGCCGTGGCGAGGACCCGGTGAAGGTGACCTGAAAGATGTCGCGCCCGGCGGGGCCTTCAACGTGGCAGTTGGGATCGCCGGGGAGGTTGGCGTCGGCGCCGCCGCCAGGAGCGACGAGCGTCAGGCCGCTGCCGTCGTTTGAGTAGTCGGCCACGCAGCCGTGTTCGGTGGTCGCGCCAACGGCGACGACGTCGGCTGCGCGCGCCGGATATGCGATCGCCGTATGCGCCTCGTTGCCAGCCGCGGCGACGACGAGCACGCCGCTTCGGCGCGCGTAGCGCAGCGCTTCGATCAGCTCGGGGATGTCCGATGCAGTCACGTTGCTGGAGAACTCGAGGCTCAGATTGATCACGCGTGCGCCGTGGCGGACGGCATAGCGCACGCCTTCGGCGATCGTCGACGCTTCGCCTTCGCCTTGGCCGTCGAGCACGCGCACGGGCATGACGCGTGCGGCGAAGGCGAGCCCGGTGAGGCCGTAGTGGTTGTTCGTGGCCTCGGAAATCGTTCCGGCGACGAACGTTCCGTGCCCGTTGCGGTCGTAGGGAAAGCGGTTGTGCGCGATGAAGTCATAGCCACCGATGAACCCGTAGCGCGAGAAGTCGGGTGAGCGCAGGAAGGCCCCGTGTGTCGCGTAGGCCACGCCGGTGTCGAGCACCGCGACGACCACTCCCTTGCCGCCGGGTGCGCCGTCGGCGGCGACGTTCGACCATGCCTGCGGCGCGTTCACGCCGAACGGTCCGGAGAAGTTCCACTGCAGCTGCTGCCAGTCGCCGGGCGCGCTGCCAGCTCCGCGATCGTCGGGAATCAATCCACCGGCGGCGCGCGCGCGGTAGTCGGGCACCGCCCACGCCACGTCGCGACGCCCGCGCAGTCGGCGCAGCGCCACGCCGACGCTGACCCCCGGCGCGAGGCGCAGGAGCCTCGTCTGCGATGCGCTCGCGACCGGGTCGCGCGCTCCGGCGGCGCGTGCGGCGGCCGCCCGAGCGCGCGGGGGCGTGGCAGCGACGTACTTGACGAGCACGCGGCCGGGGGCGTACGCGGCGGGCTTCGCGCCGGCAGCCGCCACGGGCGTTGCGACGAGCGTTGCGCAGCAGGCGGCGGCGAGCAGCCGCAGATGTGCGCAGGGAGCGCGGCGGACGTGGCGGTGACGAGAAGGCATACGCGGTTATCGGTAATGATGATGCGCTGCAAGCCTGCGGGCGGCAGGCACTGTCGCAGAGCCGCCGGGCAGACCGATGATCGAACGCTTCCCGCCACGCGACGAGTACTTCATGCGCCTGGCGCTGCGCGAGGCCGAGCTGGCGAGTGCTCACGAGGATGTGCCGATCGGCGCCGTGGTCGTGCGCGGCGGCGAGCTGCTGGCGGCGGCGCACAACGAGCGCGAGCTGCGCCAGGACCCGACCGCGCACGCCGAGGTTCTCGCGCTGCGCGAGGCGGCGCGCGTCGTCGGCAGCTGGCGGGTACTCGACGCGATCCTCTACGTCACGCTCGAGCCATGCGCGATGTGCGCGGGTGCGCTCGTGCTGGCGCGCGTCGCGCGCGTCGTGTTTGGCGCGAGCGATCCGAAGGCGGGCGCCTGCGGCAGCGTGCTCGACGTGCTCGCCGAGCCGGCGCTCAACCACCGTCCACAGGTCGCGGGGGGCGTGCTGTCGGCGGAATGCGGCCAGCTGCTCAGCGCGTTCTTCACTTCGCGCCGCTGAGCCCCGTCGGTAGAGCCTGACCGTGCGGCGACTGGACTAAGATCACGGATCGTCCTCCGGTCGCGCTTGGAGGGGTGGCAGAGCGGTTGAATGCGGCGGTCTCGAAAACCGTTTCGGGGGAGATTCCTCCGACGAGGGTTCGAATCCCTCCCCCTCCGTAACAGTGAGCTGGCACTGGCGATGAGCCCGTCTCGGCGCCAGGGTCCCCGGAGCTCGCTCCGGTGGACCCTGGCGGGACGGGCCTCGCGCTCGAGCTCGCGCTCATGCGTCTGGACCGTCGATGCACCCGACCATCTGTGGGGATGATTTGTGCGCGAAAAAGATTACACGGCATTTACTCCTAGGACTAGAATCCCTGGACTTTGACCCTAGGACTACGGCATGTTTCTTACATGCACGAGCGTGCCGATATGGCACTTGCGGGGCTGCTCAAACAGTTGCGCGAGGATCGCGGGATCACGCAGGAACAGCTGGCCTTCGATGCTGGCATCACGGCATCGGCGCTGTCGCGCATTGAGCGTGGCCTCAACAGCCCCGGGTGGACGACGGTGAGGCGCCTCGCGCAGGCGCTTGACGTGACGCTCGTGCGACTGGCCGGCGAAGTGGAGGAGGCCTCGTCGCAGTGAACCTGTCAGTTCGCGCTCGCTGCGGTCGCGCTGCGCGTCTCTAACCCACGGCGGCGGGCACGAAACCCATCGAGATCATGTACGGGCAGGCGCGCTCGCCGGAGGCGCGATGCGGGCAATCGGCTCGCACGTCGAGCCTCATGGGGGTGGCGATTCGCCACCGGTGCCCGACCCTTTGCAGCAGCCCGCGTCGCTCGCCGCTTGCACCGCCACGGGCAAAAGAGGAAACCGCGGGGGCGCGATCTCCCTTCCAAGAGATCCTCAGCACGCTCGATCTCTCAGGAGGGGCGGGTTCTGGCGCCGCAAGGTACACGGCGGCGTTGCGCGCCAAGCGAAGGGCGGCACACCGACCTGCGTGTCGCAGCCGCCGGTGCCGGGCGCCAAGCGCGCGTCGACGGCTGGCGTGAGGTCATCGCACAGCCGCTGCGCGTCGCGCCGGCGCAGGTCGGCGAACGGCGCTCGCATGGCGAGCCGGATCGCGGCGCGTTCGTCTCTGGATCCGTGCACGCGCATCGCACTTAGCCCCAGGGCAAGTCCGAATAGCACAACGATCCCCCATGTCAGCACGCGCATGACCGGGGGATGGTTGCAGACCTATCCAGATCGGATGATCTGGCCGACGGGCGCTCAGAAGATGCTCTTCACCGCTTTGACGGCGATGCTTCCAAGGAAGATGAATGAAACCACACCGAGCGCCCCGATCGCTGCGCCTGCGAGCACGAGCAGGACGTCGGCGAGCAGGTAACCGAGCGCCAGCACGACGACGCCTAGCGACGGCAGCGTGTCCAGGCCGGAGAAGGGCGGTGCAAGAAAGGCCGTGAGCGCGAGGCCGAGCACGGCGATCCCGAACAGGCTGCCGCTGAGGCGATGCCCGAACAGCCAGCGGCCGCGCGGTCGCGAGAAGCGCTCCAGGAAACGGATGCGCCGCAGCAACGTCGAGATGAACTTCTCCTGCCTGGCGCCCGCGAGCTCCAGGCGCCGCCAGCGCTCGGGCAGCCACACGGTGCGGCGTCCGACGATCAGCTCGAGCGCGAGCAGCATCACGATCACCTCGAGCACGTGCGTCACACCGCCGGTCGGCAGCGGCAGCGCCGGCACCGCCATGAGCAAGACGAAGATCAGCGCGAAGCTGCCCTCGCCGAACGCATCGATGAGCCCGCCGAGAGTCTTCTGGCCATCGTCTCTCAGCCACCGTTCGAGCTGGTCTGAGACCTTCTCGGGCGTGGGCCTGCGAACTGTCGCCATCCGCGCATTGTGCGCGCATCGTGCGAGCCGTGGGTGGGCGGGTGGTGCGCGGCGGTGGCCGGCACCGTGCGACTAAGCGGCGATTCGCGGGTTGGTTTGGGCAAGCAGCTCAGCGAGGATCTCGCTCAGTGCAAGCTCCTGATCGTGCTCGGCGAGCCTGGCGTCGGCGGCGAATGCGTTTTCGACATCGGCGACCGGCAGTTCGCGGTCGATCACTCGCGCTCCGGCCGCCGCGAGCGCCTTGCGCAGCTCGGCTTGCGCCCACACGGCACCGAACATGCCGGTGCTTGCGCCGATCACGGCCGCTGGCTTGTTGCGCAGCGCGGCAGTGGCGAACGGACGCGACGCCCAGTCGACGGCGTTCTTGAGCGCTCCGGGAATCGAGGCGTTGTACTCGGGCGTGGCGAACAGCAGGGCGTCGGCGTCTGAGATCTCCGCGCGCCAATGCTCGACGGCTGCGCCGGGATCGCTCTCGTCGTCCTCGTCGAACGGCGGGATCGCCTTCAGGGCGGTGAATTGCACGAACTCCGCCTCGGGCGGCAGCAGTGTCGCCGCCGCCCGAAGCAGGCGTCCGTTGTGCGAGTCGCTGCGCAACGAGCCGAGGACGCCGAGGACTCGCATCGTCCTCACCTACTCGCCATCGCGGTTGAGCTCGAGCTCGACGGTCAGCTTGACGTCGTTGGCCAGTGCGAAACCGCCCTTGGGCAGCGGTGCGTTCCACTCCAGGCCGAACTGCGTGCGGTCGATCACCGTCTCCAGCGTGACGCCGATCTTGACGGCTCCGCCGAGCGTCTCGTACGGATCGGTGATCGTTCCGCGCGCCTCGACGGCGTGCGTGTGGTCCTTGATCGTCAGCTCGCCGTCGACGACGAGCTCCTCGCCGTCGCGACGGATCGCCTTGGAGGCGAAGCGCAGCTCGGGGTAACGCTCGGTGTCGAAGAAGTCCGGTGAGCCGAGGTGGGCCTGCAGGTTCTCGTCCTTGACGACGATCGAGCTGGCGTCGACGGTGCCGGCGAACTGACCTGCGCCGTCGTCGCCGACGGTGAGCGTGGCGTCGAGGTTCTCAAAGCGCCCGCGGAAGGTTGCGACGACCATGTGCTTGACGGCGAAGCTGGCCGAGGAATGCGTCGAATCAAGCTTCCACGTGCCGGCGGGAAGCTTCGTTTGAGTCTCTGTGGCGGTGGCTGACATAGCGGCTCTCCTGGTGTCGGGGATTAGCGGACCGTAGTCCGGATAACCGCTAGACTACCACAAATGGACCGTAGTCCGCTAACCGTCGAGGATAAGATTGCCGCCATGAGGGGGAACGCCGCGCTTGCGGCCCTGCCAATGCTCGAGCCGGTCCGCCACGAGCGTGCGGACGCAGCGCGCAACCGCGCGACGA
Source organism: Solirubrobacteraceae bacterium (assembly GCA_035995645.1). Taxonomy (GTDB): domain Bacteria; phylum Actinomycetota; class Thermoleophilia; order Solirubrobacterales; family Solirubrobacteraceae; genus Palsa-744. The sequence continues at coordinate 50,537 of DASYKG010000088.1, forward strand.
TTCTCTCGGCGGCCGAGCGTTTGGTCGGCGAGCGCAGCGCGCAGACGGTGACGATGGACGAGATCGCCTGCTCGGCCGGCGTTGGCAAGGGCACCCTGTTTCGCCACTTCGGCGACCGCTGTGGTCTGATGCGCGCGCTGCTGGACGAGCGCGAGCGCAGCTTCCAAGAGGACTTCATCCGTGGCCCGGCGCCGCTCGGCCCCGGCGCGCCGGCGCGCGAGCGGCTGGTCGCGTTCGGCGAGCGCATGCTCGAACACATCGAGATCCAGGGCGACCTGCTGGTTGCGGCGGAGAACGGGGCGCCTGGCGAGCGGCTGCGCCACAGCGTGTACGCGGCCTACCGGGCCCACGTCACGGCGCTGCTGCGAGACAGCGGCTACGACGGCGATGTCGGCTATCTGGCCGACGTGCTGCTGGGCGCGCTCGTCAGCGAACTTGTGCTGTTCCAGCGCCGCGAGCTGGCGATGTCACCGGAGAACCTAAGAGCCTGCTGGGGCGAGCTCGTGGGCAGGCTGCTGGCGGATACCGCTTCTGGTAAAGGTTTGCGGTAGCGATCGTATATACGACAGAAAACGCGGCCCTCGTGCATACGCCCGGATGCGTACGGCGTTTCGCTTCAGGCATAGTGGGCATCTGGTGACGACATGAGCACTTCGACCGACCAGGTGCCGAGCCTGCCGCTCGCGCCGGAGGAGCTGATTCCGCAGCTCGGCTTCGGTGTCTTTCAGGTGCCGGCGAAGGAGACCGAGCGGGCCGCGGCGGAAGCGCTGTCGGTCGGCTACCGGCACATCGACACGGCGGCGGCGTACCGCAACGAGGGACCGGTCGGAGAAGCCATCCACGCCTCGGGATTGCCGCGCGAGGAGATCTTCGTGACGACGAAGTGCTGGAATGACGATCACGGCTACGAGCAGGCCAAGCGCGCCTGCCGCGCAAGCCTCGAGCGCCTGCAGCTGAGCCATCTGGACCTGTACCTGATCCACTGGCCGGTGCCGGCGCACGACCGATACGTGGAGACGTGGGCGGCGTTTATCGAGCTGCAGGCCGAAGGGCTGGTGCGCTCGATCGGCGTGTCGAACTTCGAAGCGGAGCACCTCGAGCGCGTGATCTCAGAGACCGGCGTGACGCCGGCGATCAACCAGGTGGAGCTGCACCCTTACTTCCAACAGGTGGGCCTACGCCGCGAGCACGAGCGTTTGGGCATCCTCACGGAGGCCTGGAGTCCACTCGGGCAGGGCCTGGAGCTGGAGGACCAGGCGATCGTGGAGATCGCGCGCGAGCACGGCAAGACGCCCGCGCAGACGATCATCCGCTGGCACCTGCAACTGGGCAACGTGGTGATCCCGAAGTCGGTCACCCCGTCACGCATCCGCGAGAACTTCGAGGTCTTCGACTTCCAGCTGAACGACGAGCAGATGACGAAGATCGAGTCGCTGGACGCCGGCAAGCGCATCGGCCCCGACCCGAACACGTTCGTGCGGCCGTGAGGCGGCGATGAGCGAGGGAGACGTCGTGGCGGTGCTGGGAGCGGGTGGCACGATGGGCATGGGCATGGCGACGAACATCGCTCGCGCGGGCCTGCCGCTGGTCGCGTGGAACCGCACGCGCGAGAAGGCGGAGCCGCTGACCGAGCTCGGGGCGAACGTCGTGGACACCCCGGCGCAAGCGGGCGTGCAGGCGGACGTGATCGTGACGATGCTGACCGACGGCGACGCTGTGCTCGAGGCGATGCAGGGCGCCGAGGGAGCGCTGTCGCAGGCCCGCGAGGACTGCATGTGGGTGCAGATGAGCACGATCGGCGAGCATGCGACCGAACGCTGCATCGTGCTCGCGCGCGAGCACGGCGTCGGCTTCGTCGACGCGCCGGTGCTGGGAACCAAGCAGCCGGCGGCGGAAGGCAAGCTGGTCGTGCTGGCGTCCGGCCCTGACGAGCTGCGCGGGCGCGTTCAGCCGGTGTTCGACGCGGTCGCCCAACGCACGATGTGGGTCGGCGAGGCGGGCGCGGGGAGCCGGCTGAAGCTGGTTACCAACGCGTGGATCGTGGCGGCCGTGGAGGGGGCGGCGGAGACGATCGCGCTCGCCGAGGGCCTCGGTCTGGACCCGGCGCTGTTCCTTCAGGCGATCGAAGGCGGGCCGCTGGATGCGCCGTACGTGCGGATGAAGGGCAAGGCGATGATCGAGCGCGACTTCACGCCGTCGTTCGCGCTGAAGCTGGCGACGAAGGACGCGATGCTGGCCGAGGAGTCGGCGCGCGAGCGCGGTCTCGACCTGCCGGTGCTGAAGGCGATCAGCGAACGCATGCAGCAGGTCGTTGCAGAGCACGGCGACGAGGATGTCAGCGCCACGTACCTGAGCAGCGCTCCGGCCCGTTCGCGCGAGCGTCGGTGAGCATCAGAAGCTCGCGACGCGCCGCCGCACGTCGGTGGCGAACGGTCGCGGTCGTTGTCGTCCTGGTGGCGGTCGCGGTGGCGATCGCGCTGATCGCAGAGCCGGCGCGACATCGGCGGGCGCGCGCAAGAAGCGCCGGTCAGGTCTGGTCGGTGAGTGCGGCGCCGACCGGTCCACCGGCGCCGGCGAGCGGGTGGTCCGTCGTGTATGCGGATGCTTTCGGCGCACCGATAGGCAGCGGTCCGGGCAAGGACAACACGTGGTTCGCGAACAACTGCTCGCTGAGGACCAACTGCGCGGGCTTCAACGCGGATGAGCTGGAGGTGATGAACCCGAGCGCCGTGGCGCAGACGGCTGAAGGCTTGAAGCTGAAGTGCACGTACACAGCGGCAGCTCAGTCGCCGGGCGCCAAGCACTACGTCTGCGGAACGCTTCGCGGTCAGAGCGAGGGAGTTCCCGGCTACTCGTTCTTCAAATGGTCCCCGGGCAAAGGCCAGACGCTGGTGTTTCAAGCCGTGGCGAAGTTTCCGCCCAACACGGGCGAGGCCGATCCCGGCTGGTGGTCGAACGGGCCGCCGTGGAACGACACGGAGGTGGACTTCTTCGAGGGCTATGGCGCGAGCCGCTCGCACACGACGGGTTGGACGACCGATCCGATGTACACCGCGTGGTTCGCGTCGCCGCTCGTGCGGGCGACGAAATTCGGCTTCGCGAGCGACCCGTCGCAGGCCTTTCATACGTACACGTTCGAGCTCAGCGCAAACAACACGTACAGCGTGTGGATCGATGGCGTGCTGCAGGCATGGGCGACCGGTGTCGGCCCGGCGAAGCCGGATCTGTCGGCAAAGGCGACGCTGATTCTCAGCTATGCGCTGAGGACGTGCTCGTGCACGACGGGCTTTGCGAGCGGCACGCGCGAGTTCGACGTCAAATCGGTTTCGGTGTACGAGGACCGAGAACACGATGGCGTCGGCGTCGAAAACGCGGGCATAGCCCCCGGCACCGTCGTTCGCTGAGGACCCGCAGCCCCTTCGAGCCTGCGGCTCGGACTCAGCCGTCGTGCTCGCCGAGCCCGCGCCGCATGCGGTGCACGCGGCGGAGCTCCTGCACGGCCTCGTCGACGCCGCCGAGCGCCGACTGCGGGCCATCTCCGAGCAGCTCCGGCGTCAGGCGTCGGCGCACCAGCTCGCCGGCCACCTGGTCGACGCGCTGCGCGCTGGCGCCGGGACGCGAGCTGACGACACGATCCAGGCGCGTGCCGCGAAACAGCAGGCCGACGCCGTCGTCCAGCGACCAGCCTCCGGGCAGCGTGCCGTTGCGCACGCTGGCCAGCCAGACGGGCAGCCGCTCGGGCTCGCCGTCGGCGTGCACGGTCAGCGAGCCGTCGAGCAGGCCGAGGCCGGCAAGGGGTTCGGGCGGCCCGCTGGAGCGCGTGACGCCGCCTTGGAGCCAGCACATCGCGCCGGCGCTGAGGCCGGCGAGAACGGTCCCGGCGCGCCACGCGTGCACGAGCAGCTCGTCGAGACCGTGCGCTCGCCAGATCGCCAGCAGGTTGCGCATGGAGCCACCGCCGACGTAGATGATCTCCTGCTCGAGAACGATCTCCCGCAGCGGTCTGCGCGCATCGCGCAGTCGAAACAGAGAGAGGTGCTCGTGCACGCACCAGCGGTCGGCAAAGCGCGCCTGAAAGGCGTTGATCTGGGTGGTGGTGTCGCCTGAGGCGGTCGGCAGGAACAGCACGCGCGGCTGCTTGGCGGCGGTGAGCGACAGCACGAAGTCGTCGAGCAGCGGGTTTGTCGGCTCCATCGTGAAGCCCCCGCCGCCCATCGCGAAGATGACGCGCTCGTCGACGGGAACGTCGGATCGGGCGCTCCCTGGCGAAGCGTCGCCTGCGCTCACGCCGGGACCGGCTCGGGCGAGGCGGGCAGGCGCTCGCCGGCGGTCGCCGCCGCGGCTGTGACCGCGGCCGAGCGTCGGCCTGTGCGCCGGCGCGTTCTCGCGCGGCGTGAGGCGGGCGCGGCTTCGCCGACGGGCGCGACGGTCTCGGGCGCGGCCGGCCCCGGCGTCTCGCCGAGATATGTCACCTTAAGCGGTGTCTCGACGACGCCGTCGCGGGCGTGCTCGACGCGGTATGCGCAACCGTCGGGGCGCGAGCTGACGGCGTGCTGCAGGCGCGTGCGGCGGAAGTGCAGCGCGACGCCGTCCTCGGCGGCGAAGCCGGCGCGCATGCCGTCGCCGACGAACCGGTGGTACTCGGCGCGTCGCGCCGGCTCGGCGTCGTAGTGCACGCAGTTTGAGTACGGCAGCATGCCGAGGCCGCGGACGCTGCGCGGGGCGCCGTGGAAGGCGCTGAGCGCCTCGTCGAACCAGCACAGCGATCCGGCGGACGGCCCGCACATCACGATTCCCTTGCGCCAGGCTTTGCGCAGGACGTCGTCGAGCCCGTGCGCGCGCCATGCGCCGAGCATGCTGACGACGTTGCCACCGCCGACGTAGATCAGATCCTGCGCGAGCAGGTGGCTGGCGAGGTCGTCCTCGACGCCGCCGGTACCCTGGTCGCGGCGGAACAGCGAAACGTGGCTGGCATCGCATGACGCGGCGAAACGGCGGTAGAAGCGCACGACGTAGTGGTCGGCATCGCCGGAGGCGGTCGGCAGGAAGCAGACGCGCGGACGATCGACGTCGGTGAGCGACAGCACGTAGTCGTCAAGCAGCGAGCTGTCGCGCTCCATCGAGAATCCGCCGCCTCCGAGGGCGACGATCTGTGGCGTTCGGGATCGCATGGTCTCGTCTGACACTCGCGTTTGGCTTGGCGTGGCTCGAACAGCTTGCTCATAGGTTGCCCGCGGGGCCTGCACGCCAATATGGACCGTCGTAGGAGATTCAAGCACCGGCGACTGGACATTCGACGCAGCCCGTGTGCGCCGAGTGCACGCGGCGGCGCTCGTCGGTCGCGCCGGGCGGCCGCGCGCCGGCTGGCCCTAGAGTGTGGGCGATGATGGAGGAGATCGACGCAGACACGAACGCGCGCGGGCAATCGCCGGCGATCTCGCTGCGCAACGTGGTCAAGCGCTTCGGCTCGATCGTCGCGGTGGACGGCCTCGACCTCTCGGTGGATGCGGGCGTCTGCTTCGGCCTGCTCGGTCCCAACGGCGCAGGCAAGTCGACGAC
>DASYKG010000089.1:0-6362 GCA_035995645.1 Solirubrobacteraceae bacterium
AAACGGCGCGGTGATCCACCAGCGCACCCCGATCACCCCCACCGGCTGTGCCAAAGCCAAAGCCAAGACGCGCGCTCAGCAGCTCGCCGCCGCGCTGAAGGCCTGCAAGCGCAAGCCTAAGGGCAAGCGCCAGGCATGCGCACGTCAAGCACGCCGCAAGTACGGGTCAGCCGGCAAAAAGAAATAGGAACTGGCCGCGGCGCCGGCAGGCGCGACGCCGGCGGGTATAGATAGGCTGCGGTCGCTTACCACGCACCAGGCTTACTGAGCGATAAGGCTGGAACGTTTTACTTAGCCTGTGTGGATGCAACGAGCCTTCGTTAGCCGACGGGACACTGCGCGTCAGTCCTCTAGGGCCACCGCGGGTGACACGCCGGTTGCTAAATAGCCCGGCAGCGCGATGATGACCGCCGCCGCCGCCGTTACGACCGCCATGCTGAGCAGCGCGGCGAGCGCGGCGAGCGATGGCACGACGGGGAAGTTGATCACGTTCGCGAGCGCCCGGTCGAGCAGCTGTTGACCGTACAGCCCGACAAGAGCGCCGGTCAAGCAGCCGACGGCGAGCAGTAGCAGGCTCTCGAGCAGGATCGTGCGCCACAGGTCCGCGCGCGGGAAACCCTCGAGCTTCAGCTTCGCCAAACGCGGACGACGCTGCCAGACCATGTTGGCGATCGCCGCTGCCATCGCCAGCACCGCGACGGCCAGGATCAGCGTGGCTATCTCGCTCAGGCGCTGCAGGCCCTGGCGGCTGAGCGCGTTCTGTTCGTCCACGTGCGCTGAGGCGCTCTGCACCGACAGCCCCGCGGACGGTCCGAGTACGCCACGCACCTCGCCCGCCACGCCGGCGGCGCTCGCTCCGGGCGCCAACAGCACGTTGTAAGCGCTCGCATCCGCGCTGCGCCACGCGCGCGCATAGTCAGTGGCGTTGAGGATGATCGCGCCAGGCGCCCAGCCGATGTTGGTGGACAGCGCCGCCACTCGCACGCTGATCGGCACAGGCGTCGGCAGCGTGATGCTCTGGCCAACATGCGCGTGGTGTTCGTCCGCCAGCGCTTGAGCGAGGACGGCCCAGCCGCCCGCGCGCAGATCGGCGGTGGCTCGGGCGATGTCACCTTCGAGGATCTGCGACGCGGGCAGGAGCGGGTCTGCCTGTGGGGGCGGCGCGATCACCCACACGCGGCGTTGCTGCCAGTCGAGCAGCCCGCCGCGATAGATCCGCACCGCGCGCACCCCCGGCAGGGCTTGCAGCGCGTGCTGCTGGGTCGGCGCGAACGGCGCCGTTCGCAGCAGATTGTAGGCGCCCGGCGGCGCCACCCACAGGTCGGTGAAGGCGTTCTCATCGTGCGCCGCGTCTCTCAGGCCGTTGAGCAGGTCGGCGTGGGCGCCCTGGATCGCCACCGCGCCGAACACAGCTATGGCGCCCGTCGCCGCTACCCCGATCGCCCGCGCACGCGCCGCGCCGAGCTCCATCGCGGCGAGGTGCCCCACCGCGCCGGTGTGCGCGCGCGACAGCCGAGTCAGCAACGCGAGCGCCAGCTCGAGCGCCGCGGGCAGCATCAGCAGCAGCGCGCCCACCAACAGCACCATCCCGAGGATCGCCAGGCGCGGCGCGCCGAGCAGGATCGCCGTGGCGAGCGCCAAACAGATCACGCCGCCGAGCGCGCTCCTGACGCTCGCGTGTGCTGTCCTCGAGTCCTCCTTCACGGCGATCGCCGCCAGCGGGTCGCGCGAGACGATGTCGCGCAGCGGGCTGAGCACGGCGACGATCGCCGCGAGCATGCCGCCGCCGAGCGCGATCGCGACGCTCTGCCAGCCGACCACGCGCTGCGTGCCGACCGCGAACGCCGAGCCGAGATAGCCGGGGTTCGCGCGAAACAGGTGGATCGAGAGCTCCTCGCCCAACAGCAAGCCCAGCGCACATGCGGCGAGGCCGAGCACGACCGCGTCGAGCAGCAGCACGCTGACGACCGCCCGCGGGGTGTAACCGTCGCGGCGCAGGTCAGCGATCAGCCGCCTGCGCTGGGGGACCGTGAGCAGCATCGCGTTGAACGCGAACAGGAACCCGACGAGCGCGCTGATCACCGCGAACAGCGCCGTCGACTGGTTGCTCGCCGACGCCGCCTTCGCAAACAGCCGCTCGTCATAGCTGGTGTCCTGTACGTTCAGACGACCGCCCGCCAGTCGCAGCAAGGCGGCGCGCACCTGCGCCTCGTAACCTGGGAGGGGCTCGACGAGGATGCGCGACACGCGGGCCGTGAGGCCTGCCATTTCCTGGGCGAAGAACAGCGGCGCCACCACGATTGGGCTCGCCGCGAGCGCGCCGATCTGCTTTTCGCTGAGCTGCTGATACAGAGGCGCCTGTGCTCTTCGGCCGTACAGCCGCAGCGTGACTTCCTGGCCGAACTTCGTCACACCGAGACGGCCTGCGAGCGGGGCGGGCAGCAGCACCGCGCCGATGCCCGCGAACGGTTCCAAATCGGTGTGGCGCACGAGCGTGCCGCCCAGCCGGCGCAGGTTGGAGTCGGCGCCGACTAGCTGGACCGACGCGACGCCCCTTGGGCCGCTCGCCTGCGCGCTGGCTTCGAGCAGCGGCGCTGCCACGCGCACGCCAGAGATCGCACGGGCCTGGCCGACGAGCGCTTCAGGCATGCCGTGTGGGTCGCGCGCGAGCAACTGCAGGCTGGCTTTGCCGACGATGCCGTGCGAGAGCTCGGCGACCGAGCTGGACAGGCTCTGGCTCGCCACCTGGGAGGCGAACAGCAGAGCGACGCCGGCCGCGATCCCGACTACGGCGAACAGCTCTTGGACCAGGCGCGCACGCACGCGCACCCGGTAGAGGTGGGCGAGGTTGCCGGCTTTCACCGTGCCGCGCTGTAGTCGGCGAGCTTGCCGTCGCGCAGCGAGAACACGCGGTCGGCGTAGCCGGCGGCGAGGGGGTCGTGGCTGACGAGCACGATCGCGACCTGGCGCTCGCGGCACAGCTCGCGCAGCAGCTCGAGGACTTCGCGGCTGCGCTGGCTATCGAGGCTGCCGGTGGGCTCGTCGGCGAGCAGCAGGCTCGGCTCGGTCGACAGCGCGCGCGCGATCATCACGCGCTGGCGCTCGCCCATCGACAGCGTCTGCGCCCTGTGCGAGAGCCGCTCGCCGAGCCCGAGGCGATCGAGCAGCGGTGTGATCTGGCGCTGCGCATCGCGCCAGCGCACGGTCTTCAGCAGCTTAAGGATCGCGTTGTCGATCGCGCTGACGCCCGGTAGCAGGTCGAAGTTCTGGCGGATGAAGCCGAGCTGGGCCAAGCGGAAGTCCGACGCCTCGCGCTCTGACAGCGAGGAGACATCACGACCGGCGATCGACACGCTGCCGCTCGTTGGTGCAAGCAGCGTTGCGACCATCAAGAGCAGCGTCGTCTTGCCCGAGCCGCTCGGCCCGTACAGCGCGACCAGCTCGCCCGGCGCCACCGACAGCGACACACCGTCAACGGCTCGGACGGTCTCGCCGCCAGCGGACGGGTAGTGCTTGACGAGGTCTACTAGCTCGAGCAACGCGCCGTCCCGCGCTTAGGTGTACGCCTCGCCCGTCAGGACGGAGACGCGACGCCGAGCGCCGAACACCGAGATCGCGACGTTCAGCGGCGCTCCGAGGACATTGGTGAGCGAGCGGCTGATCGCGCGCGCCTCGGGCGTGTGGCACTGCGGCGCGGAGAGGTAGTAGCTGCACATCGCCGTCAAGATCACCCGGTGCGCGTGCGCCTGCGGCAGGCACTCGGTCACGCGCGCCGTGCGCTTCGCCAATACGCCAAGCCGGGTGGCAGCGTCCCCCGTGTCGCGGTAGTAGCCAACCAGGCTGCGTTGCCCATGTGCGCGATCCTCCTCGCGGTCGACGAGGCTGTCGAGCAGCGAGTGCAGGCCGCCCGCCCACGGGTAGTAAGCCTCGTCGATCGCGCGCGCGTCCGCTGCGTCGACGCGGGCGCTCGCAGCGGCAGCGATCAGCGCATGCACCGACAGCGAGCTGCCGGCCCCCGCCGCGGTCTCCCACCAGGCCAGCCCGTTGCCCGAGGGCGTGGCCTCATGTGCCCAGCGCTCAAGCGCCGCGTGACCGCCCTGCTGCTCGGTGAGGTTGAGTGTCTGGAAGTCCACGATCCGGGCCGCTGCGGCGCGCAGCGTCGGCGCGAGCGCCGGGAACGAGGGCAGACCGGCAAGCGCCGTGCGGCACGCGTCGAGGATCGAGTGCAGGTAGCCGCCGTCGGCGCCGTGCGGGTTGTGTGCGTAGTAGTCGGCGTGCTGCGCGTCGGGATGCAGCGCCGTGAGCAGCGCTTGGTGCAGCTGGTCGGCGTTGGCGCGGGGATCCTCGCTCGGCAGCTCCGAAAGAGCATCGAGGTAGTTGTAGGCGGTCTGGAACGCGACCAGCGCGCGCACGGCTTGGCGTCGGCGAGCGGCCGGCGCGAGAATCGCGAACAGCGCGGCGCCCTCGATGTTGCCGTGCTTGCCTAGCGACTTCAGCGCCTGACGGCGAAGGCTCGCGTCGGTGATCTCCGCGGCGCCCGCTCGCCACCACGCGAGCTCGCGTCGCACCTGCGGTGCGATCAGCAGCAGGTGGCGCGCCGCGGCGCTGGCGAACACGGCGGCGAGATCGACGTGGGCGAGCGACGATCGGCAGGCCTCGCGGGAGGGCAGTCGGTTGCTGGCGTCTGCGGCGGGCGCTACGTGACCGTTGGTTTGCATGCTGGCGCTCATCGGGCCGCCCGCGGTCATCGATGGCGGGGCGGGCACGGAACCGTGGTGTGGGCGCTCGTGCTGCTGCCGTCGAGGAAGCCGAACTCGGCGGCGAACGGGAAGCCGCCTCGCGGGCAGCGTTCGGGCACCGACACCCCGCGCGGGCGAAACGGCACGAGCCGTCCTTGACTGTGACGGTAGTAGGTGAGATGGCTGGGGCCGATCGTGGTGTGCACCTCGACGATCGACACATCTGGGCCGCCGGGCACGCTGGTGACCAGCGGCACATCGACGGCGAGCTGCGAGCCGAACGGTCCGCTGTCCGGCAGCACTTCCCCGGAGAAGGCGAGTTGCGCGAACACCGGATACAGGCCGTTGGCGTAGAACAGCACGGACAGGTTGCCCTTCGGCGATGGGCCGGCGACTGCCTGGATTTCTGGGATCTCATGGCCGGAGCCGACGCCGAACGGAACTTCCACGATGGCGCTGCCGTAGCCGAGACGCGAGTTCGGCGGGCAGCCGGCAAGACCGTGGGCGACCAGCGCTTCAGGCTGGCAGATGGCCAGCCCGAGCGTCGTGCTGGTGTAGTTGATGCCGGCGGGCATGCGCAGCGTCATGCGCGTCAGCGGCGGTGGCGCGGAGCCTTCGGCCGTCGCGAGCTGCAGCGAGAACGCGATGGTCGTCGGGGTGGCGAGCTTGTTCGGGAAGAAGCTCGCGTGCAGCGTGGCGGTCTCGGGCACCGCGACGGCGGCGCCCGGGGCGCAGGCACCGCCGATCACGGCGATAAGCGCCGCTAGGACGCGGCGGCGGGACATGCGCTGGGTCTCCCGCCGACCGTCAGTAGGACATGCGTCCGGAGAGGGACACGTTGACGGCGTCGTTGGAGCGCTGGATAGTGCCGTTGAAGCCGAGACCCGAGCCACGTGCGTGGCTGTAGCTGCCGGTGCCGCGCGCGATGTTCATCGTGCCGTTGAAGCTCGCCGTCGCGCCGTGCACGTGGTAGGCGGCGGACGCATAACCGGTGAGCGAGCCGCCGCTCGGATAGATGTTGACTTCGGCGCTGACGTGGTTGGTCGAGCTTACCGTCAGATGGATGTAGATCGTGCCGTGGATCGTCCCGGAGGCGGAGCCCCGCTCGTTGAGCGTGAAGCCGTGGTGGCTGGTGAGGCGCAGCCGTCCGTTCTCGTTGAGGTTCAATGTGCGGGAGACCGTCGCACTCGTCGCTTGCGATGCCGCCGGGGCAAGCGCGCAGAGCGCCAGGAGGAAGCCGAGCATCGCGCCGACATGCGCCCTCGGCGTCTTCCGATGTGACTGTGGCATCTCCCCAGCTCCTTCCTCGATAAACGTCGCTATACACATGTTACTGCTCTACCATCGTGCGATGCAACAGAGGACTCCGTCAACGCACAGCGGTCGTCGATAAACGCTGCTGATGGCGACAAGGCGGCTGCGAGGCGCCCCCGGCGCTACTTGCCGTGCTTGCTCGCCCCGTAGCGCCTGCGGGCGCTGCGGGCGCATGCCTGGCGCTTGCCCTTAGGCTTGCGCTTGCAGGCCTTCAGCGCGGCGGCGAGCTGCTGAGCGCGCGTCTTGGCTTTGGCTTTGGCACAGCCGGTGGGGGTGATCGGGGTGCGCTGGTGGATCACCGCGCCGTTT
>DASYKG010000090.1:0-13568 GCA_035995645.1 Solirubrobacteraceae bacterium
AACTACAACGGCCGGTTGCGCCCGCAGGAGCTGTTGCTGCGCGCAGACGGGAGCGTCGAGCTGATCCGACGCCGCGAGGAGGTCCGGCGCGACTACTTCGCGACGCTTCAGTTCGAGCCCGACGTGCTGATTCCGCCAAGCGAGCTCGACGTGTCGACCCCGACAAGCGAGTCCCACGCACCGGCATCCAGAAGCGAGTCCCACGCGCCGGCATCAGCAGGCGAGTCCGCGCGCGAGCCGATCACGGCGCAGGTGAGCTGACGATGGCGACGCTGGCGAGCATCGCGGACTTCGGCGGCCTGGAGTCGCTGCACGAGGAGATCGATCGCCTGTGGGAGCGCCGCGCGGAGCTCGACGACAGCGATCCTCGCGTGCAGGCGAGTGTGCTGAGCGTGATCGACCTGCTCGACCGCGGCCGTGTCCGCGTCGCGGAGATCGACCGCGCTGGCGAGGTGAGGGTGCACGAGTGGCTCAAGCGCGCGATCGTGATGCTGTTTCGCGTCTGCCCGATGGAGCGCACGAATTCCGGGCCGATGCTGTTCGCCGATCGGCTGCCGCCCAAGCGCGATTGCCCGGACGTGCGCATCGTGCCCGGGGCCTATGCGCGCTTTGGCTCGTTCCTCGCGCCTGGCGCGATCCTCATGCCGAGCTTCGTCAACGTCGGTGCTCACGTCGGCAGGGGAACGCTGGTCGATACCTGGGCGACGGTCGGCTCGTGCGCGCAGATCGGCGACGGCGTGCATCTCTCCGGCGGCGTTGGCGTCGGCGGCGTGCTCGAGCCACTGCAGGCGAGCCCGGTGGTCGTCGAGCACGACGCGTTCATCGGCAGTCGCTGCATGCTGATCGAAGGCGCGCGCGTGGGCGCGGGTGCGGTCGTCGGCGCCGGCGTGATCCTCTCGCCGACGATTCCCGTGATCGACGCGGCGACAGGCGAGGAGATCTCACGCGGGCACATACCGGCGTGGAGCGTGGCGATCGGCGCGACGCGCTCGCGCAGCTTTCCCGGCGGCGACTTCGGGCTTCCGTGCGTGCTCGTCGTCAAGCGCCTTTCAGAGGGCGAGCGCCACGACAAGGTCAAGCTGAACGAGCTCGTGCGCGACCACGGCGCTGCGCTTTAGCGTCTGCGGCCTCGTCGCGCAACAACTCTGCGGCACGGGCGATCCGCGCTGGCCTCGGTGTCAGCGCCACGCGCAGGTGGCCCTCGCCACCCACGCCGAGATAGGAGCCGGGCACGACGAGCAGCGAGCGCTCCAGCAGCTGCTCGTGCGCGCGGACGTCGTCACCGTCGGGCACACGCAGCCACAGAAAGATCCCCGCGGGCGCGCCGGCCTCCTGCAATCCGCTGCACCGTGCGGCAGCGGCCAGCAGCGCGCGCTTTTCCGCGTAGCGCTCGCGCGCCTCGCGCACGTGAGCGTCGTCCTCCCATGCAACGATCGAAGCGCGCTGCACGAGCGCAGGTGGTGTCGTGCCGATGTCGCTGCGATGGCGCCTGATGCGTCCGACGATCTCTGGATCGCCCGCGACGAACCCCGAACGCAGGCCCGCGAGCGCAGAGCGCTTGGAGAGCGAGTTGAACACGACGACGCCGCTGCGATCGGCGAGCTGCAGGCCCGAGGGGGGCGGCTCGCCGTCATACCAGAATTCACAGTACGTCTCGTCGAGCGCGAGGATCGCGCCGTTGCGCCGGCAGCGCTCGGCAAGCTCCTCCAGCAGCGCGAGTGGCGCGATCGCGCCGGTCGGGTTGTGCGGGCTGACGACCCACACGATCGCGGTCTCTGCCCAGGGGATCGCGTCGAGGTCGGGTAGCCACCCCTGCGCCGCCGATAGGACCTGCACGCTCACCGTCAGCCCGGACGCGCGCGCGCTGCGCTCGGGTACGGGATAGGAGGGTGAGCTCACGGCGACGGTGTCGCCCGGCTGTGCGAACAGGCGCGCCATCAGCGCGATCGCCTCCTTGGCGCCTAGCGTCGGCAGGATTTCGCGCCCGGGCTCGAGCGCGATCCCGAAGCGGCGCACGATCCACCTGGCGATCGCCTCGCGCAGTTCGCCGAGTCCTTCAGCTGACGGGTACTGGCACAGCGACAGCGATGCGGCGTCCTGCGCGAGCGCCGCGCGCACGGCCAGTGGCGCGGGGTCGGTCGGCTCCCCCATGCTCAAGTCGATCACCGCCACGCCGTCGGCTTCCGCCGCCCGCCGCCGTTCGGCCAGCCGCACGAAGGGATAGGCGGGGGCGCGCTCGACGTTTTCGTTCAGGCGCACAGAAACGACTGGAGCATGTCGTGGGCGCGCGCAAGCGCGGCGATCGAGACGCGCTCGTCCGCGCGGTGCGCAAACGCCGGGTCGCCGGGACCGAAGTTGACGGCGTCGACGCCGGCGTTTGCGAATTCCGCGACGGGCGTCCACGCCTGCTTGGGCTGCGCAGGCGCCCCGCTGCAGTCCACGAGCCTGCTCATCAATGGGTTCTCGTGGGGCGGAAGCGCGCCTTGTGAGTTGGAGACCACGTCGAGCTCGCCGTGCTGCTCGCAGATCTCGCGCAGGTTACGCGCCGCCTCCGTCGCGCTCATGCTGGGCGAGTAGCGGAAGTTGACGTTTGCCGTGCACATGGCGGGGATCACGTTGCGTGCGATGCCGGCGTGCAGTGCGGTCACGGAGGCGACCTGCGTGAAGCCGAGCCCGTCGATGGCGACGCGCAACGGCTCGAAGGCGTGCAGGGCGCGGATCCCTGCGATCGCGTGGTCGATCGCGTTGTCCGCAAGCCACGGGCGCGCCGAGTGACCTGCGCGCCCGTGGAAAGTCCACGTCGCGTCGAGGTTGCCCAGGCAGCCCGCCTGCACGACATTCGCCGTGGGCTCCAGCACGATCGCCAGATCGGCCTCGCGCAGAGCGTCCTCGCGTTCAAGCAGCGGCGCCAGCGCGCTGCGATCCGCCGACAGCTCCTCGCGCCCGAACAGCATGAAACCGAGATCGATCGGGTACCTGCCCTGCGGCTCGGCGGCACGCCCGAGCGCGAGCTCGAGCATCACCGCGACGCCGCTCTTCATGTCGCTCGCGCCTACTCCGGCGACGTGCTCGGCGAGCATCCGGCCCGGCCAGTTGTGCTGCGCGGGAACCGTGTCGAGATGACCCGCGAGCAGCACGAGTGGACGGTCGGTCCGCGCGGTCGTCCCGGCGACCACGCACGTGTCGCCCGCATCGCGCGCCGGCACGCCCCCGCCCGCAAGCACCGCGACGACGTGATCGACGATGTCTCTCTCTGCGCCCGATTCCGAGCCGAGGTTTACGAGTTCGAGCGTCCGGCTAGCCAGTCGGGCCTCGAGGTCGGTCGCGGTAGTGCTCGTATGCGCCATTGCTGGTGGGCCATCCCGGGCTCGGTGTCGCGCCACTGTCGGCCGGCCTACTCAGATTCTCCCAGTCGCTCGGTGGCGGCTGGCCCCGCGCTAGCCTCGACACGTGCCACTTTCCAGCTTCACGCCGAGGGTCCGCGAATGGTTCGAGCAGGCATTCGACGCGCCGACGCCCGTGCAGACGAAGGCGTGGCCGGCGATCGCCGCGGGCGAGAACGTCCTGCTGTCCGCGCCGACGGGCTCGGGCAAGACGCTCGCGGCGTTCCTGTGGGCGCTGGACCGCCTGAGCGCGGAGAAGGCTGACGTGCGGGGGGACCCGACGGGCGGCGGGGCAAAGGCTCGCGGGAACGCGGGTGACGAGCGCGCGCCGGGCGTGCGCGTCGTGTACATCAGCCCGTTGAAGGCGCTGGCGTACGACATCGAGCGCAACCTGCGCACGCCGCTGCGCGGGATCGGCGCGGAGGACGTGAGCGTGGGCATCCGCACGGGCGACACGCCGCAGCGCGAGCGCGCGGCGATGGCGCGCAGGCCGCCGGACATCCTGATCACGACGCCGGAGTCGCTGTATCTGATGCTCACGTCGCAGGCGCGCGAGATGTTCGGCGGCGTGGAGGCTGTGATCGTCGACGAGATCCACGCTGTGGCGGCGACGAAGCGCGGCTCGCACCTGGCGCTGACGCTCGAGCGCCTGGAGGCGCAGGCCGGTCGTCCGCTGCAGCGCATCGGCCTGAGCGCGACGCAGAATCCGCTGGAGGAGATCGGCCGCTACCTCGTCGGGCCGCGACGCGAGGTGACGATCGTCGACGCCGGCCACCGCAAGCAGCTTGACCTGCGCATCGAGGTGCCCGTCGAGTCGATGTCCGAACCCGCCGGGGCCGTCGACCCCTCGCGCGACCCACTGGACCCGGTCAGGGCACCGACGGCGGAGCCGTTGGTCGGCGAGTCCACGCGAAGCTCGATCTGGCCGGCGATCTACCCGGAGCTGCTGCGGCTCGTCAAAGCGCACAACTCGACGATCGTGTTCGTCAACAACCGCCGCTCAGCCGAGCGCGTGGCGCTTCGCTTGAACGAGCTCGCCGGCAAGGAGCAGGCGGAAAATATTGATGATGCCGCCTGCGGCGGGGCGGGCGTGCGCGGTGGCGAGCAGGAGCGCCCCGCCGACGGACCGGTCGCGCCGCTGGAGATCGCGCGGGCGCACCACGGCTCGCTCGCGCGCGAGGAGCGCACGAAGGTGGAGGAGCTGCTGAAGGCCGGACATCTGCCGTGCCTGGTGGCGACGAGCTCGCTGGAGCTCGGCATCGACATGGGCGCCGTCGACCTGGTGCTGCAGATCGAGTCGCCGAAGTCGGTCGCTCGTGGCCTGCAGCGCATCGGCCGCGCCGGGCATGGCGTCGACGAGGTCAGCCGCGGGCGCATCTTCCCGAAGTTCCGCGGCGACCTGCTGGAGTGCGCCGTTGTCGCGAGGCGCATGCACGAAGGGCTGATCGAGCCGACCGTCGTCCCGCGCAACGCCTTGGACGTGCTCGCCCAGCAGATCGTCGCGATCGCCGTGGCATCCGAGCCGGCGAAAGCCGGCCCATCAAAAAGAGCGAACGCCGTGGAGGACGGCGACGACGAGTCTCAGGCGGGGGGCATCTCCGTCGCCGACCTGCACGCGCTGATCACGCGCTGCCACTCCTACTCGGAGCTGTCGATGGAGCTGCTGGAGAACGTGCTCGACATGCTCGACGGGCGCTATCCGTCGAAGGACTTCGGCGAGCTGCGCGCGCGCATCGTGTGGGATCGCGTGGCCGGCACGATCCGCTCGCGCAAGGGCTCGCGTCAACTGGCGGTGGCCAACGCCGGGACGATCCCCGACCGCGGCCTTTTCGCCGTCACGCTGCCCGACGGCCGCCGCGTCGGCGAGCTCGATGAGGAGATGGTCTACGAGGCGCGCCCAGGCCAGGCCTTCCTGCTCGGCGCGTCGACGTGGCGCATCGAGGAAATCGGCCGTGACCGCGTGATCGTCACGCCCGCCCCCGGCGCACCCGGCGCAGTGCCCTTCTGGAAGGGCGACTCCGTCGGTCGCCCGAAGCAGCTCGGCGAGGCGATCGGCGCGTTCTCGCGCTGGGCCGTCGAGCAGGACGCCGACACGCTGCAGCGCGACTACGACCTCGACGAGCGCGCCGCGCGCAACCTGCTGGCATACCTGCGCGAGCAGCAGGACGCAACGCGCGTGCTGCCGAGCGAGCGCACGATCGTGCTCGAGCGCTTCCGTGACGAGATCGGCGACTGGCGCCTGTGCGTGCTGTCGCCGTTCGGCGGGCGCGTGCACTCGGCGTGGGGCCTGGCGATCTCCGCGCGTATCCGCGAGCGCATGGGCCTGGAAGCCGACGCGATCGCTTCCGACGACGGCATCGTGCTGCACCTGCCCGACCTCGACGCCGACGACGCCGAGGCGCTCCCTTCCGCGGCCGAGCTGATCATGCTCGAGCCTGAGGACGTGGAGGCGGCGATCACCGCCGAGCTCGGCGGCTCGGCGCTGTTCGGCGCGCGTTTTCGCGAGAACGCCTCGCGCGCCCTTCTTATCCCGCGCGCGTACCCCGGCAAACGCACGCCGCTGTGGCAGCAGCGCCTGAAGGCGCAGAACCTGCTCGAGGTGGCCAAGCGCTACGACGACTTCCCGATCGTGCTGGAGACCTACCGCGAGTGCCTGCGCGACGTGCTCGACGTCTCGGGGCTGCAGGAGCTGCTGCGCGCGCTGCACTCGCGCGAGATCTCGCTCGTCGAGGTGGAGACCCCGACCGCCTCGCCGTTTGCCTCCTCGCTGCTGTTCGACTACGTCGCCACGTACATGTACGAGGGCGACACGCCCAACGCCGAGCGCCGCGCCGCCGCGCTTTCGCTCGACCGCGACCTGTTGCGCGAGCTGCTCGGCCAGGAGGAGCTGCGCGAGCTGCTCGACCCCGACG
This sequence comes from Solirubrobacteraceae bacterium, assembly GCA_035995645.1. GTDB lineage: Bacteria > Actinomycetota > Thermoleophilia > Solirubrobacterales > Solirubrobacteraceae > Palsa-744. Next base: position 6,296 of record DASYKG010000090.1, read on the forward strand.
CGCTTGCGCGCGTGGAGGACGACTTGCAGCACCGCTCGCAGATCACGCGCGCGACCGGGCGCGACGGCCTGCACGACGTGCTGCGCCACGTCGGCGACCTCAACGCGCAGGAGATCGCAGAGCGCGTGTTCGAGGGCGTCGACCCGGCGCCGCTGCTGGCAGAGCTGCAGCGCGAACGCCGCGCGATCCGCCTGCGCGTTGGCGGCGAGCAGCGCTACGTGGCCGCCGACGAGGCCGGGCTGTATCGCGACGCCCTGTCGGCCGCCCCGCCCGGTGGCCTGCCGGAAGCCTTCCTCGCCGACGTACCCGACGCGCTGCGCGTGCTCGTCGCGCGTTACGCGCGCACGCACGGCCCGTTCACGACCGACGAGCTGCGCGAGCGCTACGGCGTCGACGCGAGCGCCGTGCTGCGCGAGCTAGAGCGCGACGGCGAGATCGTGCGCGGCGAGCTGCGCCCGGGCGGCAGCGGGCGCGAGTGGTGCGACGTGGAGGTGCTGCGCCGCCTGCGCCGCGCATCGCTGGCTGCGCTGCGCAAGGAAATCGAGCCCGCCGACCAGCGCGCCCTCGCTGCCTTCCTTCCCTCGTGGCAGGGCGTCGACCGCCACCCCTCCGCCGGAGCCGGCATCGACCGCCTGCGCGAAGTGCTCGTGTCGCTGCAGGGCCTCGCGCTGCCGGCGGAGATCTGGGAGCGCGACGTGCTGCCGCGGCGCACGGGCGCGTACTCGCCGTCGTGGCTGGACATGCTGTGCGCGAGCGGTGAGCTCGTGTGGGTCGGCGCCGGCCCAAGCGGACGCTCCGGACGCGTGGCGCTGTACTTCCGCGACGATGCGCCGCTGATCGGCCCGCCGCCGAGCAACGAGCGCCGCGCCACCGGAGCCGCCGCGAAGTCGACCGACACGCCCGATCACGAGCTCCTGCGCGCGCGCCTGGCGCACAGCCCGTGCTTCTTCAGCGACCTGATCGCCGAGCTCGACCTGCCCGCCGAGGCGCTGCGCGAGGCTCTGTGGGACCTCGCGTGGGCCGGCGAGGCGACGAACGACGCGTGGGCGCCGCTGCGCGCCCCGCGCCTGGCGCTGGCCCGTGCCAGCACTCGCCCCGAGCGTCGAACATCCGTCCGGCGCTTCGGCTCACGCCGTACCGGCGCGCAGTCACAGGTGCAGGGCCGCTGGTCGCTGACCGAGCCGATCTTTCGCGCCGGGCCGCTCGCCGCCGACGGCTCCTCCGCTACGCCGACCGCGTCCGGCCCCGAACGTCGCCGCGTGCTCGCCGAGCTGCTGCTCGAGCGCTACGGCATCGTCACCCGCGAGCAGGTGCTCGCGGAGGGGATCAGGGGCGGCTTCGCGATGCTCTACGACACGCTGTGCAACCTGGAGACGCTCGGCGTGTGCCGCCGCGGCTACTTCATCGAGGGCATGGGTGGTGCGCAGTTCGCGTTGCCCGGCGCCGTCGAGCGGCTGCGCTCGGCGCGAGGCGGTCCCGCTGCGTCGCACAGCGGCCCGTTGGCCACCACAGGGAGCCGCGGCGCGGACGGCGCGAGCGGCGGCCAGCCGAGAGCGCTGGTGATCGCCGCCGCGGACCCCGCACAGCCTTATGGCGCGGCGCTTTCCTGGCCCAAGCGCGAGGGGCAGGAGCGCCGGCCCTCGCGCGTCGCCGGCGCCTACGTCGTGTCGATCGACGACGAGCCGACGCTGTACGTCGAGCGCGGCGGGCGCGGGTTGCTGACTCTTGTCGAGGGCAGGGAGGAGAATCGCGAGATTGTCTCCGACGCTCTACGCGCGCTCGCCGACGCGGTGCGCGCCGGGCGCGTGCCGAAGCTCTCGCTCGAGCGCATCGACGGCGAGCCGGCGATCGCTTCGGGCCTCGCCGAGGCGCTGATCGAGCTGGGCTTCCGTCCCGGCCCGCGGCGGTTGACGCTGAGCGCCTGAGCGAGCTCCGCTCGCCGGTCGCGCGGCACCTCCCTCGACTCATACCGCGTGGCCATCAGATCGGATTCTGTTCGCCCTGTCGGTCCCTGAAGAAGGCCCTGGTTGGCGGCAAGAGACATTCCTAGAAGAGCTGGACGCATTCCGGTATAAAGAATCAGCGAGCAGATCAAAGTAGAGTTGCGTTTCCAATCGGATTGGTCTATTGTCTCGAATCGTGGGGATGAGTGGAACTCATAGGGGGCCTACACCCATCTACCGGAGGCTGCCTCACGGGCCCAACGGTATGTCGCGTGACGACGTAGCTCGCAACCAGCGGGCGCGTATGTATGGAGGGATGATCGAGGCGGTCGCCGACCGCGGCTACGCACGCACGACGGTCGCGCACGTGATTGGCCTCGCGGGCGTCTCGCGACGGGCCTTCTATGAGCAGTTCGCTAACAAGGAAGCGTGCTTCCTGGCGACGTACGACATCATCGTGGCGCGGGCGCGCAAGCAGGTGCTCGACGCGTGGGGTCAGGAGCGCGGCTGGGCCAACCGCCTGCACGCCTCCTGCAAGGCGCTGCTCGACGACGTCGCCGGCCATCCCAATGGCCCGCGGCTGGTGCTCGTCGACTCGCTCGGCGTCGGGCCGAAGGCGCGCGAGCGCATGGCGCTCGCGGCAACGACGTTCGAGCGGGTCGTCGCGATGGCCTTCCAGTCGGACCCGCATGGCGAAGAGCTCTCGCCGCTGACCGTCAAGGCGCTCGTCGCGGGCATCCGCCACCTGGCCTTCACGCGCATGTACGAGGGCCGCGAGAAGGATTTGTACACGCTGACCGACGAGGTGCTCGACTGGATCGAGTCCTACCGCTCGCCGGTGGCCAAGCGCCTGAACGTCTCCGGCCTGGTGATCCCCGAGCGCGTCGAGCCGCTGCCGGCAGCGTTCCTGGCCGGCGAAGACAAGCGCTCGCGCGCGCTCGGGGCGCTCGTGCACCTGACGCTCGACGAGCGCTACGCGGGACTCAGCGACCCGCAGATCGCGCAGTTCGCGGGGATCTCCACGGAGGCCTTCCACAAGCAGTTCGCCAACAAGGAGGCGTGCTTCCTTGCGGTGCTCGACGAATTCGTCGCCGAAGCGATGCAGGCCGTCAAGGCCGCGATCGACAAGGCCTCCTCGTGGCCGGAGGCCGTGCACATCGCGATGCGCACGCTCGTCGAGTACTTCGCCGCGCACGAGGCGCTGAGCCGGCTGGCGTTCATCGACATCTTTGACGTCGGTCCGGGCATGATCGGGCGCATGACCCGCTCGATCGAAGATTTCACGAAGCTGCTCGACGACCTCGGCCCGGAGGCCAGGCGCGGTCCGCTCGTCGCGCGCGAAGCCGTGACCGGCGCGATCTGGGGAATCATCTCCAGCTACACCGCGCACGATCGCGTGCGCCAGCTGCCGCGCATGGTCGACCAGCTGACGTTCATCGTGCTCGCGCCGTACATCGGCCCCAAGCCGGCGATGGAGACGATCGAGGCGGCGCGCAAGCCGCTGCCCGACGACTACTGAACGGTCGCCATCTGCGATCGTGGGGCGCGATGGCTGAGCCCCCGCCGAAGTCCCCTCGCCGCGGCGGCCCGCGCCGCGTGGGCCATAAGGGGGCGGCGCACATCGAGCCGGGAAACACGCTGGCGAGCTTCGACGCGGCGCTTCACCACGGCGTGGACATGATCGAGCTCGACGTGCTCTCAGAGCGCGCCGACGGCAGCGGGCGACTGCTCGTAGCCCACGACTACGAGGACATGCAGCAGCGCACGCCGCTGACGTTCGATCAGGCGCTCGACCATCTCGCCGGCGCGGAGTTCGCCGGCCTGGAGCTCGACGTGGACGTGAAGATCCCCGGCTATGAGCTGCGCGTCGTGCAGGCGCTGCGCGAGCGGGGTCTCGTGCGGCGCACGCTCGTCAGCGGCATGTACACCGACGCGCTCGCGCGCATCCGCGCCGCCGAGCCCGACCTGCGCTTGGGCTGGTCGGTGCCGCGCGTGCGCCGCGACTACACGACGGACATGCTCACGGCGATTCCCGCGCTGGCGATCCTCACGGGCTACCGCGCGATGCTGCCCGGCCGCGCGCGCAGCGCCCTGCGCGAGCGCCGCTGCGACGCGATCATGGCGCACTGGCGCGTCGTCACGGGCTCGCTCGTACGCGCCGTGCGCGAAGGCGACGGCGAGCTGTATGTGTGGACGGTCGACGACGCCGCGCGCATCGCCAAGTTGACGGCGATGGGCGTCGACGGGATCATCACCAACGACCCGCGGCTGTTCTGAGCCCGTCTGCCCCGGCTGGTGGCCGCGGGCGCCCGCACCCGGCGCCCAACCGGCTTCCCGGGCGCCCGCGGTCAGCCGATCAGGCAGCTGGCGGCGGAGAACCCGACGGGGTCCGCGCCGGCGAGGCTGTCGCGTCCAGCCGTCGTCGGCAGCGAGGTCTGCGCGAGCACCGTCTTGCCGCGCCGCCACTGAAAGCCGACGACGCCGCGCAGCGTGAAGGCCGGTTGGCCGGGGACGGGGTTCAGCTGGAAGCTGCGCCCCGCTTGGCGCGAGTCGGCGCCGGTGCCGACGCTGGCGTAGCCGGAGGATGCGCCCTTGGCGAGGTCCGTCCACGCTTTGGTCGTCGTGTTGAGGTACTGCAGGCGAAAGCGCATGTACATCGTGTCGTGCGCGTGATGGTCGCCGGGCATCGACCCGCGGATGCCGAGCGTCTGTGGCTGGTCGGGGGGATTGCAAACGTCGATAGTCGCCCACAGCAGGCGCGAGCGAAACAGCGCGGGCGCGTCGATCTCGGACTTCGCGCGGGCGCCCGCGGCCTTGCCGAGGGCGGCGGTCGGCATCAGCGCGACGAACGCGCACGCAAGGCAGGCCAGTGCAAGCGCCACCGCGCCGATCAGCGCGCGGGCGGGGCGTGACGTTGTTGTGGCGGCTGGGGGCATCTGTCTGAAGATACCGCCGCAGGCCCTGCAGTTGCGGCGTGTTTATGGCTCGGCGCGAGCGCTGTCTCGCCCGCCGGGATGAACGTTGTCCGGCGGGTGGATTCGTGTGATATGCCTGCCTGATGGCCGGGATGAGTTCAGAGGAGGTGATCGAGCTCCTCGGGGGTGTGCCGGTGTTCTCCACGCTCGTCCCCGAGGACCTGCAGCGGATCGCGCAGTTCGCCGTGCCGCGCGAGTTCGACGCCGGCGAGGTGGTGTTTCGCGAGGGCGACGCCAGCGACACGTGCTACGTCGTGCGCGACGGCCGCGCGCGGGCGCTGCGCACGCACACCGACGGGCGCATGCTGACGCTGGCGACGTTCGGCCCGGGCGACTTCTTCGGCGAGCTGGCGCTGTTCGAGGACGAGCGACGCTCGGCGACGGTGGAAGCGATCGAGCGCACGCACGCTGTCGCAGTGCTTGGCCCGGACATGCGCCGGCTGATGTCAGAACACGCGGAGATCTCCGCGCGCCTGGTGATCGCCTTGGGGAGGCGCCTGCGCGAGACCAACGAGCGACTCTCGCGCCAGTCCTTTCAGACTGTGCAGAGCCGCGTGGCGGTCGTGCTCATCCAGCTCGTCCAGCAGGAGTCGGCAGGCGAGGCCGCGGGCGAGGACAAGCGCGACGGTGTGCTCGTGACGGCCACGCAGGCCGACCTCGCGCAGCTGGCGGGCTCCTCGCGCGAGTCCGCCAGCCGCTTTCTCGCGGTGCTCGAGCGCGCCGGCGTCATCTCGCAGGGAAGGGGGCGGCTGGTTGTGCACGACCCGGAGGCGCTCAAGCAATATGTCTTCTAGTAAGTCGCGAGGGCGCCGGCGCGGCGGCAAGCGCCCGGCGCGCGAGCGCTCAGCAGGGGGCGTCGTCGTGCGCGACGGGAAGATCGTCGTGATCGTGCCCACGCGCCGCGCCTCGGACGGCTCGCGCGTGCTAGCGCTGCCCAAGGGACACATCGACCCGGGCGAGAACGCGCTGCAGGCGGCCACGCGCGAGGTACGCGAGGAGACGGGCGTCGTCGGCGAGCCGGTGCACGAGCTCGGCGAGGCGCGCTACTGGTATCGCCGCGAAGGCCAGACGATCCCCAAGTCGGTGGTGTTCTTCCTGTTTCGCTATGTGCAGGGCGACACGGCCGACCACGACGACGAGGTGGAGGAGGCGCGCTGGATCGCCCTGGAGGACGCGCAGAACGAGCTCAGCCACGCGGCCGAGCGCGAAATGGTGGCGCGCGCGACGGAGTTCTTGGAGAAGGAGCGCAAAGAGCGCTAGCCTGCCGTCCGTGCAGGTGCTCAACTTCTATTCGACGATCTTCGCCGACGAGCTCAAGCGGGGACGCAAGACGGCGACGATCCGCCTCGGCGACAAGTCGGGCAAGTACCGCAAGAACCAGGCCGTGCTGGTGACGATCGGCTACCAGTATTCGCCGCGCGAGCGAATCTTCGAAGCGGTTATCGACCAGGTCGAGGTGATGAAACTCGCCGACCTGTCGCCGCGCGACATCAAGCACGACAATCCGGAGTTTCGCCGCCACGAGGAGCTGATCAGCTTCCTCGAACAGATCTACGGCCGCAGCGTCTCGCCGGAGGACGTCGTGACGGTCGTGCGCTTCTCGCAGATCCGCGACACGCCGTCGGGGATGACCGAGGCGATGAAAGGCTACGGCGGCGCGCAAAACTAGGCTGGACGAGTGGCAGTTTCGCTGTCAACTGCCAAATTTTCCTTGATCGGGCCCTGAATCGTCTATATATTCAGGGAACCGTTGGCACTCTCCGCGGAGAGTGCCAGAGGCGTTTTCTCGCCCCCGGCAGAGGGCTGGGACACGCGAGACGCCGGAAGCACTCTCTAGATGGAGGTTTACAGATGAAGCTCAAGCCCCTGGGCGATCGTTTGATCGTGCGGGCGATCGAGGAGGAGATGACCACCGCGAGTGGTCTGGTCCTCCCCGAGACTGCCAAGGAGAAGCCGCAGAAGGGCGAGGTCGTGGCCGCCGGCGACGGCCGGCTCGACGACGACGGCAAGCGCATCCCGCTGGACGTGAAGAAGGGCGACGAGGTCCTCTACAGCAAGTACGGCGGGACCGAGATCAAGATCGACGGGGAGGACCTGCTCGTGTTGCGCGAGTCCGACGTCCTCGCTCTCGTCGAGTCATAAGGAGAACTGAGAACACATGGCTCAAAAGGAGATCAAGTACAGCTCAGAGGCGCGTTCGGCGCTGGAGGCGGGCGTCGACGCGGTCGCCAACGCGGTCAAGGTCACGCTCGGCCCGAAGGGTCGCTACGTCGTGCTCGACAAGAAGTTCGGCGCGCCGACGATCACCAACGACGGCGTCACGATCGCTCGTGAGATCGAGGTCGAGGACGTCTT